>CAZTKJ010000051.1:0-19338 GCA_964614185.1 uncultured Lachnospiraceae bacterium
CTTATGGGGTATAGCAAAAAACTATATAATGTATTGGGGGGTTACAAGTAGTATAATAGCATAGTACTTATTTGGCGTAAATACTTACAATTCACAAATATTACAAAATGTGGCTTTTGTTTTTGTGCATTTTTACTAATTTCTTTAAAAAATATTACATATTCCCCTATTCCGCAAAAAAGCTTTCTAAAGAATCGGCCTTTGATTGAAATAAGCCTTCAAATTCTGCTCTGCCTATTTTTTCTTTTTCAAGCAGCAGCTCTGCACATTTATGAAGCACTTCCGTATTCTCCAAAATAATGGCCTTTGCTTTTTGATAGCAATCATCAATAATATTCTTTACTTCCCTGTCAATTTCCCCTGCCATAAGCTCGCTATGATTCTTGGCATGGGCTAAATCCCTTCCAATAAAAACTTCATCATCATCACTGTTATAGTTGATCACACCGATATTGTCTGACATACCATATCTGGTAACCATATCTCTGGCTGCACCGGTAGCTTTCTTAATATCGCTGGAAGCTCCCGTTGTAATATCGTCAAATATAATTTCCTCTGCAATACGTCCGCCTAACGACACCATAATATCCTGTAGCATCTTGCCCTTGGTAATAAACATTTCATCCTTTTCAGGAAGGGGCATGGTATAACCTGCAGCGCCCAGTCCCGTAGGAATAATGGAAACAGTATATACTGGTCCCACATCCGGCAGCAGATGGAACAAAATTGCATGACCGGCCTCGTGATATGCCGTAATCTTTTTTTCTTTGTCAGAGATAATACGACTCTTCTTTTCTCTTCCTATTCCTACCTTAATAAATGCCTTTTTAATATCTTCCTGCTTTAAGAATTCTCTTTCTGCCTTGGCTGCATTGATAGACGCTTCATTTAAAAGATTCTCCAAATCTGCACCTGTAAATCCGGAAGTTGTCTGAGCGATCTGTTTTAAGTCAACATCTTCTGCAAGAGGTTTGTTCTTGGAGTGAACCTTAAGTATCTCTTCTCTTCCGCCTACATCAGGCCTGTTCACACTGATTTTCCTGTCAAATCGTCCGGGACGTAAAATAGCCGGATCCAGGATATCTACACGGTTAGTAGCCGCTAATACAATAATCCCTTCATTTACTCCAAATCCGTCCATTTCCACCAAAAGCTGATTCAAAGTCTGCTCTCTTTCGTCATGGCCTCCGCCCATACCTGTTCCACGGCGTCTTGCCACTGCATCGATTTCATCAATAAATACAATACAGGGAGCATGTCTTTTGGCTTCTTCAAACAGATCCCTTACACGGGAAGCACCTACACCCACGAACATTTCCACGAAATCAGAACCTGAAATACTGAAAAAAGGTACTCCCGCTTCTCCCGCAATGGCCTTGGCCAGCAGTGTCTTGCCTGTACCGGGTGCTCCTTCCAAAAGAACCCCTTTGGGAATTCTGGCCCCTACTTTAGTAAACTTGGCAGGCTCCTTTAAAAATTCTACGATTTCTTCCAAATCTTCCTTTTCTTCTCTTAAACCCGCTACATCCTTAAGGGTAGTCTTTCCTTCTCCCATAGAGAGTCTGGCACGGCTTTTTCCAAAATTCATCATTTTGCTGTTGCCGCCGGAATTCTGATTATTCATGATAACAAAGAAAAATACCATGACTATCACTGCCAGAAGTACCGGGAAAACACTGGTCAGAAACCAGTTTTCTTCCTTTACCTTTTCTACCTGAGGATCCAATCCATAAGAAACCAGAGTTTCCTCTATTTCTGTTACATCTGTTACATACAATGTCTTATGCTGCCCATCGGAAAGTACGATTTCCACTTCACCGGTAGGCGTTTCCCTATTTGGCTGAATGATGGCTGCAACTACCGCATTGGCTTTCAGACTTTCTAACAGTTCTCCCCTGGTGTACTCACTCTGTCTCACATCCAGCATGCTGGTCCATATCACAGCAAGCAGCAATCCGAAAATAAGAATAAAATATAAATTGAAACTACGGTTTTTCATATTCAATATGCTTTACCTCTTTCGCCAAAACTTGGCATACTTCCTTTATTCAAAGTCTACAATACCGATATAGGGGAGATTTCTGTAACGCTGGGCATAATCAAGACCATATCCCACTACAAATTCATCAGGAATCTGAAATCCGGTGTAATCCACATGAACATCTACTACTCTTCTTTCCGGTTTGTCTAAAAGCGTACACAGCCTGAGACTTGCGGGCCCTCTTTCCTTCAGCATTTCCATCAAATAGCTAAGGGTTCTCCCGGAATCTACGATATCTTCCACAACCAGTACATCTTTGCCCATAATAGATTCATCCAAATCTTTAACAATTTTAACTACGCCGCTTGATTTTGTATCTCCTCCATAACTGGATACTGACATAAAATCAAGTGATACGGGAACGGTGATTCTCTTGGCAAGCTCACACAAAAAAAAGCTTCCACCTTTTAAAACACAGATCAGATGTACCTGCTTGCCCGCATAATCTTTGCTGATCTGTTCTCCGATTGCCTTAATTCTGGCATCTACTTCCTCTTCTGATAATAAAACCTTTACCTTTTCAGCCACTTTTCATGACTCCTTTCCTTTGTAACTATCTTCTTTTTCTATTCTGACCTGTAAAACATTCAAAGTGTCTTCTGATACTTTATAATATTCGCTGATCCTGTATCCGGGAACCCACAGAATATGGGAACCATCGGCAAGTATATAAAGGAAATCTCTCTTTTCTTTAGGAATTTTTTCATTAATGAAATACTCCTTTAGAGATTTTCTATTCATTCTGTCGTTAATAACAAGATAATCTCCTTTTTCTCTTACCCTGAATACAATAGACTTTGTTATTTTATCATAATCAAACCATTTCGTATATGTTTTTCGTGGAATATTTTCAGTTTTTTTATAAGGGAATACCGTAAATTCTGCCTTTCCCAGCCCCGGTATCTGCAGCTTGCCGGGTATGGGAATCTCATAGAAAATGTTCTCTCCCTCTTCTTTCATGACATCCTTTCCCCATTTGCTGCCTTTAACAATCATACCCACATCATATCTTTTGTAAACAGTAACTCCGTAGGGAAGATGGATTTCACCGTTTCCTTCCCCTAAAAACAGTTTTCTGATATTGCTGATGTGTCTGGAAGTAATATTCTTTCGTTTCCCTGCCACATCTTCTAAGCAGGACAACAGTATTCTTCCCTGCAAATAGGAATCTTCCTTTAAAAACCCGGAAATATCTATAGCAGCTGACGATTCTTCGTGATCCTTATGAAAAGAAACACACCTGTCCTTTGCAGAACATGTCTGCCTCTTCACAAATTCCTCAGCCTCCATCAGGTGATCGGCTGCCTGATTCATATGGAAAACAGACCCCTTGCAGATATTTTCTTCTGCAAAAGGCAGGATATGATGTCTGATCTTATTTCTGGTATAAATATCCTGTTCATTGGTACTGTCTGTTTGGTATCCTATATTTTTCTCCTGCAGCCACGCCTCGATTTCCTTACGTTCCAAACAAAGAAGGGGACGGATGATTCTTCCGTTTATGGGTCTGATACCTGTAAGACCCGTAAGGCCCGTTCCCCGAAATAAATGAAAGAGCATGGTTTCTGCTCTGTCATTACTGTTATGCGCAACTGCAATTTTCCCTTGAGAATTCTCTTCTGCCATGCCATTCTGAAGAGACAGTTCCTTCTCCAATGCTTCTTCAAAAGCCCGGTACCTGATCTCTCTTCCTGCTTCTTCCTCTGATAACATATGTCTCCCGGCATATGCTTTAACATCTGTCTCTGTCAGATAAAAAGAAACTCCCCTTTCTCCGCATAGCTTCTTTACATATGCCGTATCCTCCCCGGCCTCTTTGCGGATTCCGTGGTTCACATGTACGACAGCAAGGTGAAAAGGAATTTTTTCCCTGATTTCAAGCAGCACAAAAAGGAGGCAGACAGAGTCTGCACCCCCGGAAATCCCTGCAACTATAGTATCGTTTTTTTCTATCATCCGATACTTTTGTATATAATCAAATATTTTTGCGATCATATTACTACTATAGACGAATCAACAGTAAAAGTCAAAAACACGCCGCAAACAATGGGTTAATCCTCCTCCTTTTTCCAGATTCCAACTACCAATACCGTCATATCATCTCTGATACGTCCCTTACACTGGTGAATACAGAAATTTAGAATAGAGTTTGCCATTTCTCCCGGATTCTCCAAATTACTGCTGCCGATTATTTCAGAAAGCATATCTTCTCCGATTCCCTGGGAAAGTGCATCGGGAATTCCATCCGACAGCATAATAATATAGTCGCCATCCATCAATTTTCTATTAATGATCTCCATATCCGGTTTTTGAAAAATTCCCATAGGCAGATTACCGGAAGATATCCTGTCCACCAGATGCTGCCTCTTAATATAAGAATTGGAGCTTCCCACTTTTACAAACCGGCATTCTCCACTATACAGGTCAATACTGCATAGGTCCAACGTAGACATATTTGCATTTTCTTCTCCGGAAACCAAAGAACTGTTAATCATCTGAATGGCCGTTTCTATCTGAAATCCTGCCTCTAAAAATTTCTGCATCAATTCCACGACCATCGTGCTGTCTGCACATGCCTTTTCTCCCGAACCCATACCGTCTGACAAAACGATTGTCTGATTACCTGCCCCGGTCTCAAAAAAAGCATAATTATCTCCGGATATCTTCTCTGTCTCTTTTACCGCCATCGCAACCCCTGTAAGAACATGGTATCCTGCTTCTTCTACATAATAAAATGTTTTCCAGTCATCATTTACAAAAAAAGGATTATCATCTGCGCCTACTAACCTGAGGTTCAAAAGTACCGATAGGAGATCTCCCATCTCTTCTGCAGAAAGTGTATTTTTCTTTACATTTTTCATGGAGACAGATACTTCCATCTTTCCCGATTCATTTTCAATTAAATAAATATTTTTAATCTGAACTCCTACTTCCCGCAAAGCATGGGCTATCTGCCGAAAGCGTCTTTCCCCTAATGGCTCACAATGTCTTGCTTCCTCCGCCACGCTTGTCATGATCTGTGCCATTTCCTGCAAGTGTTCAGCCATCAAACCTTTATTTTCAAGAAGCTTGCGCTGCCATATGTATTCATTTCTCTCCTCCTCCGAAACGATTTCCTTATCCTCCGTTTCACTTTTTGTATCTTTAAAGGTATCTGCCAATTCTCTGATAGAATCAGCATAAGTCAGCAGCTTTCGCCTTCCATACTCAGGTAATATACTGTCAAAAGAATTTCTTCCATTTATAGTCTCTCTTTTCATATTAATACCATGCCTTTCTCTTAACTACTGCGGGTATCTATAATAGCAGAAAGAGAGTGCGGTGTCTGTCGAAAAAACAGTGCTAAGACATGTAAACCATCAACATTTCCTGCGCATAAAAAAGCAGACATGCTTTCCCATGTCTGCATTAATGGCTTTCATCCCGGAAAATGATCTCACCTTCATTGATAAGACCCAGTTTTTCCTTCGCCACGTCCTCTGTATATCCTAATGTTTCCGAATATTTTTCCATTTCCTCAATTTCTTCGGCACGTTTCTTTTCCGCTGCTATCTGTTCTGTCAACTCGGCTTCGCGCTGTCTGTTATCTGCAAGCTTTGTCCGCATTTCAATACTTTTCACAGAAACCACAATGACCAGCATAACAACAGCCACAAAAACCAGAAACATTCCGAACTTATTCTGCCGTCTTTTACGGTAGGCTGCTTTCCTTGCCATAATAAGCTCCTTATATAATCTGTTAATGCTTACATAATATTATTTTAAGTGCTTTCCTATATTCCGTCAACTTCTTTTTCATATATCTGCCAAATCTCCCGGCCTTCCGCTTTGCATCTTTTCCATCCTTTACTGCTTTTTTGCCTAAAATCCGGAAAGGTTTTGTAAGAACTCTCAATATCCGCAAAAAGATCCCCAGAATAAAGGAACTTATTTTTACAGTACCGTTTATAATAAAGGAACTCAGCGTCTTTTTATAAATAAGCATACCGATTGCAGCGCCGGCTACGGCAAACCACCTCAGCATACCATTATTTTCTTCATAAAGCACACCAAACACACTGATGGCACAGGCTGCCCAGAAAATAATATCTTCCAGGGAAATCAGAAATGCCGTATGCCGGAACATTTTCCGCAAAACCAGAAATCCATCATATACAAAAGTAATAACCACACCCAGCAAAAAGGAATGGAAAAGAAATATTACTTCCTTAATGATATCTTGACTCATAACCATCTACTTAAACAGCCTTGTAAGAAGGGATTCACCTTTCGTACCTATTCCTGCCTGTTCAGAGTAGGTAAAACTGTCAATCTTGCCCTCAATATCCACTTCTCCCTTATCAAGCGTCAATCTGTTTACGTGAAGCTCGCTTCCCTTAATCATCAGCATGCCCTGATCTGTCTCCAAAATAATCTCATTTACATCAAAAGAAAGCACATCGCTTACTCCCGTCAAATTACATGTCCGCCTATTTTGCAGAGTCATTTTATGCGCACGCCTGTTTACGCTGTTTAAGTCTTCCATATTTACTCTCCCACATATTCTTTATAAAATATATGGAAGATTAATCAGATATATTCTATAAATATCGAAACAGTTCTTTGGCTTCGTCCTTCTTTACAGTTTCCTGCACGTCAAGAACTTCCACTTTTACATCTCTGTTTCCAAAAGAGATCGTAATAATATCGCCCTTTTTCACTTCTGCAGATGCCTTGGCCTGTCTGTCATTGATCATAACTCTGCCCATATCACAAGCTTCATTAGCTACAGTCCTTCTTTTGATCAGCCTTGACACCTTTAAATATTTATCCAGTCTCATAGCAGCAATGCCTTTCTTTTTTGATTTTCCATTACAAAACAACGGACGCCACGCTTTGCGAGCCGTCCTTATATTAAAAATAAAGCTGTTACACCGACGGTTTATCCGCCTATGCAACAGCCTTATAAGACCATTTTCTTTTTATGCATTAACTAAGTCTTTTAAAGCCTTGCCTGCTTTAAATCTAGGAGCCTTAGAAGCTGCAATAGACATTACCTTTCCTGTCTGAGGATTTCTTCCTTCTCTTGCTGCTCTCTTAGATACTTCAAAAGTACCAAAACCAACTAATTGAACCTTTCCATCTTTCTTTAATTCTTCTGCTACTACATCAGTAAAAGCTTTTAAAGCCTTCTCTACATCTTTCTTAGGTAATCCAGCCTGATCAGCCATAGCTGCAACTAATTCTGTTTTGTTCATTTCGAACTCCTCCTCTTAATATGAGTGTTTATTTTTGTTTCGATGCTTTTAAAACATCTATACTTATATATATCGTTTTTACTCATACTTGTCAAGGAATTTTTGCCTTTTTATGCGCTTTTTCAATGTTTCATCCGTCAATTTCATTGCCACTGACTGTTGTACCGTTGCCGCTGACTGTCGGTTTAGGTTTAGGCTTATTGCCGCCGGAGGACGTTCCTCCGGAGGATGTACTGCTGCCGGAAGAAGATGTTCCGTTTCCTGATACTGTTTCATTGCCGCTGACCGTTGAAGAATCGGAACTCTTTGCAGAATTTCCGCTGACACTGGAGGCGTTTTCTGTTTCAGGTACTAAATCCGGGAACGAATATGTCAAATCCCTGTCATCATCTGCTACTTCTATTTGATAGCTTCTGGTAATATAACCCCGCTTCCTTAAGGTAATGGTATGGCTTCCTGTCTTCTTTGCAAAAGTAACCGGGGAAATTCCCATATAAAGATTATCATGGTAAACTTCTACATCTTCAGGAGTCTGTATGGTAATAGTATGGTGGCTGCTATCTGACTCCTCTGAATTGCCTGAAACAGTACTTCCTTTTGATTCACTTAAAGCCAGTTTCACATAGGTGGTTTCTCCTTCTACCTCAAAATACTGGGAAACCGTATCAAATCCAGGTGCACTGGCAGTAATCTGGTGAAGTCCGAACGGTAAAAGTACGGTATAGGAAGTATTGATTCCCACGCCGTCTACATATACACTTGCTTCTATAGGCGAAATCGCAAAGGAAACCTTTCCGTTGACAGGCTCCGGAACCTCAACATCACTGACATCAAGTACCGTTTCCTGATTTCTTGCAATGGTTACTTCCCTTGTTTCCTCAACTCCCTTTACAGACAGTCTTACCATATAATTTCCTTCCGGTACGGTAAGCAGCATGTCCTCTGTAATCTGCTGTATGGCTGTCTGTCCTACTTCGATCCAACCGCCTATCAGCTTTTCATCATTTTCAAGATTTAAATATCCATGGCCGTTCTCAACTACAATACTAAAAATGTCACGTCCTATTCCTCTAAAAGAAAGAACATCCTGATTTAGAATTTCGTCCATGGAAATTTGCTCAGTTCCTGAAAAGGCTTTGGTTTCTTTGCTGATGCGATACGTATCGCTGCCTATTTGCAGAGTTCCTCTTCCTTCATCTATATCATATCTGGAAGCACCATGATAGCTCCAGGAATCAGAATGCATTGTAACGGTTCCTGCCTTTTGAAGTTCGCTGCTATATTGTATTCCGATAATATCCCCGGGTGAAAGCTGCGTCATAACAAGCACACCGCCAAACTTATCCTGAACCATGGTAGCGCCGTCATAAGCCAAAACCATATCTTCCTTTTTGTCAAGCCGGTAAACTGTAAGCGTGTTTTTCTCCTCATCCACAGCCTCAAGTATACCGTATCCTTCTGAAGTATAAATTTCCACTTCCTCTTCAGGTAAATTTTCATAGGCGCTCTCAAACGCTGCTTCCCTGGCAAGACCTATACTGCCGCATCCCGTCAAAAGTACACATATGCCTACTACTAAACATTTTATCAGATTTTCTTTTTTCAGATTTTTTCTCATTTTATGTATTCCTCAGTTGTTCTTGCACTGCTACTTAGTTAGTATACCATACTTTTCTTTATAATTTTTTAAAAATTCAATTTTTTCTTCTTCCTGCCCATGAACTTTTACTAATTTCTCCATGTTTTTGCCCGGAATCCAGGCTTTTCCGGAATTGTAGTAAAAATTGGCAATTTTCCAAAATTTCTCAGGATACGCCAACCGATAGTATAATTGGATATGATCTTCCTTCTCCAACCGGTTTTCCTTTTCATAGGCATTTAATAAATCAAACCCTATTGCCGGCGACCAATCACTCTTTTCCAGAAGTTTACGCATAAACAAATATATATCTCTTACCGGACTGTCCTGTCCGCATTTCTCAAAATTTATAATATGAAATTGATTCTCTGCTAATAGTAAATTATGATACTGATAGTCCCCATGGCAGATAACCGGAGTCTGTGAATCTTTCAATCCTCTGCTGTATAAATCATATTCCTCTGCTGTTTGCTGCGCCAGTTTAAGATAATATCCATAACACTGCATCAGATATATTTCAAAGTCTGTTTTTTGGCTCTTTTCCTTTAAGAATTTTCTGACTCTCCGCAGCTCTTTGTTATGCTTTTCAAACTCTTCCTGAATGGTATACACTTTCCCCGGCGGCAGGACCGTATTTTCCATAGTTCCTGCCTTATGGAGTTTTGCTAAAGTTTCCATGGCCAGAATACACTCTGCCTTGTCTTTAACATTACATTCCCTGCCTTCAAAATAAGTCTTCAAGATATAAGAAGTTCCGTCTATATCAGTAGTAAGCAGTTCATCTTCCTTATTCTTTACAATTGTTTCTATATTGGTAAACCCTCTGTTTTGAATCATGCAAAGCGCTGCATCCTGAAATACGCACTTATCCTTATGCCCTACATATTCCTTTAAGATCAAAACTCCCCGGTTAGTTTCACATAAAAGAGCACCCCGCCCTTTCCAGGTGCGAAGCACTTCAATATCGTAATTTTCAAGCAAACTGACATGTCTGTCATTCACAACCATTACCCCCATTGTAAGTCATATCCTATCTTATGAGGGCAGGCTGAAAAGTATTACTTTTTTAGCTGTTCTTTCACGGTATTTAAAAGATATTCTTTTTCATTGAGCAGCGGATTTTCAATAACCTGATCCAGCAGGCTGCTTAATGTTTCTCCAAGTTCTTTTCCCGGCTTCATGCCTGCATACTTCATCAGGTCTGTGCCGTTTACTGCCAGTGTTCTTAAAGAAACGCACTGTTTTTCTTTAAGAATATACTGATAAGCTTCCTTTACTTCTCTAAGATTTTGCTCTTTTCTATCTCTTTGATAATTACTTTGAGCAGAAATATCCGCTTCTTTCACTTCCAGTAAAAGAGGAAACACATCCTCTCCCACTTTAAAGATGGCCCGCCTTACACATTCAGGCCTGGGGTCTATATAAAGGTCATGAAATTTAACCAGCTTCTTTACTACATATATGGTATCATTATCCATTTTCAGCCTGTGCAGGATCGTTTCTGCAATTTCTTCCGAAACTGCAGGATGTCCATGGAAATGATAAATCCCTTCCTGATCCACTGAAAGACAAGACGGCTTTCCCATATCATGGAACAGCATGGCAAGACGCAGCGCCTTATGATACCGCACTGCCTTTAGAGACTCCAGTATATGGATTCCCACACTATAACAGTGATGAGGATTTTTCTGCTCCGTTTTCATACAACGATCAAATTCCGGCAGTATCACTTCCGTAATACCGGTTTCATATGCAATTTTTAAGTAATCGGGATGCGGTGACAGAAGCAATTTAACAAGCTCTGTTTGTATTCTTTCCGCACTGATTCTTCTTAGATCCAAAGCAAGCCTGCTGATTGCCCGGGAGGTTTCTTCTTCTATTTGATACCCCAGCTGTGCAGAAAATCGAACTGCCCGCATAATACGCAGGGCATCCTCTGAAAAACGCTCCATAGGATTCCCTACGCAGCGAATCATCTGTCTCTTTATATCTTCTATACCGCCAAATGCATCTACAAGACCGTCTTTTTCATTATATGCCATAGCATTAATTGTAAAATCCCGACGCTTTAGGTCTTCTAAAAGACTGGCAGTAAAAACAACTTCTTTGGGATGGCGGCCATCTTCGTATGCTCCGTCAATTCGATACGTAGTTACTTCATAACCGTCTTTGTCCAGCATAACCGTTACAGTGCCGTGTTTGATCCCCGTATCTACTGTTCTGCGAAAAAGATCCTTAATCTGATAAGGCGATGCCGAAGTCGTAATATCCCAGTCGCTTGGCTCCCTTCCCAAAACAGAATCACGAATGCAGCCGCCTACTGCATATGCTTCGTAGCCGGCTTCCATAATCGTATTGATGATATATTTTACCTTTTCCGGTAATTGTATCGTAATATCATTCTGCATTCGTAAGTTCCTGTTTCTTATTTTTTAGTATGCTCTTCCCCAATATACCATTTTTTTAGCAGGTTTACCGCAATAAACGCATTTATCGGATAAACATTCCTGATGGAAAGGCATGCAGCGGCTGGTAACGCCCATTTCTTCCTTAATTTCTTCCTCACATGTCCTTTCTCCGCACCACATTGCTTTTACGAATCCTGACTTCTCTGCAAAAATCTTCTCGAATTCTTCTCTGTTGACTGCAGTAAAAGTGTTTGCTTCCACATGTTTTCTGGCTTTATCCAGCATATCCTGCTGAATTGTTACAAGCAGCTCTTCCACAGTTTCTTCCAGCTTATCCAAAGCAGTTTCTATCTTCTCACCGGTATCACGGCGGCAGATCACACACTTGCCGGCCTCTATATCCTTAGGACCGATTTCCACGCGCATAGGAATGCCTCTCATTTCCTGCTCGGAAAACTTCCATCCGGGACTCTTATCAGAATCGTCTACCTTTACCCGGAAGTTTCCAAGCCTGTCACGTAATTCATATGCCTTATCGAGCACCCCCTCCTTCTTCTGCTGAATAGGGATGATCATTACCTGAACAGGCGCAATCTTAGGCGGCAGTACCAGTCCGGAATCATCACCATGAACCATGATAATAGCTCCTATAATTCTGGTGGACATTCCCCATGACGTCTGATGCACATATTTTAAAGTGTTGTCCTTATCTGTAAATTGAATACCGAAAGCTTTGGCAAATCCATCGCCGAAATTGTGGCTGGTGCCTGACTGAAGAGCCTTGCCGTCATGCATCAGGGCCTCTATGGTATACGTAGCCTCCGCTCCTGCAAATTTTTCCTTTTCCGTCTTTCGTCCCCTGATAACAGGAACTGCCAGTACTTCTTCACAGAAGTCAGCATAAACATTCAGCATCTGCTCTGTTCTCTCCTGAGCTTCCTCTGCAGTAGCATGAGCTGTATGACCTTCCTGCCAGAGAAATTCCCTGGAACGGAGAAATGGCCTTGTTTCTTTTTCCCAGCGCACTACACTGCACCACTGGTTATAAACTTTAGGAAGATCGCGATAGGATTGAATATCTCCTTTATAAAAATCGCAGAATAATGTTTCTGAAGTGGGCCTTACACACATTCTCTCCTGAAGGGGATTTAATCCTCCATGAGTAACCCATGCCACTTCCGGCGCAAACCCTTCTACATGATCTTTTTCTTTTTCTAACAAACTTTCGGGAATAAACATAGGCATATATACGTTCTCTACCCCTACTGCCTTAAATCTGGCATCCAGCTCTTTCTGGATATTTTCCCAGATAGCATATCCCGCAGGTTTGATCACCATACAGCCTTTTACATTAGAATAATCAATTAATTCCGCTTTTTTTACTACATCCGTATACCATTGTGCAAAATCTTCATTCATGGATGTAATCGCTTCTACCAGTTTCTTATCAGCCATTTTTATTCTCCTTTGCTTTTTTAGGATTGTAGGAAACTTTTAAGGATTTGTCAATATTCTCTGCATATCTTTTCTCCCATTCCTAAAAGCAGGAATAAGAAAGGGAAATTAAGTACATGGGCAAAGCTTACCATATTGTGGGCAAAGTAACAAATAATGCTTGCCCCAAATAAATACAGAATCGGATTTTCTCTTCCCTTCTTCATGCACTTTCCAACAAATAAGATAAAGATCCCCACATAAGAACATACGCCAAAAATCCCAAGATTTACAAGATTCGTCAGCAGTTCATTATGGGCGTTGGTAAGTCGTGCATTGCCAAAGCTTTCATAGAGCATGGCGGAAAGCTCCGGCATGGAATAGGCACACCAGGAAAAGCAGTCCGGTCCTGCTCCCAGTAATTTATGTATCAACGGCAGTTTCCCGAAAATATGAACCCCTGTAATGTAAGCTGCGCCTCGTCCGTGACCCCAGTTCCTGTCAAAAAGAAAAAACTTCTGCCATACTTCACTTTCCTTAAGCCAGGGTATTCCATATGCTGTATGAATGACCGTAAGCAGACACCACAATCCGCACACAGACAAGGAAAAAAATAAAAGCCCTCGTTGTATTTTTTTAGAAGAGTTAATTTTTTTTACTCTTATCATACCATAGAAAACAGCAGCTGCCAGCAAAATCCACAAAGACAATGAGGAATCGGTAAAATATCCACATAAATTATTACCTTCATAATTATACTGCCCCACCGGAAGATGTCTCATGATCCTGATGATCTGTGCAGAAATTCCCCATAAAATAACAAGCAGTATCCAGTTCTTAAGCCGTTCTTCCTTTCCCAGGGAAATCCACAAAAAAATGAAAAATAACGCTGCAAACCACAGAAAAATACTGTCACTGCCCTGACTAAAAGCAGTTAAAAACGTTATGACCCCATAGATGCCCCACATCCATTTCTTTCCTTTTAAAGCTGGCAGTTCATCTGAAAGTAAGAACATGCCAATGCCTATGGGCGCTGTCACTGACAAATATCCACAATACCAGTTAATGTTTCCCAGTGTGGAAATAAACTCCGGAAATTCCCCTTTAAGGAAACCAGGATAAAAAGAAAATCTGTTTCCGATTCCCAGCAAAAAGACTACAGCAGAAGCGGCTGGCAGAAAGTACAGTGTCTTTATATTTCCATCCCATAAACGCGAAATAAAAAAATAAAGCAAACAAAGCAGCAGAAGCAATACACAGCCTATATACCAGCCTTCTGTTCCCCACAACGCTTCATCCTTATTACTTGTCAATACATAAGATAAAAAAACCATGGTGCCATATATAAGCACCAGCAGATCCGTTGCAGAAACCCGGTCCCAGTCCACCAGATATGGTTTTCGATCAGGCTCCTTACTCCACAGGCGTGTAAGCAAATACAAGATACTGCAGACTCCCATGATTCCTGCTGCCGCAAAGGAAACATAGAGAAAAAACCTGTTTTTTGCTTCTCCCATATCCTGATATCCATTCTGCATATAAAAAGGATAGATACAGAAAATAATTATCAGATATGCAGTTGTAAAAAGACCGGATACTCTTTTTAACATGATGCTTCCTTTTCCTTTAAAAAGTATTTACAGGTTTCAAAGATGACCACTAATCCCAGAGGCCCTTTAATAATACCAAATATACCAAACAATTTCACCCCTGCAAATACGGAAAATAATATTCCTACCGGCCAGATGCCTACTTTACTGCCTATCAGTTTGGGCTCTAGGAATTCCCGGATGAGTGCACAGATTCCATAAAGACATATAATAATTGCTGCCTTTACATAATGTTTGGAAAGCAACTGAAAAAAAGCCAGGGGAACCAACATGATTCCTGTCCCGATAAACGGAAGCATGTCCATAAAGCCGGTAATAACACCGTAAATAATACCTCCCTCTATTCCAAGAAAACCTAAGCTTATTCCACAAATGGAGCTGATAATAAGAAGAATCGTAATCTGTGCCCTTAAATATGTCTTCAGGTAAAAAATAACCTTTCCCGCAACTTCCAGAATTCCTTTTAAATCTTCTTTTTCCCTGATATAAATCCATATACGGTCATAATCCTTTAATATCAGGAAAATGGCTATAATAAAGACAATGAAAAACCCCACCGCACCGGCGATGCTTTTTGCACACAACATAGATTTGTTCATTACCGTGGGCAGTATATTTACTTCCAGGTTTTCCACAAATATATTGACCTGCTCAAGTATATAATGTTCCATCACCGCACCGTCTATCCCAAAGCTGGTTTCCATCTGACGACAGCAGTTATTGAGCAGTCCGCATAATTCTCCTTCAAAATAAGAAAGATGTCTGGTCAGTTCTCCGCCTTTCCGGATAAGCAAACCACCCAAAGTCCATACAAGAAAAAATAAAATAATAAAAATTACCATCAAAAGAAATCCTACTACAATGGACTTTTTTATTTTTAGGGAAATTTTATCTGTCAGTCTGCCCAGTATACCCACTGCCAGAAAAGCCAGAATAAAAGGAGAAAAAATTGGACTTAAAAATTTCATAAAGAAATAGACACCTGCAACTACTGTTATCAGTACCGCATATTTTCTTTGGTTTTCCGACAAAACGTTTTTATCCATAAAAAACCACCTATACCTTTTAAAATCTACTGGTAGTATAGGCAGTTTTGTTAAGAATATCATCTTAATCATTTAAATTTTAGTGGTAAAAAAGGGAAGAAAAATTTCCTCCTTGGGCATCTGTGTAAAGCACATCTTCTTGCCGGTTTGGGGATGCTTAAATTCCAACTTATAAGCACACAGCGCCACATTTCTGCATCCGATTTCCTGACTAAAGGTCTTAACCTCTTCTCTTCCGTATTTACTGTCTCCAAGAAGAGACATACCGGCCTCTGCCATCTGCACACGAATCTGGTGATGCCTTCCTGTAAACAATTCAATTTCTACTAAAGTCGTTTCCTGAAAAGCTTCAAGCACCATCAGCGTCTTAATCTGCCGATAATAAAGCACTGCCTTCTTTGCTCCCGGAAAATCATTCCTTACAATTACGGAACGATTGGTCTTGCAGTCTTTATACAGATAATGCTCAAGCTTTCCTTCTTTTTGATCCGGATTTCCATAAATTACTGCATAGTAATATTTATGAAAAATCCCATCCCTTATCTGCCGGCTTAAGGCTGCCGCAGCTTCTTTCGTCTTTGCAAAAACTAAAATCCCCGTTACCGGCTGGTCCAGACGATGGATCAGTCCCAGATACGGTTCCTTTCCGTTCTCATATTCCGGCTGCATGGACAAATAGTTCTTCAATTCGCTCATCATGTCCCGCTGCCCTACCCGTGCTGTCTGAGTAGCGATTCCTGCCGGTTTATATGCTACCAGCATATGGTTATCTTCAAATATAATATTCTTTTGCACCTGGAATTTCCATCCTCACTCTATACTTTGAACCGATATCCTACTCCCCAAATGGTTTCAATATACTGGGGTTTTGCAGAATCATATTCGATCTTCTCACGTATTTTCTTAATATGCACCGTTACTGTTGCAATATCTCCAATAGAATCCATATCCCAGATTTCCCTGAAAAGTTCTTCTTTTGTATATACATGGTTCGGATGTTCCGTAAGAAAAGTAAGCAGATCAAACTCTTTTCCGGTAAATGCTTTTTCCACCCCGTCTACCGTAACTCTTCTGGCCGTTTTGTCAATTCGTATTCCCCGTATTTCAATAATATCATTTCTCTTCAGATTCGACCCTACCAGCCTGTCATATCTTGCCATATGGGCCTTTACCCTTGCTACCAGCTCACTGGGACTGAAAGGTTTGGTCATATAGTCATCTGCCCCAAGACCAAGACCTCTGATTTTGTCTATATCATCCTTTTTCGCAGATACCATAATAATCGGAATATTCTTCTCTTCTCTGATCCGCTTGCAGATTTCAAAACCATCCATGCCCGGCAGCATAAGATCCAGTACTATCAAATCAAATTTTTCAAAAAGCGCTGCCTGTAACCCTTCGTCACCGGTGTTCCTGATGCTTACATCAAAACCACTGAGCTCCAGATAGTCTTTCTCTAAATCCGCGATTGCTTCTTCATCTTCGATAATCAAGATTTTGCTCATATAAACTTCCTCCTACTATATTTGATCCTGCGCTTCCTGATATTTCCTGATAACAAAATGCATGCAGGTCCCTTCTCCTTCTTTACTGGTAGCCCAAATATATCCTCCGTGATCCTCCACGATCTTTTTTACAATGGAAAGTCCGATACCGCTGCCGCCCTGGGCGGAATTGCGGGATGCATCCGTACGGAAAAACCTCTCAAATATATTAGGAAGATCTTTAGCTGCAATTCCTTTTCCATTGTCTTCAATTTCTACCCGGATAGAATCAATTTCATCCAATATCCGGATATCAATTTCTCCTCTTTGCTTATCCATATATTTCATGCTGTTTCCGATTATGTTATTAATAACTCTCTTTAATTGCTCAGGATCCGCAATAATCACAGTATCCTGAGATACCAGATTAGAGTAATTTAATTGAATATCTTTGGATTCCAAGTCAAATCCTACTTCTTCTATACAGTCTCCGAAATACTCCGATACGTTGATTCTGTGAAAATGATAAGGTATTCTGTTGGTATCAATTCCTGAATAAACTGTAAGTTCATTGATCAGCCTGTCCATATCATTGGCTTTATTATAAATGGTCTTAATATACTTATCCATTTTTTCGGGAGTATCGGCAACTCCATCCATAATACCTTCTACATATCCTTTAATGGCTGTAATAGGCGTTTTTAAATCATGTGAAATATTGCTGACCAACTCTTTATTCTGTTTTTCTGCCAGTATTTTTTCATCTGTGGATTCCTTAAGTCGAAGCCGCATATCTTCATAATTCCGGTAGAGGTCTCCGATTTCGCCGTTATTTTTATCTGGAAGCATATATTCCAGATTCCCTTCCGCAATATTCTGCATAGCAATATTCAGTTGATTAACCGGTTCAAATACGCCTTTACTGATCCATTTTGTTAAAAACAGGCTGGTGATGATCAGTATGACCATAATGGAAATGGCCATATCCTCAAAGAATTTTCTTGATAACAGAGAATTTGCTTTTGTGATAACAAAGAAACTTCCTTCACTGCCATCCCTGAAATAAAAATCCATCTGGCGGACTAACTTTTTCATATCATCATAGTAGATACTCTGGGCCATCAGGGAATCGATGTTTTCTTCTTCAAAAGCTGGAAGCTTATCAAATATCTGCTCTGAAGCCATCTGGTTCCCTGTAAAGTACAACGCCTCGGATTTACGGATAATGATATAAGAAGACTTATCTGAAATTCTGTCATTAATGGCTGTAAGAATAACATTGTTTTCCAAGAAAGACGGATCTTCTTTCAATTTACTTTTTACCTCGTAGAATAATTCATCTGCCATAACCCTGGACGCCTGTGCCGGATCTATTAATACGCTGTAATCACTGTTACGGAATCCAAACTCTTCCTGTTCCTTAGATAAATAGGAGCTGATTCCTAAAAAAGCTGTTACAGCCAATATAAGCGGTAATAATATAATTGTCAAAAACGTAATTAAAAGCCTTGTCTTAAATTTCATTGCTCTGCCTCTTAATGATTCTGATAAAAGTATATCACACTATAAATAAAAATAATTATAAAAGAAAACTACAATATCTAAAAAATTTATAAATTCTATTGACTTACACCCTTACTTTGCTATACTAATATCAATAATTATTACTATTTTAATAAAGGAAATATTTATGGCCTTAAAGCACAGCAAACAGCGTGATTGTATTAAAGAATTTTTAGATGGCCGAAAGGATCATCCCACAGCAGATATTGTATATATGAATGTGCGTAAATCCCTTCCCAATATCAGTCTCGGTACCGTTTACCGAAATCTTACCCTGCTTGCGGATATTGGAGAAATAACACGAATCCGGGTTGGTGATGGAATTGATCGTTTTGATGCTGTCACTACACCTCATTACCATTTTATCTGCCGGGAGTGCGGCAGTGTTATGGATCTTGATATGGACAATATGGACATTCTGAACCTGTCAGCTGCCAGGCATTTTAAAGGGCAGATAGAAGGTCATTCCACTTATTTTTATGGTAAATGTGAAAAGTGCTGCAAGTCAGCCTTGTCATAAAAGAAAATTATTTTTTAAGAAAAGGAGAGTACTATTATGAAATTTGTATGCCAGGTATGCGGTTATGTTCACGAAGGAGATGCTGCACCGGAAAAGTGCCCTGTTTGTAATGCACCTGCAGAAAAGTTTACTGCTCAGGCTGAAGGAAAAACATGGGCGGCAGAGCATGTAGTTGGTGTTGCCAAGGGAGTTTCAGAAGATATTCTTGAGGACTTAAGAGCAAACTTTAACGGTGAATGCACAGAAGTTGGTATGTACCTTGCAATGGCAAGAGTTGCCCACAGAGAAGGTTATCCTGAAATCGGATTATACTGGGAAAAGGCTGCATGGGAAGAAGCTGAACATGCTGCTAAATT
>CAZTKJ010000052.1:0-19296 GCA_964614185.1 uncultured Lachnospiraceae bacterium
GTTATCACTATAAATCAAGAAATGAGGTATGTAAGATGAGAAATATTTTAATTGGTGGCGCATGGCCCTATGCAAATGGTTCATTGCATATAGGGCATATAGCAGGATTATTGCCCGGAGACGTATTAGCCAGATATCACAGGGCTGTTGGAGATAATGTATATTTTGTATCAGGAAGTGATTGCCACGGAACTCCGGTAGCGCTTCGAGCCAAACAGGAGAAGAGAACACCACAGGAAATTAGTGATTATTATCACGAAGAATTCGTAGAATGCTTTGACAAGTTGGGGTTTAGTTATGATGTATATACAAAAACATCTTCAAAGGAGCATAAAGAATTTGTAAGAGAATTTCATAAAAAACTGTATGAAAGCAGCTATGTTTACGAAAAAGAGGTTCCACAAGCATATTGTGAAAGTTGTGATACCTTTTTGGCTGATCGCTTTGTGTTAGGAAAATGTCCAAAATGCGGAAAAGAAACCAGAGGAGATCAATGTGATGCTTGCGGTACAGTACTGGAACCGGAGAATCTTGTGGAGCCAATTTGTGCAGTATGTGGAAAGCCTATAAGCTTCAAAAATTCAGAACATTTATATATTGCTATTACTGAAATGCAGGATGAACTAAAAGCATTGGTTGAAAATCATCCCAAATGGAGAAAAAATGCGATTGCCTTTACCAATAAGTATATAGATGATGGTTTAAGAGACCGTGCCTTGACAAGAGATTTAGAATGGGGAATAAAAGTTCCCAAAGATGATTACGAAAACAAAACGATTTATATATGGGCAGAAAATGTGTTAGGTTATCTATCTGCAAGTAAAGTAGCTGCTGAATTAAGAGGCGATGATTTTTACGAACTCTGGGGTAAGGAAGCGAAACATTATTATGTTCACGGAAAAGATAATATTCCATTTCACACAATTATTTTACCATCCCTTTTGCTGGGGCATGGTGAAAATTGGCATCTGCCGGATCAAATTGTGTCAAGCGAATATCTGACTTTAGAAGGAAGAAAAATATCTACCAGTCAAAATTATGCAATATGGGTTAAGGAGCTCTTAGAGCATTATGAAGCAGATTCCATTCGCTACTTTTTCCTGGCAAATGGTCCGGAAAAGAAAGACGCAGATTTTTCCTGGAGAGAATATGTTCATAGTCATAATGGCGAATTGCTTGGAGCATACGGAAATTTTGTGAATCGTTCGTTAGCGTTTATTGCAAGATATTTTGACGGAATTATACCAGAGGGAATAGATGATCCGTCTATAAATAATCATATAGATAAATTGTTTGTTTCTGTTGGCAAGCAGATTGAGAACGGTTCTTTCAAGGATGCAATTGCTGAAATATTTGACTTTGTAAGAAATGCAAATAAATTTTTTGATACGGAACAGCCTTGGATTACCAGAACTACTGATAGGAAAGCATGTGAAAATACACTCTATCAATGTGTTCAAATTATTGCAAATCTGGCAGTCTTACTATTCCCATTTTTACCATTTTCATCAGAAAAAGTGTGTAAATGGCTGGGTATAAATAACAAATGGGAAAAGCAATCTGTTTCAGCCGGCTATTTACTTCCTGAAGTGGAGATTTTATTTCAAAGAATTGATAGAAAGGTTATAGAAACTGAAACTGAAAAACTAAAGTCCATTTTATAGAAATACAAAATAGTAGAAAAAGAAAAGGTAAAAATGACTGACCCATTATCAGGTGCGTATAGCATGATGCAGGCTTTTCTCTGTGTACATCTTTTTGTCCGCTTCGGCAAACAGTTCCTGTATGTGCTCCGAAGTAAACCCGGGAGCGGGAACTGCGGATGCAAAGCCGCAGCTGCAGGAAACATGATATTCTTTGCTGCTTAGCTTGTTGTAATTGTCAAGATAAGCGGCGATAGATTCTGTACGGTGTCTGGCTTCTGTCTCAGAGAGCCCGACAGTGAGCATATAGAACTCATCTCCAGAGAATCGTGCACACAGATCTCCGTCATTTGCAGTGTTCTCCAAGGCATGTCCCAGCACCTGAATGGCAAAGTCACCTTCCTTATGTCCGTAGGTGTCGTTGATCTTTTTCAATCCGTCCATATCGATCATAAAAGCGGTGAGTGGCAGATTCTCGGAAAAAGCACGGTTTAAAAGCTGCTCCTCAAAATGGTTGTAACCGTGTCGGTTGTACAGTCCGGTCAGCAGATCTTTCATATAAATATCTTCCAGACGGCTTACCAGCATATCAGTGCGTTTGGAATCACAGAGGGTCTGTAACATCTGGTTTATGTTGATCTGCCATTGTATCAGACGAAAATGATAGTCGATCCGGTTGTTTTCATACCCCAGAGCAATGTAGCCAAATTCCTTATCCTCGAAAAACAACGGTGTATAAATATATGCGCAGCTGGAGTCGTTATAAATATAGTCCGGCAGCAGATTTTTCTTCTGATAACTGCATTCAGGCAGCCGTTTTCCATTTTTTAGCGCAAACTTTAACAGGATAATATCGGTATCCGAGGGCGTTTCTTCATGATTTGTAAGAGCCAAAATATGGCTGGAAACAGAATCCCAGTCAGAATACAGGCAAAGGTAAAATTCGTGGCAATTCTCTATTTTATGTATGAACTGCTCTAATAACACCATGCTGCTGTCAAGATCGGTAACATGCTGCAAAGTGGAAGACATATTCATGGAGTCGAGAATCGAGCTCTCTACTGCCTCGATTCGTGAGGATAGCTCTCGCGTGAGGAAGACCGGATTCATATCTTCCACGGACTTACAGCCGCAGGAATTACGAATGAGCGGCTTTGCCGTCTGCCAGGTAACAGGCGGCAGGTCGTTGCCGCGGATCAGGGCAAGCAGATTTTCAACGGCGGTAACGCCCAGGTCATAAACCGGAAAGGAAACCGTAGTAAGCATCGGCGAAACATTGCGGCCTTCTGGCGTATCATCACAGCCGGTTATAGCGATGTCTTCCGGTATGCGATAGCCTGCGGCAAGCACGGCAGCAAGAAACAGAAGCGCCAGACGGTCATTGTAACAGATTACAGCTTCCGGTGTTCCTGCCTGGCAGAAAAAGGCAAGTGCCTCGTTGACGGCAGAACGGTCATAACCGCAACGGTAAATATCGTTTTCGCCGGGCGTCATTCCGGCCTTGTTAAGGGCTTCCTTATAATGGTTTTCCCGTATATCCGAAAAGAAAGACTCCTCCGAGCATCCTAAGTAACAGACGCGGGAAGCATGATGTACCGTCAGAAAATGGGAGGTCAGTTCTCCCGTCATGGAGCTGTTTTCCAAAGCGACCGATGGGAAATGGCTGTTTGCCACGGCAATCTCCACAATTGGGCAGGAGAGTGTCTCCAGCTTGTTGAGAACCTTTTGTTTCAGATCTAAGGATATATAGGTATCCGAGGCAAAAATAATGCCGTCAAAATTGTCATAATTAGGGATTCGCAGAATGCTCTCCTCACCGATTTCATAAGTGCCAAGATTTTCTCCGTCAAGGGAGGTGAAAATCTCGGCGGTATATCCGTATTCCAGCGTTTTGTCGATAATACCCTGGCATACGGCTTGTTGATAGGTACCGAATATATGCGAAATAAAAACACCAATTTTTTTTGAGTGATACACGGAGAAAGCTCCTCCTTAATATATTTATTCTTTTATTGTAAAGGAAAGAAGGGAGTTATGCAATATTTCTGTGAAAAGGACGGAAAACATTGTCAAAAAATATCAATGTTGTATGATGACATCGTATTGTATCTCATAAGGGGTCAAAAACAAGGGAAAGGATATTCCATTAAAATAACTGTTCCCCTAAATACTTATCATGTGGAACTATTAAACACTTTTCAATATTCTTCCAATAACTGTTGTAGAGATTCTTTTGTGCCATTCCATAGCTTTCTTTTGTATCAAATTCCCAATAAAGCATATACTTAACACTTTTTATAATGCGAGTAATTTTAAGAGGGGGAAGTCCTTCTTTGATCTGCTCCATATCTATGTGATAGCCTCTTTTGATAAGCCGAAGCAGGAGAAGTCCCTCTTGCTTTTCCAAAAAGCTTTTAGCTTCAAGCATTAGTGCTTCAAATTCCTCTACCTTTTGTGGTTTGACTTGATAAATGCATATTTCAGTAAATGCCATATTTAAAGTATTCCTTTCACTTTGATAAATTCAAAGATTTGTTTTATTACATCATTTTACTTTATATAGAGCAAGTGTACAATACATTTTTACATACCTGATCAGTGTAATGGTTGCTTGATCCTTACGCTTTGTCTCACATAGACAATAATAAAAAGAAATAAGCATTTTCTACTGAAGACGCATTGGAAAGCTTTTCTGTTCAAAACTCACTCTTCAGACTACGGTTAAACAAATGCTCCAAAATGAGCCTTGGTTGTTTATTGTTATACAAAATTTGATAAATAGCCTCACAAATTGGTAATTCTATCCCATAGTTTTTCCCCAGATTCCTTAGTGCCTTTACTGTATGCGCACCCTCAGCCAGCTTATCATAGCCTTTTCCTATAACAATAGCCTCTCCATAGCATCGATTCTGACTATGTTTTGAAAAAAGAGTCGCCTCATAATCGCCCAGATGGCATAGTCCATATGCAGAATGCTCTTTTCCGCCCATTGCACCAATCAATCTTCCAATTTCCTTGCTTCCACGAGCCATCAGGGCACCTTTCAGAGTGGAGCATTCCAGCCCATCCAACATGCCGGCAGCGATGCCAATTACATTTTTAGCTGCCGCACCAATCTCATTTCTCACCAAATCCGTTCCGTAATAAAATCGGATCAAGTCGCTGGAAAAAGAAGAAATCAATTCATCCTTTACAAACTCACTGTTGCTATCAATTACCATACAATTGGGAATTCCTCTAATAAAGTCTTGAACATGTCCGGGACCAAGCCAGACTGCAACACGATTGCTGTGGTCCAGCGTATCGTCCGCAATCTGTGACAATCTTCTACCGGAATGAATCTCAAGTCCTTTCATACACAACACTATAAGCTTCTCCTTAATTTCCAATTGCCTGAGCTGTGCAGTTACCGCGTGTAGGCTTTGAGAAGAAACAGAAATGATAAGGTAATCAGCCTCTGTTACCTCTTCTAATATCGTTGTCAGCCTAACACTTTCCGGCAGGATGAGATAATCATTCTTGTGATATGTCTGAAGATGCTGCATATTTACGGAATTTTCTCTTCCGTATAATGAGACTTTGTGCCCAATTTTGTCCAAATACCACGCCAGAAAGGATCCCCAACGTCCACAGCCAATTACAAATATTTTCTTTGGGTTCAGTTTGCTATCTACAAGAGGATTCCGTTCTCTAACGCACAGAGTAGAGACATCGGTGTGAAGAATTGCATCAATTGTTATGCCATACAGTTCCGATATTTTTAACAGTAATTCCACATCCGGCACAGAGCTGCCGGTTTCCCATCTGGATACTGCCTGCCTGGACACTCCCAGACGAAGAGCCAAATCATCCTGTGTCACTTTGTAAGATTTCCGTAGCTCTGCAAGGTATTTACCTATTTTCACACTATCCATATTTTCTCCCGATTCTCTTTTTATATTATTAATTCCTTTTCAGAAAAGTGTTCCCATTAACTACGCTGTAACCCCAATTTTCTATATTGAGTATCTATCTTGAGTAGTCCGCTTCCAATGGAGGAAGCACTTCCGGATTCTGTGATACCCAGGCTGCCGCATAAGAGCACAAAGATATTGTGAAGTTCCCGGAATCCCGCCCATCCCGTAATAATCCGGTGATTTTTTCGGCCTGTACAATATCCTCGTCTTTTAGTGGATTCCCAAGATGGAGATACTCTGGAAATATATGAAGCATTTTTCGATAATCGCTGTCCCAGTTTATCCCACCATTTCCCATAATTTCATTATTTAATCTACCTGCAATCCGGATTACTTCACCTTGAGCGGTTTCTGCTTTTCCATTGGGTGGAACAAGATAGTCCCAAAGCCAATTAAATACTTCGCTTCCAATTTGTTCCGGTATAAGGATAGGAGATACACCGTCATGAAAAGTCATTTCTGCAACCGGTTCAATGTCAAATATTTTATATAATTTTTCCAGATTGTCTGTTTGACTTTGCAGAAACGCCTTGTCCTGGATTCCCCTCTTCATCCGCTGAAAATTCTCTGCCGATTTCAGCAGAAACTCGCGAGCCCGGTCTGTGATTTCACCTCCATACTTGATAAGAAGTGTACAGATTTCCAGTAGTTCTTCATAGGGCAGTCGATCTTGAAGAAGCGCTTTTTCCAAAGGCGTCATAAATCCCGGCCAATCGATCCTGCCAGATTTGATGTTTGCATCAATACCATCATCCAACAGAGCCTTGACTGCATCCGCTCGTCCATACAGTGACGCAAGGTGCAGCGGCGTGACACCGGAATGATCAGCAACATCGGATTTAGCACCTAACTCAAGTAAAAGCGGTACATCACCTTTCCATGCAGAAGATTGATTAAAAATCGGTGTTTTTCCGTAGTGATCAATGAAATTCACATCAGCACCCTGTTCTTTTGCCCACAAGGCAAATTCTCGTGGCAGGGGTGACAGAGAAAAAATATTAGAGCCAAATTTACTGGTTATGGCATTGGGTTCACATCGCAAAAACTGCTCCTTTAACGCTTCAATATTCCCACATTCCAAAAGTGAGCGTATTTCCTTTGGAAGTGTTTTTCGTTTTTTGGCCATATGTCCTCCTGTATTCCGATTTGTTAATCCCGTTATAACTTATTATTATAGGTATACAATTTCAAAAAGGGAGTATTATTTTTGTTATTTGTTTTTGTCTACTTTATCACTTTTTACTTTTTTATTCCAGCAATAGGTCTTTGCTTTTACATAAATTTTCTCAATTAATGGGAATTCTTTTTCTATAAAGTTCTTTTACAGAGGAATTACAGAGAAGAACAGAACCCTTGCGCTTTGCTCATAAGGGTAAAAATAGAATATTTGAAGGATAGCAGAGAACTATGCTATAATTTTATGCAATATATAAATTGATTTTTTGCCAGTCTATAGGGGATGGAGGACAAATGCCTCATGGATTACAAAGATGCAATTATAATATTTGAAAGCAACACCAAAAGAAGTGTTGTTCAAATAGAACGCTGCAGTGTTGGTATTGCGAACTATGTTTTTATTGTCTCCACCACAACCGAAAAGTTTATTCTCAGATGCAGTGAAGATGAGGATGCCTATAAGGATACTATTTATTTGCTTAACAAGTTGTCAGTATGTGAAATTCCGATACCGGTTGTTATATCGAAAGGAAAATACCAAGACTATTCATATTTGATCCTTTCATATATCCCTGGAGATGATATTGGAAATGTCTATTGCAGATTAAGTGACAGCGAGAAAAAGCAAATTGCCAAAGAAGTAGTTGAGGTGCAGCGAAAGGTTTCAAAAATTGATATCCGGACAGACGTGGAGTGGACATGGAACAGCTTTGTTGACGAAATGCTGAATCGTGCAGAGGAGAGAATAAAAAGAAAACATTATTTTGATGTTGGCAAAATATATATCATAAAGAAATTGCAACAAGAAATACAAGAATATTTGGATAAGGTTAGGCCAATACCGTATCTGGATGATATTAGTACAAAAAACCTGTTGATTTATGAAGGTAAAGTATCCGGGATAATAGATATTGATTGGATGGGTTTGGGCGATATGCTTACCTTTGTTGCAATGACGAAAGTTGCATTGCTCAATATGGATTTAGATACCAAATATATTGATTATTTATTGGCTGAAATTCATCCAAACACGACAGAGTATAAAGCGTTTGTATTCTATTGCCTGATTTATTGTGTGGATTTCATGGGGGAAAGAGGTATGCAATTTCTTGATAAAACGATTCCGGTAAATGAAAGTATAATTAAGAGATTGAATGACATCTTTGACATCCTTATGGAAGAGTGGAACAAATGTTGCGAAGGGTAAATTTCAGTTTATCTGCCAGCTGTCTTAACTCTTAAAAATGGAGAATTATAAAATGCGTATTTTATTTGAAATGGACAAAAAAGATTATATTCCTAATGGAAGTGTTTTTAGCAGACCTTCGGTAAGGGCTATCATCATTAAAGATGGAAAAATAGCAATGGTACATAGTAAGAAATATAATTATTATAAATTTCCGGGTGGAGGTATAGAAGCTGCTGAATGCATGGAAGATGCTTTGATAAGAGAAGTATCAGAAGAAACGGGTTTATACGTTATTAAAAATTCTATTCAGGAATACGGACAGGTTCATCGAATTCAGAAAGGTACAAAAGAGGATATATTTATACAGGATAATTATTATTTCCTGTGCTGTGTGAAAGAGGATTTAGAACAGCAAAATTTGGACAAGTATGAAGCGGATGAAGGCTTTACGCTTGAATTTTTGGAACCGCAGTCTGCAATAGAGGTAAACAGGGCGACTATACTGGATGACTTTAATCAGGTAATGTTGGAACGAGAGGCACTTGTATTAGAATTACTGATACAAGAGGGATATTTTGAATGTGGAGGTAAATTACATGGAAATCCCTTATCTTTATGAATCGCAGGGGATAGAGATGCATTGAGTAACTTTAGTATGTCGGTTAAGTAATATCAGAATTCCAGTTTGTAAAGGTGATTGAAATGGTCATAAAACAATTAACAGATAATTTAGAAAAACAAAAGGTTGTACGACTCATTCTTGAATCTCTTTCCGATTGGTTCGGAATACCAGAGGCGAGGGAAGAGTATATAACGGAAAGTATCAATAAAATCTTTTTTTGTGTTTATAACAAGGATGAGCCTATAGGATTTTTATATTTAAAGGAAACGGGGAATTCCACTGTCGAATTATATGTCATGGGAGTATTGAAGGAATTTCATAGAAATGGTATTGGTCGGGAATTGTTTAATAATGCAAAGAAAGCAGCCAATGAAAAAGGATATTCATTTATTCAGGTAAAGACGGTTCAAATGGGAAAATATGAGGAATATGATAGAACCAACAAGTTTTACCTTTCTCTTGGATTTAAAGAATTTGAGGTATTCCCCACACTATGGGATGAAAGAAATCCATGCCAAATATATATTATGAGTTTAAAATAAATTTGATTTTATTTTTATTAACTAATCTTGTCAATGTTTCTTCAAAAGCACCATAAGGAATATTGCAGTGCCCACAAGTCCTAAAGATCCGAAAACTGTGCCCAGAACGAAAGAAACATTGCTTGACGGTTCATAGTAATATTCAGGATTTGAAGGATCGATCTTCAGCTCTGTATGGTCGCCGATATTATATCTTGCAGGATCGGAGCCTTCCTTGCTTGTTACCGTATATTCCTGACCGTTATAATCATAACTGAACACAGGCATATGGTAGTCGGCTATAGTGCGCGAGCCATCTCCGTCCTTTCTATCACTGTGCGTTATTACTTCGTCAACGACAACTGCCGTTACCGTCTCTGTACATTTGCTCTTTTTTACAATGGGATTAATAAACAGAGCCATTCCGATAATTGTCATTATGATGCAGGTAAGCAGAAAATATATACTGATAAATGAAGGTTTTCCCGATGATAAATTCATAAATATCACATTCCTTTTTACATTTCTTTCTTCATTGTAACATGATATGACAGTCTGTGCCTATTACTTTTTTTGATGATTGAGCGGTTTACCTATTGCAAAAGCATTTAAGGTATATTCAGAGCCGGGAGTGGTTTTTACGTTTTGTAAGTAAAGCTACATAGAAAAACCACCCCTAAACTTTGGCTGAGTAGCGGGGTGGAATTTCTATTCCTTAACTTGGTCAACCCACCTTGTGGGCGGTTGCTCTCTTTAATTTAAGTATAGTGTTTCTGTCTAAAATATCAAGGAATAAATCAAACAATAGTTCTATATAAGCATCTGCTATATTAAGCAATTTTTTAAAGTGATTAATAAATCTGGTGACAATTATTTTGGATAATATAATTTTGTTACTGTTATTTATGTTGTAATGTGTATACCATTATAAATCCGCTTGTATATATGTACTTGAATATCGTATGATATAAAATAATTAAAAGTTAAATGATTGGCTTTAGGGGATGAGCATGGAAATCAGAGAAGATAAACAACATAGTGCATATGAGATGTGGCTGAATGGGATTGATTTATATTTGAGCATGTACGAAAAAGGTCTGAAAAAGCAGGCCAATAAATATATAAGCAGCTTCATACATGAATATGAACATTCAGTGCCAGAAGAGGATTTGAAAGAAACTTTGCGGAGATTTTGTCAGGAAATATGTGATGAGGATAAACATTCTCAATTGTTGAGCAGAGGTAATGGAAATCTACCCTATGATCTTGGCAGAGTTGTATGGAATTACCTGAAAAATCAGTGTAAATCAGGAACTATGCCACATATGAGATGGACATTTCAGCTATATGGAAAATGCTACAATCCGTTTGACCCACAATTAGAATTGAATATGTTTAAAATATTGCAAAAAGCATATGAACACAGGGACTGTGATCAAAAAACAGTTGACCTCTATTTTAATGAAATTTTGGAACAGCTATATTGGGGAGCGCATCATTTTCCGGATGAATGTATCATTACAAAAGAGGCTTATGAAAAGGCAGTCGAAACTGCTGAAATGATTTTGGCAGAAAAGCAAGTGCCGCAGAAATTGCTGGAAATATATATATACTATTGTAAACTTTACCAATGCTTTTATGAGTATGAAGAAAGTGGATGTGAAAAGAACTTTTATGAATTGTGTGAAAGAGTAGGGATAAAATACAAGAGTATGCCAACTTATTATTTTCAGTAGATGAATTTCTAGATATGGTTACTCAAATAGACAGAACACAATTCCGAAAAGAGAGATTTATTTCTTGACATTTTAGCTGGAAACACTATACTTAAATTAAAAGAGCAACCGCCCACAAGGTGGGTTGACAAGTTTATGAGTAGAAATTCCACCCCGTCACTCGGTCAAAGTTTAGGGGTGGTTTTTCTATGTAGCTTTACTTACAAAACGTAAAAACGAATGTAAGCAATGCCAAAAGGAAAATGCCAAAAGTCAGCATATCCCTAAAATCGAAATGATTTTTCATAGGCATCACCTCCATTCCCTGGGAATATTGGGTCAGCCCACCCTGCAACACGGTGCCCTTATTTGTATCATAGCACAGATGGATTTTTTTAACAAATTAATTTTCAAAATTTTAGATACGAATGTGCGAAATAAAGAAAATTACTCCTCGGGCCCAAAGTTGTAATCTTCCTTAATACTTATTCTTTATAATAGAACACTCAGATACTTTGATAAAACCTAGTTTTTTTGCCATTTTCTCAGATGCAGTATTTTTATAATGACATGCCCATACAGGTTCTTTTGCCTGCTCAATAGTATATTGTATCATCTTATTTGCAACGATCATCCCTAATCCCTGTTGTTGATATTTGGGATTCGTTTCTATTCCGATATCTATTTCTTTAGTACTTACTGCAGCAGAAAAGGCCCATGAAGCAATATCGTTATTACAAGTTATACAATACCCTTTTCCTTTTATCAGGAAATTATTTATATCATGCCAAAAAAGAGAAGGTACAATTTTTCCTGAAAGTTTCTTTAATATCCGGTTATCCAGTTCCTTCAATTCATAGCCGTCAGGCAAAGAAGATTCGATAGATTCGTTAGAGTTTGAATACTTGAACAGATATCTTTTTTCTTCAATAACATCATTTTTTGATTCAAAATATTGTTGTATATATTTATTTCTTGTCATTAAAAGAAATCGTTTAGTGTTGGATTTGCTTTTATCCAACATAAGCTCATATATGTCTTCCAGGAAACGCTCATCAATATCTCCTGAAAGATAAGCAAAACCACTATGTGCCCAAAATAGAACTTTCTCATAATCTTGTACTGAATTTGCAAAAATATCACCTTCCTGAATCCCCTCAGCAATAGAAAGCGGATAAACAGAGCCACAATCATGAGTACTTGCATTGTCAATTAAATTCGAATACTGCCGTGCATTAAGTTTATGTAACATTCTTTATTCCTTTACCAATTCAAATTTGTATGCTAAAAGAATCATAGCACAATCCTTCACGATTCTTCAAATATTCTATTTGAAAAATGTAATAAATACAGCTTTTAACAACATTTATCACATCCTCATTTAATGCGGCAGAGGGGAATTGACGTAGTCTCATTGATTGGTAATTGTTAAACATAAGATAAAATGGTACAATAAGGCAAATTTGAGTTTAAGGACATGTTAATTATGGTAAAGAAAATATCTATAATTGGAATTGTAACCTGTATTCTGTACTTTGTATCAGTATGCGTATTTCTTATTACAAAGACAGAAATAGCGTTGACCGCATGGGAACTTATGACTATTCTAAGTGCACCGGTAGTACTTTTTGTGTTATTAGAACTTAGCGCCCTCATGTCAATTACATCTGTTTATAAAGGAGCTATGCTTGCGTTTATGGCTTGCACCTGTGCACTAACAAGTGTTGCTCATATAGTAAATATAACAGTTACAAGAACACTTATAAGTAAAGGGGTAGATGTTCCTGCTTACTATCAAATTGGTTTTTGGCCGTCTGTTGAAATGGCTATAGACTATCTGGCATGGGGCTTCTTCACGGGACTTACTTTTTTGTGCATTGGCATTGCAATTAGAAATAAGGATAAAGAAAAACACAATATAAAAATAACCTTGCTAATCTGCGGCATTTTCTGCCTTATCGGATTTTTTGGCACTGTATTTATAAACGAAAACATATGGTATGTGGCACCACTGGGATACGGCTTTGGAACAATGTTTATTTGCATACAAATGTTGAGATTCAAAGCTGCTAAATGCCTAGATAAATTAAATGAGTAGAGGAGTATAAACGAATGTATTGTATATTGGTGACAGGAATCCCGGCAGCAGGAAAAAGCACCATGGCAAATGCCATGTCAGAAAGGTTGAAGCTGCCTGTTATTTCAAAGGATACAATTAAAGAATTGTTATTTGACAATGTTGGCTTTAGATCGAGGGCAGAAAAAGTAAATCTCGGAATTGCCAGCATGGAAATTATGCATTATGTGGCAGATCAGCTTATGAAAGCAGGACAAGCTTTTATCTTAGAAAATAATTTTGAATATTCGTCACAACATGGAATAAACAATCTTTTAGAAAAATATCAATATCCCGTATTAACAATTATGTTAACAGGTGATTACAAAGTGATCTACCAGCGTTTTCTGGAACGGGAAAGCAGTCCTGACAGGCACAGAGGGCATGTTGTGAATGACTGCTATCCGGAAAAGAAAGAGAGTAATTCAAAGGAAGTAAAAGTAACATCTATTTCTTATAAAGATTATGTGCATGGAATAGAGCAAAGAGGATTTGATGCTTTTTGGATTGAAGGCAGGCAGATTAAAGTTGATACAACAGATTTCTCAAAAATTGATATGGAAGAATTATTTTCACAGATTGCGGCATGGAAAGAGGAGATCCTACATGATTAATATGAAAGATATTATAGCAAAGTATAGAGGAAATTACATAAAGGAGATGCGTAAAGATGTGGGACATGCACCTCTTATGGTAACGAGCTGTGGGGTTATTATTGAAAATGACAAGGGAGAAATATTGCTTCAGAAGCGGCGTGATAACGGCTGTTGGGCGCTTCTGGGAGGTTCTATGGAGATTGGTGAAAAGTTTATAGATGTAGTAAAAAGAGAAGCATATGAAGAAGCCGGAATTGAGATAGGAGAGCTGACATTATTCGGTATTTATTCGGGAGAAGATGGAATTATCACTTATCCGAATGGAGATATTTGTTATGGGACAGGTATCATTTTTAAGACAACTGTGTATAGTGGGGAAATTCAAAATAATACGGAAGAAGCATTGGAACATAGGTTTTTTGATAAAACAAATTTACCTGATAATATTAACAAATATGATAAACGGGTTATTATTGATTGGACTAAAAATTTGCACCAAGTAATTGTTGATTGACCAATTCCTCATGCTCATGCCGCTTGAATACGTTGAAGTTCTCAAAATGAAATTTGACATTAAAACAGAATTATGATAGTTTATTGAAAATTACTTGAAAAAAGATATATCTATAACAATTAAGGGGGCTTTGGCGCATGAATGCCAAAATGATTTTAACAGACCTTGATCATACGTTGCTTCGTTCTGATGGCAGCATATCGGATTATACAAAGCAGATTTTGAAACAATGTCAGAGCTGTGGAATTTTTATTGTAATGGCTACTGCCCGATATTGGATAGGGGCAGAATGTTACATAGAAGAAATTCAGCCGGATTATGAAATCACAACAGATGGAACTCTTATTCATCAGCGCGGAAAACAAATTTATAGTTGCAGCATGGATATGATTGATGCAAATCAAATCATACAGGATTTGATAGAACAAAATCCTAATACGGAAATAACTGTGGCAGCAGGGCGTCAGGTTTTTTGGAACAGTTACCACATATCAGAATCCGAGAAATTACATAAAGCAGTTTTCAATGATTATAAAAAACCCTTACGTTGCTCCATAAATAAGATTGTAGCAGAGCTTTCTGATAGTAATATAGCTGTAAAAATTGCAAATAAGAATCATTGTCGTCTGCAAGGCTATCGCGGAGAGGATTGGTATGCTTTTCTGCCAGAAGAATCAGGTAAGATACAAGCAATTATCGAATTAGCAAAATTGTTGAATATATCGCTAAGTGATATTGTAGCTTTTGGTGATGATACAAATGATATGGAAATGCTCCAAATCTGTGGTATGGGAGTTGCTGTTTCCAATGCTGTTACGGATGTAAAAGCTGTTGCAGATAGTGTCACATTGTCAAATGATGAGGATGGTGTGGCCGATTGGATTGAAAAAAATATACTTTTCTAACACAGCGTTTTCGAATTAAGGTTCGTAATGCTCTATAGGAAGATCCCTTTGTCTAATTTAAGATTCTTTCCATTCATCGAAAATAATCTCCATATAATGAAAAGACAATATTTTTTTATTAGCTTACGTAGATAAAATCTACTTAATTGACATACGTATTAATACGTGTTATAATAATTTTACTTAAGAAAAGGATCTATTCAAAATGCCAATGACATCTTTTGAAATGCTTAAGTACTTAAAGAAAAATGGTTTTGTAATAATCAGTCAAAACGGCTCACATATCAAGCTGAAAAATCCTCAGACACAAAAAGCTGTAATTGTTCCTTGTCATGCTAGAGACCTGAAAAAAGGTATGGAGCAGGCAATCTTAAAACAGGCTGGTTTAAAATAATCCTAATACCAATTCATGGAGGTATCTTAATGCGTAAATTATTTTATCCCGCAATCTTCCATCCGGCTGAAGAAGGCGGTTTCTGGATTACTTTTCCCGATCTCCCGGAATGTATGACACAGGGAGACGACATGCAAAATGCTTACGAGATGGCAGTTGATGCCCTTGGTCTTGCTATTTCCAGCCGCAAGAAAGAACGATTGGAAATTCCTGTCCCTTCAAAGCCTCATGAAATAAATACCTCTGCAGATGAGTATTGTGTTGTAATCGAATTTGATATGCTTGCTTATCAAAAACGGACCAGTTCCAAAGCTGTTAAAAAAACACTTACTATTCCTGAATGGCTTAATGAAGAAGCCATTGCTCTTGGTATAAATTTTTCACAGGTATTACAGGAGGCATTATTACAAAAGATTAATGCAGGAATTTAACCTGAAATTATTACAAAATCATCTGCTTATGATCAAATAAATCCCAATTTGAGGAAATTATAAAAGGCTGTACAGCTCATCAACAATATGCCTATATTTTTTTAGCAAGGAAGAAAACACCTTCATAATAAATCAAAATTGTATCAGAATCTACCACACAAAATTGATCCCCGAAAAAACTTTCATTTGAATCAATGGTTATACATGTGACCTCACTTATATTATTCCACCATTCTCCGAGATTTGCCTTATAGTTTTCCATTAAGTTATTATAATTATAAGTAGCATCATCGGTTTCATAAGTGAAATTGTCATCAGCAGTCATGTTCTCTCCATCTAAAAGAATAGAATCGGATTGATAAGCAATCTTTACTCCTCGATAGGATTCCATATCATCTGAAGATAGTGCTGAAACTGCTGCACCCATTCAATATCATTGCAAAAAGAACGGTAGATAATAGAACCAACAAACGCTTTTTCATAATAAAATCCTCCATAGTAATAAAATTAATATTCTGGAATTTGATCCGTATATTTAGATGTATCAAATTGGTTAACGCCATTTATCTTATTATAAGCACGCATACAATTCAATTACAGCGCTTTCTTATTATAAGGAAATACATCCCGGCTCCGAAAATACATACGAATAAAACAGTTAATCCAATACGAAGATTTTGTGAAATAGTTGGATGACGGAATAAAATAAAATCAGGAAGATTAGCAGCTATATGAGCAATGATGCAAACCCAAAGAGAGTTGCATTTATCATACACACAACTAAATACTATAGCCATGACCATTGCACCAACAGCTAAAGCTGCTCCACCGGCACCTATATGCATTAGTCCAAAAAGAACAGAACTAAGCACTATTGCCCCAAATGCGTTTGTTGCTTGCTCAGCGCGGGTATATACGATTCCTCTTAGCGCAATTTCTTCTGCAATTGGAGCAATACATAATAGGTTTGCCATCATAAGTGCAATTCCAAGCATTGGAGCAATGTTTGAATAATATTCTACGGATTTTGAGATTATTATTGAGTTTTCTGCCGGATCATTATATGTAAACAGAGAAAATGCAAAGGAAGCAGAGAATGATATAACAGATGCTTCCAGGGCATCTTTCATCTTGAATGGATTAAGTTTCCATTCCTTTTTCACATCTTTTTTTCTGATTTTAAATATTGAGAAAAGAATCAATATAGTCAATATTCCGGAAACAACTGTCATTCCCAAAATATTATCATTTGCAAATCCTATAATTAACTTTTCATCTCGTAATCCTTGAACGGCAGCAATAGCCATCAATCCTATAGAAAGCAGTGTCTGGATAACGAATGTTACAAGAAAATACAATAAAAAATAAGCGAAAGCTTTTAATAATCCTTTTACCCTTATTTTCATGATGCCTCCGGTATTCTATAAGTTTTAATCTTTCAGTATGATTTTAAACTATTTTCGGCAGATATACAAGGAAGCTGGGAATTGATGAAATTCAGATTGACAAGTCAAGCAGAGCAATTTATAATTCTTGTTATATAACCGAAATTATAGATTGAAAGGAAATTATAATGCCACCAAAAGCAAAAATAACGAAAGATATGGTTGTTGATGCTGCATTTGAGGTTGCCCGCGAAATGGGCGCGGAAAAAATCAATGCAAGGACAGTATCAAAAAAACTGAACTGTTCCACGCAGCCCGTTATGTATCATTTTGCAACGATTGAAGAGTTGAAAAAAGCTGCATATAAAAAAACGGATCAGTATCATACGGAATATCTTATGAGCATTACAGAACCACAGGAAGCTGTTATGCTTGGAATTGGATTAAATTATATTCGATTTGCGGTTAAAGAAACTAATTTGTTCCGCTTTCTTTTTCAATCAGGTTTTGCTGTTGAGAATAGTCTGCTCGAAATGATAGATTCGGAGGAACTGGAACCGATTCTTTCTGTCATGCAGGAAGCTATGGGGATGAATATAAAACAGACCAAAGAGATCTTTCTGACGATTGCTTTGTTTACCCATGGTTATGCAAGTATCATCGCCAACAATTCATTAGAGTATGACGAAGAGCTTGTTGCTGCACATTTAGAACGGGTATACAGAGGTGCGGTATTAGCGCTGCAAGAGGAAACAGGCGGCGCGGATATTGAAATATCATAAGAGGGAAAACAAGTATGAAAGTAATTTTACACGATTTGGATATACAATATCATGAAATTCTCAAGGGGAAATGTGATGAGATTATTCACGCAGATGGGAGATATGCTCCCTGCCAAGGCTGTTTTGGCTGCTGGACGAAGCATCCGGCGGAATGTTTTATGAAAGATAGCTTGAAGCAGGCTGCCCGCGTGGTTGGACAGGCAGACGAATTTGTTATCATTACGGAAAATCTATACGGCACTTACAGTCCTGAGGTCAAAAATGTTCTTGACAGAAGCATTGGAATATCAACGCCGCTGAGTACTTATCGCGGCAAGCAAATGCACCATACTCTGCGTTATGGGAAACACAAATTATTCAAGGTAATTGTGTACGGTGATGTTACGGAGCAGGAAAAGGAAACCTTTACATATACAGCAGAAAGAAATGCAATCAATAATGGGTTTAAAAAGTCCGAAGTGATTTTTCTGAATGATTTTTCAGGATTGGAGGACTTCCTATGAAAACAGTATTTATAAATTGCAGTCCGAAAAAAAGGTTTTGTTCATCTGCTTATTTTTTGGGATTGCAGCGTTTATTTGTGAAAGGTAAAAAAGTAACGGAAAAGCTGCGGAATCAAAGGGATCATCAACGTATTCTGGATGAATTGCCGGATGCGGATGCGGTTGTATTTTGTCTTCCCTTATATGTGGACGGTGTGCCATCCCATGTACTTTCCTTTCTGAAAGAAATGGAGCTTTTCTGCAAAGAAAACAGTATTCGGTTGAAGCTATACAGCATTTCAAACAACGGCTTTATTGAGGGAAATCAAAGCGAGCCGTTACTGCGTGTTTTTCAAAATTTTTGCGAGAGAAGTAATCTGGAATGGGGAGGTGGAATCGGAATTGGCGGCGGAGTTATGTTGAATGTTTATCGAATTGTATATGTTGTACAAATCGGATTATTATTTCTGAGGATTCTGCTAAATGGTATTCAAAATGGTGATTTTTTGCCTATAGGTGCGCTGGAAAATTTTGCTGTTCAGACGATCACCATCACTTTTTTGAATTTAGGTGTGTTTTTCTACATTATAAGAATGGGAAGTGCCATTAACAAAGAGAAATTTTTAGGCAAAAAATATACCCGTATCATGATACCGTCATTTGTGTTTATTATTTTTGCCGATATCTTTTTCATCATTATTTCAATTTTTAAGGGCGGGATTTTTAAAGGATGGCTTGCGAAAAAGCAGCCAAATTAATATGAGGAGGAAGTGAAATGAAAAAACTATATGAAAAAAACGAACTGACTTTTGCAATTGTCTGGATTGTGATTTACTGCGTTCTGCAATCCCTGGCAAATTCCTTAAATG
>CAZTKJ010000053.1:0-18879 GCA_964614185.1 uncultured Lachnospiraceae bacterium
CTGATGACAATAAATTTCTCGGTTGTGCAAAAGACTCCCGTTCACTGTATATCGTTAGCGGTGACAAAGACCTTCTTGTGATTGAAAAATATGAGAATATTCAGATCATAACAGCAAAAGAATTTTGTGAAAAATATTTATCTCATTAATACATCGTATTTTTACAGGAAAAGTCCAAACAAAGGAATCCGAATAATCTGGATTCCCCTACTGAGAGGGGGTGCGGACGATTTCTTGGACAGATCAAACTACTAGTCCAAAACTTCGCCGGTATTCCAATGGACTCATATTTCTTAATGTTATCTTGATTCGTTTTTAGTTATACCAGATCAGGTAATTGTTTAGGACCTCTATAAACTGAGGAATGCTTATACCATTCTATAAAACATCTCGTTTTTAAGCGCCCAAATAACCCTTCACATGCGGAGTTATCCGGCGAACAGCCTTTCCCTGACATGGAACGCTTAAGTCCTGCCGCTTCCATTCCGGATATCCATCCGGGCCAGCGGTAATGACAGCCTCTGTCCGTATATATCAATGGATGCTCCGTTTTGCCAGGAGTACGGACTGCATCATCCAGCATGCTGCTTACCAGCATTGCATCCGGTTTAGTGCTGATCTTCCATGCAGGAAGCATGCCGTCAAAATAGTCCACAATAGGGGACAGATATACTTTTCCGGCAGGAATAATAAATTCGGTTACGTCAGTAAACCATTTCTGATCAGGAGCGTCCGCATGGAAGTCCCGGAAGGTGATGTTGGGAACGGCAGGTGTGATTTCTCCTTTATAGGAATTATATTTGATCTTTCGTTTGAATTTAACCTTCAATCCGCATTCTGCCATGATCCTGCGGTATCCATATCTCCCCATGTTTTCGGAGAATAATTCTGAAATGTGAGTGCACAGCGCTGCATGCTTATCAGAAGATGTCAGCTGCTTTCGTTGATAATAATAGCTGCTTCTGGACAGGTTTAGTTTTTGTAAAAGTACCGGCAGTAGATATTTTTTTTCAGGGCGCCGATGATCACTGCCTTCTCCCTGTTTCTGAGAGCTGTCATATCGATGCCGGGGTCTTTTTTAGTACATCCAAAGTCTCCTTTAAGATATCTGTCCCCGGCTGCATACCCTGTATTTGGGATTTAAGCAGTTCAAATTCTTTTGATGAACTTTGTCTGCCCTCCGGCAGTTCGCCACGGGGATCATCATCATGGTTCATAAGTGCAGCGGCTCCCTTCAGAATGTACTTTTTACGCCAGATGTAGATACTGGATCTGCTGTATCCGATTTCGTCTGATACTAATTGTACACTTTCGCCGGGTTCAAAACAACGATGAATTGTATCCAGTTTTAACTGTAATGGCGGATGTCTTGGATGATCCGGGGTATTATTAAACCTTTTTCTGGGTATTTTGCTTTTAGGAGGAGAATCACGTTCATTGATCCAGTCATACAGTCTTTTTCGGGTTGGGTATCCCAGCTTTTGAATCACTTTGCTTACAGACTTACACTGATCATAAAGTTGAAGGGCTTGTTCTCATTGATAATATGAATACACTTTTTGATTCTCCTTTCAGAGTCCCACTAGTGTCCAACTTTATGTCCGCACTCCCTCTCTACTGTAAATAGCATTCACCTTTCCATAATAACCTCTTGATTTACTTCATACTCGACTCTTGTTAATTCTATGTTATCTGCTTCTATTTGTGTCGAATCTGCCGTAATAATCTCTAACTCATTTATAACTCCGCCAACAATATGCAACAAAAAAACTATTGGTGCCGATGCCTGTTGAAAAGCCCTCATTTCTACAGGTACTCTAACATGAAATGGATAAGGTTCTATTTCCCCTTCAACCTCAAATTTTAATGAAATAAAGGCATATTCTTGCTTATAATCAATCCTTGCCTTTGAAAATTGTTTAAGTAAAATATCTCTACCTTGAAATTCAACATTCATCAGACTATCAATCCATTGTTGCTCTTTTTCATTTAACTCTCTATACATTTTCAATCCTTTCTAATCTTTATTACCTACATTTCACTCTAGTGGATAATAAGTTCCAATGTTTATAATTCCATCAATAATAATTTGACCTCTATGGAATTGCCCTGTACTTAAATTCAATGTAGAAACTTCATTCGCCAAAGCTTGATTGACGGCATTTACATTTAAACTGGTTCCTTCCAAATGCCTGCCACCATGACCAAAGTTTACTGTCTGGCCATTTGCTTCAATTGTTGATGTTATTCCTCCACCTCCGCCAGGTACCTTATATGCTCCTAAGTCACCCTCACCTTCTACCATTGCTTCGGCTTCACTTTCGACAATGCCTTCTTCTATTGCCTCTAGTCTCTTAACATTCTCTGCTAACGCTTCCTGTTCGTATGTCTCTGGCAGCCTTAATCCCATACTCCAATAGTAGATCAGACCAAAATATACAAGATTCAGAAAATTCTCGGAATACCATTCCAATTGCTGCTTATTTTCTTCCTTCCATCTAAGATATGCATTGCCTTCTATCTTCTTTGCGGTTTTCTCACAGTCCTTTCTCAGCATCTCTATCACTTCTTTATTCAGCGTATACACATCCCAGCCGGCCTGCTTACCGTTTTTGAAACCTATCATATTCAGTTCCTGTATGACGGCGTTCTCCCTTTCTGTACCTATGATTGTCAGCAGTTGTTCAAGACATGATGTTATCAGGCTGTTTTCCAGGCTTCTGTCCGAATACAATCCCAGGATCCACACACTTCCACCGTTTTTCTCCACACAGTCTTCCAGGAACCGGAGTGCTGCCTGGTACATATCTCCTTCCAGATACAGACTCCCATATGGATTTACCAGAATATCCAAAAGACCCGGATATTTTTCTGCCATCTCCCGGACCAGTTCTATCTCCTTTGATATCCTGGCTGCCTCCACTCCATCCTGTCCTGACGTGACTGCCTTTATCTCTCCCCCGCAGGCTTTGCACAGAAGCGTGGATCTTGTGGTTATGATCTCCTTTCCGTTAGACAGCGTTTTCTGGGGTTCTTCATTCTCCCACTGTTCTTCTAATTCCATTATCATTGAGCAGTTTGCAGATGCAGAAGCACAGTACCCAAAAGGTGTGATGTTCACGGATCTTTCCCTGTCCAGAACACATGCCTCAGGCAGGCCGTTGATGTCTTTATCATCTGACTGTACGATTAAAAAACTGTGCTCTTCTCCATATGAGCATGCAAGCTCTGCTCCAAGCACCAGATGTTCTGGCGGTTTCTCCTCTTTCTCACCAAGCAGCCATGAAAACCCTCCCATATTCTGTCCTCCTTTATCTTATCATAAATTCTTTGATTCTCATACCCTTGACATCCCTGGCAGGAATATCTCTCTTTCATAATACATCATCAAAATTAAATATTTTCTATCTTGTAATTTTTATAGGCTTTCTTGTAAAAAACAGAGCAAAAACCGGAAAGGATTTTTCTCTCCGGTTTTTGCTCTGTTCAAATTCATTAAGAAGTTTCCACAAATATTTTATTTATTTTTGGCCTCGTTGGCATATTCATCCTTAGATGTCATTAGTTATGGTATCTAAATATACTTTTGACTCTTGTTGGTTGATTTATCACATCCCCTTTTATCTATTTCGTTGTTTTCCATGATTATTCTCACGGTAGGCATGCAGGTTCAGCCCAATAATCTGGAACGATACGAGTTTTTACGCAATTTATTCTATGTCTTCCGGTAAAAAGTATTCACCCACTAAGCAGTCCAGCATCTCGTCAACAGAAGTCCCTGCTTTACACAGGCAGCCATCTGTAAAGACAAACACTGTATTCTTCTCTGTCATTAATACATGTAAATTATCTTTGCGAGCCTTACCTATAGGAAATACTTTTTCATAAATTCCATAGTCTTTAAAATAGTCTCTGAGATATTCTTCAAAATATTCTGCTGTTCGTCTTAAAGCTATTACTTTTAGAGGATCAAACTCAACATCGAAATATTTCTTATCAGGTGGATCTATTTTAAGAAATCCGAATTCTTCCAAAAACTCGGAAACATTATTTGGCATTTCCAGTCCGATTTTCTTATATTTCAACTTAATTGCACTGATATCTATTTTCCTGTCATTATTCCACCCTGCTTCTTTTAATCTTTTTATTGTGATTTCCTTCATATTTACATCCATTCCTTTCATTTCGTTCAAGCACAAAACAATCTGAAAATGGTTTCAAAGCATTTTGCATTATAGTAACCTGAATAATTAAGCATACTGTTATTAATGCCTAACGCGCCCACCCAATGCTCATCATACCTTGCAGCTTCTTCCGGTAACATCAGATCTCTCAAACCAGAATAATTACCGCCCTTGACATTGAGTCTGAATTCTCATGTTTTTCTAAGCAGTTCCATTCCCTTTGAAAAAAATCAACACTCTCCAAAGCAATGTTTTCACTGCCTAAAATTTTACCATGCTTTCCCTGTCTTTACTATAAAAATACGTTCAATCAACCATGCAGCCAATGCTCTGCCATAACCGTAGGAATTTTCCAAACTCGGAGGACTTATTCTGAAAAGTAATTTCTCCAAGTTTTTCATTGAAACAGTCCATAATAACTGCCGTGTGTTGTTCTTTATGGAGATCTAACCCCACATAAATATACTTTGTTTTGTCGTACATAACTTCCTCCCAAATCTTTTGACTTCAAAATGCAGGCAACCTCAACTGATAGGCCAGTATCTTCGAATTACGCACTGGGCAACGGAGTCGGCACGGGTGGCATTCTCTTGCCCCTGTGAGAGCCTGTGTGCCATTTTAGGAAAAGGGTTGAGATAGTACCCATAATGGACGATTTGCGTCTTGTTGGGGAAATGTAAAAGACTTGATTTCTCTGAAAATTGCCAAAAATACAGAATCGAAAATAGTGCAGGTTAGAAGTCTTATGCCGCCAGAGGACGGCATAAACCGAAAAACACCCACCGGCAGAGCCGTTGGGCAAAGGATAGCATGACATAATTTTTTCTGCTGTTCAGTAATTTGTTATGCCTTTGCACATCTTTATCTGTTTTTCTGTATAACAAAAAACAAAGATGTTCCGGCTGTTATAGTCAATAGAACATCTTCGATTCTGTGTTTTTGTTTAGGCATTACGAGAATGTATTATACTCCTCTAAATCTTCTGCCAATGGATTGCTTACTGCTAATTTTTCCACAATATCATTACTCCTACTGATAAAAATGGTCATTGAACTATCCCATGCAATAATTTCCATTACTGAAAGCGGATGTTGTATTGATATCGGATTGTGCCAAATTTTATCATTCCCGTCTGCTCTTGGTAGTTTATATTTCAAAACCACATCTTTTGTTACATCTTTAGGAAAAGCAGAAAGAACTCCCCATATCCATTGAAAATTTTCATCTTCAATCATTTCTGTCAATTCCTCCCCTGTCATCCAACACCATTCTTTAGATAGCTTTTCAACATATTTTGCATTTTGTGGATAGCATTCATGTCCTGTAATTAACCAATTATAGTCTTTTTGAATATTTTCAATTGAACCAAATATGCTTCCAAGAAATGTAAAATACTTTTCTCCTTTATCTATTACTACACCTTTCAATTATTCTTCCTCCTGCTACTTACTTCTTTTGGGATTTCCGCTAGACCAATCCCAAGTATGTTCATGCGGATGTTCTGGATGCGTTTTAGGATTTCCGTGGTTAGTCATATCTACATATGAATTCGGAGTCCCTTGGGACCTAAATTTTTAGGAACAGTAGAGTGATTACTTGATGGTGTTATATCAATCTCATTTCCTAAATTACTTGTAACTTTTGTTAATCTACCACCCCTGACATTGAGTCTGAATCCTCATGTTCTTCTAAGCAGTTCCATTCCCTTTGAAAAAACAACACTTTCCAAAGCAATGGTTTTCACTGCCTAAAATTTTACCATGCTTTCCCTGTCTTTACTACAAAAAATACGCTCAATCAACCATGCAGCCAATGCTCTGCCATAACCGTAGGAATTTTCCAAACTCGGAGGACTTATTCTGAAAAGTAATCTCTTCAAGTTTTTCATTGAAACAGTCCATGATAACTGCCGTATGCTGTTCCTTGTGAAGGTCAAGTCCCATATAGATAAACTTTGTCTTATCGTACATAACTTCCTCCCAACTCTTTTGACTTCAAAATACAGGCAACCTCAACTGATAGGTCAATTTCCCCGAATTATGCACTGGGCAACGGAGTCTGCATGGGTGGCACAGCCAATCTACTTATCCGCTTCGGATTAAGGATTTTCCTGCTGAATGCTGGACACAAGGCAAAAGAAGATTGCCTTCGTGGTGTGTGATGTTAACTCTGAAAAGAAACGATTGCAAGTCAATCTTTCGATTTTGGAGCAGACTATTCATTTAAACCATTAAAAGAAGGCAGAATCAGCTTTATGCCATGGACATACTTTTGTCTATTCTGCTTTATTTTCCCTAATGATTTCCATTGGATTTTGTGAATGGATAGATTCCGGCTTCTGTGGTATCGTGTGTTGTCAGAAAGGAGGATTTTGTTATGATGGACACTGATTTTTTCATCCTTCTCTATACTCATCTGGAGGAACGGGAATTTTATAACGTCTGCCAAAGCCTGAAGCAGGATGAGGAATATCTGGAAGCCTCGAAGGAAGAAGCCGAATTATGCAGCAGATTTGAAATAAGCACTGAAAAATCGGAGGTATTCCAAGACTTTTTCAAGCCTAAGAATACCTCCGATACTGTGTTTTAATTTGATATTTAGGAGTACTGTTTTCCCCCTTAAACCCTCTGGTGAATGCCCTTGTAACATGGGCACTTAAGAATCGTCAAGAGAAATGTTACAAATCATTATGTTAACTTTTTTGCTATAATATTTACTATTTCTTTAAATTCATCTTTTTCTCCATCATATAACCACTCATGTAATACACTTTTCTCTAATGCATTCTTTGTAATACTTTTTAAATCTTCAGTATAAGACATTAAAAACGAACTATCCATCTCTGATATTTTCTCAAGCATCTCTCCATCATATGACTCGCCAATAAATACATCATCTTGTAAAAATTTTATTGCCTTTGACATTGCAAGGTTAATAAACTGTTTTTGACGTATCATTCTCAAAACATCTGCCACAGTAATTTCAGAAAGTGTCTTGTCAATTAATTGATTATACCATTTTTGAAGTGGATATAATTCCTCATCAGAAATGATAGCTACACAATCATATATATCTTTTATTTTTCTTGTATCCTCCATCAATTTATACCTCCATACGATGCAAACATATCTTCAATTATGCTTATGTAATTACTTATTGTATCATATTTACCTTGTATAAATGCTCTCGCATCCGGTGCTAAATTAGGATTTTGAAGTGAACCTGCTAATGTTTTTTCAGCTCTTACCAAACCTGTATAAGCATCTTTAACTTCCTGCGCATGATTCCAATAGCCACCATTAGGTTTCGCAATTGGATTCCCTTGCAAGTCGCCTAATGCTGCTGATAAATCACTACTCTTTAGGTGGTCATTAATAATATTATCTGCTGATTTTATTGCTGTCTGCTGACTTCTACTCAATTTACTTAGGTCAAAATCTATTCCTGAACCACCCTCACCTTCTACCGCTTCCTCAACCCTCTGTCTTGCTTCAGTTTGTTTTGATGTACCGCTCTCATCCCCAGGCCCAACCGCTCCCCATGCTGGTGCACTTGCCATTATTAAATGAAAAGCCAGTGCCTGATATGCAAATTTCATTGTATCCTTTGCAAGTTCATCCCCATAAAGTATATGCTTTTCCTGCCACTTATAAAAAGATTTTGTTTCTACCAGCTCTGCAGTAATTACACTGTCTCTTTTCAGCATCTCTACCATTGCCTTATTCAGCAGGTGTGGGTCCCAGCCGGGCACACTGTCCATATCATTTACTGTGCCTCTTATCTCCAGTCCATCTATGAGCTTTTCTATCCTTCTTTCATCACAGCTTGGTATCAGCTTTCCCATTGCCGTTCTTATCAGCACCATTTCCAGGTCGCTTTCATCAAATATGTCTGCAATTTTCAGCTCCCCATTATACTTCTCCACACAGTCTTCTATAAACCGGATTGCCTCCCTGTACATTTCCCCGTCCAGGTAAAGACTTCCATTAGGATCCATCAGCCTGGCTCTAAGACCTGGATATTTCTCATCAATCTCTTTCTCCTTTTCCAACCATCTCGCTATAATGCCATCCTGTCCCGATGTGACTGCCTTTATTTCCTTTCCGCTTGCCATGCATATGAGTGTGGACTTTGTGGTTATGATCTCCTCTCCGTTTATCTGCATTGCTTGGGGTTCCGGGTTCTCCCATTTCTCATCCAACACCATGAAAGAATCACATTCAGAATCCAAAAAGTATTGGCATTTTCCAAAGGGCATGATGTTCACGAATTTTTCCCTGTCCAGAACACATGCCTCGGGCAGACCGTTGATGTCCATATCATCTGACTGTACGATTAGAAAACTATGTTCCGTTCCATATGGGCATGCAAGCTCTGCTCCAAGCACCAGCTGTTCCGGCGGTTTCTCCTCTTTCTCACCAAACAGCCATGAAAACCATCCCATATTCTGTCCTCCTTTATCTTATCATAAGTTTTTTGATCCTCATACCCACAACATTCCTGGCAGGAATATCTCTCTTTCATGATACATCCTTAAAATTAAATATTTTCTATCTTGTAATTTTTATAGGCTTTCTTGTAAAAAACAGAGCAAAAACCGGAAAGGATTTTTCTCTCCGGTTTTTGCTCTGTTCAAATTCATTAAGAAGTTTCCACAAATATTTTATTTATTTTTTTGCCTCGTTGGCATATTCATCCTTAGATGTCATTAGTTATGGTATCTAAATATACATTTCACTGATATCTATTTCCCTGTCATTATTCCATCCTGCTTCTTTTAATCTTTTTATTGTGTTTTCCTTCATATTTACATCCATTCCTTTCATTTCGTTCAAGCAAAAAAGCTGAAAATGGTTTCAAAGCATAGTTCCTTAATACCAATTTATTCTATTTCTTCCGGTAAAAAGTATTCACCCACTAAGCAGTCCAGCATCTCATCAACAGAAGACCCTGCTTTACACAGGCAGCCATCTGTAAAGACAAACACTGTGTTCTTCTCCGTCATTAATACATCTAAATTATCTTTGCGCGCCATACCTATAGGAAATACTTTTTCATTAATACCGTAGTCTTTAAGATAGTCTCTGAGATATTCTTCAAAGTATCTTGCTTTTAAATTTCCTATTGCTTCTATAGGATCAAACTCTACATCAAAATAATCCTTATCAGCTGGATCTATTTTAAGAAATCCAAATTCTTCCAAAAACTCGGAGACATTATTTGGCATTTCCAGTCCGATTTTCTTATATTTCAACTTAATTGCACTGATATCTATTTTCCTGTCATTATTCCACCCTGCTTCTATTAATCTTTTTATTGTGTTTTCCTTCATATTTACATCCATTCCTTTCATTTCGTTCAAGCACAAAACAATCTGAAAATGGTTTCAAAGCATAGTTCCTTAATACCATATATCTTCTGGTAAAAAGTATTCGCCCACTAAGCAATCCAGCATCTCATCAACAGAAGACCCTGCTTTACACAGGCAGCCATCTGTGAAGATAAACACTGTATTCTTCTCTGTCATTAATACATCTAAATTATATTCGCGAGCTGTACCTATAGGAAATACTTTTTCATAAACTCCATAGTCTAATAGACATTCTTCAAAGTATTCTGCTGTTAGGATTCCTATTGCTTTTAGTGGATCAAACTCTACATCAAAAATTTTTTTATCAGGTGGATCTATTTTAAGAAATCCGAATTTTTCCAAAAACTCAGAAACATTATTTGGCATTTCCAGTCCGATTTTCTTATATTTCAACTTAATTGCACTGATATCTATTTTCCTGTCATTATTCCACCCTGCTTCTTTTAATCTTTTTATTGTGATTTCCTTCATATTTACATCCATTCCTTTCATGTCGTTCAAGCACAAAACAATCTGAAAATGGTTTCAAAACATAATTCCTTAATACCATATATCTTCTGGTAAAAAGTATTCACCCACTAAGCAGTCCAGCATCTCGTCAACAGAAGACCCTGCTTTACACAGGCAGCCATCTGTAAAGATAAACACTGTGTTCTCCTCTGTCATTAATACATCTAGATTATTTTCGCGAGCCTTACCTATAGGAAATACTTTTTCATTAATTCCATAGTCTAATAGACATTCTTCATAGTATTCTGCTGTTCGTCTTGGACCTATTCCTCTTATAGGATCAAACTCTACATCAAAAATTTTTTTATCAGATGGATCTATTTTAAGAAATCCAAATTTTTCAAAAAATTTGGAAACATTATTTGGCATTTCCAGTCCCATTTTTTTATATTTCAACTTAATTGCACTGATATCTATTTTCCTGTCATTATTCCACCCTGCTTCTTTTAATCTTTTTATTGTGATTTCCTTCATATTTACATTCATTCCTTTCATGTCGTTCAAGCACAAAACAAGTTCACTATGCGAGCTTTCTTGTACTTATTTTCCGGTTTTGGCTCAATTTACTATTTTCAATCTTATCTTACATTAAGGAAAATATGCTTCAGCGAATGTAATTTCGCAATTTCTACATGGCACAGCATACATTTTTGTATCAAATATTTTTGTATTAATAAAAATATCATCCATAGAAGCACCATTATGTAACGCCTGATTCGCAGAATAAACTTCTGCGCAATTATCAACTCTCCATGGTTCAAAACTTGATTTATATGCATATTCATTTCCTACCATATTTCGGGCTAATTCTTCCGTGAAATTTATCCTTTCCTGCAAATCAGGATAAATTTCCATTTTTGAAGGATTAAATTTATTAGTTCCATTATAACCAATATATACGTTTCCATTATTTAGATCCACTGTTGCACAAATCTTTGCTGGTTCGAATTTTCCTCCACCTGGTTTTGTGATCCCACCTGATTCTATGTACTTAATTTGATTTTCAATTGCTTCATTACTTATTCTTTCAGCAGCCTCCAACCAATACTTATCATACCTTGCAGCTTCTTCCGGTGACATCAAATCTCTCAAACTGGAATATTTACCACCCTCACCTTGTACCGCTGCTTCACTTTCTATCGCTTCTACTTGCTCCCTGAGCACCTCAACCCTCTGTCTTGATTCTATGCTCTGACAGTACAGACATGCAAGCGAGAATTGGAAAGCCATCTCCGAGAACATACCTATCTCTCTTATATGCTCCTCACAAAACCTGTAATACCCATTTGTTTCTATTCGTTTTGCCGTATCTTCACTGTCTTTCCGCAGCATCTCCATCATTGTTGCGTCTATTACATGTGCGTCCAGTCCGTTGCAGATACTCATCCCGTAATTTAATCCTCTTGTCGACAGAACCTCCACAAACATATCCGGCTTTTCTGCATCGCAGCTCGGGTCCAGATGTGCTATTGCTTGTATGATCAGCCTCATTTCCAGGCTGTCTTCCGTAACTATATCCTCTATTCTTATTTCTCCGCCACGCTTCTCTATACAGTCTTCCAGAAACTGCAATGCCATCGGATACATCCCGTCTTTCAGATAAAGACTTGCATATGGATCGATCAGGATTTCCCATAACCCCGGATATTTCTCATCCATCTCATGGATCAGTTCTATCTCTTCCGCTATCCGTGCAGCCTCTACGCCATCCTGCCCGGACGTAACTGCCTCTATTTCTTCATAATCGTCTTTGCATATAAGAACCGATTTTGTGGTTATTACCTCCTTTCCGTTTAACAGCATTCTCTGGGGTTCCTCGTTTATCCACTGATCTTCCAGTTTCATACACATCTCACAGGGAATCTCATGGTGCTTGCAATTCCCAAATGGCATGATATTTACATTTTCTTTCCTGTCTGTCACACAGGCTTTAGGAAGTTTATTAATGTCTATGTGATCTGTCGGTAACATCAAATAACTATGCGCTGTTCCGGCTGGACATCGAAGTTCCGCCCCTAGTACCAGTGGCTTCGCCGGTTTCTCCTCTTTCTCACCAAACAGCCATGAAAACCATCCCATACCTTTTACTCCTTTATCTTACCACAAATTCTTCAATTCCCATACCAATAACTTCACGTCGGTAAGCACTTTCTACAAATTCAAGGCTTGCCATAATATAACGTCCTTCTGCTCCCTTCAACCGAAAGATGGGGCGTCCCCCTGTCTTCTCCCCGCATAAGATTCCTTTTTTTATCACACTTCCATCCCGACTTAACTCGCTGCCTGCGTAAAGGCAGTCAACTTCCGGCAGGTCCGGGATCTGATAAAAAACTGCCCGTCTGTTCTTCTCATCAAAAAGGATCATATGCCTAAACCTCATTCCCGGACAGTATAGCCGCACTAGATTCGCAAATTCTTTGGATACCATAAAACAGGGATTGCTTATGATATCCATAAACTCGATTTCTTTATCCAGTTCCACTTTGAGATTATTCCTGATGTCCAGTTCCCCAAAAATCTGCCCTCCCTGCCTTATGTTGGGCCTCACCAGAGAATTCCAATTAAGGAAACGGGGCTGTATATTCTGCTTATCTGCATAGATCCTGAAATACCTCATAAAACTTTTCCCTCCCTATGGAAAAAAGAATATCTGCCTCCCCCATATACTCTCCAAACAATATTTTTACCTGCTCCTCTTCTTCTGTTTTCCGGTCAGATACCTGTCCACTTTCCAACATTCCTTTCATTATCTCCCGGATAAATGCCTTTGCCATCTGGTGGTAGTAAGGAGCATATGCATACCGTATGTAATCTATCTCATACTCCCTGAGTCTGGGGATCCTTTTTCCTGCCTTTCTTCTGATTTCCTCTATATCCTTCTCAAAAAAGCTGTAAATATCTCCAGCATCCCAGTACGATACTGCCAGCGGTGCATCACGATACAGTCCCGGCCCCATCATGTCTATACGAATGAAATACTTTTTTAAGAAAATACTGCTGTGCAAACAGGAAAATAGAAGATACTGCACCTTATCATCTCTGCTTTCATCTCCCTTACACATTGCCTGATCCATCGTTTTCCCCAATATTTTCAAAAATTCCTCTGCTATTCTGCCGCACGGTTTTTCACAGTGCAAAACCGTTTCCATGCTGCTTGTTTTAAACTGTCCGGAAAACATCTTCCTGGTTGCATTCAAAATTTCTTTTTTTACCATTATTAGCGGTAATTACTTCTATATATTTTATTTAAACTTTAAAAAAGGAGACAAATCTATGTATGAAGAATTTATTAGAAATAGGATAACAGAACTGAGAATGAACGCTAACATATCTGAATGCCGATTAAGTCTGGAACTTGGACATGGTAAATCATATATACAATCTATTACTTCAGGAAAATCTAAACCCTCTTTGCCGGGGCTGTTTGAAATATGTGATTATTTTGATTTAACACCTTCAGAATTTTTTGACAAAGAAATAAAAAACCCTTCTTTAATACATCATGCTGTTAATAATTTAAAAAAACTTTCCGAAGACGATCTGGCATTTTTTAATGAAGCATTGAACAGATACTTAAAGCAAATCAATAAGGAAGTATAGAAACAATTACAGAAAAATCGCTGGCCAAAATGACCAGCGATTAAAAAAAACTTACATATTTAACTAGACAAACTAACTTTTAAACTTCTTCACTATCTTTGACTAATTCACCGGCTATTGCCCCTGAAACAGCAGCAACTGTTTTTTCTTTTTCTTCCTCAGAAAGTCCTGTGAAATTAATATTCTTATTAACCTTAGCATCATAAGTGCCTGCTTTAACAATTTCACCAAGATCAATTCCGACTGTTTCTTTCATGGTTTCAAAAAGTTTTGTCATAACACCGGGTACATTATCTGCTACGGTGCCTATGCCGTTACTGTTATCGCCTCCGATAATGGTGATCTTATCGATCTGAGTAAGAGGTTCAGCAATTTTTCCTGCAATATCAGGCAATACCTGAATCAGCATTTCTGCCATAGCCGCATTGTTATATTTCTGATAAGCAATAGCTTTCTTTTCCATTGCTTCTGCTTCCGCCACACCTTTTGCACGGATAGCTTCTGCCTCTGCTTCACCTACCATACGGATACCTACAGCTTCCTGTTCTTTGGCATACTTCTGTGCTTCTGCGGTAGCCTTTAAAGCTTCTGCTTCTTTTTCTCTCTCGAATTTTTCAGCTTCTGCTTTTTTCATTCTTTCATATAACTCTGCTTCTGACTGCTGCTGGCGTGCAAACTTTTCAGCTTCTGCTTTTTTCTTTACTTCAGCATCCAAAGATTTTTCTCTTACTTCAGCTTCTCTTTGCTTTAAGATAACTTCCTTTTCCTGTTTAGCAATAGTTGCTTCCTGGGTTGCTACTTCAATTGTCTTACGTTGTTCCTGTTCCTGGATACTGTAAGCAGCATCAGCTTCTGCACGCTTTGTATCTTCCATTTTCTTAAGCTCTGCTTTTTGAAGGGCAAGCTCATTATTCTTTTTAGCAATTTCGCGCTCTGCGTTGATTCTTGCATCATTTGCCTGTTTGTCAGCTTCTGCTTTTGCAACAGCAATTTCTTTTTCAGCTTCCGCTTTAGCAATTGCTGCTTTCTTTTTGATTTGGGAGATATTATCAATACCTAAATCATCAATAACGCCATTTCCGTCTGCAAAATTCTGTACATTGAAACTAACAATATCAAGACCCATAGCTGCTAAATCGGGTTCTGCATTTTCTTTAACCAGATTTGCAAATTTCTGACGGTCACTGACCATTTCTTCCAGTCTCATACGACCAACGATTTCACGCATATTACCCTCTAATACTTCCCGGGCAATACTTGCTATGTACTGTGTATTCTGATTCAGGAAATTTTCGGCTGCAAGAGCAAGTCTTTCCTTATTGCTGCTGATCTTAACATTAACAGCTGCGTCTACCTGAATATTGATATAATCCGCTGTAGGCACTGCATTTGATGTTTTAACATCTATTGCAATTAATTTAAGACTCAGTTTATCCATTCTTTCTAAAAATGGAATCTTTACGCTTGCTTTACCAATAATTACCTTTTTCCGAAGACCGGAAATAATATATGCCGTATCCGGGGGCGCCTTTTTGTAACCCGTAATTACGATTACTAATAAGAAAATTACTACTATTGTTCCAATAATTAATGCTACCATTTTTCCTTCCCTTTCTTTTTTATATTTCAATCAGCCTATGCTGTTTGAGTTTCTTCAGGTTCCTTATCTTTTGAATATAATATTTTTAATATAATAGGTGTTGAAATAGATGATACAATAATCAATAAAATAACGGAAGTAAAATATACCGGTTCCAATAATCCTGCCGAAAGACCTTTCTGGGCAACAATAAGAGCCACTTCACCTCTGGTCATCATTCCTACGCCTATCTTCAGGGCATCCAGATTTTTAAATCTGCATATTTTTGACATTAATCCACATCCTATGATCTTACTGAAAAGACCTACCATTACAAATCCTAATGAAAATAAAAGAATGCTTCCCGTGACGTTGTCTATATTTGTTTTGAGACCGATACTTGCAAAAAATATCGGACCAAACAACATATATGAATTAATATCTACTTTTCTTTCTATATAACTGGAATCATTAATGGAACAAAGAATAATACCTGCTACATAAGCTCCTGTTATATCTGCAATTCCAAAATACCGTTCTGCTATGTAAGACATTAAAAAACAATAAGCTAATCCTGCAATAGGGATTCTTCTGGTATGGGGATATCTCTTATCTACAATTTTAAATATTTTATAGGAAATAAATCCAATTCCCACTGCAAGGAAAAAAAACAATACTGTACTGATCATAACAGAAAGAGGATCGGAATCCGGGTTTTTGAATCCTATTACAAAAGTAAGTACAATAATTCCTATTACATCATCAATAATGGCTGCACTTAAAATAGTAGTTCCTATTTTTCCTTTTAATTTTCCCATTTCTTTCAGTGATTCTACTGTAATACTGACAGAAGTAGCTGTAAGGATCGTTCCTACAAAAACTGCTTTATAAAATTCTTCTGAACCCCAGGGCGCTATTCCATAATAAAGCATATAAAATAATGCTCCACAGACAAGAGGAATAAAAACTCCTGCACATGCTATTAAAGCAGCAATGGGACCTGTTTTTAAAAGTTCCTTTATATCTGTTTCAAGTCCTGCGGAAAACATTAAAAGGATTACGCCTATTTCCGCCATTTGCAGTAAAAAGTCTGTTTGATTCACCCATCCTAAAATACCGGGTCCTATAATAAGACCTGCAATAATCTCACCCACTACCTGAGGCGCTTTTAATTTTCTGGCAACAATACCAAATAATTTAGCAGCAATAATAATAATTGCCAAATCCTTTAAAATTAAATAGCTTTCCATATTAAATTTTCCTTTATAACTTATGATTCTTCTTCAGAAATCTCTTCTATAACATCATTTGTATCATCAAATTCATAATTATCATCTGAGATTTTTTCTCTTACTTTTGCTATTTGGGCAACTTTTACGCCTTCATCCAAATTGATCATTTTAACGCCGGAAGTAATTCTTCCCAGAGTAGAAATACTATCCATTCGAAGCTGTATAATGATACCGCCTGTAGTAATCATCATAATTTCATGATTATCTTCTACTGCTTTTACACCTACTACATATCCTGTTTTTTCCGTAATTTTATAACATTTAACTCCTTTACCGCCGCGTTTTTGGATATTAAATTCTTCAAGGTAAGTGCGTTTTCCCATGCCATTTTCAGAAACAATAAGAAGTGAATCTCCCTGATGATCCAGCTGCATTCCTATAATTTCATCACCATCATCTAAGTTCATACCTATAACACCCATAGAACTTCTTCCGGTGGCCCTTACATCAGTTTCTTTGAATCTGATACACATACCATGTTTTGTTACTAAAAATATTTCTGTGTTTTCATCTGTTATTTTGACTTCTATTAACTCATCATCACTTTTCAAATTAATGGCCGTTAATCCGTTTTTACGTACATTACTATACTCCATGACATGAGTTTTCTTTGCAATTCCTTTTCTGGTGATCATAAAGAGATTTTTATTTTCTTCATAATCTTTGACAGGTATAATTGCTGTAATTTTTTCTCCGGGATTCAACTGAAGAAGATTAATAATAGCAGTTCCTCTTGAGGATCTTGAAGATTCCGGAATTTCATAAGCTTTTAACCTGTATACACGCCCATAATTAGTAAAGAACATAATATAATGATGGGTGGTGGTCATTAATAGGTCTTCAATAAAATCTTCTTCAATAGTCTGCATTCCCTTAATACCTTTACCGCCACGGTTTTGGGATTTAAAATTATCAACCGTCATACGTTTGATATATCCTAAATTTGTCATGGCAATAACAGTATTATCTAATGGAATCAAATCTTCCATGGAAATATCAAATTCATCAAATCCGATAGTACTCTTTCTTTCATCACCATACTTATTGGCTATTTCTTTTATTTCTGTTCTTATTACTCCCAAAAGAAGTTTTTCATCTGCCAGAATAGCTTTTAATTCTGCTATTTTTGCAATTAATTCTTTGTGCTCACTTTCTATTTTTTCCCGTTCCAATCCTGTTAAAGTACGCAGACGCATATCAACAATAGCCTGGGATTGGACATCTGTAAGATCAAAACGTTCTATTAAACGTTCTTTTGCCAATTGAGTATTTTGGCTGCTTCTTATGATCTGTATTACTTCATCAATATTATCGAGAGCTATTAATAATCCCTGTAAAATATGATCTCTTTCCTCTGCTTTATTAAGATCATATCTTGTTCTTCTTGTAACAACCTCTTCCTGATGCTGTATGTAATATTGTAACATATCCAGCAAATTCATGATCTTAGGCTGATTATTTACAAGAGCCAGCATAATAACGCCAAAGGTATCCTGCATCTGCGTATGTTTGTAAAGCTGATTCATAATAACGTTGGCATTGGCATCACGACGAAGTTCAATAACGATACGCATACCTTCTCTGTTAGATTCATCACGAAGATCTGTAATACCGTCTATTTTTTTAAGTTTTACAAGCTCTGCAATTTTTAAGATTAAATTTGCTTTATTAACAAGGTAAGGAAGTTCTGTTACAATAATTCTACTCTTGCCGTTTGCCATAGTTTCTATATCAGTAACGGCACGTACTCTTATTTTACCTCTTCCTGTTCTATAAGCTTCTTCACTTCCTCTGGTACCTAAAATGATACCTCCCGTAGGAAAATCAGGCGCCTTTATGATGGGAAGAATTTCTTCAATTGATGTTTCTTTGTCATCAATTATTCTGTTATCAATAATTTTCACAACAGCATCTACTACTTCTCTTAAATTATGAGGAGGTATATTTGTTGCCATTCCTACTGCAATACCTGTAGTACCGTTTACCAAAAGATTCGGAAACCGGCTGGGAAGAACGGTAGGCTCTTTTTCTGTTTCATCAAAGTTTGGAGCAAAATCAACCGTATCCTTATTGATGTCAGCAAGAAGTTCCATGGAAATCTTACTTAATCTTGCTTCCGTATAACGCATGGCAGCAGCTCCATCACCATCTACGGAACCAAAATTTCCATGTCCGTCTACAAGAGGATGACGAAGTGACCAGGGTTGTGCCATATTTACCAAAGCGCCATAGATAGAACTGTCACCATGAGGATGATATTTACCCATGGTATCACCCACGATACGGGCACATTTTCTGTGAGGTTTATCCGGCCCGTTGTTTAATTCTATCATGGAATAAAGG
>CAZTKJ010000054.1:0-18693 GCA_964614185.1 uncultured Lachnospiraceae bacterium
AAACGGTTTTCAAGACCGCCTCGTTATGACCACTTCGATACCTCTCCATGTCGTACGCCGCGCATTCAGCGCAAGGATTATTCTAGCAAATACGGAATATAATGTCAACAACTTTTTTAGTTTTTTTGGAATTTCTGCAGCAGACGCTTTTATGAATGTGGGGCTGAGCTGTTATCAATCTTTCAGACAGACTTCTGTTTCTTAAATTTTTGTATAGTTATTAAATCATCCGGCGTTGTAATTTTAATATTTTCATAAGAGCCTTCAATCAGTTTAACCGGATGCTTCATCAGCACTTCCACCACCATAGCATCATCTGTAATATTAACTTTCTGTTCCTTCAGTCTCTCTTCTTCCTCGAGCAGTTTATCATAAGCTTTGCTGATTAACGGATAGGAAAACACCTGCGGCGTCTGAATCATCCATGTGCGGCTTCTGTCCGGTGTCTGGATTACATATCCTTCCTGATCTGCTATTTTAATCGTATCTTTTACCGGCATTCCCACCACACAGGCATCACTCTCCCTTACCCCCTCGTAAGCTCTGTGCAGAATCTCATCCGTAATCATAGGCCTGGCTCCGTCATGAATAAAAACATAGTCACAATCCGTAAGACATTTGATTCCTGCCGCTACAGAATGATATCTTTCTCTTCCGCCCTCGGTAATATACTTTATTTTTGAAAATTGGTATTTATCTGCAATCTCTTTTTTACAGTAATCCATATCCTCTCTTGAAACTACCAGTGCAATCTCATCAATGAAGCTCTCCTGAAACACTTTAAGAGAATAATAGATAACCGGCTTATCTTCAATTAAAAGGAATTGCTTTTTTGTGTCACTGTTCATTCTTTTTCCTGCACCTGCTGCAAGAACAACAGCTCCACATCGCTTTCTTTTTTCTTCCATACCTATCTTTCTCCCAGTTTTAGATTAGGAACTGCATTTAAATCAAATCCATGACGAATACCTTTGATGTATTCATAATAACCTGCGGCTCCGATCATTGCTGCATTATCCGTACAAAGAACCGGTGACGGATAATAAAATGCAATTTTTTCCTCTCTGCAAATCTTTTCCAGTGCTGCTCTCAAGGAGGAATTAGATGCCACACCTCCTGCTATAGCAAATTTATCATATCCATAATGTTTTACTGCCTTGACGGAATGCTCTGTCAATACATCAATAACTGCTTTTTGAAAGGAAGCTGCAACATCGGCTTTATTAATCTCTTCTCCCTTCATTTCACAGGAGTTCAAATAGTTTAAAACTGCTGACTTCAGTCCGCTGAAACTAAAATCATATTCTGATTCCGCCACCTTAGCCCTGGGGAAATGAATTGCATCAGGATTCCCTTCTTTTGAAATTTTATCTACTTTAGGGCCTCCCGGATATCCCAGACCAATAGCTCTTGCCACTTTGTCAAAGGCTTCTCCGGCAGCATCATCCCGGGTCCGTCCGAGAATCTTATATGTACCGTAATCCTCTACTGCAACCAGATGGGAATGTCCCCCTGAAACTACCAGGCATATGAAAGGTGGCTTCAAATCCTTATTTTGAATATAATTTGCACTGATATGTCCTTCTATATGATGCACTCCTATTAGGGGAATCCCTGTGGCAAAGCTGATTGCCTTGGCGGCAGAGACACCCACAAGTAAGGCCCCTACTAATCCGGGGCCATAGGTTACCGCTATTGCATCCATTTCCTTTAACTGCATATGTGCTTCCGACAATGCCTGCTCTATCACCTGATTGATTTTTTCAATATGCTTTCTGGAAGCGATTTCCGGAACTACACCACCATATTCCGTATGCAGTGCAATCTGTGAATAAATAATATTGGAAAGAACTTCTCTTCCGTCTTTTACAACGGCAGCTGCCGTTTCATCACAGGAACTTTCTATTGCCAATATATATATGCTTTTTTCTTTTTCCATTTCACACATCCTTCATATTATAAAGCAGGTACTAAGTTGCGCTGTCCCTATCGGCAAGTTTAAACCCATAAATCTTCCAATGGCCATCATCATCCCTGCGAAGCAAAAAGACCTCTTCACTACGCACGATCTGTGTTCCTCTCCTCAACGTAAAAGAACAGTATAGTTTTGCACATCGAAAACCATTTTTGTTAAAGTACTCTACATCTGTACTTGAACCCACTGCATAGTTGGAAACCTTCACTTCCAGCTTCTTCATATTATTAACGTCCCACCTCAGGTCTTCTATATACTGCTTTTCGGTTTTATTGGCTATCAGTTCATCGTCATAAAGATTCTGTATCTGCTTTGCCAGCTGAACAAATTCTTCCTCCGTATACTCCTCATTATAAAAACACTGCGACATTTCCCCATAAAGCTTCACCACTTCTTTGGGACTGGGCGGATAATTGCGTTCAAAATTATAAAGAAGCGCTTCCTGGACTGCTGTAGTTTCAATATTTTCGTTATTCGCTTTTTCCCGTATATTGGACAGATAGTAATAAAATCCGATAATCATGCCCATTAATATAAAGCCAATAATGAAAACTTTCACTCCCACTTTGCCTTGACCTTTTTTTCTAACACTATCAGCCACAAACACTCCTCCTTTTCTTATGGATTTTCATCTCCTCGTTTTATTTACTTCTATTCATCCTCAAAAACAAGCGTAACCGTTTTGCCATCCTTACAGGTCTCCGACGCCGGAAAAATTTTCTTTACCTGGGGTAAAAATTCGTCAGGTCTGTTCAGGGAGGGGCTATAATGGGTCAGCCACAGCTTCTGCACTTTCGCCTTTTTGGCAAGCTCCGCCGCTTCATAAAAAGTCATATGCTTATTTTCCCTGGCTTTTGGCAGTTTATCCGCCTCGCCATACATTCCCTCACAAATAAACAGATCAGCGTTTTGGGCATGCTGCAAAATACCTTCCGTAGGACGGGTATCTGTACAATAAGTAACCTTAAGTCCCTTTCTTGCTTCTCCCAAAACCATTTCCGGTACAAATGTGGCGCCCTCTGTTTCTATGATTTCCCCACGCTGCAAACGACTCCAATATTTCTTTTCAATCCCTAAAGCTGTTGCCTTTTCTACCTGGAATTTACCGATTCGATCAACAATAATGCTATATCCGTAACATGGTACATTGTGATTTACCTTAAAAGCCTCTATTTTAAAACCATCAAAGGGGATGGTCTTTTCTCCTTCTGTCAGTTCCATGCAATTAATAGTAAAGGGAAGCTCCGGAGCAATGATTCTGAGAGCAGATACCACCTTTGTCAGGCCTTTAGGTCCCACCAAAAGAAGCGGCTCTGTCCTTTCTGCATTTCCCATAGTGAGAAGCATACCGGGCAGTCCGCTGATATGGTCTGCGTGAAAATGGGTAAAACAAATAACATCAATGGGATTTGGACTCCATCCTTTTTCCTTCATGGCTATCTGTGTGCCTTCTCCGCAGTCAATCAATATACTTTGTCCGTTGTACCGGGCCATCATAGATGTCAGCCACCTGTACGGCAGCGGCATCATCCCCCCTGTACCCAGCAAGCAGATGTCAAGCATAATTCCTCCTTGAATGCTATAACATTTCCGTTACCTCCTCTGTTTCTACAGGGATGGCAAATCCTGTTATCATTTTATCATAGCATTCCTCGCAAAGGTCAAATAAATATTTCATTCCGTCCTTATTGCTGAAATAGCCAAATCGGCTGTCACCGCAAAAACAACCTTCCTTTACGATTCCATTATCCACTTTTATTTCTTTTTTGCATTTGTTGCAAATAATTGAAACCAATTCTTTCTTATCGTCATCTAAATAAATCCGCATGGTTTATCCTCCTTTGTCCTTATTCCATTATACATGATTTTAAAATAAGAAACAGTGGTAAATCCTCCATGCACTGCCTATCTTTTCCACATGATCAAGGCATCTTCTTTCGGTTTATCATAAAAACCCGGTCTGATGCCTTCGCTTTTAAATCCAAGGCTCTCATACAAACGAATGGCCGGCATATTACTCAGTCGTACCTCTAACGTACAGTCACCGATTCCATAGAAAGATGCTTCTTTTAACATATATTCCAAAAGCGCTCTTCCGATACCCTTACGTCTGAAGCTTTCCGCTACTGCAACATTGCTTATTTCTCCCTCGCCTGCTATATTGCGTATTCCACAGTATCCTGCTATTACACCCTCTACTTCTGCCACATAGTAATGCGCATAGTCAGCCTCTGCCATTTCAATAAAATCTTTTTCCGTCCAAGGCATGGAAAAGACTTCCTTTTCTATCCGGCTCACTGCATTTGCATCCGCCGCCGTTAATTCTCTGATCTTCATATTAATCTTTCTTTTTTTGTTGTTCTGCCTGTGAAGGCCGCAGATATTCCGGTGCATGCTCTGCTGCACTGACCACCTTACCCTTCTTATAATAGTCTTCTGCCAGGATACCAAACGTTGCTGCTCTTTGCCTGTTCATATGGGCCGGTGCAAAACCGTAAGGCACTGTCATAAGCTCTGACAGTCTCTTTTCAAAAACAGGTACCCCATCTCCGAGAAATATCACTTCCCTGTCAAAGCTGTTACAGTGTCTGGCAATTTCTTCTATAGCAATTGCAGACTGAGGAAACAGCCCATGCAGTTTGTATCTGACCGGAATTCCTTCTTCTTTTACGAACTCATAAATGCCCGTGTAAACCTGATTACGTCTGGCATCCATAATGGGACAGACAAGCTTATCCGTTCCGTACAGATTACATGCAAGACCATCTAATGTAGGAATCTCTATAATGGGTTTTTCCAAAGCAAAACCAAGTCCCTTGGCCGTTGCTGACCCGATCCTAAGTCCCGTAAAGGAACCGGGTCCCTTAGCAAGCGCAATGGCATCCACTGTATTAAGATCCAGCTCTACCACATTTTTCAACTCATCCAGCATAGGCAGCAGCGTCTGTGAATGTGTCTTCTTATATTGAATATTATATTCTCCAATTAAAGTCCCATCTTCAATAATGGCAACAGATGCTACCAGTCCTGAACTGTCCAGCGCAATGATCTTCATTTATTTAACCTTTCCTTCATCCATCCCAATCTCTTCTATAAGAATCCTGCGATAATCAAAACCTCTGTCTAAATCCTTTTGCAGCGTTATCTTCGTATATTTTAAAGGAAGGATTTCTTCTATGAGGTCTGCCCATTCTATCAGGCAGATGCCCTGTCCGTAAAAACAATCTTCATATCCCACTTCATCCATTTCGGAAATATCTCCAATACGGTATACATCAAAATGATAAAGAGGAAGTCTGCCTTCTTCATATATCTGCATAATGGTAAAAGTAGGACTGTTTACCGGCTCTGTAATTCCAAGTCCTGCTGCCAGTCCTTGGGTAAATACCGTTTTCCCTGTACCCAGGTCACCTATCAGTGTATAAATCTCTCCGCTTTTGGCCCTTTCTCCGATTTGCCGGCCCAGTGCAAAAGTGTCTTCCGGACGGAAACTGTCTATTTCTTTCAATTTTTTCACCTGTTTCTGTCATTTCTGCCTTTAAATGGCGCTCTTCCTATAAATCTACATTCTTACTCAGCCCGCGATATTTGGGCGTAAGCACAAATTCGCCTGTGAAAAATTTATTTTTCACAGTAGTCCTCACCTCTTTTTAACAGCGTATTTTCACTTTTGATGATGGCATATGAGTAGAAATCATCTCTATTACACCCGGAGTTTTCTCTCCCAGCTCCCTGCGGGGAAAAATAGAAGCGTTCACGGGGGATGTATATAAAATAATGCTTTTCATGGTAGAAACTGCCTTATGCATCTCCTCCCATTTCTGGCTTTGAGTCTCTTCACCCTGAGATACCTCAATTCCTTCCTCTGTCATTTTAAAATGAAGAGGACGTTTAAAGGAAGCATTCATAAGAAATTGCTGTTTTGATTTTAGGAACAAGGTTATTGGAAGATAAAGAAGCACGATCATACCTGCTATCAGACACAAAATGCCTGCCCCTGCCACTGCAGCTACGATCATCAACGCTCCTGCCACAGAACCAATCAGTCCCTGGGCGCTGTTGTAAGTATGATGCAGCATATAATCATATAAATCAGCAGATGTCATCTGTATGTCAAATTCTACTTCCATAATTACTCCATTCCGCCACAAAATGTCACGCATTCCTATGATGCTGAAAAGCACCTACGGTAAGCAGGTGCTCTCTACTTTTCTTCTATTATACTAAAAAAACTGCAAAGTGCAATACTTATTCGTGCCGCAAAGCTTCTATAGGACTTAATTTTGCTGCTTTTTTAGCCGGATAGATACCAAAGAAAATACCTACACCGCAGGAAAAAACTGAAGCAAAAATAACCGTGCTGACACCAATCTGGGGTGTCACCCCTACCAGCGAGCAAACACCCGTTGCTCCCAGAAAACCTAAAATAATCCCAAACATACCTCCCAGCAGTGTAATAATTCCTGCCTCTGCCAAAAACTGAAGTAAAATGGAAGAAGTTCTTGCTCCCAAAGATTTTCGTATACCGATTTCCCTTGTACGCTCCGTAACGGAAACCAGCATAATATTCATAACTCCGATTCCTCCTACCAGAAGTGAAATTGCAGCTACGAAAGAAATAAATATAGTAATAAAACCGATGATCGTATCAAACTGAGCCGTAAAATCTGTAAAGCTCTCCATCATGATTTGATTTTCGCCTCTGCAATTGTGCCTGTTTTCCAGCAGGGTCATGACCCGCGCCGCCACTTCCGTTGAATATTCAGAAGATTCGGCAATAACATAAAACTGTGAAAAATCATCAATATAATAGCCGAATTTATTTCCCATAAAGGTCAGCGGAACTTCTGCCTGGACGTAAGTAAAAGAAGAGCCCATATTGACCAACGCGGAGGCATTGTCCTTCCTGATTCCAATAACACGCATTTCCTGTGTGATTCCCCATATGGTAGCATCAAAGCTCATGCCTACTACATCCGTTGTTCCAAAAAGCGCTATTGCACTGGCTTCTGTAATAATACAAACATTACTGCCTGCATCATAATCACTTTCCGAAAAATATTTCCCCTTTACAATAGGGTCTGCAGAAGCATACTGCAGTCCTGTAGTACCTCCGCTCATAGAAATATCAAAGTCTCCTTTAGGGCCTTCTGCTGTGCCCCATGTGCCATAGGAAGGCGTAACTCCCTTGACATGCTCTACCTGGCTCATGATCATATCAAAATCTGACTGATCAAAGGTTACGGTGGTGTCCTTTCTGGTACTGTCCACATAAAAAGCAATCTGACCGCCGCCTAACCCTTCCAACTCAGAATTGACCTGTCCTCTTACACCGTTTCCGATAGAAATGACCATGATAACAGAAGAAATACCTATAATGATACCAAGCATTGTTAAAATAGAACGGCCTTTATTGCTCTTAATATTCATTAAGGCAATTTTAATGTATTCCCAAATTTGTGTCATATGAATGCCTTTCTTTTATCCTGTATTACTTAGTTCGCCGGAATGGCCGCTACTGTCATCCCTTCGGTAAGTCCTGTTGTTACATTTGTCACAATCTGATCACCCTCTGCAAGTCCCTCCACAATCTGAATCATGGTATCGGAAGAAAGACCTGTGACAACCGGCTGTCTTACCAAAATTCCCTCTTTCACTATGTATACAAATTCTCCCGCCAGATCAACATTGACAGTTTCTACCGGTACAAGAATAGAATCTGTTTCCTTTGCTGTACTGATTACGACTTTGGCTTCCACCCCAAGATAAACATCATTGTCGGGATTGGATATTTTAACTTCTGTTCCTACCACTGCTGCACCGCTGGAGTTTGTTTCTGCCATTTTATTGATCTTGGAAACTTCTCCCTGATATTCCTTGCCGCCAATGGTAATAACCGCCTTCTGTCCTACTGCAATCTTATCCAGATCATATTTGGTTATCAATATTTTAACAGATACATCTTCTGTACTTTCCAGTTTCAGAAGCTGTGTTCCATCTGCCACAGTAGCGCCTTCTACGGCATTCATTTCTGTTATAACACCATTAAATTCCGCTGTAATGCCGTTTTCCACGTTTTGAAGATTGTTTAAAGTTTCCTGTGCTTCAATTTCCTGTGTTTTGTTATTAGCCTCCAGCTCTTCCTTGGCTCCGGAAGTAAGCTTTCCGGACTCTGCAGCGCTCTTTTGCGATTTCATCTCAGAACGGTATTCTTTATAGTCGGAAAGCATCTTATTGTAAACATCCAGTTCCGATTCCCATCCTTTAATTTCCGCATTGTTGCTCTGTTCCCATGTATTTAACTGCACCTGTTTCTGTATATTCAAATATTCTTCCGAATCCGGTTGATCCTGCCAGTCTAACAGTGTGATCTGAAGCAGCGTTCCAAAATAAGCCAGATCACTTTTTTTCTTATCAATTTTACTCTCCAGTCCTGCTATGTACGCTTCTGTATCTGCAATCTGCTGATCCAGTACTTCAAGATTAATATCAGCTTCCTTCAAATCTCCCAGCTTTTCATTGTTGCTCTGCACAGAATTCTTATAGCTGCCCTCTCCTGACTGCAGCTTTAACTCTGCCAGCTGTTTTTCCGTCTCCATGGACTGTTCATCATATTCGATCAGTACATCGCCAGCCTTTACGGCATCACCTACATTTACATCCACATGTCCGATTTTCACTTTTACATCAGAAAAATAGCTTTTAGAATAATTGGTTGTCACTGTTCCGCTGGTGTTAATAGTCTGTTCAATCTCTCCCTTTTGTGCCGAAACCGTTGTTACCGGTGTTGGTGCGTTTCCTGCCATGGCACTGGAAACCACCACATACAGTACAAGCATAAGAATGACGCCAAGGATGACTATTCTTCTGATTTTCTTTCTTTTTGCCTTATCTACAGGCTTTTTCTCTCCTTTATCCTTTTTCCCAAACAGTCCCTTTTTCTTTTCCGTAATAATTATTTCTTCTTTTCTTTCTTCCATTTCCTTTCTCCCTTACCTTTATCTTTCAACGTCATTAATAATATCCGCTACAATCCTGCCATCCATAATCCTGATAATTCTCTTGGCTCTGGCAGCAATCTCGTTATCATGAGTGATCAGAATAATTGTTCTTCCCTCTTTATGCAGATCTTTTAATATTTCCATGATTTCTTTGGTAGAACCTGTATCCAGATTTCCGGTAGGTTCATCAGCTAATATAATAGGCGGGGCCTGGGCAATAGCTCTTGCAATGGCCACTCTCTGTTGCTGTCCTCCCGACATTTCAGATGGTTTATGGTTCATTCTTTCTTTTAACCCCACTTTTTCAAGGGCAATTTCGGAAAGCCTTATCCTCTCCTTTTTACTGACTCCTCTGTATATAAGAGGAAGCTCTACATTTTCAAGAGCGGTTAGTCCTGCAATCAAATTGAATCCCTGAAAAATAAATCCAATTTCCTTATTTCGGATATCGGACAGATCATCATCCGTTAAATGTGACACATCCTGACCGTTTAATATGTACCTTCCTGTGGTTGGAACATCCAGGCATCCAAGCATATTCATTAAAGTGGATTTACCTGATCCCGACTGTCCGATAATGGCAACAAACTCATTCCGATTAATTTTCAGATCTACATGGTCAAGAGCCCTTACTTCATTTTCACCGGGGTTATAGATTTTACACATATCCTGTATTTCAACTAATTCCTCCATGAATGCCTCCTTTATATAAGTTTCTTTAGAGTTCGAGAATTAAAATCAAATTGATACTGTCAGATTGGTTTAAAATATCTTTGGAATATATTTTATCATCTTTGTATGATTGTATTATATATGTAATACAGATGTTGTCAAGACCTAATTTGCAAAAAAATTTTTTTTAATAAAAACCGCCTTTTTATCTTATGATTTCAAATCCTCATATATTATAACGAAATAAACTCTAAAATACATTCCAAAAAAATGAAATTTATTCTTAAATTTCCCTAAAGAAATAACGGACGCCACGCTTTGCGAACCGTCCTTATATAAAAAAACGCAAGCTTGACTGCTTGCGCTTTTTCTCTTAATATTTTATCAGCTTTTATTTTCCATCCTTCCCTCTGTCTGAAGATGAATCCGCTCTTTTCCATGAACGGCTGCTGCTTTTAAGATCGGACTAAGGGGTTTATAGACAAACATTGTGATCAGGGAAACGCATCCTCCTTTTATCAGATTCATGGGGGCTACTGCAAAAATAACAAAAGTAGGAATATTGGTAATGAATCCATTAATTTCCGTTCCCATTTTAATAATTACATCAAGGGGCATCCCATAAAGCTTGGCAAATGCCGGGAGCAGATATATGCCATTAAAAGCAGAACCAAATACCGCCATACACAACGTTCCTGCCGCACATGCGGCAATTGCATTTTTCTTGCTCTTTTTGAACATATAGATAATGGAGGAAGGCAGTATAAAGCTGCATCCTATTACAAAATTGGCAAGGTCTCCTACAAAAGCGGTAGATGTGCCTTTGGTAATCAGTTTTAAAATGACTTTACAGAACTCAATCATCACACCGGCTACCGGTCCGAAGGCAAATGCTCCTATCAGCGCCGGGAGTTCACTGAAATCCAATTCATAAAATGGCGGAGCTATTAAAGGAATCGGAAACTCGATCCACATCAGAACTGTGGCAATGGCTGAAAAAATACCAATCATAGCTATTTTTCTGGTAGTCAGGATACGCTCTGTATCCTTATTTCTCTTTTTCAGATACTTCTCCGCCACATAAGCTGCTGCTACCAAAACTGCTGCAATCATAATACATTGCAGCACAAACATTGTGTTGTCTAATACCGTAGACCATAAACTGTTTTTCATCTTTTCCTCTCTTTCTGCTGCTTTAACAGCTATCCATAACAGCCATATCAGAAAGGTTCTTCTCAGAAAAGAAAACCCCAAATATTGAACTCTCAACATTCGGGGTTTTACGCTCTTAAATAAAACCATCTCCCTTACAGGGAAACAATTATTTTCTTCTCTCATCCAGACTTTACTGTTGGTTTTGGACTTGCACCAAATCAGCCGTCATACCTGAAACTGTCATTACGGTATGCGGGTCGCGGACTATACCGCCAGTAGGGAATTACACCCAACCCCGAAGAACTTTTCTTTATTTACAAAAGGTATTATAATATTGTTCTCTTTACAAATCAAGAGTTATTACTATAAATCTTATTCCCACAGTGCTGCCTTTTCCACCAGTTCCAAAAACTCTTCCTTGTATTCATCATTGAGCTCTATTTCCTTTAATACCTTTTTTACATGGGAAACAGATGCATCTTCCGCATATTCACTATGAGATGCTAAAAGTCCGAATTCTGCCACTGCTGCCGCAAACCGGAAATCATCAGAAGGGGTACGGCTGTAACTGTCAAAACTTATAGGATACTGTAAAAGATTGCTTTCCTCCTCTGCCGGTTTCTTATAGCGGATGCTTATTGTAAGCCACTCCTGTGAAAGAGCCGGATTATCTTTATCCTGTTCCATTTCTTTCTTGTAATTATCGCTATATTTTAAATCTGCAATTTCATCCTCTGACAATGCAGGAAGAGGCTCCTTTAAAATAATCTCATACAATGCCGTAACACTGTGTCCTGCACCGATTTCTCCCGCATCCTTTTTATCATCATTAAAGTCTTCTTTATTTAACACTCTGTTCTCATATCCAATCAGACGATATCCTGAAACCACCGCCGGATTAAACTCCACCTGGAACTTTACATCTTTGCAAATGGTAAGCAGAGTTGCCGACATTTCTTCTACCAGAACTTTTTTTGCCTCTCTGTTTGAATCAATATAGGCATAATTTCCGTTTCCTTTATCTGCCAGCGTCTCCATTTTATTGTCTTTAATATTCCCTGTTCCAAAACCCAATACCGAAAGGAAAATCCCTGATTCCTTCTTCTCTGTGATCAGCTCTTCCAGCTCTTCCTGGGAAGTCAGTCCTATATTCAAATCTCCGTCTGTAGCCAGAATAATTCTGTTATTTCCGCCTTTAATAAAATTCTCCTCTGCCAGGCTGTAGGCCGTTTCAATTCCCTTACTTCCATTGGTACCGCCGCCGGCTTCCAGGTCTTTAATAGCTGCTTTTATTTTTCGGCTTTGGCTTCCTTTGGCTCCGCTAAGGACTACAGTATCCTCTCCCGCATAAGTCACAATGGAAACTCTGTCTTTGTCCGACAGATTATCCGCAAGCATACAGAAAGCTTCCTGTAAGAGCGGCAGTTTATCATCACTATACATGGAACCTGATACATCCAGCAGAAAGACAAGATTTGACGGCGGTGCATCTTCATAGTCAATATCTTCTGTTTTTAATCCGATCATCAAAAGCTCTGCTTCTTCGTTCCATGGACAGGTACCAATCTGTGTTGTGACACCAAAAGGTTCCTTACCCTTAGGATCCTGATAGTCATATGTAAAATAATTCAGCATCTCTTCTATCCGGACGGCTCCCTCAGGAATATCTTCCAGTCCGTATCCATATTGTATCATTCTTCTTAAATTGCTATAGGAAGCAGTATCTACATCTGCAGAAAAAGTAGAAAGGGGCTCCTTCAGAACAGAAGCATATCCCTTTTCGTCCCACTGGCTGTATTCCTCCCCATCCATAGGAAGAACATCCACATAATCATAACAGCTTTCCAGATAGCTTCCTTCATCAACCGCTTTCGACTCTGAATAATCATAGGCATATTCATATTCTTCCGCAGCAGTTTCTGCTTCAGCAGAGGCTTCTGCAGTGAAAGCCGGCTCAGTATCATAATAACCTTCTTCTGCCTCTGTTGTGTCAGACGATGTCTTACCGCCCGATAAGCTCTTTCCGCATCCTGCAAGTGATGTTGTCACAATTGCAGCAGTCATTAAAAATAGAAATACTCTTTTTTTCATAAAAAATCCCTCCCTGTGTATCATAATTAAGATACGTGGGAGGAATTCATTTTTATGGATTTTTAAAAAATTATTTTATTTTCATGGTAAGACTGATTCTCTTTTTAGCTGTATCCACAGAAAGGACCTGCACATCTACAATATCGCCTACACTGACAGCCTCCAGCGGATGCTTGATAAAACGGTCTGTCATCTGTGAAATATGGACAAGTCCGTCCTGATGGACACCAATATCCACAAACACACCGAAATCAATGACATTACGGACTGTTCCTTTCAAAATCATTCCCGGTTTCAGATCTGACATATCCAGCACGTCACTGCGGAGAATGGGAGCCGGCATATTTTCTCTTGGGTCTCTTGCAGGCTTTTCCAGTTCTTTTAAAATATCCGTCAGGGTAATCTCACCAATTCCCAGCTCCTTGGCCAGCTTAGTCTTATCTGTAATCTTACGTTCCAGTGTACTGACTGTGGCAGTGCTCTTTGCTTCTTCCGCGGAAGACATTGTATCTTTCGCAGAAAACGTCATATCTCCCATGGCTGCTGCCAATGCTTTTCCCATGGCGGTATTGGTATTCCTTATCACTACTTTGTTTTTTCTTTCCGGCTTTCCTTCTTTACGTTCTTTTGGCAGGGCAGTGGTTTTTCCTTTTGCTGACTGCTTCTGTGCCTGCCTTACATCTGCCATGGTCATTCCCATTTTTTCAAGAAGTTTCGCTGCTGCTTCATAGCTTTCCGGATGGACGCTGGTAGCATCCAATGGATTGTCACCGTCCAGTATCCTCATGAATCCGGCACACTGTTCATATGCTTTGGGACCCAGTTTCGGAACCTTTAAGAGCTGTGCACGGTTTCTGAACCGTCCGTTTTCTTCTCTATAGCTTACGATGTTCCTGGCAATCACTTTGGAAATGCCGGAAATATATTCCAATAAGGATGCGGAAGCTGTATTTAAATCCACTCCTACTTTGTTTACACAATCTTCCACTACACCGTTTAATGCTTCGCTCAGTTTTTTCTGATTCATATCATGCTGGTACTGGCCTACCCCTATGGACTTGGGATCGATCTTAACAAGCTCTGCCAAAGGGTCCTGCAGTCTTCTTGCAATAGAGGCCGCGCTTCGCTGTCCCACATCAAAATTAGGGAATTCCTCCGTAGCCAGTTTGCTTGCCGAATACACAGAGGCTCCTGCTTCATTTACGATGACATACTGTACCGGGATATTCAGTTCTTTGATCAGTTCTACAATAACCTGCTCCGATTCCCTTGATGCCGTTCCGTTTCCCACACTGATCAATGAGACCTGATATTTGCTGATCAGCCTCTTTAATTCCTTTTTGGCCTCATCTACTTTATTCTGTGGTGCGGTGGGATATATTACCTTGGTATCAAGCACTTTTCCTGTGGCATCTACTACTGCAAGCTTACACCCGGTACGGAACGCAGGGTCCCATCCCAATACAACTTTCCCTGCAATAGGAGGCTGCATAAGAAGCTGTTCCAAATTCTTGCCAAATACGGAAATTGCCCCATTCTCTGCCTTTTCCGTCAATTCATTCCTGATTTCCCTTTCAATTGCCGGTGCAATCAGTCTGTCATAAGCATCTTCAATTACTTCCTTTAAAACAGGTGTTGTATATTCATTGTCAGAAATAATCGTTTTCTTTCCCAAATATTGTAAAATTCTTTCTACGGGCGCTGCAATCTTAACTGTCAGGAATTTTTCATTTTCTCCCCGGTTTAACGCAAGAATTCTGTGTCCTGCTGCTTTCTTTACAGGTTCTTCATATGCATAATACATCTCATAGACGCTTTCTGCCTTTTCATCTTTGGCAGTACTTGTCAGGATTCCTTCTTCCATAGTGATATTTCTGATATAAATACGGTGATCCGCCTCATCAGAAATACTCTCCGCAATAATATCTCCGGCGCCCTGAAGCGCTTCTTTTACACTGTTTACTTCCTTTTCTTCACTGATATATTTCTCTGCTTCCACCTCAAGAGGCTGCGATGCATCCTGCTGTAATATGTATTTTGCCAGTCCTTCCAGTCCTTTTTCTTTTGCCACACTGGCACGGGTCTTCCGTTTCGGACGATAAGGACGATATAAATCTTCCACCACTACCAGTGTTTCTGCTGCCAGTATCTTATTCTTTAATTCTTCAGTCAGCTGTCCCTGTTCTTCTATGCTTCCAATCACCTGTTCCTTCTTTTCTTCAAGATTGCGCAGATAGGCAAGTCTTTCATTCAGATTACGCAGCTGCTCATCATTTAAAGAGCCGGTAGCTTCTTTACGGTAACGGGAAATAAACGGAATGGTATTTCCTTCATCGATCAGCTTTACTGCAGCTTCCACCTGCCATTTTTCTATTTTTAATTCTTCTTTCAGCTTTAATATGATATCCATATCAACAACCTTATCCTTTCCATAGTCTGCCGGGTGAGTCTAAACCCAACCTTGGAAGAAAAATAAATTTCTTTCCAATAAGTAGTATATGGGATTTTGTTCTTTTTTTCAAGATTTGCCTTATTGTATTATCTTCAAACAAGTGATAAAATAACATTATAATACGTAAGGTGTGTGAAGTATATGGATTTTAACGACAATCAGCAGATACCCCCTCAGGAAAATAATTACTATAATAATCCTTCCTTCCGCAATCCCGGAATGGCTATGGCTACAGCGTCCCTGTTCCTTGGATTAGCTTCCTTTTTTATGTCAATGACCGTTTTGTTTTCTTTGATATTAGGAGGTCTGGCCATTTTATTTGCCCTTCTTTCCAAAGGTTATGGAAAAAAGATGATCACACAGGCTAAAATCGGCCTTATATGCGGCATTGGAGGATTGGGAACTACTTTTTTCCTGATTGCCTCTTCCGTATCTATGCTCCTTGCCAATCCTGATATGCTGGTGGAAATCGGTCGTCAGTATGATACAGCTATTGAAGAGGTCTACGGACAGCCTACAGAGGAACTGTATGGGGCTTCTTTTGAAGATATGATGACAGAATATGCAAATTTATTAAATCCCTAAGAGAGGAATACGCATTATGACTGGAATTAGTAATTTAAATTATGGCTACTCAAATATATATGCTCCATCAAGCAAACCGGTGGTCAATCCCGGTGAGTCTACCAGGGTTTCTCCAGGACGTAAATCCTCGCCTGCTGAATGTGAAACCTGTAAGAACAGAAAGTATCAGGATGGTTCCGATGAAATGGTTTCTTTTAAATCGGCAGCTCATATTTCTCCAGAGGCTTCTGCCTCCAAAGTTCGCGCCCACGAACAGGAACATGTAAGCAACGCTTATAAAAAAGCTGCCAAGGCTGACGGCAAGGTTCTTTCCGCCAATGTTACATTAAAAACTGCCATCTGCCCTGAATGCGGTCAAAGTTATGTAGCCGGCGGCACCACCACTACTCAAATACGTTACAGCGATGAATCTAATCCTTATCAGCAGAATAAAAAATCAGCGGACGCTGCTGCTTTCATCGGACAAAATTTTGACATGGCCGTTTAGGAGTCCTATTACTATGAATGAATATCTTTCCTCTTCCAGCTTAAAATCACTGGCTAAGGGTCAATTACTGGGAAAATACGGTACGCTTACAGGAGCTTGTGCCTTACATATCATATGTGTTTCATTTGCCACCTTCAGTGTACCTCTCTTTACATCCGATACCTCTGTGATAGGCACTGTTATAAGTTTTGCAGTCTCTTTTATCATAAGCCTTTTCACAGGATTATTTGTTTTTGGTGAAGCATATATTTACCTGAAGCTTGCATGCAATCAAAAGATTGCTGTCCGCGATTTATTTTATGGTTTTTCCAGAACACCGGATAAAATATTAAAAGTCCAGGCAGTTCTTGCTCTTATCAGTATGATCTGCAATCTTCCAACTTATATCTTTTCTTTTTTAACGATATCCTTTGCAGCACATCCTTATATATTACTTTTGTATATCGTTCTGCTGCTTATTGGAAGTATTGCAAATATTATATTAAGTCTGATGTTTTCCCAGTGCTTTTATCTGATGCTTGACTTTCCGCAATACACTGCCAGGGAAGTGTTAAGCAAAAGCCGCAAAGTCATGAGTGGAAACAAGGGCAGATTATTTTATATTGATCTTTCTTTTATACCGCTTATTCTGTTGGGACTGTGTACTTTTGGAATTGCATTCCTTTGGATTCTCCCTTATTACCAGTCCACCAGAGCAAATTTTTATCTTGATCTAATGAAAAAGCGTAATTATCAATAAAATTCCATTGATGATTTTTGCATAGCAAAAGAGTTTACCTCACAAGGCAAACTCTTTTATTAACATAAGGACGGCTCGCAAGCCGTGGCGTCCGTTGTTTACTTTGATTTTATATTGATCCATTTCAGATAAGCATTGATAAACAAATCAATCGCTCCATCCATAACCGCATCTACATTTCCTGTTTCTGCATCTGTTCTGTGGTCTTTTACCATGGTATAAGGCTGCATGACATAAGATCTGATCTGATTGCCCCATCCGATTTCTTTCACTTCCCCACGGATATCCGACATCTTTTCTGCATTTGCTTCCTTTTGAAGAATATACAGCTTTGCCTTTAACATCTGCATTGCCTTATCCTTGTTTTGGAACTGCGACCGTTCATTCTGACACTGTACGACGATTCCCGTGGGAATATGGGTAATACGTATGGCGGAGGAAGTCTTATTGATATGCTGTCCGCCTGCTCCGCTGCTTCGGTAGGTATCAATACGCAGATCATCCTCATTGATTTCCACATCCACATCTTCTTCAATATCCGGCATAACATCCAATGATACAAAAGAAGTCTGGCGCTTTCCCTGAGCATTAAAAGGCGAAATCCTCACAAGTCTGTGAACACCTTTTTCTGATTTCAGATAACCATAGGCATTGATTCCGTTAACCTGAAAAGTCACTGATTTAATACCGGCTTCATCCCCATCCAGATAATCCAGTACTTCTACGGAAAAACCTTTATGCTCTGCCCATCTTGTATACATACGGTAAAGCATACCGCACCAATCACAGCTTTCCGTGCCTCCTGCTCCTGCATTCAGTTTCAAAATAGCATTGTAGCCGTCATATTCTCCCGAAAGCATAGTACTGATTCTGATATCTTCAAAAACAGTAATAAACTCATCCAGCTCCTTCCGTATATCTGCGGCCAGCTCCGGATCCTCTTCTTCATATCCCATCTGGATCAGGGTTTCAATATCTTCATACTGACTGCTGAGCCCGTTAACGATATCTACAAGATCTTTTAAATTTTTAAGTTCCTTCATTTTAACATTGGAAACATCCGGATCATCCCAGAAATGGGGAGATTCCATATCTCTTTCCAACTCTTCTATTTTTTTTGACTTATTATCTAAGTCAAAGTGAATCCCTCACTTCCGCTAAAGGAGTTTCATAAGCCTGAAGTTCTGACTTCATCTGGTCTAATTCTACCACTTAACGTTCACCTCTTTCTTATTTATTTCTTCCGCAGCACTGTTTATACTTTCTGCCGCTTCCACAAGGACAGGGATCATTAGGATAAATTTTAGCATTTTCTCTTTTAACGGGAGCTTTTACAGCTGAATCATCCTTGTTGGTTCCTGTAACCTTAGCCACCTCTTCTCTTTCCACTTTCTGTTCCACACGAACATGGAACAGTACGCGAACTGTTTCTTCTTTAATATTCTGGGTCATTTCATCAAACATTTCAAATCCGCTTAATTTGTATTCCACCAGCGGATCTCTCTGTCCATATGCCTGAAGTCCTACACCCTGACG
>CAZTKJ010000055.1:0-17839 GCA_964614185.1 uncultured Lachnospiraceae bacterium
ATTTACAAAACGGGAATCCTGTGTTACAAACGGGACTCTCGGATTGCTATTTACCAGATTTATATTGTGTATTATTGATTCATAATAAATATTTATCGAATATCAATAAATATTTATTGACAATCAATTCCACACATGATATATTGCTATCAAGCAGATGTTTAGGATATCCATAAATTAAAATTTTGAAGGGAGAATAACTGTCAATATGAAAGACCCATTAACTGTGTTTACCAAAAGAATGCTTGATTTTATGTTTTATGCGGGAATCCTCACTACGGTGTGTGTCCCTTTTATCATTCGGCTTTACGGAAATTATAATACATACTTTGCCGAAAACATTTGGGAACTTTCCTTTATTTTTATTTTATCCGGTATTTTTGCCGTTTCGATTATCTATGAACTGCGTAAAATGTTTAAAACCGTATTGAATGATGACTGTTTTATTATGGAAAATGTGGCAAGCCTCAATAAAATGGGAACTTATAGTTTCTTTATTGCAGTCATTACTTCCTGTCGGCTTTTCCTCTATCTGACCCCCGCTGTTATAGTTGTGATTCTGGTATTTGTTATTGCAGGTCTTTTCAGCAAAGTACTTTCCCGGGTATTTGAAAAGGCTGTTACTTACAAGCTGGAAAATGACCTGACTATATAGGAGGATGACCATGGGAATTAGAATTAATCTTGACGTAGAAATGGCAAAGCAAAAAAAGGGATTAACGGAGCTTGCAAATGAAGTGGACATTACCCTGGCAAATCTTTCCATTCTTAAGAACAACAAAGCAAAGGCCATCCGTTTTTCAACACTGGATGCCATATGCAAAGCTTTGCACTGCCAACCGGGGGATATTTTAGAATATGTTGAGGAGTTGGAAGATGAAAACTAAGAAATTTTCATACCGGGTATGCTTTCTGCTATTTCTTATGTTTACTTTACGTGAGTTTATTTTGATTGAAGCCATTTCATGGGCAGGCTGGCACGGCTTTGGTGATATACCAATGGTATATACGAGACAAGGAGAACTGGCAATATATTTTCTGGCATTCTTTCCCGGTTTGACACTAATAATCTTTTATGTAATTATGCTATATCGGTTAAAACCGCCTGTAGGCGCTTTTTTGAAATACATTTTTACCGCTTTAAGCGGAATCGGCGCCGGAATTATCATATTCCTGTCAGATACCTATACAGTACGGATACTATGGCAATTAATTAAAATAATCATTTTTCTTATAGAACACTCAGCCTGGATGGAATATCCGGCTCCGTAATGAAAGGAGATATAATATGGAACCTATAGAATTTGAATATGAAAAACCGGAATATGATGCACCTGAACCTGAAAAATCTGAATTTGAAAACACCAAATTGCTGCCCAATCCCTTATTCCTTTTTATGGGGATCGGAAGCCTGATCTATGCCTTTTTTTACACCTTGTTTTTGTATAAAAATAATTCAGGAATCACCTACCCTTTTTTCGTAGGCGGAACCTGCTTCTTTTTCTTCTTATATTTGAAAAAGTCAGGGATTACCGCCAAACCATTTTCCGTATTTATAACCATTAGCCTGGTGCTTCTTGGATTTTCCACTTGCATGACCGATTCATGGATTTTGATTTTTCTTAATAAGCTTGGTATTTTCTGCTTGTTTTTTTATTTGGTCCTGCATAATCTTTATGAAGATAAACAATGGGATCTGCCTAAATACATGGCCTCTGTCCTTAATATTGTTTTTTCCAGTCTTCTTTATGTTTTTACACCTTTTATAGATTTTGCTAATTTCAGGGAAAACCAGACTGTTAAACAAGAAAAGCCCAAAGGAAAAGGAAAATATGTAATTGGAGGAATCGTCCTTGCACTGCCCTTTTTATTTATTATCCTTTTACTTCTTGGCAGCGCTGATGCGGTATTCGGAAATCTTTTGGATCATATTTTTTCCTTCGAAATCAATTTTGAAGAGCATATCTTCGGAATCAGTTTTCTGTATCTGTTTGCTTTTCTGGCGTCTTACAGTATAATGCGCCGGATTTCTAACCATAACATAAAGGAAGAAATAAAAAATAAGAAAACAGCCGAACCCATTATGGGAATTACTTTTACCGGGTTGATTTCTCTGGTATATATGATTTTTTGTTTTATTCAGATCGTATATCTCTTTGCCGGCTTTGGAACACTGCCGGAATATTACACCTATGCTTCTTACGCAAGAGAAGGATTTTTTCAGCTGGTATTTGTCTGCCTGATCAATTTAGCCTTAGTGCTTATCTGCATCAAACGGTTTCGGGAAAGTAAACTGCTAAAGGGACTTCTGGTTTTTATTTCCTTATGCACGTATATTATGATTGCTTCCAGCGCATATCGAATGATACTTTATATCCAGGTATATTACCTGACCTTCCTTAGAGTATTTGTACTGTGGGCGCTGTTTATAATTTTTCTTTTAATGACAGGTGCCTTAGTTATGATTTACAAAGAAGATATCCCTTTCGTAAAATATTGTCTGATCACAGTAACATCGCTCTATCTGTTATTTTCTTTTGCACATCCGGATTATTGGATTGCACGTTACAATTTTAATCAGATGGACTTTAACGACCCTTATTATATCATAGAACTCTCCATGGATGCAGCACCGGTTATTTTTGACAACGCGGATCAATATATACTTGGTGATGGCACTTTGGATTACTGGTTTATGGAATATGCCAGTGATATGATAAAAGCAAGCTATCGATATGACAAAAAGAAAAATATCAAGGATGGCCTTATTCGGGAAAAGTCTTTGCGGAGATTCAATTTTTCCAGATGGAAAGCCTATGACGTTTATAATAAGTATTATACTGAAAATGACGATTTTGCAGAACAGATTTCAAGATGGATAAAGGATATATAGCCTGGCTATATATCCTTTAATCTATCATATCCGGTGTTAAAACAGTAATTTCATAATCTGTATTGTCCACTGAAATCTTTTTAATTGTTTCATCCCCACTGAAAACTTTTCCGTCTACATAGGAGAGCTTCTCCGGAGTCTCACCCTTTTCCAGCAGTTCAATAATTGCCTGAACACGGGGTCCATGAAGAGGATTACACTCTGTGATACATGTGATTCTATCCTCTAAAACATAATTCATCGCTTCCTCATTGACACCATCAAAAGATATCACCATGATTTCACCATTCATAATATCTGAACCTGCTTTTTTCCCCATGGCTTCTATGGCTTCTACTGCACCCAAAGCTTCATTATCATTTTCACAGTAGACAACATTAATATTATCATACTGCTTCAAAAAGGACTCCATAACTTCTCTTCCTTTTGCCTGAGTAAAATCTCCTGTTACTTCTGCTATAAGATCCCAGCCATTTGCTGCAACAGCATCTTCCAGACCCTTGGTCCGTCCTATTTGAGCCGAGGCGCCAATCGTTCCCTGTATATTTACAATATGAATATTTCCGGGCTCAATTCCTTTTTCTGTGGTAAACTGTTTCAACCACTGGGCTGCTTTCTTCCCTTCCAGTTCAAAATTAGAACCTACCCAGCATGTAAAAAGGGTATCGTCCGAAACATCTACTTTCCTGTCTACAATGATGACAGGAATCCCTGCATCTTTGGCTTCCTGAAGGACAGTATCCCATCCTGTCTCTGTAACGGGAGCAAGAACAATATAATCTACTTCCTGTTGAATAAATGTGCGGATCGCCATAATCTGATTGGCCTGCTTTTGTTGTCCGTCCTCAAAGATCAGTTTATATCCGTTTTCTGTTGTAAAAGTAGACTTCATGGACTCTGTATTAGCACTTCTCCAGTCGGATTCAGCGCCAAGCTGTGAAAATCCTACCACAATATATTCATTTCCTGTTGCCTTTTCTGTTTCAGCAGATCCTTCTACAGAGGGCTGTAGGCTTTTACAACTTATCAATGATATGCAGCATATTATCATAATGGTAATGGTCAAAGATTTTTTCACTATCTGTTCTCTCTTTCCTTTTATGTCATACGCACACAGCCCCGCAGTAAATTGCGAGGCTGTGAATATCTGTCTTATCCGTTTACCATTAATTTAACTTTTTGCCCCTAACATCTTTTTCTTACGAGCCATAACGACACTTTGAACTAGCAGGAACAGACAAAGCATTGCGGCGATGGTGATTCCTGTCCACCATGGCTCATCAAATCCTGCTGATGATACAATATTCTGAATGGTACTAAGTGAAAGCACTCCAAAGAATGTACCCAGAATGTTGCCTACACCTCCTGTCAGCATAGTGCCGCCTATGATAGAAGATGCTATGGCATTCATCTCCGCTCCGGCTGCATGAGATGCAGAACCTGAACCAACGTCCGTAAAATAAACAAATCCGCCGATTCCGGCTAAAAGTCCGCACAACAGATGCGCCAGGAATTTCGTCCTCTTTACATTGATTCCCAGCATTAATGCACTTTGACTGTTTCCTCCTACTGCATAAAACTGGCGGCCCAGCTTTGTCCATCTGAGCATACAAAACAATAGAATAACAACCAAAAGAGCAACAACAACACCAATTTCAATATAGGCATTGATATAACCGCCGTTCTTATTGTAAGACCCCATTCCCGGCACAATGATCCGGAATTCCTTCAATGCTAAAAACGATTCATTGGCTACGTTAAAAGGCTTTGTACTAACAACCGTCGTCATACCTCTGGCAAAGTACATTCCTGCCAGAGTAACAATAAATGGCTGGATGTCAAGGTATGCGATCAAAAATCCCTGAACCAGACCAAATGCAAGGCCTATTGCCAGTGCAATAATAATGGCCATAAATACATTGCCATCGTGGTAGTCCAGGTATACGGCACAGCACATACTAACCAAAGCCGTAACTCCGCCTACGGAAATATCGATACCGCGGGTGATCATAACAAGGCTCATCCCACAGGCCAGAATAATCAGGTACGCATTATGATTTAAAATATTAAAAAAGTTCTGTGGCTTTCTAAATCCTCCTCCCTGGAAAATAATGGCTCCAATGTACATAACGAAGAAGACCAGTATCGTAATCATAAGAAGTAAATTCGTATCATTAAGATTTTTGATTTTATTACCCAGTCCGCCAGATGCAGATGACTTATTTAATGATGACATATCAATCCACCTCCTTAAGCTTTAACTTCTTAAATATAGCGGAACATTTTTCTCTTACTACCGGTGCGCTCATAACAACCAATACGATTATTACAACTGCCTTGTATACAGGAAGTCTATCCGGTTCAATACCCAACTTAAAAAGTGTAGTTGTAAGACACTGAATTACATAAGCGCCGATAATGGATGCCGTCATATTAAATTTTCCGCCGCCTAAAGGATTTCCGCCAAGGGCAACTGCAAGGATGGCATCCATTTCAATATCTTTAGCAATAACTGAATAGTTGATACTGGAAATGCGGCTTACCTTAATAAGTCCCACAACAGCAACACATAACCCAAGTATCACAAATGATATAAACTTTATAAATAGCGGATTCAGACCATTTAACTTAGAAGAACTCTCATTGATGCCAACTGCCTGGGTATATAGCCGCAAATTAGTAAAACGCAGCACAAGTCCCATAATGATCATACATATGACAGCTATAAAAAACGGCGTTGGAACAGGGATTCCGGGGATAAACCCTCCATAATAAGTAAAAGAAGGATCGTTGATAACCGGAAGTTCATTATTATTGATCCATGCTGCAATAGAACGTCCTGCCGTATATAAGATGAGGGTTGCTACCATAGGCTGAATCTTAAAATACGCTACCAGTATACCGTTAAATGCACCAAACAGCATAGCCACTACGCAGCTTACAAGAAATGCAACGATAATAGGGGCCTGAAGGGTCTCCGGACGGGAATTCGTTCCACAAAGCACCCGAAGCACGACACTTCCGGCTATTGCCACTGCAGCGCCTACACTGATATCCTGCCCGCCGGAGGCTGCAGTAACCAGTGTCATTCCAATTGCAAGAATAGCAACTTCAGAACCGCTGTCCAGAATCGTTATTAAAAATCCCGACAAAACAGGATTTCCCACGCTGTTATATCCCAAAGTGATCTTAAAGAAGGACGGATCCTTAATCAGATTATATATAAAGAGCATCAATAACGCTGCCAGCGGAATAAAAATCTGCTGTCTGAATATTTTTGAAAAATCAAATTTTTTAGTCTGCATTATTATCTATCACCTCCGGCAATCGTATTCATAACCTCATTCTGATTCAAAGCCTCTCCTGAAAGCTCTCCTACTATCTTGCGGTCCCGCATGACAACCAGCCGTGAACAGGTACGCAGCATCTCATCAAGTTCAGAAGATATAAAGGTAATACTCATTCCTTCTGAAGCCAGCTTGAGCACTAACTTCTGTATATCCACTTTAGTTCCCACATCGATTCCTCTTGTAGGTTCATCCAGAATCAGATATTCCGGATGGGTAAGAAGCCAGCGTGCTAAAATTACTTTTTGCTGATTACCTCCCGAAAGAGATTTTATTGGTGTATCCGCGGAAGCCGTCTTAATACTTAAAAGCTTAATATATTCATCAGCAAATTTGTTTGCTTCTGCTTTTGTAAAGGGTTTAAAAAATCCTTTTAATACCTGCTGGGCCAGTATAAGATTATCCCGGACAGAAAGGTCTCCTATAATACCATCTACCTTACGGTCTTCAGGAAGATATGCAATTCCGTTTCTCATAGCATCAAGAGGTTTGGAGATCTTGATAATCTTTCCGTTTTTCTTTACTGTTCCGCCAAGTACTCTGTCTGCACCGAAAATTGCGCGTACACATTCGCTTCTTCCTGAGCCCAAAAGGCCTGTAAAGCCATTGACCTCTCCCTTGTCAATATGAAAATCAAAGGGTTTAATTCCTGCATCACTTACAAGCCCCTCTGCTTCCAATACCGGTACTGCCCATGCTTTCTTTTCATATGTCTGATATTCACCTTGGATATCGGACATATCATCCAATTCCTTACCAAGCATTTTAGATACCAGCTGCACACGGGGCAGATCCTTGATCTGATACTCCCCTACCAGCTTACCGTCTCTCATAACTGTAATTCTGTCGCATACTTCATATACCTGATCCAGGAAATGCGTAACGAATATGATTCCTACCCCTCTGGCCTTAAGCTCCCACATCAGCTTAAACAGCTTTGCCACTTCCTGTTCGTCCAGTGATGAAGTAGGTTCATCCAGGATCAATACCTTACAGTCCATGTCAACTGCCCGGGCAATAGCTATCATCTGTTGAACCGCAATAGAATAATTCTCCAACTGCCGTGTTGCCTTTGCCGGAATATCCAGTGATTTCAGGATCCTATCCGTATCTGCATTTACTTTTTTCCAGTTCTGATAGAGATTTTCCGTTCTTCCTATGTACATATTCTCTGCTACTGACAAATTAGGACACAGCGTAATTTCCTGATATACTGTACTGATTCCATGCTTTTGTGCTTCCTGCGGCGAACGGATCGTTACTGCATTTCCCGCAAGGGAAATAGTTCCTTCATCCTTTCCGTAAACTCCCGTCAGAACTTTAATTAAGGTTGACTTTCCGGCGCCGTTTTCTCCCATTAATGCATGTATCTCACCTTCACGAAGTGTAAAATCCACTCCCTGCAAAGCGCGTACTCCGGGAAAGCTTTTGTGAATATTTCTCATTTCTAATATAACATTATCTTTCACCAGTGCGTTCACTCCTTAATAGTTTTTTAGAAAATAAGCGCGGAGCAAGCGTATCAACTCTCATTTACGCTACGCCGCGCCGCGCTCATTAATAATTGTTAAAAAAAATTTTTATCAGAATTTAAATACCATAATTCTTAACATCGTCTGCTGTAATTGTAGTAGCGTCAAATCCCTTTTCATCCATGATGATTGTCTTCTGGGAAATGCTTTCGCCCTTTTCAAGCTTCTTGATAATATCATCAATGTAAGAAGACTGGAACGGGTTGCACTGACCGTCATAGTTCCAGTTCTGGTCAAGCAGTTCCTGTAATGCCCACTGGTTGCAGTCAAATCCCATAACGATTACGTCTTTGCCAACGCCGTGAGAGATGTTTGCTTTGTCAAGAGCTGCAACAGCGCCCTTTGCCATATCATCATTTTCTGCATAAATTACGTTAAAGGACTGTCCTGAGTCGATTACAGACTGAACGATCTGCTGTGCTGTTTCTGCATTCCATTCAGCTGTCTGCTGTGTAACAAGAGTCCATCCTTCAGAAGCAACTGCATCGTCAAGTGCTCCGGAACGTCCGATCTGTGCTGCGGAACCCATAACACCCTGAAGATGAATAACGTTGTATTCGCTAAGTCCCTGGCCCTTTAACCAGTCAACTGCTGTCTGGCCTTCTTTTGCCATATCGGAAACGATAGATGCTTCATAGAGGCTCGGATCAGCATCGATGGTACGGTCAAATAAGATAACCTTAACGCCTGCATCCTGTGCATCCTTTAATACAGAATCCCATCCTGATGTATCAGCTGCTGAAAGAAGCAGATAGTCAACGCCGTCCTGAATAAACTTCTGTGCTGCTGCGATCTGTTCATCATTCTTAAGGCTGTAAGCAAAAGATGCATCATATCCGTTTGCTTCTGTAAAGGTTGCCTTTAAATCCTTATCATTAGCTGTACGATATCCGGATTCATTGGGGTCATTGTTGATAATACCAACTTTGATCGCTCCGCCGGAGTTTGATGATGTTGTTGCTGCTCCACCACCACAAGCTGTCAGGCCAAGCACCATTGCTGCTGCCATAATCACTGCTAAAACTTTTTTCTTCATTATTAATCCTCCCATAATATATCTTTAATGATTATATCATATCGTCAGTTTGTCAACAAATCCATTCAAATAAATCGTATAAATGTTTATTTTTTTATGTGGATTTTTAAAAAGTTGATTTTTTTATGGCAAAAGTTGATTTTCTTATGCCGGGCTTCCTTCCTTTGTACAAGGAAGAATAACATTTACAACCGTACCCTCTCCATAAGTACTTTCTATGGAAATTCCATATTTTTCTCCAAAATTCAGACGAATTCTTTCATTGACATTATATAAACCATAAATATCCTTTTCTGTGGGTATTTTATTCTGAATGCCGTCCCTGACCTGCAAAAGACGTTCTTTATTTATGCCGATTCCATTGTCTTTGATCTGTATGATAAAGAAATCCCTTTCTTTTTTGCCATGAACCGATATTTTCCCGGTTCCCCGCTTATTCTTGATTCCATGATACAGGGCATTTTCTACAAGAGGCTGTATCGTAATTTTGGGAATCAGATAATTATGCAGCTCTGTTGGCACTTGAATTTCATATTTTAAAATATCCTGATACCGCACCTGCTGGATTTCCAGATAACTTTTTACATGCTGCAGCTCTTCTCTTATGGAAATAATATCTTTGCCCTGGTTTAAAGATGTCCTGAAAAATTCTGACAGGCTTCCTACCATTCCTACTACCTTCTTCTGTTCGCCTGCCTCTGCCAGCCATACGATTGCATCCAAAGTATTATAGAGAAAATGAGGATTGATCTGTGATTGTAAAAGTTCAAATTCTGCTTTCCGCAGTCTTGTCTGCTCTTTTGTGACCTGCTCTAACAGCTCATTGATTTTATCGATCATGGCGTTAAGAGAATCACTGAGTGCACTGACCTCGGCGCCGCTTCTTACTTCAGACCTGACTACCAGATTCCCTTTGGCTACCTGGTCTGTAACTTTCCCCAGTTCTCTGATAGGACGTGTGATACTAAGAGGAATAAAATATGAGAGAAGCAGGATCAGAACTGAAAGACTGACAAAAGCAATCAGGGAAAAACGGATCATTATCACAAAGAAATTCTGATACTCTGTACGGGATCTTTGAAGATCGCTGATTTCATAATATATGTATTGAAAAATAGCTTCCCGAAGCAGGGAAGTAACAATCTGGACATCATTTTCCCATATTTCAATATTTTCTTCGTATTTATTACCCTCCGCCAGATTTTCTTCTATTCTGCTTTTGTAAACACCCAGATTCTTTAAATATTTTTTTACACTGTCAAGGCGGTTGATATTTTCTTCCTGTTTGGTAAATTCTTCCAGCCCCATTACAATACGGTTAGCCTCATTTAACATATCATCCAGCTTCGATTCCTCAAGAGACTTATTTTCTACAATTAACAAATATGTTTCATAATCAAAGTCCTTTTTGAAATCCAGACTGAATTCACTGGCAATTACCGTAGAGTTGATCATATCTTCATAATTACGGTTTACTACCCACAAATTATAAAAGCAAAAAATCAAGAACAGAACAATGGGTACCAGCAGCAATAAATAGAAATATCTGATTTTGGTGGCTAAAGAAGAACGATTATAAATCTGTTTCAGCTTTTCCTTCATGATCCTCATCTCCATCCGGCCCTCTGTTACTCCGGTACTGTGTAGGTGTCAGCCCTTGCGTTTTCTTAAATAAATATGAAAAATAATGGGGATCCTTATATCCTACTTCCATGCTGATCACGCTGCTTTTTTTCCCCGTGCAGCGAAGCAGCTCCTTAGCTTTATTCATCCTAAAATCTGTCAAATATTTAATAAAAGTCTTTCCTGTCTGCTGACTGAAGATCATACTTAAATGATTGGGTGAAAAATTTACATGTGATGCCAGAAGATTCAGTGATAATTCTTCATCTGCGTAATTTTTTTCAATATATTTCATCACTTCATTAACAATATCACCGTATTTGTTGCTTGCCGTCTTTTCCCGCAGTTCCAATGCTTTTTCAATAATTCTTACTACATATTCCACGGCGCTTTCCGGATTTTGCAAAGTTCCTGAAGCAATATCCAAAGGTTCGATCTCTTCTCTTGAAATCTGCAGATCCTCCACAAAATCAACCACGCAGAAATAAGTATCCATGGTAATATACTGTCTGAATATATTTGATCTCATGGCAGCAGAATTAAAATTCCGGAAAAATTCTTCTACGAAGTAAATAGCTTCTTCTCTGTCTCCGATTCTTAAGAATTCCCGTATTTTATTTCTGTCAATCTGCTTGATGTCCACATTACTGATATTGAATTCTTCCTGTTCAACATAATTTTCACGCTCTATGGCTTCAGAGTTAAGTATCCGGCTCTCTTTTACAAGGTAGCGATGGGCAAAAGCATGACTGGCTCTTTCAAAAGAAGTTGGAAGTTCTCTTAAACGATTGACTGGCGTGCCGATTCCTCCAAAGTAGCGAACATGTTCATAATCTGTCAGAATTGTTTTTACCTTGTTCAGATAATCATTTTGAACTTTTTCCAGATTCTCTTTGGAATCTGCCTTAAATAAAAACGCCTTTCCCTCCAGATTTCTGTCAAAAACAAGCAGCTGCATTTCCTCATGGATTTTCTTTTGTTTCTGTTCGATTTCAACTAAACTGTTGGAATATTCATTTTGGGCATGATCCGTGGACTGTACCTGAAACAGGACAATATTATACCACATGGCAGAAAGATCCATACCCAGAGTATCTGCAATTTCAAGTAATTCTGCTGCCGATTTGGAGCCTGTAACAAGATACTGGAACAAATCTTTTCTTCCTTCGAGAAAATTCTCTTCCATTTCTTTTATATACTTTTCTCTGATCTCCCGCTCTTTGCGCTTTTCCGCAATTTTATCAGCAATATTATCTATTTCTTTTAAAAGGTCTTCTCCACTGATAGGTTTTAAAAGATACTCTGCTATGCCGATCTTGATCCCCTCTTTGGCATACTCAAATTCTTCATACCCTGACAAAATAATAATTTCGATCCAGGGCATTTCTTTTTTTATCAGCTTGCTTAATGCCAGTCCATCCATAAAGGGCATTCTTATATCTGTGATCACTATATCCGGCTTTAATTTCTGAATCATGGGAAAAGCCAGCTCACCGTCACTGGCTTCTCCACAAAATTCATATCCATGCCCTATCCAATCAATATTGTTTTTGATACCTTCCCGTACTACAAATTCATCTTCTACCAAAAATACCTTTAGCATACCCACTCCATATAATAGTGTTACTGCCCATAATAGGCATTTTCACCATGCTTTCTGAAATAATGTTTATCCTGAAGCTCCGAAGGTGCCGGCGCTGCTTTCGGATTGATGATTTCCGTCCGATAAGCCATTTTAGCTACTTCTTCCAAAACTACTGCATTATGTACTGCATTCATGGCGTCTGTTCCCCAGGCAAAAGGCCCATGATTTTTACAGAGAACCGCAGGTACCGCCATAGGATCCTTTTTCATCCTCTGGAATTCACTGACTATCAGATGCCCTGTATTTTCTTCGTAAGCCTCTTCTATTTCTTCTTTGGTCAGACATCTTAAACACGGCACTTCTCCATAAATATAATCTGCATGAGTTGTTCCATAACAGGGAATGCTTCTTCCTGCCTGTGCCCAGCTGGTAGCATAAGAAGAATGGGTATGCACAATACCGCCGATTTCCGGAAATGCTTTATAAAGCTCCAAATGAGTGGCTGTATCAGAGGATGGTTTATACTTTCCTTCTACTTTATTGCCTTGCAGATCCATGACCACCATATCCTGAAATGTCAGCTTATCATAATCTACCCCGCTGGGTTTAATAACAAATAATCCGCTTTCAGTATCAATGCCGCTTACATTTCCCCATGTAAAAGTAACAAGTCCATATCTGGGCAATTCCATATTTGCTTCATAAACCTGTTTTTTTAATTCTTCTAACATATTTCCCTCCTCTTATTTCCATGCATCAACTGCTGCATGTTCAATAGCAAGTCCTGCCATATAACGCTGCATAAACCTGTCAAATCCTTCCACATCTTCTTTGACCGGCTCCATTTTGCTTCCTGATTGTCCTGCAAATACCTTATGGTTCAAATAACCCTGCAAACTTTCTCCTTCTTCCTTGTTCTTCATGTAGTCTGCCAAAAGAGCAATTCCCCATGCGCCGCCTTCGCCTGCAGTCTCCATTACAGAAACAGAAGTATTCATGGCTGCTGCTGCAATCCTTTGTCCCACACCTTTTGTTTTAAACAGGCCGCCATGTCCAAACATTTCATCAACCTCCACCTCTTCTTCTTTGAACAGAAGATCAAGGCCTGCCTTTAAAGCAGCCAGAGAGGAATATAAATGAGTTCTCATAAAATTGGCAAGATTAAACTTATCTTCCGCCTTTCTCACAAATAAAGGCGCTCCTTCATCAAATCCCGTAACAGGTTCTCCCGAGAAATAATTGTAAGAGATCAATCCGCCGCAGTCAGCATCTCCTTCCAATGCTTTATTATAAAGAACGGAAAATAATGTGTTTTTATCAACTTTAGCTCCAATGCTCTCCGCAAACTGGTCAAAAATGTTGACCCATGCATTTAAATCAGAAGTACAATTGTTACAGTGTACCATAGCAACCAAAGCTCCATCCGGCGTAGTAACAAGATCGATTTCAGGATATACTTTACTTAACTCTTTTTCCAATACCACCATGGCAAATACAGAAGTACCTGCAGAAACGTTGCCTGTTCTTACTGCCACACTGTTAGTAGCTGTCATACCCGTTCCGGCATCGCCTTCAGGAGGACAGATGGGAATTCCTGCTTCCAGTTTTCCACTGGTATCTAAAAGTAATGCACCTTCCTCTGTTAAAGTCCCTGCCATTTCCCCTGCTGTTAATATTTCCGGAAGAATCTCCTGCAGTTTCCATGAAAATCCTTCCTGACTTACCAGCGCATCAAACTTTTCTATCATCTTTTGATCATAATTGCCTGTCTTTATGTCAATAGGAAACATACCGGAAGCATCTCCTACTCCAATTACCTTTTTCCCTGTAAGTTTATAATGCACATATCCCGCCAGAGTAGTAAAGAAATCTATATCCTTGACATGTTCTTCTTTATTTAAAATGGCCTGATATAAATGTGCAATACTCCATCTTTGAGGAATATTGTAATTAAATTCTTCTGTCAGCTTTTTAGCAGCTTCTTCCGTAATGGTATTTCTCCACGTTCTAAAAGGAGTAAGCAACCCGCCGTCTTTACCAAAAGCAAGATATCCATGCATCATGGCAGAAAATCCAATGGAACCTATTTTAGTAATTTCCGTATCATAGTTTTTCTTTACATCTGCTGCAAGATCCTTGTAACAATCCTGAAGTCCTTTAAAAACATCTTCCATAGAATACGTCCAAATACCATTTATGTACTGGTTTTCCCATTCATAACTTCCCGATGCAAGCACTGCTCCGCCCTCTTCAATCAGAACAGCCTTGATTCTGGTAGATCCGAATTCAATTCCCAAAGAAGTTTTTCCATCATTAATTATTTGCTTTTTGTCCATACCTTTCCCTCCAATACGAATATGTTGTAATAAAATATACATAATTTACTTTATCATATCATAAACCGTAAATCCTGTCTTTTGTTTTATTTATTCATTCTGCAACTAATCATTACAAATTTACACTAAAAATGTTATCCTTGTTTGATAGACACGTTCTCCATTTAATTTTATAATGCAATTAAACATAACAGGAGTAGGAAAAATATGCTTTGTGAGAATATATTGACTCTTAGAAAACTTTACAAATTTTCACAGGAGGAAGCTGCCTCCCGCATCGGTGTATCCAGACAGGCTCTTGCCAAATGGGAAAACGGCGATACTTCCCCTGATATTGATAACTGTATCGCTCTGGCTAAACTCTATAATGTTTCTCTGGATGATTTGGTTAATTTCTCCCAAAAAGAGGAAGGGCTGCCCATTCCTCCCAAAGGAAAACATATCTTTGGCTCCGTAACAGTAGGAGAAAAGGGGCAGATCGTCATCCCCAAAAAAGCAAGAACCATCTTTAATATCAATCCGGGCGACACTCTTGTTATACTGGGGGATGAAGAACAGGGACTTGCCATAATCAAAGCAGACACTATTCTTAATTTTATGCAGGATCTTAAAAATCAAATCAATAATCCTGACATGTAAAGGAGATAGAAAATGAGTAAAATCGCGTTTTTTTCCATACCGGCACACGGACACACAAACCCTACCCTTGAAGTAGTGAGGGAACTGATCAGACGGGGAAATGAAATCAGATATTATTCCTATGATATCATGCGGGAAAAAATTGCATCTACAGGCGCTTCTTATATTTCCTGTGATCCTTATGATATTCAAATGCACTTAAAACCTGAAGACGCTGACAGAGTAGGCAAAGATATTGCATTTTCTACGGAAATCCTGGTAAAGACTACACTTGCTCTTGATGACGCTATTTTAAATGATATGAAAAAATGGAATCCTGACTGTATTGTGGCTGATTCTGTTGCCACATGGGGTAAATTGACCGCGTTAAAATTAGGCATCCCTTTTATCTGCTCTACAACCACCTTTGCATTTAACCGCTATTCTGCACAAATTATGAAGCAGGATATAGGACAGCTTTTCTCTATGATTTTTTCTATGGGAAAATCAAAAAAATATATAAAAATGCTGCAGCAAAAAGGATATCCTGTAAAGAATATCATTTCCATTATTCAAAATGACAATGATACGGAAACTATCGTTTATACTTCATCGGAATTTCAACCTTTTGCAGAAACTTTCTCTGAAAAATATACTTTTGTAGGGCCCTCCATCCGTCAATCGGAAACGGAAGTTACAAAACCTGATAAAAAAATCATTTATATTTCACTTGGCACCGTAAATAATCAGGTTGCTTCTTTTTTTAAAAACTGTATACATGCTTTTAAAAACAGTGAACATCAGATAATTATGTCTGTGGGAAATATTATTGATCCAGATGAGCTGAAACCTGTACCTGATAACTTTAAGATAGAGCGATATACAGACCAGATTGAAGTTCTTCAAAAAGCTTCTGTTTTTATTACCCACTGTGGCATGAATAGCGTAAATGAAGCTCTCTATTATCAGGTTCCCCTGGTCTTATTTCCCCAGACTAATGAACAGAGCGGAGTGGCATATAGAGTAAATGAGCTTGGTGCAGGAGCTTATTTAAAAGAAAATAATCCGGAGGAAATCAGGCAGATCACAGAAAAAGTATTGTCCGATCCTTCCTATCAAGATAATGCCAAAAAAATTGCAGAAAGCTTTTACCGCTGTGGCGGCGCTAAAGCTGCTGCAGATAAGATAGAAAGCTTGAATAAAATTACATTTAAGGCAATTTAACTTCCATATACAACTGCTCCCTATAGCTCCGGTCAGAAATGGCTCTCCGCAAGTCATCATTCCTGCCACTATCCATAAGCATTTGTGCCAACATGGCAAAACGATTTTCACCCTTTTCCATGCCTTTTCTCTCACCCTTTCTCTCATATTGGTCAAATAATTCACACACTGTGACCTCATCCTCCTCCCTGATTTCCTGTTCTTCCATCCATTTCTCAACGTCTTCCGTATCTGTTTCTCTGGAAAGTACCTTGATCATTTTGATTAATGCCGCTTTATGTACAATCTTTCTGTCAGAACGATATCCATTCCCTTCCGCAAGGAAATCCACTACGATCCTCATATCACTCTGGAATAATTTCCTTGTCTCCTCCGGCAGATATCTCATCTCAAATACATGAAGCTTTAACTCATCAATATATTTCCATGTATCATCATAAATCTTCCGTTCTCGAAACAGCCTTCGAATATCACGACTGCTTCTCCATCTGTGATTTCCCCAATATAGAACAAATTCAACAACAGGAAAAATGTTCTGCGTTTTATTTTCATACTGTTCCCGATAAACACCACCTATATAGCCGGCTTTCCTAAGCAGCATTTTTCCATCGGTCCTGCTTTGGTTGGCAATCAGGTACATAACATTGATCTTTCCATCCACCAACTCATATTTACATAGATCCTCATATTGGCTTCGGAGGTTTTCTCCTCCCTGGTAGATGGTTTCTGTGGGTCCCGCCAACAGCTTTTTGGCATCTGCTATCTTTTTTCCCTCATAAAGCAACACATTAATTGTATCCGCTGCAATATCCGGAAAAGAAACAAATTCCTTTTCTACTGTATCCTTCTTTTCCTCCTTCTTTCCCATTCGTCCTCCTTTCATTGAACGGCAAGAGCAACACACCATTCTTAGTTAAGAAAGGATTTCATCTGCTCCCTGCTCTGTTTGTTTTAAATTGGTAATAAAGCAAGGATTCTAAATCAGATGATACACTTTATAGTGCTGTGAGAAAGTCAGATAATAGAACGAATTTCCGTTAGAATTTCTATGCTTTGATATATTGTATCAAATGTACAAATGTCTCGTCAATAAAATATTTATAAATTTTTGATAAATAAAAACAACTTAAAATCGTAATTGTTATTTACCTAACATCAACCTTTCCAAAACACTAAATATAATAACTTCATCAGAAATTTTTTCGTTTCTATTGGTTTTGCACCCTCTAAAGCTACTACTATATATGCCAGATTCATTGCTCCATCAGATATTACCATCATTACTTTCTTATCACTTACTATATTGTCAAATCTGCAAGAAGGAACAAAAAAATATGAGAATTGTTATAGATACGAATGTTCTTATTTCTGGCGTATTTTTTGGTGGTTTTCCCAAAAAGGTTCTCAGTTCGGTTGCTACCAGAGAAATAACTGCTTGCGCTACAGCAGAAATTATCAACGAATATGAAGCGATTGTCCAGGAAATGATTGACCGAAAGCAGGGACATATCAGCAAAAATATCCTGACTCCGCTGATTACTGCCATGGAGATCATTGAACCTGTCACCCAAGTAGAAATATGCTGGGATTCTGATGACAATAAATTTCTCGGTTGTGCAAAAGACTCCCGTTCACTGTATATCGT
>CAZTKJ010000056.1:0-17520 GCA_964614185.1 uncultured Lachnospiraceae bacterium
TGAACATTTCTGTTTCCAGATAGATCTGGCCGTCTGTAATGGAAATAACATTTGTAGGAATATACGCTGATACATCCCCCGCCTGGGTCTCGATAATGGGCAGTGCTGTCAGGGAACCTCCGCCATACTCTTCGCTCATTCTTGCTGCTCTTTCCAAAAGTCTGGAATGAAGATAGAAAACATCTCCCGGATAAGCTTCACGTCCGGGCGGTCTCTTAAGCAGCAAAGAAAGGGTACGGTATGCAGCTGCATGTTTACTCAAATCATCATAAACAACCAGCACGTCCTCTCCATTCTCCATCCATTCCTCGCCAATAGCGCATCCTGAGTAGGGTGCAATATACTGCAGAGGAGCCAGCTCACTGGCAGTTGCTGCTACAACTGTTGTATAGGCCAGAGCACCATACTCTTCCAGCGTCTTCACAATAGATGCAACGGTAGACGCTTTCTGTCCAATGGCTACATAAATACATTTAACACCCTGTCCCTTTTGATTAATGATTGTATCAATGGCAATAGCAGTCTTACCTGTCTGTCTGTCACCGATAATAAGTTCTCTCTGTCCTCTTCCGATAGGTACCATGGAGTCGATTGCCTTGATACCGGTCTGAAGCGGTGTGTCAACTGATTTTCTTGTAATAACACCTGATGCTACTCTTTCAATTTTACGATACTTGTCTGTCTGAATGGGACCCTTGCCGTCAATGGGCTGACCCAGCGCATTGACAACACGTCCAAGCATTACATCGCCTACGGGAACTTCAACAACACGTCCGGTTGTTTTAACCGTATCGCCTTCGTTGATATTTTTGCTGTTTCCAAGAAGTACGGCACCTACATTATCCTCTTCCAGATTCAATACCATGCCATATACTTCTCCGGGAAACTCAAGAAGTTCTCCCTGCATTGCGTTTTCCAGACCATGTACACGTGCGATACCGTCAGCTACCTGAATAACAGTACCGACATCTGACACTTCAAGTTCTGAAGCATATCTCTTAATCTGCTCTTTGATCACTGAGCTGATTTCTTCCGGTCTTAAATTCATGCCCTTACGCACCTTTCCTGTTTCTTTTCTTAATGATTTTAAATTTTTACCTGCAGCAGCTGTCTCTGCATCTCAAACAGTTTCGTTTTAATACTGCTGTCAACTACTCTGTCTCCAATACGGATTACCATGCCGCCAATCAACTCCTCATCTACTAAAAAGTGCATCTCCATCTTCTGATAGGATGTTGTGGAAAGGAGTCTTTCTTCTACTTCTTTCTGCTTTGCCGCGCTAAGCGGAACTGCCGTAACCACGTGAGCGATACCGATCCCCTTCAGTTTTTTTACTTCGTCAATAAAGTAATCCAGAATTTCATTTATTTCACCGTATCTGTCTTTACTGATAATTACCTGTAAAAAACCTGCCAGTTCGTCAGAAACCCTTCCTTTAAAAACCTCATCCAATACTGCAAGCTTTTCTTCTTTTAAAATTTTAGGATGATTCATCAGCTTATTAAAATCAGGATTTTCTTTCAGTATCTCTTTTAAAGCCATGACCTCTTCAAGGAAAACCTCTTCCCTGCCTTCCTCTGCCGCCAGCTCAAACAAAGCTTCTCCATATGTTTTTGAAACTAGCTTAGCCATGTACTCTCACCTATTTCTTTCAAAGTTTCATTTACAAGGCTCTCCTGCACATTTGCATCAATGGATGCCTTGACCGCTTTGCCTGCCATCATGGATGCGATCACTACCATTTCACGTTTCACATCATCTGCTGCTTTCTTCTTTTCAAGCTCGGCTTCCACTTTGGCTCTTTCAATAATTCTTGCGGCTTCTTCTTTAGCTTCTGCCAGAATCTTATTTTCATTGGCAAGCCCGCGCTTTCTGGCATCACTTAAGATTTCCTCCGCTTCTTTTTCAATATTCTTTAATTTATTCTCATATTCTGCACGGAGCGCTGCTGCATCTTCCATATCTTTTGCAGCGCTGTCCAGTTCTCCCTTAATTTTCTCCTGTCTTTTCTTAAGGAACTCTCTCGCAGGATTAAAAAGGAAATAGGATGCAACTAAGAACAATACAAAGATCGAAATCATCATCAGGCCTGCATCTACCAAAAGCTGCAGGTCCAGATCAAATAACCTCGACAGACCCGTTTCCATCCGTCAGCCTCCTTTCATTTTGCTCATAGGTTTTTCTTAAGGTACGAGAGGCTTTACAAATAACAGAAGGATAGCAACCAGCAAACCATACAGACCTGTTGTTTCGGCAACCGCCTGTCCAAGTAACATGGTGGAAGTAATGTCGGATTTTGCTCCCGGATTTCTTCCTACTGCTGCTGCTGCATGTCCTGCCGCAATACCCTGTCCAACACCGGGGCCGATACCGGCAATAACTGCCAGACCTGCACCAATTGCTGAGCAACCTAAGATAAAGTTTGTGTTAAATTCCATTTTTGTTTCCTCCTTATGCTATTAAGCAAATTTTTATTTTTCATTTCATTCTGTGGTACATGCATCCGTAATATACGTCATGGTCAACATACAGAATACATAAGTCTGAATTGCTCCTGAGAACAAGTCAAAGTAAACATGCAGTGCTGCAGGCCAGATAATGGCGAACTTATTAAGAAGTGCATAGACCAAAGCCATAATAGCTGTTCCCGACAAAATATTGGCAAACAGACGCAAAGACAATGATACGGGTACTGCCAGATCACTGATAATATTGATTGGCGCCCATATCGGCCACGGCTCACATAAGCCCTTCAACACTCCGGATACCTTTTGATGCTTGAACTTATTGAAATGGATCAGCACAAAGGTAATGATGCCAAGTGCAAAAGTTACACCGTAATCAGCAGTAGGCGGACGTAAGCCCAGCAGCCCCGATATATTGCTGATAAAGATAAAAATGAAGATAGTCCCAATATAATTACGGAAATTAACGGCATACTTGCCCATAACGCCGCCGATCATACCATCCAGCATCTCTACGATCAGCTCCACTACATTTTGAAATGCTCCCGGAACTTCCGTTGCATGTTTAATGGCTTTGTTAGCAAACAGGCAAAAGGCTATAATGATCAACATAACGATCAGTACACACACATGAGTTGTTGTTATCCATATCTGCTGACCAAATAATTCATAGGAGAAAACTCCATGGATCATAAAGTCAACAGATGTTTCTGCTGATAATAAGATTCCCTGCCCCATATTCTCACCTCCTTATCTCCTGCTCTGTAACAGGTTCTTCTGCATTTACTTCAGGGAGTTTTTCCTCCCCATAAAAAATTTTACTTATTATTTTTGTTAAAGGCTGCATATAAGCAGATGCCTTAAGTCCCATCATACCTACAAAAGCCGCAACCGGATTTCCGATTTCCCACACAGCTGTAAGTCCCAATATCAAAACGATCAAAACATATCTGATAACATTCTGCCTGCTAAGGTAAGTTACTGCTCCCTTTTCCCCAAGATCCAGTCCCTTCTCTAAGGTCCGCCACATATGAAAGGCACAAAAGAATGCTGTAAAAATGCCTATCCATAATCCGATACTAAGGTATCCCCTGTCTTTAAAAAACAAAAGGATGAACTGACAGATAACAGCGAAGATCGCTATACCGATTTCCAGCTCAAACAGTGTTCTATTTACCTTTTGAATCAAAGTTGTCATAATCTGCTTCCTCTGCCCTGTTTTCGCTCCTTCCCTGCTCTATGTCCCGATGCCGTCCTTTGTGAAGATAGGGAGAATCACTGTTTCCATCTTCAAAAATCTTCTTAGAAAAACGATAAACATTCCGAAATCCGGCAGCTGCTCCCATAAAAAACAGGATAATGACAAAATAGGAAGTCCCAAACTTTTCATCTAAAAACATACCTAAAAAAGAACAAACCAAAACAGGTACCAATATGTTAATGCCGAACTGTCCTATCATCGCCAGCGACTGATATACGCTCCGATCAAATTTCAACACACCGCTCCCTTTCAGGGATGTTTCTTTCAGGCAAAAGATGCCCTTTACATCCACTTATAGATTATAACCATTTTTTGCCGCTATGTCTAGGAAAAAAGTTGACTTTCCTCTCATATAAGAGTAGTATTTTGAAAAATAGTTTCTCTAAAAACCGAAAATGAAAAAGGAGACCTTATGAGTGAAGACGTTTCTGTCAGATTTGCCAAAATTGAAGATGCAGCACATCTTGCGGCAATTTATGCTCCCTATGTGAAAAATACTCCCATCACCTTTGAGTATAATATTCCCGATTTGGCAGAATTCGAAAACAGAATCCTGAAAATTTCCGCCTCCTATCCCTACCTTGTGGCATACCGCCAAAATGAAATTCTGGGATATACATATGCTTCTCCCTTTAAGGGCCGTGCGGCTTATGACTGGTCTGTAGAGACTTCTATTTATGTAACACAGAATGCAAGAGGATCCGGCATCGGCTCTCTCCTTTATGAAAAGCTGGAGGAAGCTCTAAAGAAACAAAACATCTGTAGTCTGTATGCCTGCATTACTCATCCTAATCCTGAGAGCATTGCTTTTCACCAAAAATGCGGTTATGTCACAGCCGCCCATCTCCATAAAGCAGGCTTTAAGTTCGGCGCCTGGCACGATATTATCTGGATGGAAAAATTTATCAGTGAACACTCCTGCAGTCCAAAACCTTTTATCCCCATAAAGGAGGTATCTTTATGAATCCTGTTTTATACCGAAGACGCCTGATCCCCGATGAATGTATTCCCCTTAAAGATGACATTATATTGGAATGTAACGAAGAACGCATTGTCACCTCCTGGAATGCTATCCGTCCTAAAAAGGACCTTCACCACGGCTATTCCTGTTACTTCCTGAAAGAAGGGTTCAAGGTCAGCAAATTCTTCTACGAAGACGGAAGACTGCTTTACTGGTATTGCGATATTGTGACCTATGATCATTCGCCTTCCGACAATAAACTGATCGTAACAGATCTTCTTGCAGATGTTATTATCTACCCTGACGGCTTTGTGAAAGTAGTGGACTTAGATGAGCTGGTCATTTCTTTAGAATCCCGGGCTATTTCTTTAGACACTTTGAAATCCTGTCTGCTAAAGCTGGATAAGCTGCTGAATATTATTTATTCCGGCTCTTTCGGCTCTCTGACAGCCTTTATAGAACAATATGAATCCACGAAATAATATGTCCTTACGTTTAAAAAAGCCCCTGTCTTTTCAGACAAGGGCTTTTCATTATTCTGCTTAGTAAAAAATATGTCCTCCGATCTGTGTCCCGCTAAGGCCCTCGATAGGAGTTCTGAAAAACAGACAATTTCCTACCGTGGTATTTCCTGCCATGGCTTCCTCCGCTGCCTGATAACAGGCCGGAGTAGCATGATCCTCTGCCAACGCCAAAGCTAACCGTCCGCTGGCCACAGGAGAAAACTGTTTGTTTTGATAGATAACTCCAACCACCGTATCCGGAAATACTGAGCTCATCACTCGGTTCATGACCACCGCTCCTACTGCCACCTGACCTGCATAAGGCTGGTTACCTGCTTCACAGTAAATCAGATTTGCCAAAAGATACTTATCGCCATCGGCAAAAGTGATTTCGGAAATATCACGCCAGCTGGACTGTGCAGCCATCTGAGACAGCCTTTTTTCTTCTTCCAGCTGTTTTTGCAGCTGTGCGATACTGTTCTTCTGTTCCTCCAGCTTTGTTTCATAAGCAATCATTTCCGCTTCTGTCTCAGAAATCTGATGCTGGTAATCGGAAATCTTGCCTGAGGCCTGGCTTACCAGTCCTGCTACACGGCTCTGCTTTGCTTCCACCTCTATCTTCAGATCGTCCAGTTCTTCTTTCTCCGTCTTCAGCTTGGCTTCCTTTTCTTCTATTAAAGTCCTGGTTTCCTGATATTCTATAAGCTGCTGCCTGTCGTAAGCAGACAACTGCTCAATATACTCGCTGCGATTTAACATATCGGAAAAATTTGCTGATCCGAAGATCATCTCAAGCAGCATAAAGTCTCTCTTTTCATACATGAACTGAATCCGCTTTTTCATGGCCTCATACTGCGCCCGTTCTACCTCCTTTGCCTCTTCCAGTTCCTTCCCCGTATTTTCAATCTCAGCTTCCTTGTCATCAATCTGTTGTTCTAAGTCTGCCAGTTCATTGCTGACCTGTGTAAGATCGTTATTCAGACTATTCAGCTGTCCCTTAAGTCCTTCTGTAGTTTCCTGGAGTCCGCTTAATTCTTCCTTGGTAGATTCAATTGCCTCTTCTGTTTTTTCTTTTTCTTCCTTGGCCTGATTCAGTTTTTCTTCCGTATCTTTTATACTTGCATAAGCAGTTGTCGGCACAGCGGATGTAAGCAAAGCAGCTGCTGCAAGTACGGCAATCCACTTTTTATTTACTCCCTTCATCCGTTTCACCGCCTTTTCTTATATTTATTTTGTACCAAAAATTCTGTCTCCGGCGTCTCCCAGTCCCGGCACAATATATCCATGGTCATTTAATTTTTCATCCAATGCACCAATATAAATATCCACATCAGGATGAGCTTCCTGCATAGCCTTTACTCCTTCAGGCGCCGCAATAATGCACATGAAATGAATGTTTTTGCATCCTTTTTCCTTCAGCATCCTGATTGCCGCTACAGAAGATCCTCCGGTTGCCAGCATAGGATCTACTACAAAGACCTCTCTTTCTGCACAATCGGCAGGCAGCTTACAATAATATTCAACCGGTTTTAATGTTTCAGGATCACGATATAATCCGATATGTCCTACCTTGGCTGCAGGAATCAGAGTAAGCATGCCGTCTACCATGCCAAGCCCTGCACGCAGGATCGGAACAATTGCCATTTTTTTGCCCTTCAGTTCTTTTACTGTGGTTTCACAAATAGGTGTTGTAATCTTTACATCGGAAAGCTGCAAATCCCTGGTGGCTTCATAACAGATCAGCATGGCAATTTCTCCGATTGTCTGTCTGAAGTCTTTCGTACCTGTATCAGTCCTTCTGATATAACCGATTTTGTGCTGGATCAAGGGATGATCCATAATTACTGTTCTTGCCATTTTTTACCTCCGTACTTTCATTTTTTATCACATTATTTTTAAAGTTCCAATTTTGAGACTCTTCTGATGTGGTTTTCTCCCTGGGAAAATTCCGTATCAAGAAACGTATCCACGATTTCCACAGCCAGATTCCTGCCTGTGACGCCTCCTCCCAGTGCCAGCATATTGGCATCGTTATGGAGCCTTGTCATTTTCGCAAGATAAGGATCCGTACAAAAAGCACACCGGATGCCTTTAACCTTATTGGCAGCTATGGAAATGCCGATGCCGGTAGTACAAATGACAATGCCCTTGCTGCAAATGCCCTTTGCCACTGCCTCTGCTGCTGCCCGTCCAAAATCAGGGTAATCGCAGGAATTTTTATCAAAACATCCAAAATCTTTGATTTCCAGCCCTCTTGCTTTTAAATGCTCCACAATCTGCATTTTCAGATCATATCCGCCATGATCACTTCCCAGCGCTATCATAATCATTTCCTCCTGTGATACTTTTCTATGAATTTCCTATACCTGTATGGTCCGATATCCCGCTGCCTTTAATAATCTGTTCATAATGGCCTGTCCCATGCCTTCTGCCGGAAAAGCTTCTGCAAAGATCACCTGTACTTTATCATCATCAAATTCTCTGAGTATCTTAAACAGATGCCTTGCGATTGCTTCTTCATCTTCTCTTTTTCCGGCGCTTTTAATATCTCCTTCCAGATATTTAACAGCGGTTTCATCTGTAGCCACTACACCGGCCTTAATTCCCATTTCATGAAGTCTGGTCAGCCTTTCATTAATATAATCAACTACTGCATCTGCTTCTCCCTCCACTACCGTCAGCTCTCCCTTAGGAGCATAATGGCGGTATTTCATACCGGGAGCTTTAGGTGCCTGTCCCGAATGGTCATCAAGGACTGTCCTGTCCGTTTCCACCTCTCCTATGACACTCTCTAACATTTTTTCGGTTACAAAACCCGGGCGGAGTATCATCGGCCTTACTCCTGTCAGATCAATGATGGTGGATTCCAGACCAATGTTCACTTCCCCACCGTCAATAATCATTTCTACCCGTCCCTCAAGATCTTCTATCACATACCGGGCCACTGTCGGACTTGGCTTTCCGGAACGGTTGGCACTGGGGGCTGCTATATAACCTCCTGCTGCATCTATCAATGCTCTGGCAATCTTGTGGGAGGGCATCCTGACAGCTACCGTTTCAAGGCCTCCCGTAGTTTCCATGGGAACTTCCTCAGACTTATTAAAAATCATGGTAAGGGGCCCCGGCCAGTACTTATCGGCAAGCATATATGCTTCTTTCGGAACCTTCTTCACGATTCTGGAAAGTGATTCTACATGGGAAATATGAACAATGAGTGGATTATCACTGGGTCTTCCTTTTGCTTCGTAAATTTTAGCTGAAGACGCTGCATTTAAAGCATCTCCCCCAAGTCCATATACTGTTTCCGTTGGAAAGGCTACCAATCCGCCTTTTTTTAAAATTTCCCCGGCTTCTTTTATGGCATCATTATCTATATTATTTTCATCAATTTGAATGATTTTCGTATTCATGGAGCCAATCTTTCCCGATGTTATAATAATCTGCGGATATTTTAGCACATTTCTTTGTATTTGGCTAGTGATGCGTATTGACATATTTCATGATTCCCAGATGGATATTCCATGCCATTTTTTCCTGATAAAAAGGTGTCACCAGTTTTTCGGCTTCCTCACGGTTGGATAAAAATCCGCATTCCACTATCACAATAGGTTTTGTTGTCTTCTTCAAAAGATAATAACTGTCATTGCCCTTGGCCTGCCTTTGGTTTTCCTCATCAAGGGCACGAAGCTGCTGCTGCATGATTTCCGCCAGTTCTTTGCTCTTGTCACTGGTCTGATAATAAAAAACCTGAGCCCCTTTCACATATTCTTCATGATAACTGTTTTGATGAATGCTCACTACCAGCACCGGGTCTGCTTCTTCTATAATAGCCAGTCTCCGTTTCATATCCTGAACCTTTTTATTAGGCGCGCTTTCATCATATAATCCGTTTTCGTCTTCTCTTGTCATGACTACTTTGACGTCCTCAGCTTCCAGGAACTTTTTCAGCATATGCGCCACCTGCAGATTAATATCTGTTTCAAGGGCGTTATTGATTCCTACCTTTCCGGGATCTGCTCCTCCATGTCCGGCATCTACTACAATACAGATCTGCTTCTTATCCTCCTCTTTAGGGGCCAGCGCTTTTGATGAAACAATGCTGGCTGCCCCTTCCCTTGCTATTACAAACATGGAGAACAGAAGGATCCCTGCCATTACCATGTTCAAAATCCTGTTTTGATTCTCTGTCATGTCATCAGCCTGCCATATATTGTTTCACACTATATATATGAAAAATAAGCTGTGGGTATACCCCACAGCTTATCCCTATCTGCTCATGTAATCTCCTATTTCATTCCAGATCACCGGTTTTTCAAATCCCAGTCTCCAGGATGCCACACCGGCAATTTTGTATTTATCCATAATGTTCAGCTTTACCTGAATGGACTTTTCATCTTCAAGCCATATCTGATACAGCGTATCACCGGATTTGTATTCTCCATAGTTCTGGCAGGTAACCTCATCCCATTCCATATCAATATTATGGGCTCTGACATATTCTTCCGCCATGTCCATGCCCACCGCCTGACTGCTGATGGTATCTCCTGTGGTTTCCCAGATTCGGGTGTAAAAAGGAATGGCATTGATCACCTTATCTGCAGGAACCACATTGACGGTCTGCTCTATTCCATCCTCTACAAAGTTAATGGAGGCAACACTGCCTGCTTCTTCACTTCCTGCATAATGTTCATCATATCCCATGATGATCACATAATCAGCTACAATACCCTGTTCTCTTCTGTCATAATGACTGGTATACCCTGTAGGAACGGGATCGTCTATGGAAAACACGATTCCATTTTCCCTGCAGGGGATAGAAAGTTCCCTGATAAATTCAATGTAGTGCTCTCCACAGTCCATGCTGATCTGCTCGAAATCCAGATTGATTCCATCAATGTTGTATTCCTGCACTGTACTGACCAGATCATCGATCAATTTGGCTCTGGTGCTGGTGGAGGAAAGAATCTCATACATATCAATGCTGTCTTTATATTCAATATTTTCTATCAGCGCCCAGACTTCAAGTCCCATCTCATGAGCCTGATTCACATATTCCTTTGATGCAAAGCTGGTAAATCCGCCGTCATTGTCACACACCTTAAACCATGTAGGGGAAATTACATTAAGGCCTTCGACAGTAGCTGTAACGCTTCTCAGGGTATCATTTCCGGCAGTGCTGGCCACTACATGCCATCCTAAATTTATTTTGTAGTCCCTGGTATGACTGGTATATTCAGGCTCCGTATAATCTGTAACAGGAACAGGACGTTCATTTTTTACTTCCTCAAGACGTTTATTCTCTATATAGCCGATTACGGAATCAGCAGTCTTTACTTTGGACCATGTCTCCATCTGCTCTAAGACCGTTACCTTGTCACCTTCACTTACGTCCGTAAGGATCTCACTTTTAATGCCGCCCTTTTGTCTTACCTGGGTATTCTTTTTCACAGTGGAAACCTGTATTTCATCCCACTGAGTATCTATCTGGACACGATTGGGCTCCGTAAATGCCTCATAAGAGAAGTTGGTATACTCCTTTACATAATCTATTGCCACATACAAAGTATCCTCTTCATACTGGGCGATAATATATCCCATAACCTCACTGCCATTTTTCGTTTCCCTTACGGAGCTTCCGATCTCAGTTCTCACAATCTCCGCAGGAAGCGTATAAAGCAGCAGTCTTTCATTTTTATCTTCATAAAATCTATCGTTAAAATATTTATGCACAGTAGCCAAATCCAGATAATAAGTACCTTCTATCAATTTGGCCCGCTCTGCTATTATTTCATTCTGCAGTACAATGGCAACATCCTCCTGATCGCTGATGCTGTAATATTCATTCAGATCTGCCCTTTCCTTTGAATAAGAATATTTTTCTATGATCCTGCCTCCGAAACTGACACATCCTATGATAATAATAAGGACGATTGCAGCCACTACGGGAATGATTTTTTTCTTCATGTGTGTTTATCCTCCAATCGCCCTATATTATAACAAACTATTATCTTATCGTCATTACAATTTTGACTTTTTTCGCTTATTTAATTGTTTTTTGTAGTATTTTCCGACAGCCTTTATGGTTGTTTCCTGTTCTTTAAGCCACATTTACAGCCATCATATTGGGGGTATGTTTACGTGTCGGCGCTTTTATAGCTGCCGGAAAATACAGATAGGGGCTTATTCCAGAGAAATCCTGTCATATCTGATCTCTTTTATTCTTCCCTCTTTGTCGGTTACATAATCAGGCATATACAAGGTATCTTCATTGATGCAGTTCTGCTCAATGTATTCCGAAGAGGTCGGTGTACCGTCCAGGTAGAGCCTGACTCCTGCTTCCTCCCATTTTTTCAGTTTCCATCCAAGGGAATCGGGATCTTTTCCATTCATTTTGGTCATGTTTTCTCCCATCCGTTTTAAGGTAAAAGTCTCTGACTGCCCAAAAGGATACGTGATATGTTTTGTCAGAAAATTCCTTATTTTCAAATTTTTAAATAAGTACAAATAAACCTTAAAACTGATTATAGTTTTTTCATTTAATGACGATAATAAAATAATATAGAGATGCCGGATATGTATCAAAACTAAATTACCGTTTATGCGAATCTAAGTGAATTATAACAGATGAAAAACTGTAAGGAATATTCGCGACAGGCATTGAAATAAATGAGCCTGTAAGACAGCCTTCTTAAAATAAAAATCAGGAATAAAATATGAATGTCATATCATAGAAAATCATATAAATAAGAAGGGAAGATTGAAATCCTCTTATGGGACTTCAATTGAATATTAATTTGCTTTGAAAAAATGTAAACTTAAAAACATCGTGCCTCCTTCTGATACCAGATTTATCCGGAAGCATCTCATGGCATGATTGTAGCTGTTATTACCAAATTTTGCAAGTATTTTTATGAATTTTTTATACATTTTTCATAAATACTTTTATAATTACCTGTTTATACCGCAAGTTTATTAATTTTTCTTAAACACTTATTCTGCCCTATTGACTAAAATTCGCACAAAGTATAAAGTATACTTATCAAATTGCTAATGTTCAACAGGGTATAGGTACACTAAGTTTATTGTCACCAAACAGCAAAATAGCAGTATCTTAATAGTAAGGATGTGATAATTATGAAAATAGAAAAAGTAAATGATCATCAGATTCGCTGTACTCTTACCAGAGAGGATTTAGCAGACAGAGAATTAAAGCTCAGCGAACTTGCCTACGGCACCGAAAAAGCAAAGGATCTATTTCGCGACATGATGCAGCAGGCTTCTTTTGAATTTGGATTTGAAGCAGAAGACATTCCATTAATGATAGAGGCCATTCCGTTAAACTCCGAGTGTATTGTTCTCATTATTACCAAAGTAGAGGATCCCGAGGAGCTGGATACCCGTTTTTCAAAATTTGCTCCTTCCATACACGAAGACAACGAAACGGTAGACGATGTACTGGATTCCATTGCGGAAGGCGCCGATGATGTGCTGGATCTGTTTAAAAAAATACAGAACAAGCATAGTTCTGCCGGCAGTTCCGAAGCAGACAGCTCTCATACATCAACAGGAAATTCCTTAGACGAGACCAGACGTTCCTTTAAAAACGCACTCCAGAAAAAGATTTCGGAAAACACTGCTTCCATGGAGCTGACGAAATTATATATTTTCCGTTCTCTCCATGAGATTACACAGCTTTCCCATATTCTTGCAGACTGTTACGAAGGCGTCAATTCTCTTTATAAGCAGCAGGATGGTTCTTATATTTTAGTGGTGAACAAAAGCGGGCACACTCCCTCCGAGTTTAACAAGATTTGCAATATTCTTTCAGAATATGGCAAGGTTTCTAAATCGGTTCCTGCTTCAGATGCTTTTCTCAAGGAACATTTTGAACCTATTATCAGGGATCATGCTCTCCAGTCTTTATCCCGCATCTGAACATTGTTGCACAGCTTATACAACGCACATGCTACGGCATGTGCGTTTTTATTTCCACGTGCAATGAGCCAGGCGGATGCGCATCATCCATCTGGCGGATGCCGCGAGGGTCAAATACCCCGCAGCAAGCTGACGGGGTATTTGATTTAAATTTTTCTTGTCATTTACAGTATCTGGTATTAAACTGTTAAAGTATTAAAGTAAAATAACATTCAAATGAGAAGGGAAGTTAACAACATGGACATGTTCGCAACATTTTGGGCTCTTGTTCCGCCCATCATAGCCATTGTACTGGCTCTAATCACTAAGGAAGTCTACAGTTCCCTGTTTATCGGGATTCTGGTGGGAGGTCTGTTCTACTCCGGCTTTTCCTTTGAAGGAACATTAAATCATATTTTTGAAAACGGCTTTCTTGCCGTACTTTCAGATTCCTACAATGTAGGCATCCTCATTTTCTTAGTTATTTTAGGCGCCATGGTAAGTCTTATGAACCGGGCCGGCGGAAGCGCCGCCTTTGGCCGCTATGCTAAGGAAAAGATCAAGACGCGGGTTGGGGCACAGCTTGCCACCATCGCTCTTGGTATCCTGATTTTTATTGATGATTATTTTAACTGTCTGACTGTAGGCAGCGTCATGCGCCCCGTCACCGATGGACACAAGGTATCCCGTACCAAACTTGCTTATTTGATTGATGCGACTGCTGCTCCCGTATGTATTATTGCACCTATTTCTTCCTGGGCAGCTGCAGTAACAGGTTTTGTAGAGGGCGAAGATGGTTTTTCCATTTTCATCAGCGCTATCCCCTATAACTTTTATGCACTTCTGACTATTGTTATGATGCTGGGACTGATTCTTATGAATATTGATTTTGGTCCTATGAAGGAATTTGAAGAAAAAGCTGAAAAGGGAGATATTTCTCCTGACGAAAACATGACGGCAAATACAGAAATTCCCACATCTTCCAAAGGTAAAGTGATTGACCTTATTATTCCTATTGTTGTCCTGATCATCTGCTGTGTAATCGGCATGATCTATACCGGAGGATTTTTCGAGGGTGCTAATTTCATAGAAGCCTTTTCCAATTCCGATGCTTCCGTAGGTCTTGCTTTAGGCAGTATCTGCGCTATTCTGATTACGGTCATTATTTATCTGCTGCGCCGGGTTCTGACTTTTACAGAATGTATGGAATGTCTGCCAAACGGCTTTAAATCCATGGTTCCTGCTATTTTGATCCTGACCTTTGCATGGACCTTAAAAGCCATGACAGACAGTCTTGGGGCAAAAGAATTCGTAGCTGCCGCTATGGAACAGAGTGCCGGTTCCCTGATGAATTTCCTGCCTGCCATTATTTTCCTTGTTGGCTGTTTCCTTGCTTTCTCCACAGGAACCTCCTGGGGCACTTTTGGTATTCTGATCCCTATTGTAGTTGCGGTATTTGCAGGCTCTAACCATGAGCTGATGATCATCTCTATCTCTGCCTGTATGGCAGGCGCTGTCTGCGGTGACCATTGTTCCCCTATCTCTGATACTACCATCATGGCAAGTGCCGGAGCACAGTGTAAACATATTAATCACGTAAATACCCAGCTGCCTTATGCTATACTTGTAGCAGCAGTTTCCTTTGTTACTTATATTATTGCAGGCTTTGCACAAAGCGCTTTTATTTCCCTGCCCATTGGTATTCTTTTAATGCTGGGAACTTTATTCGTCATTAAAAGAGTAATAGCTGAAAAATCTGCTTAATTATCACGGCAAACAAAAAGTCTTTGCGTCAGGATTCCTTTTGGGAATCCGGCACAAAGACTTTTTAATTTTAATATGAATGATATTACAAAGACCCTACAGGGCTTCAATTTTAGCCATCAGGTCATTTACATCCATTCCATGCACCATAGCTGCGTCTTCAAGGCTCTCTGCCTGTGCGGAAGGACAGCCTAAACAGTGCATTCCTGCTTCCATCAGAATGGGCGCAACATCAGGATTCGTTCTTAAGATTTCTCCGATTGTCATTTCCTTGGTAATCTGTGCCATTTGAGGATACCTCCTTTATCTGAAAACTTACATGCAGCCTCTTAGCTTCGTCAAACTGCTGCTGCAGTTCTTACAGTATAATACTTTCCCCATTTTCTGGCAAGTCTAATCATATATTTTATTCCCACGAGCAACGAGCCAAGTGGCTGCTTGCAGACATTTGACTATAGCATCATAATATTGGCACTTTAGTAAATATTTATAAAATTTATCTAAAATTCCGGTTTTGTTTGTAAAAAAGTACATTTCCTTGCTTGACGGTTGCTCCTCTTGTAACCTATAATGAAAAGTACAAAAAAGCATAGCTTTATGCTATATATTACACAATGAAAAGTTCATCTTATATACTTTTCATTGCCATAAATAACAAAATAGGAGGCTTACACGAAATGAGACCAGAATGGAACAATTTTGTAGGCGGCAAGTGGGAAAACGAAATCAACGTACGTGATTTCATCCAGAGAAATTATCATCCCTATGATGGTGATGATTCCTTCTTAGCTGAAGCTACACAGAACACAAAAGACTTATGGAACATGGTACTTGACCTTCAGAAGAAGGAACGTGAGGCAGGCGGCGTTCTTGATATGGATACCAAGGTTGTATCCACCATCACATCACATGGCCCCGGTTATCTTGACAAGTCCAAAGAGACAATTGTGGGATTCCAGACAGACGCACCTTTTAAACGTTCACTTCAGCCTTACGGTGGTATCAGAATGGCAGAAAAAGCCTGCTCCGATAACGGTTATGAAGTAGATCCTGAGATCAGTGAATTTTTCTCAACACACAGAAAAACTCACAATGCAGGATGTTTCGATGCTTACAATGCTGAAATGAGAGCTTGCCGTTCTGCACATATCATTACAGGTCTTCCTGATGCTTATGGACGCGGACGTATTATCGGTGACTACAGACGTGTTGCTCTGTACGGTATCGACAGACTGATCGAAGACAAGATGGCACAGAAGGATTCTACCGGACGTGTTATGACAGACGATATCATCCGTCTTCGCGAAGAACTTTCCGAGCAGATGGTTGCTCTTAAACTGATGAAGGAAATGGCTGCTTCTTATGGCTGCGATATTTCCAAGCCTGCTACCAATGTAAAGGAAGCTATCCAGGCTACTTACTTCGGATATTTATGTTCTGTTAAAGAGCAGAACGGTGCTGCCATGAGTCTTGGCCGTACATCTACTTTCCTTGACTGCTATGCAGAGAGAGACTTAGCTGCAGGAACATTTACAGAGCAGGAGATTCAGGAATTTGTTGATCACTTTATCATGAAGTTACGCTGCGTTAAATTCGCTCGTACTCCTGAATACAATCAGATCTTTGCAGGCGATCCCGTATGGGTAACAGAGTCCTTAGGCGGTGTTGGTGTAGACGGACGTCATATGGTAACAAAGATGAGCTTCCGTTATCTGCACACCTTAACAAACTTAGGACCCAGCCCTGAACCCAACTTAACTGTTCTTTGGTCTACAAGACTTCCTGAGAACTGGAAGAGATACTGCGCTAAGATGTCTATTCAGACTTCTTCCATCCAGTATGAAAATGATGACCTTATGAGAGTTACACATGGCGATGATTATGGTATTGCATGCTGTGTATCTTCCATGGTTATCGGTAAAGAAATGCAGTTCTTCGGAGCAAGAGCTAACCTTGCAAAATGTCTGCTTTATGCTTTGAATGGTGGTGTAGACGAAGTTACCAAGAAACAGGTAGGACCTAAGTATCGTCCTGTTGCAGGCGATGTTCTTGATTATGATGATGTTATGGATAAATTCATGGATATGATGGAATGGCAGGCAGATGTATATGTTAATACATTGAATATCATTCACTATATGCATGATAAATACTGCTATGAAAGAGCTGAAATGGCACTTCATGACAGAGATGTTAAACGTTACTTCGCAACAGGTGTTGCAGGTCTTTCCATCGTAGCTGACTCCTTATCAGCAATCAAGTATGCAAAGGTAGAAGTAATCAGAGACGAAGATGGTATTATCGTAGACTTCAAGACAACTGGCGAATTCCCGAAATATGGTAATGATGATGACCGTGTTGACAGCATTGCTCAGGATATCGTACACAAATTCATGACAGCTATCAGAAGACATCATACTTACAGAAATGGTGTTCCTACCACTTCTATCCTTACCATTACTTCTAATGTAACTTATGGTAAAGCAACTGGTAATACACCTGACGGACGTAAGAAAGGCCAGCCTTTCGCTCCCGGTGCTAACCCGATGCACGGACGTGACACTCATGGTGCAGTAGCATCCCTGTCTTCCGTATCTAAGCTTCCTTTCAATGATGCACAGGATGGTATCTCCAATACCTTCACCATCATTC
>CAZTKJ010000057.1:0-16682 GCA_964614185.1 uncultured Lachnospiraceae bacterium
TATAAAGAGAGAAAACCAGTAAATCAACAAAAGCCATCCGATAAAACGGATGGCTTTTGTCAGGATTATTGAGATATTATGGAAAATGTGATAAAATAACTCATTAAGACAAAATCAGGAATAGTAAAGAGGATATAGAATGAAACTTTTAAGCGCAATTGTGCCTTGCTATAATGAAGAAAAAAATATTTCCTATTTTTATGAGGAATTTATAAAAAATGAAACTTTTTTTAATGAAAACGACCTGGATTTTGAATTGTGGTTTATTGATGATGGATCAAAAGACCATACGGTGGAAGAAATCAAAAAGCTGGCAGGCAGGGATCAAAGAGTGCATTTTGTATCTTTTTCCAGGAATTTTGGGAAAGAAGCTGCTCTTTTTGCCGGGTTAGAGAAGGCAAGGGGAGACTATGTGGCATGTATGGATGCAGACCTTCAGGATCCTCCGGGGCTGCTTCCCGAGATGTTTAAATATCTTTTTGAAGGTTATGACATGGCGGCTACCAGAAGAGTGAACAGAAAGGGAGAGCCTCTGATCCGTTCCTTCTTTGCCAGAATGTTTTATAAGCTGATGAACAGGATTTCAGAAACAGAGATTGTGGATGGCGCCAGAGATTTCAGACTGATGACCCGTCAGGTGGTGGATGCCCTGCTTTCTCTGCAGGAATATAATCGCTTTACCAAGGGGATTTTCGGTTGGGTCGGTTTTCGTACCAAGTGGATTGAATTTGAAAATGTGGAGCGCAGAAGCGGAGAAACCAAATGGTCTTTTTGGAAGCTGTTTCTTTATTCGCTGGAGGGCATTACGTCTTTTTCTACCGCACCCCTTGCCTTTGCGGCATTTATGGGTGTGCTGTTCTGCCTGCTTTCTTTCGGACTGATTATTGTTACGATTGTCAGGAAAGCAGTTTTTGGAGATCCTACCTCCGGCTGGCCTTCCCTTGTCTGTATTATTTCTTTGATCAGCGGCGTGCAGCTGTTTTGTTTGGGGATTGTAGGGGAATATTTGGCAAAAACGTATATGGAAGTGAAAAAACGTCCAATCTATCTGGTAAAAGAGGAGTTGTAAATGAATACCGGAGACAAATTGATCAGTATTATTGTACCGGTCTACAATGCCGGTAAATATATAGAAGAAACCATTCATATGGTAGAAAAGCAGACATATGAGGAATGGGAACTGATTCTTATAGATGATTTTTCTACAGATGACAGCAGAGAAGTGATTAAGAGGTGCATAGAGGCAGGAAAGCATAAGGAGAATATCAGACTGATTGAAAAAGAGGTCAATGAAGGAGCTGCCAGCGCAAGAAATACCGGTATTGATGCAGCAAAGGGCAGATATATTGCATTCTTGGATGCAGATGATATTTGGATGACGGACAAGCTCCAAAAGGAACTTGCTTTTATGGAAGAAAATCAGGCGGCATTTGTCTGTACTTCTTATGAATTCGGGGATGAAAGGGCAAGAGGAACAGGCAAGATCGTCCATGTCCCCGGAACTCTTACTTACCGAAAAGCTCTTACCAGGACAGTTATATTTACTACAACGGTGCTGCTTGATACAGAAAAGACAGGAAGAGAACTGATTCATATGCCTTTAGTGAAAAGTGAGGACACGGCTTTATGGTGGAAGCTTTTAAGGAATGGCTTTACGGCTTATGGACTGGATGAAGTTCTGGCTATCTACAGAAGGCCGGCAAAGTCCCTATCATCTAATAAGTGGGAGGCAATAAAAAGAATTTGGCATTTATATCGAGGAGAAGAAAGGCTTTCGGTTTTTCAAAGCGCCAGATACTTTATTTTTTGGGCATTACGGGCTACCATAAGAAGAATATAGAAGAGGTATACAGGTGAAACGTTTAGAATCTATCAAAAAAATTATCGTACTTTGGCTGGGATTTGCAGGACTGCTTTTCCATACGGCAGTGTATGCTTATATTTGGTTTGAATATTATTATCCGATCATTAACAGATTTACTCTTCGGTTTAAATTTTACAGAAACGGACATATTGCCATACTGGCCATTTACCTGGTACTGCTGTTTTTCTTTTTTAATACTTACGGAGGATTGAAAATAGGGTATTTAAAACCCATGGATATTTTCTTTTCCCAGTTTTTTTCCCTGTTATTTGTCAATGCCCTTACCTATCTGCAGCTGTCAATTATGAACAATAATCTTATTGCTCCGGAGTATTTTATAGGAGCCACACTGGTACAGCTGATATTTGCAGCCATCTGGAACAATATCTGCAATCTGTTTTACCGGAAGGTGTTTCCTCCAAGAGAAATGCTGATGGTGTATGGAGAACGCTCCATAGAAGATATTACGCATAAATTTGAAAGCCGCAAAGATAAATATAAAATCATTAAATACCTTAATATTAAAGAAGGTATCAGCACTATTGAAGAAGAAATAGAGAAAAGATATGATGCCGTGGTTTTATGGGATATACCTACGGAGGAGAGGAATAAGCTTTTAAAATTCTGTTACAGCAGATCCATAAGGGTGTATATGATGCCTAAAATACCAGATGTACTGATCAAGGGATCCGACCAGCTGCATCTGTTTGATACTCCTATTCTGTTAGTCAGGGAATATGCTCTGACAGTGGAGCAGAGAATTGCCAAAAGAATCATAGATATTGTATGTGCCCTTATACTAATTGTGATCACCTCTCCCATTATGCTGATCACGGCGATCTGTATCAAATGTTATGATGGTGGTCCGGTGCTGTATAAGCAGATCCGCTGTACCATTGGCAGCAGGGAATTTAAGATCATGAAGTTTAGAAGCATGCGTGTGGATGCGGAAAAAGACGGAGTGGCAAGGCTGGCATCCCGTAATGACAGCAGGATCACCCCCGTAGGCAAATTTATCCGCGCCGTCAGGATTGATGAACTGCCGCAGCTTTTCAATATTCTGGCAGGAGATATGTCCTTTATCGGTCCCAGGCCGGAAAGACCGGAAATCATTAAACAATATATAGAAGACATGCCGGAGTTTGTATTTAGGATGAAAGTGAAAGCGGGACTTGCAGGTTATGCACAGGTTTATGGAAAGTATAATACCACCCCCTATGACAAACTGAAACTGGATCTGTCTTATATTGAAAATTATTCTGTCTGGATGGACTTAAGGCTGATGCTTCTTACCCTTAAGATTTTGATTAAGGCTGAGAGCACAGAAGGAGTGGAGAACTCTCAGACTACAGCAATGAAATCTGAAGGAAAGAAGAAAGAAGATAAAGGCTGATGCCTTGGGTTGAAACTTTAGGTTAAAGACCTTGAAAGGAGCAGGATTATAAAGATGAATGAGGAGTATCGGAAAAGAGGAATGGATTTAAAACGGCTCTATCTGTGTCTTCAGGGGAAAATATGGTTGCTTGTGATGATGACTATAACGGGAGCAGTGCTTGGCGGCGTTACTTATCAGGTGGTAAGGGCCATGCGTATGCCCATTACTTATGCCGGAGTTTCCAAACTTTATATTAGTTTTGGAGTGGACGAAAGCGGTGAAGTTTATCAGTATTATAACGGTTATACCTGGAATGATCTGCTGGATACCGATCCTGTCCTTAAAAATATCATGGAATATATCCCTGCAGGCTATACAAAAGAAGATGTAATTGGCGCCACAAAGGCTGAAATACTGTCGGATATCAGGCTGCTTACCATTACCGTGGAGGGGAGCACGGAAAAATTCGTAAGGGAAATTCAGGCGGCTGTAGAAGAGGGACTGGTAGCGTATGCCAGGGACAGCGAAGAACTAAGAAGAATTGAAGTGATCAGAACGGATGAACCGGTTCATGTTTTTTGGGACGACAAGACAATGACGGCCTGTGTTACAGGGGGAGTTTGTTTTGCAATAGTAGTCTGCATTATTTTGGCATTTTTATATGTTTTGGACGAATCGGTTTATGTGCAGAATGATGTGGAGAAAAAATATCCCTATAAGGTATTGGGAATCATGACCCGTAAACAAAAGGGGCTGCAGCCTTATGCCAGAGAATTACAGGCTAATTTTTCCTATCTCCTGGGAAACCGGAAGAAGTTCGCTATTATTGATGTAGAGGATCATAGCGATGTAAGAGGAATGGAACTGGAACTGGTACTAAATGCAGGGGAAAATGAATTTGTAGGCGGAGATGGAGAAGCCGGGGGATTAACATGGACTCTTCCTAAAGATCCTGATGCAAAAAAGACAGGAGAGGAATGGGAAGCAGTTCCATTCAATCAGGGCGTCCTTTCACAGAAAGAATTAGACAGGATCAGAGAGCTTGGCGGAGCAGTACTTCTTTTGCCTTTCGGAGAAGATATGAGCCGCAAGACTATGCGTGTCTTAAGCCTTCTTAAGAATCAGGATTGTCCGGTGCTGGGTATGGTGATATCCCAGGCGGATGAAGACTTTTTGAACAGATATTACAATTGATGGAGTTTTACCATGAAATTGCAGATACTTGCAGCGGCAGTTGACAAAGAGGCAAAAACGCTTGCAGAAAGCATGAATATTGCCACAGATGCAATTATTGTGAATCAATGTGACCGCTACTTTTACGAAGAATTTAAACATCATGACAGGAAGATTTGCTGCTTTTCCATGAAGGAGAGAGGCGTAGGACTTAACAGGAATACTGCTTTGCTTCATGCCTGGGGCGATATTGTATTGTTTTCTGATGAAGATATCTGCTTTTACGACGGGTACGAGGAAAAGGTCCTTGGAGCCTTTGAAAAGAATCCGGATGCAGACCTGATTACTTTTAACTTTAAAGTAGATGAAAGAAGAGCAACTTACCGAAATGAGAAGGAAAGACCTATCAGATGGTATAACTACGGCAGATATCCCACTTACAGCGTGGCAGCCAGACTGGAGGCTCTCCGCAAATGTAATATCAGCTTTTCGCTTCTGTTTGGGGGAGGCGCCAGATACAGCAATGGTGAAGACAGTCTGTTTTTACATGACTGTTTGAAAAAGGGTATGCACCTGTATACTTCCACAGAAGAGATCGGTCAGGAGATTTACCGTGAATCCACATGGTTTAAGGGGTATAATGAAAAGTTCTTTACAGACCGGGGCGTATTGTATCATTTCCTTTATGGCAAAATGGCAGGGGTTTTTGCATTGCGTTTCCTGTATGCCAAAAGAGGAGAGATGTGTAGGGAGATTTCCTTAAAGGAAGCCTATAAGCTGATGAAAAAGGGAATTGCACAGGCAAAGCAGAGATAGTCAGTAGCCTCGCCGCAAACAGCGGGGCATGGATGAGGTATGTTATGATTTTTTATATTATGACGGCTGTTATTACAGTGCTTTTAGGACTTATGGTAAATAGCCGTATGGAAAAAACAGAAGGGGTAATTACAAGGCAGCAGATGCTGAATGCTCTCAGCGTATCATCCATTTTCCTGATTTTATTTGCACTTTCATCGTGCCGGTTGAATGTGGGAAATGATTATGCTAAGTACGTGGAGTTCATGCATCTTGTTTATTGTAATGCCTATGTACCTACAGAATGGGGATTCAATAATATTGTAAAGCTGCTTTATGGGATCAGCGGATTTGAAAATTATTTGCTGGTATTTGCTTTTTTTGCCTTTTTTACCGTACTTTTATTTCTTATCGCAATTTACAGACAGGCTGATTCTTTCGGATTCAGCTTTTTCTTGTTTATGGCTTTGGGATATTATTTTCAGTCCTTCAGCACGGTACGGTATTATCTGGCTCTGGCTATTGCCGTATTGGCGATTCCCTATGTGCTTAGAAAAGAGTGGCTGAAATTTACAATTTTTATTTTGCTGGGAGCAACGCTGCACAAGTCAATTCTTGTGGTGCTTGTTCTTTATTTTCTGGCCTCCCTTTCGTGGAAAAAATGGCAGCTTGCTCTTGTGGCGGTATTTTGCAGTACCTTTTTCTTTCTGCAGGATTTTTATCTTAAGGTGGTGGTATTTCTTTATCCCACATATGAAGAGACGGAATATCTGGAGGGCGGCACCAGTTATATAAACATTCTGCGATGCGCCGCTGTACTTATCCTTGCGCTGATCCTTTATAAAAGAACGGTTAAAGACAACAGAAGAAACAGCTTCTATTTTTATTGCAACTTAGGGGCTCTTGTTATGTACGTATGCTGTTCCTTTCTGCCTATTATATCCAGAATCGGATACTATCTCACCATTACCCATATCTTTTTTATTCCGGCGCTGATAGGCAGCGTAGAGAATAAGAAACTGAGAAGATTTTTGACACTGGGAGCAGCGGCAGCAGGCATCTTGTACTTTGTTTTATTAATGAAGCGGGCAGGAGAGCCGGGATTTCGTATTTTGCCTTATGAAACCTTTTTGTTCCATGATATGGTGCCTATTTTATCGGATGTTAATTAGGAGGTGGCTATGCAGCCTGAATTTTCTGTTTTGGTGGTTTGTTTAAACCCCGCTGAAAAACTGAAAGACACTCTTGCAAGTATTGAAAGACAGACATTCTCCAATTATGAAATTGTGGTAAAGGATGGATGTTCCACAGACGGTTCCATGTGTTATGCCAGAGATCTGCAAAAGAAATTTGAAAGACAGGCAGCGGTGATGCCAGAAAATACACCGATGCCCCAATTGCATCTTATAGAGAAGAAGGATGGGGGAATCTATGACGCCATGAATCAGGCGGCAGCTTTTGCAACAGGCAGATATCTTTATTATTTAAACTGTGGAGATATTTTCTACAATGAAAATGTGCTGCAGGAAATGTCCGAATTTATAGCACAGAAGCCTTCTTATCAGGGAATTTATTACGGAAATATTTTTGAGAGGCTGACAGGGCAGAAAATCCTATCCAATCCTCATATGGATGCTTTTGGCTGTTACAGGAATGTACCCTGTCATCAGGCGTGTTTCTATGATAAAAAACTGCTTCTGGCTCATCCCTTTGATACCCGATATAAGGTAAGAGCAGATTATGAACAGTTTTTGTGGTGTTTTTTTGAAAATTCAGATAAAGAGGGTACCTCCTTTTTTTACAGGGATATTCTGATTGCCGATTATGAAGGCGGAGGATTTTCTGAAACAAAAGAAAACAGCAGGATTTCCAAAAGAGAACACCGGGAAATCGTACATAAGTATATGTCCCGGGGACAGGTGGCAAAATACAGGCTGGTTATGTGGCTGACATTGGCGCCGCTTCGTACAAGAATAGCACAAAATAAAAAAACAGCTGGTATTTATAATAGGATCAAAAAGATGATCTATGGCAGAAAGTGACGGATAAATATGAAAAAGGTTTTGTGGATTTGCAATATTATGCTGCCCGCTATAGCAAAAGAGCTTCATCTTCCCTACAGCAACAGAGAAGGATGGCTGTCCGGAATTTTTGACCAGATGGCAGCAGGAAAAGACAGCGGGGAAATAGAGCTTTCCGTTTGTTTTCCCACAGAGAAAGGGAAGAACTGCCATGATTTGACAGTCAGAGGCATTCAATGCTATGGTTTTTATGAAAATTTAAATACACCTGAAAAATATGATGAAAGTCTGGAAACAGAGTTCCGGGAAATCTTTAAAAAAGCAGAGCCGGATATCATTCATATCTTTGGAACAGAGTTTCCTCATGCATTGGCGGCAGCTAAAGCTTTTGGGAAACCGGAGAAAACATTGATCGGAATCCAGGGGCTGTGCAGTGAAATAGCCAAGGTATATATGGCAGGACTGCCGAAGGAAGCAGCGGCAAAAGTAACTTTCCGGGATATCGTAAGAAGGGACTCTTTAAAGCAGCAGCAGCAAAAGTTTTATTTCAGAGGGCAGAATGAAACAAAGGCCATAGGACTTACGGGAAATATAACGGGAAGAACGGGATTTGACAGGGAAAAAACCGCCAAAATCAATCCCAAAGCTCATTATTATCCTATGAATGAAACTATGCGCAGCAGCTTTTATGAGGGAAGGTGGAATCCGGAATTATGTGAGAAGCACAGTATTTTTCTGGGACAGGGAGATTATCCTTTAAAGGGATTCCATTTCCTGATCCAGGCCATGCCTCTTATTTTGCAGAAGTATCCAAATACTGTTTTGTATGTGGCAGGCAGCAATGTGATTTCTCACGGTACATGGAAGGAAAAACTAAAACTTCCGGCTTATGGGAAGTATCTGCTTAAGCTGATCTGTCAATACAGGCTTACAGACAAAATCATTCTGCTGGGCAGGATCTCAGAGGAAGAAATGAAGCAGAGATTTTTGAAGTCCCATATATTTGTCTGTGCATCGGTTTTGGAAAATTCCCCCAATACCGTAGGAGAGGCTATGCTGCTGGGGGTGCCGGTGGCAGCATCCCGTGTAGGAGGGATCCCCGATATGGTTACGGATGGGGAAGACGGATTGTTGTTTGAAAGTGGGAATCCTAAAGCAATTGCCAAAGCGGTTATGGCGGTTTTTGACGAAACTGTCGGACAGGATGGCAGCACTTTGGCGGAGAAATTATCGGAAAACGCAAGGAAAAGAGCAAGAATTGTCCATAATAAGGAGACCAACTATCAGCGACTTCTGGAAATTTACGGAAGTATTTTAGGAGCATAAAGGAATATGACAATTACGTTTATATCAAATTATATTAATCATCATCAGATTCCTTTTTCAAACGCCTGTTATGAAAAGTTAGGAGAGGATTTCTGCTTTATACAGACAGAGGCTATGGAGCAGGAAAGAATCGATATGGGCTGGCATACCGATGGGACTTCTCTTCCTTATGTCACATGCCTTTACGAAGAAGAAGAAAAATGCTGCAGGCTCATTGCGCAGAGCGACATTCTGATTGCAGGATGGACAAGCAGAGAGGATTTGGTGGGAGAGCGGCTGAAAGCAGGGAGACCGGTTATCCGCATCAGTGAGCGGCTGTACAGGGAAGGGCAGTGGAAAGCCATTTCTCCAAGAGGACTGCTCCGTAAGTACAAAGACCATACAAGATACAGGAAGGGCAAAGCGTATCTGCTCTGTGCAGGAGCCTATGTACCTTCTGACTTTCATATTATCCGGGCCTATCCGGACAAAATGTTCAGGTGGGGATATTTTCCGGAAACGATCCGCTATACCCAGGAACAATGGGAGAAGCTAAAACCGGAAGCAGATACCCTTCATATTGTCTGGGCAGCAAGGTTCATTCCTTTAAAGCACCCTGAATACATGGTCAGGCTGGCAGCATTGTTAAAGCAGAGGACAGATTTATGGACAGGTGAACAGGGGGGGTTTCGGAATTTTTGTATTCACATGGCCGGCAGCGGGGAAATGGAAAAAGAAATAAAGGACCAGGCACGGAAAGAAGGAGTCTGGGAACAGATGCGGTTCTATGGATATCTTTCCCCGGAAGAAGTAAGAAAAGTAATGGAAGGCTGTCATATTCATATTTTTACCAGTAATTACTTAGAGGGTTGGGGGGCCGTAGTAAATGAGGCCATGAACAGCGGCTGCGCAGAAGTGGCTAATGTGGAAGCAGGGGCGGTGCCCTATCTGATCCATCATGGGAAAAACGGATTGATCTATCCCAAAGGTGATTTTAATAAGATGGCGGAAGCAGTTATTTATCTGGCATCCCACCAGGAAGAAAGAAAGCGCATGGGAAGGGCAGCTTATGAAACTATTACAGAGCTTTGGAATGGGGAGCATGCCGCCTGTGAACTGATCCGTTTTGCAGAAGAAATCCTTAAAGGAGAACCAACACCTGCAGGTGAGGGGCCTTTAAGCATAGCACCTGTTATTTCTCCGAGAAAAATGTATCAGGAAGCCCTTACAGAGAAGTGAAGCGGTGAAGGTAAGGAAAGGGGTGTAGTTATCGATATATGGAAAGGACGGACAGACCGGTACTGATCAGTGTTATTGTACCGATTTATAATATTGTAGAATATTTGCCAAGGTGTATCAATTCAATACGCAGACAGACTTACCGCAATTTGGAAATTATTCTGGTGGATGACGGTTCTACTGATAACAGCGGAGCTATGGCAGAGAAATTTGCCATGGAGGATACGAGGATCAAGGTTTTTCATAAAGAAAACGGAGGCTCTTCCTCTGCCAGAAATTTGGGGATAAAAAAAGCCTCCGGAGATTATATTGGGTTTGTGGACAGTGATGATTATATTGAACCGGAGATGTACGAGAGGCTTTTGTCAGTATTGCTTGCTGAAAATCTGCTGATGGCACAGTGCTCCAGGGATGAGATTGACGAACAGGGCAATCTTATGGAAAATGTATGTATCCCACCGGAAAAAACGGAATTATGGAAAAATGAAGTCTTTATGAAGGAACTTTTAATGCACAGGGGAGATTGTTCTTTCTGTACGAAATTGACAGATGCTTCTCTTTTTAAGGAACATCTTTTCCCGGAGGGAGAATTAAATGAGGATTTCAGGCTGCTGATAGAACTTTTGCCGAGGATTCCTGCGGTAGCCATTCTGCCTTTTCAGGATTATCATGTATTTTACCGTTATGGAAGCAATACCAGAACCAGAAACAAGGAAGAATTTCCAAGGGTCTTTACAGATATTGTAAACAATGCAGACCGGGCAGAAGAACTGGTGGAGAAGGAATATCCGGGGCTGAAACAGGAGGCTCAGCGTTTTGCGTTGTTTCAAAGGCTGGATTATATGCTGCATATTCCTATTTCCATGATGAACAGGGAAAATGAATTTTATATACAGGTATGCAGTTATTTAAAAAAGCATAGAAAAGAAATCATGACCAATCCATATCTGACTAAAAAGAACCGGCAGTATCTGATGCTATTTGCCGCCGCGCCTTGTCTGATACGGAAAGTACATGCAAAAATAAAAAAGCTGGAGTAAACATGAACGTAAATCTATGGACAGACAAAAGAAAAAGAATACTTACAATAATGGCGTTTCTCCTTTTGCTGTTTTTTCAAATAGCACTTTTGTGCTGCTTTGGGGTGCGGAAACAGGGATTCCATGAAGATGAGCTCTATTCCTACTATTCTACCAATAAGACGGCGGGTCTGTTTGTAAATGACAGGGAATGGGTAGAGCGTGACGACTTTCGCAATGATTTTGTAGTGCTTGAGGGAGAACAATTCCGGTATGGTATTGTAAAGCAGATGCAGTCATGGGATGTGCATCCTCCTTTTTACTATTATCTTCTTCATACTGTTTGTTCTTTTTTTCCGGGAGTATTCAGCAAGTGGACGGGCATTGCTGTTAATATGGCTGCTTTTGTTCTGTGTTATTTTTTACTGGCATATCTTGTTTATCAGAGTGTGACAGGACCAAGGGGAATTTTTCTGGCCTTTGCGGTTTGTATGTTCTGGGGATTTTCGGCAGCAGTGATCTCAGGTGTTATGTTTATCAGAATGTATCAGTGGCTTACGCTTTTTGTGCTGCTTTGCGCCTGTCTGCATATTAAAGCAGTAAGAAAACAGGATTATGGGATCAGGTTTTTGGTTCCCCTTGCATTTACGGTATTCTTAGGATTCATGACACAATATTATTATATCATCTTTCATTTTTTCATGGGAGCGGCCATGTGCTTTTTGCTGCTAAAGGAAAGACGGATCAGGGAACTGTTTTTCTATGGGTTTTCCTGCGTGGCAGGTTTTTTGGCAGCTGTCTGTTATTATCCTGCCAGTCTTTCCCATATATTTAGAGGGTATCGGGGAACGGAAGCTGTCAGTGAATTCAGTAATGCTGAAAATACCATGGACAGACTTAGGTTTTTTATCGGATTGTTCGATAAATATGCTGTAAACGGGAGCTTATGTATCTGGCTGCTTGTCAGCTGCATTTTTTTGCTTGCGGTCTTCTATTTAAGGAAGAAGTATCCGGAGGAAGAGAAAGGGATAAAATGGGAGGAAGGAAATAAGACAAGACAGATTATGGGACTGCTTCTTTTTTCCTGCGCAGGCTATTTTTTTACTGTTTCCAAAACTGCGCTTCTGCTTGGAGAAACTTCTAACCGTTACCAGCTTCCCATATATGGAATTTTGCTCTTTTTTATGTTATATTTTATTTATGTGCCTTTTTGTATTCTTTTGGAAAATCATTTTAGAGGCAGTAAAGGGGCACTGGAAGGAAATAAAGGTAAAAAGTGGTATCAGGCAGGAGGAATATTATTGATTGCCGCTGTTTTACTGACAGATGGATGGGCAATTGCAAATAACCGGACCTTTTTTCTCTATGAAGAAGAGAAGGAGATCATGGAATATGTGAAAGAAAATAAGGAAGTGCCGGTAGTCATTTTTTATAATGAAGCCTCACCGGACAATATCTGGAGACTTTCTAATGAATTAATGGAGTTTCCTGAAATTTATCTTGCCAGTCAGGGAAACCCCGAAGCAATTACGGATGAAACCATCATAAACAGCAATAAGCTGATCGTGTATGCAGCAGATTATGACCATCAGGAAGAGAGGCTTGAAGGTCTTATTAACAGTTGCAAGAAACCTATGAGCGTTCAGGTTATTGCAAAAAAAGGACTGTGGACGCTTTACGAAGTGAATGAGAACAACAGTTTTTAGATGAGGAGATAAGTATGAAAAAACGGACCTTAGGGATATTGGCGTATGTCATAGCGGCATGTCTGGTGTTACAGATGCCGTTATCTGTCAGTGCGGCCAAAGAAGATGCAGATTCATACGGAGATTATGTTGTCAATATATACAATGAGCAGAGCGGCTTACCTACCGGTGAGGCCAATGTGGTCATCCAGACAGCAGACGGCTATGTGTGGATTGGAAGCTATGGAGGTCTGATTCGCTATGATGGATCGCTTTTTAAGAATTACAGTGAGGAAAAAGAAGGAATCTCTTCTTCTTCTGTGCGTTCCCTTTTTGAGGATTCTAAAGGGCGGCTTTGGATCGGAACCAATGATGCAGGTGTTTTTGTATATGAGAATGAGCAGTTTACGAAGGTAGAGGGACCTGAAGACAGATCTTTTTTGTGCATCCGTGATTTCGCAGAAGGGACAGACGGTGTTATTTATGCGGCCTCCAATTCAGGACTTGGTAAGATAGAGGAGGGTGTTCTTTTGCCCCTTCAGGATGAAAGGATAATTAATAATACCGTTTACGCACTTGCCATTGATAATCTGGAAAGAGTATGGTGCTGTTTAAGCTGGGGATGCGTAGTAGTAGAGCAGGATCAGGTAGTGGGGGAACTTCCATCTGAAGCGCTTTTTACGGACAACGATGTTTACTGTGTGGCAACAGGAAATCAGGGAGAGATTTATCTTGGAACTTCAGGAACAGAGATGGCCAGATTAGTATGCCTGAATGAGGGATTTGAGAAGGATTCCTTTGAAATAAAATATTATGATACGGGAGAGGTCATGACCCATAATCGGATCAATGTCTGTGAGGATGGGTCCATACTTATTTCCGGGTTAAAAGGATTTGGATGGATCAGGCCGGATGGAAGCTTTTATGAATTCGGAGAAGACAAAAAGGCATCCTCTGTCAATGCAGCCGCCCTTGATTATGAAGGCGATATCTGGCTGGCATCTACAACTCTTGGAGTGGTGAAGTATTCAAAGGGTTGTTTTGAAACTCCTAATGACAGTGCAGGTCTTACAGGCAGAGCGCTTAATGTCATCCTTAGACAGGATAACAGATATTATGTAGGCACGGATAACGGCATTTTGGTTTATGATAAGAACTGGAAACCGGTACAGAATGCTCTGACAGAGCTTTTGGCAGAGGACAGGATCCGTCATATGATGGCATCCAAAGACGGAAAGGTTTGGATTGCTTCTTATTATCAGCACGGAGTTATATGCTATGACCCTGTTACAGAGGAAATAGTTTCTTATAATACGGAAGAAGGACTGATCAATAGCGGAGTGCGTATGCTTTTGGAACTTTCCGATGGCTCCGTTGCTGCTGCAACCCAAGGGGGCATCAGTATTATTAAAGACGGAAAAGTTGTGAAAAGCTATGGCCGGGAAGAAGGCCTTGCCAATGCTATAATTCTGTGCATGGTGCAGGATCAGGACGGGCGGATCTATGCAGGAAGCGATGGAGGCGGCATTTATGTCATCTCTGAAACAGAAGTAAAAAATTATGGATTTGATGAAGGATTGAATGAAGGCGTAGTGCTCCGCATGCTGCCAAATCAGGATGGGAGAGGCTGGTTTGTCAGTGCAGGCAGCAGCCTGTATTACTGGGAAGGAGACTCTTTCCGCAAACTGGAGAATTTTGAAAAAAGTTCAGGCAGTATCTTTGACTTTTATGAAAAAGATGGCAGTCTTTGGATGATGCAGAACAATGGTATTCTGGAGGTGGATAAGCAGACGCTTCTGTCAGGCGAAGAGGCAGAAACCAAGATATATAGCTTTTCTTTTGGATTGACAGGCTCTTTAAATGCCAATACATGGAATTATCTGGATGAGGATGGAACCATTTATCTCTCTACCAGAAGCGGCATCAGTACATTCCGGTTTACTTCTGTGCAGAATCCCCTGCCTAAGGGCATTATTAATGAAATCGTAGTTGATGATGTAGTATACAGCCATCCGGAAAGCTTAACTCTTGATCAGAATGCACAGCGTATTACCATTGACTTTTCCATGCTTACCTATACAGGGACAACAGTAAGCAGCATGTCCTACTGGCTGCAGGGATTTGCAGAAGAAGAAACGGTAATCGGAAATGAAAAAAGAAGCAGCATCAGCTATACCAACCTGCCGGGTGGCGATTACGTTTTCCATCTGAAGATTTTCCATTCAGAGGATGAAGAAATTCATGAATATCAGATTCCTATTCATAAGGAAAAGCAATTGAGGGAATATCCGCTGTTCTGGATAGCTCTTGTAGTGGTTGTTCTGGCAGTTCTGGCAAGTTTGGTGTACATATATGCCCATGAAAAAATAAAGCGGATCAAAAAGAGACAGGAAGAATACCAGAATATTACAAATGAGTTTTTGAGAGCCTTTGCCAAACTGATTGACGCCAAAGACAGGTATACCAATGGACACTCCATAAGAGTTGCCTGCTATTCTCGTGAATTAGCTAAAAGACTGCAGATGTCTGAGGATGAGCAGGAAAAAGTATATTATATTGCTCTGATGCATGATATCGGTAAGATCGGTATTCCTGACAGCATATTGAAGAAAGAGGGAAGACTTACAGAAGAAGAGATGGAAGTCATCAGAACGCATCCCAAGATTGGCGGAGAGATTTTAAAGGAATGTACTGTTTTCCCCGGAATTGCAGAGGGAGCAAGTTATCATCATGAGCGTTATGACGGAACGGGCTACTGCATGAAGCTGAAGGGAGAAGAGATTCCTCTGGTAGCACGGATCATAGGTGTTGCAGATGCTTATGATGCCATGTCCAACGCAAGGTGCTATCGTAAGGCTCTTGATACGGAAATCATTGTTCATGAGTTAAAAGAAGGAGCAGGCACGCAGTTCGACGCAAAAATTGTTCCCATCATGCTGCAGATGATAGAAGAAGGCTGTGTTCCTATTGATCTTCAGGACAATAAGATAGAATTTTAAAAAAATGGACGTTGTGTGGATTTCGTGATACACTATATAAAGTATGAAACAGCTGGAGGTAATTTATGTTATTAGATAATAAAACGATTCTTATTACCGGAGGGACAGGCTCTTTTGGTAATTGCTTTACCAGATATGTCCTGACTCATTATAATCCGAAAAAGATCATTGTTTATTCCCGTGATGAATTCAAACAGTTTATCATGCAGAAGGAATTTGAAGAATATGCAGATAAGATGAGATTTTTCATAGGGGATGTACGGGATAAGGAAAGGCTTACAAGAGCTTTTGAAGGTGTAGATTATGTCATTCATGCGGCAGCCTTAAAGCAGGTTCCTGCATGCGAGTACAATCCCAATGAGGCGATCAAGACCAATATCCATGGAGCACAGAATGTTATTGATGCGGCCCTTGATTGTGATGTTAAGAAGGTTGTTGCCCTTTCTACCGACAAAGCAGTAAATCCTGTTAATTTATACGGAGGCACAAAACTGGTATCGGACAAGCTGTTTATTGCTGCTAATGCTTATGCAGGTACAAAGGATATTAATTTCTCCATTGTGCGTTATGGGAATGTAGCAGGAAGCAGGGGATCCATTATACCGGTATTCCACAATATTATTAAAAACGGCGGTACGGAGCTTCCCATTACGGATTACCGCATGACACGTTTCTGGATCAGTTTAACACAAGGGGTAGAACTGGTAATTAAGGCATTAGAGGAAGCTACAGGAGGAGAAACCTTTATCAGTAAGATACCTTCCTTTAAGATCACAGATCTGGCAGAGGCAATGCTGCCGGGCTGCAAGATGCCGGAAATCGGTATACGTCCCGGTGAAAAGCTGCATGAGATCATGGTTACGGTTGAAGATTCTCCCACCACTTACGAATATGACAAGCATTTTATCGTATATCCTCAGGTAGTTTGGAACAGCAAACAAAAAGTCAATACTTCCGGACAAAAGGTAAAGGAAGGATTTTCTTACAGCTCAGGAAACAATGATGAGTGGCTTTCCGTGGAGCAGATCAGAGAGCTGCTTAAAACGGTGGAATTGGAGAAATAATTGAATAGATAACCTAAAGTGCGCAGGAAGTTCCGGCGCACTTTTTGTCATATGGGGGTTCGGATGGCAAAAATTTTATATGACAACTATTTGATGGCAGATTGCACAAAAGAATTCGTGCGCACTCCGTTGCACGAACCATT
>CAZTKJ010000058.1:0-16113 GCA_964614185.1 uncultured Lachnospiraceae bacterium
CATATGATCGTGTGCCGTAATGTATTGATCTATTTTACGGAAGAAGCAAAGGATGAGGTTTTCAGGAAGTTTTTTACTTCCCTTGCTCCCGGCGGTATCTTATTTATCGGAAGTACGGAACAGATTATTACCTATAAAGAAATGGGTTATGAGAGGAAAAACTCATTTTATTATGAGAAACCTAAAAAATAGCATTTTTAAAGGGCATCCAACGGATGCCCTTTGTAATGTCATTAATTATGGTTGTAATGCCATGAAATTCAGCACATGACTGGCATATTCGGAAAACAGATGCCGGTTTTTCTTGAGCTCATCTGTTAATTCAAAAAACAAATCATTGCTTTTATATTCCCTTTTAAAGAAAGGCTCCACTAAAAGATCCCATTGAGGAAGATAGCTTGAAAGCTTGCGTGTATAACAGGTAGTGGCAGTAGCCTGTTCGCGGTATTCTTTGTCTACATAAGAAGCAATTGACTTATGCAGGGCAGTATCTTCAGTAGGAAGATAATAGTAATCTTTATAATTTGCATAAAAATACTTCAATTCTTCTTCATATATAGGGATGATCAAAGTGCCTTCATGGTCTTCACCCTTAAAATGGCATCCCTTTGCCATAGTGCTTACCACAATGGGAAGAGGGGAAGCAAACACCAGCTTCATCAGCAGTTCTTTGCGGGGGACGCCATGAATATCATTGTAATAATTAGCCTGTACTTTGCGTGCTTTTATGCTGTTATTAAATAAATCATAGTAGGACAGAATGGGAAGTATTTCCAGCATTCCTTTTATATCTTCTGAATTGTGCAGAAGCAGGATATGATAAAAATTATAATCATGGGAGGAAAGATAATCCCTGTAAAAGCTGATCAGTTCTTTCCCGGTATAGGTATCCTCTCTGGAAATGCCAAGGAAATATTCAATGGTTTTCTGCTTACAGTCAGGAAGCTTTAAAAAATTTTTATAAGGAGAAATGCGTCTGTAAATATCAATTCCCTCATAACCGTTAAAGTTGTAGGGCAGATCATAGAGCGCTGCTTTCTGCTTTAAATAAGGGAGGTCAAAGGTATTTCCGTTATAGTGGATCAAAAAAGAAAAATTTTGGGCGAAGGTGAAAAAAACCTTCAATAATTCAGGTTCTTCTTCAAGAGACTGTGCGAACCACTGCCTGATCTGCCAGTTTCCCTCTTTATAAAAAGCACATCCAATCAAGTAAATATGGGAAGTGGCAGAGGAAAGACCGGTAGTTTCTATATCAATAAATAATATCTGACTTAAGGGAGCAAGGCGTTCTAAAGGGTACTGTAATGTAAAATTGTTTAAAATAGTTTCTTCTGTCTTCATAAATACATCACCTTTCTTTTAAATCAGTGTAGCACATTTTTTCAAATTACTGTAGTATTTTCGACAAAAAAATAGTATATTTATAAGGATAGGAGAGAATTATTTTCAATCATAAATGTAAAAGCAAATTAAGGAAAGAAGGGTAGTTAATGGCAAGGTTAACATTTGTGGGAGGTATACATCCCTATGATGGCAAGGATTTATCAAAAGATAAGCCTATCCGGGAAATCCTTCCAAAAGGAGATTTGGTTTATCCGCTGTCACAGCATATCGGTGCACCGGCAGTTCCTGTAGTGAAAAAAGGGGACAGGGTGCTTGTGGGACAAAAAATAGCAGAAGCGGCAGGTTTTGTTTCTGCTCCCATCTATGCCACTGTTTCAGGAACAGTCAAGGCAGTTGAGCCAAGGCGTGTAGTTACCGGGGACAATGTTATGAGTATCGTAGTGGACAATGATGATACCTACGAGGAAATAGACTGGCCGGAAGTAAAGCCTTTTGAAGAGCTTAGCAGAGAAGAAAAAATCAACATCATTAAGGAGGCAGGTATCGTAGGTATGGGCGGAGCAGGCTTTCCTACTTTTATCAAGCTTTCTCCCAAGGAACCTGAAAAGATAGATTATGTTATTGTCAACTGTGCGGAATGTGAGCCATATCTGACCAGTGACTATCGTAAAATGCTGGAAGAACCTGAAAAACTGATCAGCGGTCTTAAGGTATCTTTAAGCTTGTTTGAAAATGCCAGAGGAATTCTGGCAGTAGAGGATAATAAACCTGATTGTATTGATCTTTTGAAGAAACTTACCAGAGATGAAACGAAGATTACGGTTAAGGCCTTAAAAACAAAATATCCCCAAGGGTCTGAGCGTCAGTTGATCTACGCCGCCACAGGACGGGCAATCTGTTCGGAACAGCTTCCGGCAGATGCAGGATGTGTAGTTAACAATGTAGATACTGTGATCGCCATACATAATGCAGTAATTGAAGGACGTCCCCTGATGTATAGAATCGTTACTGTGACAGGTGACGCTATAGCACAGCCCTGTAATTTTAAAGTCAGAATAGGAACCAATTATCATGAACTGGTGGAAGAGGCCGGAGGATTTAAAAAGCAGCCGGTTAAGATCATTTCCGGAGGTCCTATGATGGGATTTGGTATTTTTGATTTGGACGTACCGGCTACCAAGACCTCATCTGCACTTTTGTGCCTGACTAAGGATGATGTTTCTGCCATGGAGCCCAGTGCATGCATTAACTGCGGCCAATGTGTGGAAGCTTGTCCGGGAAGGGTTGTTCCCAGGAAATTGGCTGATTATGCAGAAAATTATGATGAAGAAGCATTCTTAAAAAATAACGGCATGGAATGCTGTGAATGCGGATGCTGCAGCTATGTCTGTCCTGCAAAACGTCCGCTGACGCAGGTCATTAAATCCATGCGTAAGATGCAGCTTGCCAAGAAAAAGAAAAAGTAGGAGGAAAGAGTAATGAGCGATTTGATGAAAGTATCATCCAATCCCCATATCAGGTCAAAAGTTACTACAAGCAGCATTATGCTTGCAGTGGTAATAGCTTTGCTTCCTGCAGCCGGTTTTGGCATATATAATTTTGGATTGGATGCTTTGATCCTGATAGTGATAACGGTAGCTTCTACCGTACTGACAGAGTTTCTCTATGAGAAAGCAATGCATAAGCCTGTTACTATAGGGGATTTTTCGGCAGTAGTTACAGGGCTTTTGCTGGCTCTTAACCTGCCATCCACAGCACCTTGGTGGATAGGTGTAATAGGAGGCATTTTTGCCATCCTGGTTGTAAAAATGTTATTTGGAGGTTTGGGACAGAATTTTATGAACCCGGCTCTGGGAGCAAGATGTTTTCTTCTGATTTCCTATACTTCCATTATGTGTAATTTTGAAACAGATGTATATACCGGCGCTACACCTCTTGCATTATTGAAAGCAGGTGAGAACGTAAATGTTCTGGATATGGTAATTGGACGAACGGCAGGAACCATCGGAGAGACATCTATGGCAGCCATTATCGTAGGAGCCTGCTTCCTGATTCTTATGGGAATCATAGATTTAAGGATTCCGGGAAGCTATCTGGTAAGTTTTGTTATCTTTCTGGTTCTTTTTGGAGGACATGGAATCGATCCTGTCTTTATCAGTGCACATTTGGCAGGCGGCGGATTGATGCTGGGAGCTTTCTTTATGGCTACGGATTATGTTACCAGACCAATTACAAAAAAAGGACAGTATGTATACGGGATTTTCCTGGGTGTTCTGACAGGTATTTTCAGAATCTTCGGTCCTTCTGCAGAAGGTGTTTCCTATGCCATCATTATCGGAAACCTGATAGTGCCTTTGATTGAGAAGATAACACTTCCCAAGGCCTTTGGAAAAGGAGGCGAGCGCGTATGAAAAATATGATCAAAGATGCAGCGGTACTGCTGATAATTACCATAGCCGCCGGATTCATATTGGGATTTGTATATCAGATTACGAAAGAGCCCATTGCACTTGCAGAAGAAAAAGCGGCAAATGAAGCATATGCAGAAGTATTTCCGGGAGCGGTTTCCTTTGAAGAGGCCAAAGCAGCTTTGCCGGAAGGAGACAGTATATGGGAGGAAGAATATGGGGCAGTGGACATAGAAAGTATCCTGGAGGCAAAAGATGATTCAGGAAATGTTATGGGATACGTCCTTACTGTTACCACTCATGAAGGCTATGGCGGAGATATTACTTTTACCATGGGAATCCGTAAGGACGGTACCTTAAACGGAATTTCTATTTTAAGTATTTCAGAAACAGCGGGTCTTGGCATGAAAGCAGAATCCGTATTAAAGCCTCAGTTTGAAAATAAGAATGTGTCGAATTTTACATATACAAAGTCCGGTGCCGTAATGGATAGTCAGATTGATGCCATCAGTGGAGCAACAATTACCACTAATGCAGTTACTACGGCAGTTAACGGAGGACTTTATATTTTTCAGACACAGTTAGGAGGTAGTGCGCAATGAAACAGGGAAGTGCTGCTGAACGTTTAAAAAACGGTATTCTTACAGAAAACCCTACTTTTGTACTGACACTAGGGATGTGTCCTACGCTGGCAGTTACTACATCTGCTGTTAACGGACTGGGAATGGGCCTTACCACCATGGCGGTGCTGGCACTTAGCAACATGTTTATATCCATGCTGCGTAAAGTGATTCCTGACAAGGTAAGGATACCTGCATTTATTGTGGTAATTGCATCTTTTGTTACGGTGGTGGAGCTTTTACTTAAGGCATATATTCCTTTTCTGTATGATGCTCTTGGGTTGTATATTCCGCTTATTGTAGTGAACTGTATCATCCTTGGCCGGGCAGAAAGTTATGCCTCTAAAAACGGCGTGATTTCTTCACTGTTTGACGGTGTTGGTATGGGACTTGGCTTTACTTTGGCGCTGAGCATCATAGGTGCAGTCAGGGAATTGATAGGTGCAGGAGAAGTATTCGGATATCATATTATGCCGGATAGTTATATTCCCTGTAGTATTTTCATATTGGCGCCGGGAGCGTTTTTTGTCCTGGCAGCTCTTACTGCAGTACAGAATAAGGTAAAAATTGCAGGAGAAAAGAAAGGAAAAGATATGTCCAGGATCCAGTCAGGATGCGGAAGTGACTGCATGAACTGCGCAGACATGGGCTGTGGCAGCAGAGTGGAAGCTCCAAAGCAGATGGCGGATGGAAAGGAGGAAAACAATGGAAACAATTAGGAATCTGTTGATCATATTAATTTCATCCTCTTTAGTGAGCAATGTAGTTTTAAGCCAGTTTCTTGGATTATGTCCCTTTCTTGGTGTATCTAAAAAAATCAATACGGCGGCAGGTATGGGGATGGCGGTTATTTTCGTAATCACACTGGCATCTGCTGTAGCCGGAGTAATTTATAAATGGATCTTAACACCTTTAAATCTTACATATCTGCAGACTATTGTATTTATTTTAGTTATTGCAGCGCTGGTACAGTTTGTGGAAATGTTTTTAAAGAAATTTATGCCGCCGTTATATCAGGCGCTGGGTGTTTATTTACCCTTGATCACTACGAACTGTGCAGTGCTTGGTGTAGCCCTTACAAATGTGCAGAAGAATTACGGAATTCTTCAGGGGATTGTAAATGGATTTGCCACTGCTGTGGGATTTACCATTTCTATCGTAATCCTTGCAGGCATCAGAGAAAAAATGGAATATAATGATATTCCGGAATCCTTTAAAGGAATGCCTATCGTACTGATCACAGCAGGACTGATGGCAATTGCTTTCTGCGGATTCTCAGGACTTTTGTAGGAGGTGTGCACAGGTGGATTTTACAGGAATTATTTTATCGGTGGCTGCAGTAGGCGGCGTGGGATTGTTTGTGGGAGTATTCCTTGGAATAGCGGCAATAAAATTCAAGGTTGAAGTAGATGAAAGAGAAGAGGCCATTCTTTTAGCTCTTCCGGGAAATAACTGCGGTGGCTGTGGTTTCCCGGGATGCAGCGGTCTTGCTGCTGCAATTGCAAAGGGAGAAGCAGCAGTCAATACCTGTCCGGTGGGAGGAGAAGCTGTCGGAAAAAAGATTGCAGAAATCATGGGAGTGGAAGCGGAAGCCTCCACAAGAATGACGGCTTTTGTACAGTGTCAGGGAAGCTGCGACAAGACCACCTTTGATTATGATTACTATGGGATTGAAGACTGCCGTATGCTGGCCTTTGTGCCAAATGGCGGCGCTAAAAGCTGTAATTATGGATGTCTTGGATATGGAACCTGTGTGCAGGTATGTCCCTTCCAGGCCATTCATGTGGAAAATGGAGTGGCTAAGGTAGATAAAGAACTATGCAAAGCATGCGGTAAATGTGTAGAAGCCTGCCCGAAGAAACTGATCAGCCTGATCCCTTATGATGCAGAATATGCAGTAGCATGCAGTTCTCTGGAAAAGGGACCTGTTGCTATGAAAGAGTGTACCGCTGCCTGTATCGGTTGTCAGCTTTGTAAGAAAAACTGTCCTGCGGATGCAGTCACAGTAGAAAACTTTAATGCTACAATTGATTATGACAAATGTCAGGGCTGTGGAGTTTGTAGTGAAAAATGTCCCAGAAAATCTATTGTTAAAGTATAAAGTAACTTAAGGTTACAAAGTCAGAGAAAGGCAGGAATGTTTTTATGGATCAAACACAGGTAAGACTTGGAAAGACAGAGATTGTAGTCAATAAAAACGGTTTTGGGGCGTTGCCTATTCAGAGAATCAGTGATGAAGACGCTGTATATCTGCTTCGTAAGGCATACGATGGAGGTATTCGTTTCTTTGATACGGCAAGGGCCTATAGTGACAGCGAGCATAAGCTGGGACTTGCGTTTGGAGGAATCAGGGAAAAACTGTATATTGCCACTAAATCCGGCGCCCAAAGCGGTGAAGCTATGAAAGAAGACTTAAAGAAGAGCCTTGAAAATCTGAAAACAGATTATATTGATATTTATCAGTTCCACAACCCTGCTTTCTGTCCTAAACCGGGTGATGACAGTGGGCTGTATGACGCTGCAATGGAAGCGAAAAAGGAAGGAAAGATCCGCCATATCGGTATTACCAATCACAGGCTGGCAGTAGCCAGAGAAGCTATTGACAGCGGCCTTTATGAGACACTGCAGTTTCCTTTCTGTTATCTTGCAACTAAAAAGGAAGAAGAACTGGTAGAAGGGTGCAGACAGGCGGATATGGGTTTTATTGCCATGAAAGCATTGTCCGGCGGGTTGATCACCTGTTCAGAAGCAGCTTATGCCCATTCAGCGCAATATGATAACGTGCTTCCAATCTGGGGAGTACAGAAAGAAAGTGAGTTGGATGAGTTTTTATCCTATGTAACAAATCCTCCTGTTATGACACAGGAACTTGAAAAACTGATTGAAAAGGATAAGGCAGCGCTTGCAGGAGATTTCTGCAGAGGGTGCGGATACTGTATGCCCTGTCCTGCAGGAATAGAAATCAATAATTGTGCCAGAATGGCTCTTCTTCTTCGCCGTTCTCCTTCAGCAGGATGGCTCACCGAAGAGGCCAGGGCGAAAATGATGAAGATTGAAAATTGTCTGCACTGTAATCAGTGCAAGAGCAAATGTCCTTATGGGTTAGATACGCCTGCACTTCTTGAAAAGAATCTGGAGGATTATAAACAAGTGCTGGCTGGTGCAATATCTGTTTCATAAAACAGTTCCATCTTCTGAAATAAAGACGGCCTCCACACCCTGGAGGCTGTCTGTCAGTTCTTTCCCTTTTTCGTACCCTAAAAGAAAACAGAGAGTAGACAGGGCATCGCCATCCACAGAGCGGTCACTGATGATGGTAACGGCGGAAAGACCGCTCCTTGCAGGATAACCATCAAACGGAGAGAGAATATGATGGTAGAGGACATCATTTTTGATAAAATATCGCTCATAATTGCCGGAAGAAACAAGGGACTTGTCCTGAATATCAAGGGTCAGGACTGAAGTGCCGGTATCAGCAAAAGGCTTTTGAATGCCGACTTTAAAAGGCGTCTGGTCAGGTTTTTGACCGATTGTCAGGACATTTCCCCCAAGATTTATGATAGCGCTTGATACACCATTCTCAAGCAGATATTCTTTTATTCTGTCAGCAATATATCCCTTGGCAATGAAACCAAGATCCAGTTTGGCTTCCGGATCCATCAGAATAACGTGGTTTCCATCAATAACTACATTTTTGTAGTTGACATGGGAGCGTGCATTGGCAATTTCCTCAGAGGAAGGGACAATGCCCTGGTTTTTGTCGCCAAAATTCCACAGTGCAGAAAGACTGCCGATAGTGGGATCCACAAGGCCGTCTGACATTTCCGCATAAGACAGGGCGATAGACAAAAGCTCCCGGGTTTCATCATGAACCCATACAGGGCTGCCTTCACTGTGGTTGATATTCCAGATATCACTGCCTTCCAGCGTACGGCTGAACAGATGCTCATATGTATCAGCCAGTTCCATACATCCTTCAAATAATCGGTCCGGAATATTCTTCCCATAAAGAGTAATGGAAATAACAGTATTCAGATAAAATCCTGTTTGTGTTTTCCGCTGAGTGCTGTAGGCACATCCCTTTAAAACAGAGGTTCCACAGATAAGGGAAAGAGATAAAAGAAGACACAGCGCAGTCCGGCAGGATATAAATTTTTTTGATCTGTGGGATGATGTCATTGGTAAGATTTCTCCTAAAAATTTGCTTATGGTTGTAAATTCTTTAATAGTTGTAGTATACTTCTTTATGTAATAAAAGTTGCCTGGCAGCCTTTAGTTTTTTACAAAAGGGGTCTGCCTGACAGACTAAAATAGTGAAAGTGAGTAGTAAAGGAATGCGTTTACCAGAGGAACAGGATGAAAGAGGAATAGGCATATCGGTTATTTATACCATTGTTGCAGTATCTGTTCTGATTCTTATTATATTAGCTTATGTTCTTATCAGCAATAACCAAAACAGATCTTCTAATGCAAATAGTAAGAAGACGCCTGATCCGGAATCGGAGATAGAGACAGGGGAGGATTTCGAGCTTTCCGATGGCCAGAAAGATATAGAAACTCTCTATAAAGAACATAAGTTAAAAGCAGAGGATCTTGATTTTTGGGATATGTACGGACAAAAGGAGCCTGAAATCATAGCAGAACCTACACCAACGCCTACGGCTGACCCCACACCTACGGCTTCCCATGAACCCACTGATGAGGAAAAAGCAGCCGATGGCAGGCATATTTTGATTTCTTACAGAGATGGAACAGAAGAATGGATTGAGATCGATGAAGACCTTCCAACCAGTAACTATGACTTTACAAAGATGAAGACTGTCAATGGGAAAATGACTTATTATAGCGGAAACAAGAAGATTTCCCGGCTGGGAGTGGAAATCTCGGAAGACAGCGGCAATGTGGATTTCGAAGCCTTAAGAGAAGAAGGAATTGATTTTGTCATACTGAAGGTAGGAGCAAGAGGATATGGTACGGGATTGATTTCTCTTGATGAAAATTTTACAGTAAATATGGAAGCTGCCGCAAAAGCCGGTCTGGAAATTGGCGTTTCATTTTATTCTCAGGCAGTTACGGTAGAGGAAGTTATAGAGGAGGTACAGTTCGTAGCCGCCAACCTGATACCTTACCGGATTACGTATCCTGTGGCTTTGAAGATGGAAAATATAACCAATGATTTTGCCAGAACGGATATTCTGGATGTAGAGCAAAAAACACAGATGGTAGAAACTTTTTTAAGAGAAATGGAAAGAGAAGGATATGATGTCATTTTGTATGGAGATAAAGAATGGCTGCTTTCAGAGATCCTTTCTTCTGAAATCTTAGATGAGTATGATGTATGGCTGACAGACCAGGCACCGGTTCCTGATTATCCTTATCAGTTTAAAATGTGGGAATATGCAGCAGGAGAAAGCATTAGTGCAGTGGAAAGGGAAATCAGTTATACGATCAGTTTTGTAGATTATTCCAAGCGATGATCAGGGTGATTCGTTGCCTGCAGCGAGGGTGTTGACTGATAATTCAGTATTTTAGGGGAAATATGCAGCTTTGTATATATGTCGGCGTAAGCAGAAGGAGAAAGTCCCTCCAGGTAGTTGGGGGCAAAATTCTTGGTTACGCCGGCTTTTTTTAACAGGTCAATTGCTTTATTATATGCAATGGCTGCTTCTATATCAGAATCGTAAGTTCCGATGGTATAATTGCCGTTTATGTGGATCTTAGCCACATACTTAATGCCTTTACCGGAATTCTTTTTTATGACACCGTGATAAAGGTTAAGAATTTCAATATTTTCATAACGAAAATCCAGGGAATCTCCGTTTACAAAACGGTAATCTCTGTTTGGCACGGCATAGTTTTTAATACCATAGCGATTTGCAATATTAACCTGCATGCCATAGTCTGTTACAAAAAAATGACGGCCTCTGCGCATGATTTTTCTGGTAGAATAATAAAAAAGATCATCAATGTCAAATTTCAGTATCTGTTCGGGAGAGAGCAGATATTCAAAATATTTGGTGTGGAGATAAATGGGGGTGGATATATACATTCCGTTGTCTCTGAAATTAATAAGAGATACCCATTTATGAAAGGGAAGCACACAGGCAGAAGAATAATCATGCAGGGAGAATGTATGATCAGATACCAGAGAAGATGCTTCCAGATAGGCCCTGGAAGCAAGAGCCGGAGTATCATAACCTCCAAGGCTGATATGCTTTTGACGATATGTGATTGAAGAACGGTAGTAAATGGTACCGTTCTTTTTTGTTGCCGGAAAAACGCCGGGCAGTTTTTTTTCCATAAAAATTTTCCTTGTAAACAGATAAAATTATTATATTAATTTTAACATAATTCATACAAATTTGAAATATTTTACCCATAATTACAAATTTTAGAAATATTTTCAGGCCTGTCTGTATAAAATATTAAGGAACTATTACACAAATATGACAATTTAAAAGAAAGGAATCGTAATTGAAAATGTATAAGAAGTTCATAACCTGGTTGTTTCTTAGCAATATGCTTTTCATGGCAGGATGGGTCTGTGTAAAAGGAATACAAGTAAACAGGCTTGCATCTATGCCTGCTTTTCAGCTCAGCATGGCTGAAAATTACGAGGAACCAAAGGCAGACAAGTTCTTTGGGTTGTTAAAAAGAGCATCTTCAGGGCAGCGGGTAGTAGATTATGAAATCCTTGAAAGAAAGGATATATATCAGCTTTCAGACAAAGATTATGAAGTCTTGCTTAAAATTGTACAGGCAGAGGCAGGAAATGAAGACGAAAAAGGCAAAATGCTGGTTGCCGGAGTAGTAATGAACAGAGTAAAAAGCAGCCGGTTCCCTAATACAGTGGAGGAAGTTGTCTTTCAGCATGAAAATGGAGTATATCAGTTTTCACCGGTAGTAAACGGCAGTTATTATTCTGCCAAGGTCAGCGAAGAAACGAAAGAAGCAGTGGAAAGAGTGTTGTCTGGTGAAGATATGACAGAAGGTGCATTGTACTTTGCAGCCAGAAAATATGCCAGCGACAGTAATATGAAGTGGTTTGACCGTTCTCTTATCAGACTCTTTGAATATGGCGGACATGAATTTTTTACATCAGGTTAAGGACATCCTTTGGGCCTGCAGTATCTTTCATCCATCCGACTTGTCAAGGCATGTGGTTTATGCTAGAATGAGGAAAACCAAAAGGTTTCCTAAAGGCAAAGGAAGAGGAAAGAAAGGAACGGCCATGGAAATTTTATATAATAGTACCAGAACGAAAGGCAATCCCATAAAAGCTTCAGAAGCAATTTTAAGAGGACTGTCTGAAGACGGAGGATTGTTTGTACCGGAAAAGATTCCGGTTCTTGATAAATCCCTTGAAGAATTATCTCATATGACATATGGGCAAGTTGCTTATGAAGTAATGAAACTGTATCTGACAGATTTCACGGAGGGAGAATTAAAGGATTGTATAGCTAAAGCTTATGATTCTAAATTTGACACGGAAGTAATTGCACCTTTAGCAGAGGCAGATGGCGTATTTTATTTAGAGCTTTTCCATGGTGCCACCATTGCATTTAAGGATATGGCTCTGTCAATTCTTCCCCATTTGCTGACAACTGCAGCCAGAAAGAATCATGTTACCAATGAAATCGTAATCCTGACGGCCACTTCAGGTGATACAGGAAAAGCAGCTCTGGCAGGATTTGCAGATGTAGAGGGAACAAGGATCATAGTATTTTATCCTAAAAATGGTGTCAGTCCCATTCAGGAGAAACAGATGGTGACTCAGAAAGGACAAAATACATATGTTGTGGGGATAGAAGGTAATTTTGATGACGCCCAGACAGGCGTTAAGCAGATTTTCAAAGATAAGGATCTGGCGGATTACATGAACAGGAAAGGTTTTCAGTTCTCATCCGCTAATTCCATTAATATTGGAAGGCTGGTGCCTCAGATTGTTTATTATGTATATGCTTATGTGAATCTTCTGAAAGAAGAACGCATTAAGGATGGAGAACAGATAAATGTAGTGGTTCCTACCGGAAATTTCGGGAACATACTGGCTGCTTTTTATGCAAAGCAGATGGGACTGCCTATTGACAAACTGATCTGTGCATCCAATGAAAATAAGGTGTTGTATGATTTCTTTGCTTCCGGTGATTATGACAAGAACAGGGAATTTGTACTTACTTCATCGCCATCTATGGATATTCTTATTTCCAGTAATCTGGAACGTTTAATTTACAGAATTGCAGGAAATGATCCTGAAAAAAACAGAAATATGATGAATGAATTGTCACAGGCCGGAAGATACCGGATTACGGAAGAAATGCGTTCTGAACTTACAGACTTTTACGGTAATTATGCCAGTGAAGAAGAAACGATTCAGACTATCAAAGAGCTGTATCAAAAAACAGGGTATGTGATCGATACCCATACTGCAGTTGCATCCTGCGTGTACCAGAAGTATCAGAAGGAAACAAAGGACATGAAAACAGCTGTGATTGCATCTACTGCAAGCCCTTATAAATTCACAAGAAGCGTGATGAATGCCATTGATGCCGGATATGACAGTGAAGATGATTTTGAACTGGTTGATAAACTTTCTGAACTGTCCGGAACAGAGATCCCGAGAGCCATTGAAGAAATAAGGACAGCTCCGGTTCTTCATGACCATATCTGTGGGAAATCTGAAATGAAGCAGACAGTACTTGACTTTTTAGGGATATGAATATAAGTCCCAAATGGAGAGATAAAGGCAGGTGAAAGAAAATGAAACGCATCTTGCTGGTTGATGACGTTGCAACCAATCTGAAATGTGCAGAGGAAATACTGAAGGACCAATATGAAATTGTGACAGCCAGGTCAGGGGAGCAGGCGCTTGAAATATTAAAGGATGATATTCCGGACATGGTAATGTTAGACATCAATATGCCGGGCATGAGCGGATTTGAAGTATTTGCCAGGATGAAGATGACTGCAGAACTATCTAATATTCCCGTGGTGTTCTTAACAGCAGAAACAGAAAAAGAGATTGAAGAACAAGGCCGTAAAATGGGAGCTGATGATTTTATACATAAGCCTTATGACCCTGAAGAAGTAAGTAGCAGAGTAGATAGAGTATTTCAAAAGAGTGTTTCAAAGAGCCTGAAGGTTTCTCCTAAGGAGAATATGACGTATCTGTTCTGCAAGCAGAATCCAAAAAAGCTGGCATTGTGGGCAAATTCCGCCAATACAGAAGGATACCTTATGCTGCTGCATTTTGACAATTTTGAGCAGATTGGCGAATTGTTCGGAACAGAGGCAGAAAACAAAATCTTAGAAAAGGCAGAATTGTTTTTAGAAGAAATACCGGGAATCGGAAATGGGATCAGTCATATTGACAGTGATACATTTGCAGTATATCTGGAAGACAATCATGATGCAGATGCTGCCAGAATGGCAATCAGAAGGGTCATTGCCGGATTGGAATTTGAAATCAATGAAAGCATTCCTGAAGAATTTGAGATAAAAATTATTGTATCGGCAGGAATTGCCGTGAAACCCAGAGATGGGAAAAATTATAAAACATTGTTGAATTGTGCAGATAAAGCTCTTTACTTTGCCACGGAAAGCGGTAAAAGAAAATATCATTTTTATAATACGGATCAGAAGGAAACAAAAGAAGCCGCGGAGGAAAGGAATTTCATTAATCTGCTCCAGCTGAAACGCCAGTTTGAGGGGAAAGATTTGGATTCTGCCAATGGGGATGAAAGCCTGCAGATGACATACCATATTATCTCAAAGTATTGGGAAAATGCAGGAGAAGAAGTGCAGATCGTCTTTTTTGAGGTTGAAGGAGAAAACACTAAAGAAGAGATCATGCATATATTGTCAGAGGTGATATCCGGTTCTCTGCGAAAAGGCGATGCTGCCATAAGGTGCGGCAGATATCAGTATATAGCAGTGCTTCTTAATGTATCTGCCCAAAATGGGGAAATGATCTCCATGCGGATCAGGAAAAAATTTGAAGAGAAGACAGGGGGAGAAAAAGTAAGTCTTTCGTATAAAATGAGAAGTATATAAAAAGAGTTTGCCGTAAGGCAAACTCTTTTTATATACTATCAGGAACGTTTCCTGAGGTTAATATATTCTTTATCGCTGCCAATAGGATTATAAGCAGGTCTGATGATTTTGCTGTTATTGGCAAGTTCTTCCATACGGTGGGCGCTCCATCCTGAGATACGTGCAATAGCGAAGATAGGAGTGTAGAGCTCTAAGGGAAGCCCCAGCATATGATAAACAAAACCGGAATAGAAATCCACATTGATGCTGACGCCCTTATACATCTGACGCTCTCTGGCAATAACCTGCGGAGCCAGTTTTTCTACCAGGGAATACAGGGCAAATTCTTTTTCCAGTCCCTTTTCAACAGAAAGCTTCTCCACAAAGGATTTCATAATAACAGCTCTTGGATCTGATTTGGAATAAATAGCATGCCCCACACCATAAATGAGGCCGGCGTGATCAAAGGCTTCTTTATGTAAAAGCTTCAGAAGATAAGCCGTTACTTCCTCTTCATCGGTCCAGTCCTTTATTTCCTTCTTCATGACTTCAAACATCTGGACTACTTTAATGTTGGCACCACCGTGACGAGGGCCTTTTAAAGAGCCGATGGCGGCAGCAATGACAGAATAAGTATCAGTGAAAGATGAGGTAATAACATGAGTAGTAAAGGTAGAGTTATTACCGCCTCCATGCTCCATATGAAGAACCAGTGCAATATCCAGCAGCTTGGCTTCCAGAGGAGTATAAGAACTGTCAGGACGGAGGATATGCAGAATATTTTCTGCCGTTGACAGTGAAGGATCAGGCTGGTGGATATACAGACTTTTACCGTCATGATAATGACAGTAAGCCTGATAACCGTAAATGGATAAAAGAGGGAACAGACTGATTAACTGCAGACACTGGCGGAGAACATTAGGCAGGGAAACATCTTCAGCCCTGTCATCGTAAGAGTACAAAGTCAGTACGCTTCTTGCCAGTGTATTCATCATATCGCTGCTGGGAGCTTTCATAATAATGTCCCTGACAAAACTGGTAGGCAGAGTACGATATCCTGCCAGCATATCCTTAAAAACAGTCAGTTCTTTTTCATTGGGCAGTTTGCCAAAGAGAAGAAGATAAGTAATCTCTTCAAAACCAAAGCGATTATCATTGGTAAAACCTGATACCAGATCCTTTATATTGTAACCACGGTAAAAGAGACTGCCATGAGTAGGAACTTCCACGCCGTTTTCTATCTTTTTGGCACGTACATCGGAAATGTTGGTAAGTCCTGCCAGTACGCCCTTACCGTTTAAATCCCTTAAACCTCTTTTTACATCATATTTTGTAAAAAGTTCCGTATCAATAATATCTGCCTGCTGTGCCATAGAGGCAAGGCGGACAATATCAGGGGTGATTTCTGAATACGCATTATGATCCATAGTATTGTTGCTCCTTTCTGCCTTACATTTGTGTATATTGCATAAAATATATAAATAAATATTGGTATATAAGTATAATGAATTAATTTCGGACACGTTTCAGAATATGCCAGAAAAAAGCGTATATATTCAATACTAACATGACAATAGAATTGAAACAAGTAAAAAATAGGTATTTACAAATATTTAATATTTATTCCCGCGTGCAATGAGCCAAGCGGATGCACCAGCATCCGTTTGGCTCATTGCACGCGGGTCAAATACCCCGCAGCTTCCTGCAGG
>CAZTKJ010000059.1:0-15979 GCA_964614185.1 uncultured Lachnospiraceae bacterium
CTTTCATTACTATTTGTGCCGCCAACCAAAGGCGGCGGAATGGAGATTTTTATGATAAGATTAAGACCATATAAGGCTTGTGACGCACAGACAATAACAAAATGGATAAAAGATGAATATGCCTTTCGCCAATGGAGTGCAGATCGTTATGAGAAATACCCTATTACTGCTGTGGATATGAATTCATATTATGACAGAGACAGGAATAATGAAAGAATTTGGGGTATGACGGCATTTGATGATACAGGTATTGTGGACATTTAACTATGCGCTTCCCGAATGACAACAGTTTTGATGAAATCCGATTAGGCTTTGTAATTGTCGATGATAAAAGGCGAGGGAAAGGCTATGGAAAAGAAATAATTTCTTTAGCTATTCAATATGCATTTGACCTTGTTAAAGTAAAGAAAGTATCATTAGGGGTTTTTGAAAACAATAAAACCGCTATCAGATAAATTTTGGTTACCAGGCAGGTTTGGTATGCAACCTTTCACCGGCGTGAGGGGTTTTATCAGAAGAAGGGGTTGATTCTTAATCAGTAATGGAGTGTATCAGGATCGAGTTGAATTTTTCAAGCTGGTCATACATGATCCCATGGCCACTGTCAGGTAAACTTATGAGTTTTGAACCACAGATGTTTTCATGTTGTATTTTGGCAAGTCCATCGGAGACAATGATATCTTTGCCGCCATGAATAATGTATGTGGGAACATGGACATATCTGAAATCATCTCTAACGTCTTCATCGCGCAGAGCGATACCGCACTTTATGGTTCCGATTCCTGAAGCAGACAGAGCGATATCCCTGAACCAGTCAATGACTGCATTGGAATGAGGACATGCAAAAAGCTGTTTGCTGAAGTTTTGGCATAGCTGCGGTCTGTCGGTTTTGGCGAGGTTTATCAGGTCATTGACTTCCTGCACGGTTTTCCCATATGGAAACTGCGTAAAGCATGGGGCAGCGGCAGAAAGAAGAATCAGTCGACAGACGCCGAATCCATTGTGACAATTCATATATCTTAAGGCAATGGCTCCGCCCATTGAAAAGCCCACCAGAATGAATCTTTTAAGACAAAGCTGGCGGACTACCTGAAATATATCAGCAGCCATCTGATCATAAGAATATCCGTCAGCAGGCGTATCTGACATTCCAAAACCTCTTAAGTCCACCGCAACTACACGGTATCTGCAATTGGTAAGCAGATTTATCTGATATTCAAAGATTTGGTGGGAGAGAGGCCAGCCATGAATAAGGAAAACGGTCTGTTTTCCCTGGGGGTTATAGTCGTAAACGGCAATTTTTGTGCCATCGTTTGATGTGATATAATGCATAAACACCTTTATGATCAGGTTTTTTATATTATATGCGAAAAAGGTGGGTAAGGTTAACGCCGCGTGCATTGAGATCAGAGAGGAGAAATCTATGAAATTGTTCAATATTACTTCTGCATTCTCAGGTATCGCTGTAATGTTTTTGCTGGCTATTTTGGCAACGAATTTATTAGGGGAAAATAAAAAAGATGCAGAAATAAAGCAGCCGGAAGAAAAAGAATTAGTGATGGACATTAATGGAGAAAAAATATATCCCATAAGCATTGATATGATAGATGAGCAGAAAGCAGATGACTGGGTTTATTTTAGATATATACTGACTGAAACTTATAATGATTATACAGTCACTTATCCGGCATTATTCAGGTATCAGGAAGATGTTTGCATGGTTGAACGTGTTAATGACAGGGCATGTTATTCATTTGAAATTGTGGGAGATCGTGTCTATTATTTGGATTCCTCCATATCTTATCAGGATCATGGAGAATTATATGTATCAAAGGTGAATGGAGAGGATAAAAGAATATTAGAGGATGAATTATTTGATTTTCAAATCGTAGATGAACGCTATATTTATTATACTTACAGATATGATACGGTAGGCGTAGGACTAGAAGGACATGCATTATACAGAATGAACCTGGACGGTTCGGAAAGGATGATAACGGCTTACGAAGTATCGGGGATAGATATGAACACAAGTCATTTTGATTACAAAGTTGAAGACGGCTGGGTTGATTGTGGAACATTTAAAATGGAACTGGGAGAACCGGCAGACGGATATGAAAAAATAGTCTTCAAAGACATTGGGGACAATGACTGGATCTACTATGTGACGAACAGACTAATAAAGGCAAGAAAAGACGGTTCGGAAAGCGTGGAATTAGACGGCGTAGACGATTATTATTATGAAATAGAAAAGATAGAGGACGACTGGATTTATTACATTAAGGGAGGAGAAAAGTATAAAATCCGAACAGATGGTTCCGGAAAAGAGGCAATATCAGATGTATGATCGCTTTTTAAAGAGTATACAATAATAGCATTGGAGGGAATGCGTCTATGACTCAAAATTCGAGATTCAACATTAGTTCCTTCACGCTTCATGTGTTGGCTATGGGGTTAATGCTATGTGACCATACATGGGCAGTGCTTTTTCCGGCAGAAGAATGGCTGACCTGTATCGGGCGGATAGCATACCCGATTTTCGCGTTTATGATCGTAGAAGGCTATACCCATACACATGATTTGCGCCGCTATATACTGCGTATTCTTTTGTGGGCTTGTTTGTCTGAAATACCATTCAACATTATGTATGGCGGAAGTATATTTTATCCATATCATCAAAATGTACTTTGGACGTTTTTAGAGAGTTTGCTGCTGATTATTTTGATTGAGAAATGCAGAACGCATTTTAAAAAAGTATTAGCAACGGTGCTGTGTGCTGGTATTGCCATTTTGGGATTTATTCTTGGCTACGCAACCATGGTGGATTACTATGGAATCGGCGTCCTAACTGTTTTGACATTCTATTTTTTCAGGGGGCAGACCTGGAAAATCCGGTTAATCCAGCTTATATGCCTGTATATTTTGAATGTAAAAATGTTGGGAGGATATTACTATGTTTTCCAAGTATTTGGACATGATATGGAATTTGTTCAACAGGGACTTGCTATGATAGCATTGATTCCTATTTGGTTATATCAAGGGCGTCAGGGATTTCATAATAAAATATTTCAATACGCTTGTTATGCTTTTTACCCCATTCATATCATTGTCTTGATTTTGTTGCAATACTGGTTGTTAAGATAATTCAATCAAATACCACTTCAATATGATAGTCTCCCACGTCATAGGAGCCGCGCATAAAGTTTTCCACCAATGAAACTGCGTTTGTTTTTGCTCTGTCAAGTAATCCTTCTTCTATAGCTTTTTGCTCTTCGCTGTTTTTTAAATCAGCAAATGAATCGGCTACATTTGTGACAGTAATGGGATTAAAAATATTATTTTTCTCATCGTAAAGCTGAAAACTATCCTGATCGACTTCGGAACTGATAATTTCAACATCAGGAAGGGTAACAGTTATTTTCTTTGAGGTATCATCTTTATCGATTTGGATTTGGGTAAAATCAATTCCTGCCATGATAGTGCCATCATAACTATAAATGAAAGTTGACGTTGTGAAAGGGATTTGAAACCCTTTTATTTCTTTAGAACTGTCTACACGCTCTACATGTGTGTAACTATATTCTGCAGTACACAGTTTTCCAATATTTGCAATGCCTGCCCTGATCGTTTCACCGGAAATTTCAGCTTTCTTTTCGACTACTTTTTCCACCTCAACTTCTCTAATGACTTCCACTTCAACCGTTTTGACCTGTCTGCTGTAATAATATCTTGTGGCAAAGAATATACCGCAGCAAACAAATGCAGTGGCAAGTGTGCCTATTGTTTTATAAAGTATTTTTTTCATATCAGCCCTCTATATTAGTTATTTTTTCTGGAAAATTTTACTTAGAGTATCATATTTCAACATTTTTTTCAATAAATACAGCTTTTTATGACAGCAAAAGTTAAAATAGTACTTTATTCTTGTGGGAAATGGTTAGCTGTACTAAAATGATTTCAAAAGCGATTGCTGTTACTTTAAATATAGTTTGAAAGTTCGATAAAAAGAATTTAAAGGAAAAAATAAAGTCAAAAACACTCCGGGGGATATGGTAATTGATTTTTGGGCCGGTATAAGATATAATTTATGCAACATTATCTAAGATAGGGGAGGCAGGATGCCTTTAGTATTACAGAAAGAGAGGTGTATGTTGTATGTTGCTGAAAACGTCAATTGTATGCCTTTTATTTAGTATATATATGATAGGGTTTTATTATCGGAAACCCCATATTCCTGTTAAGTCTACTAAAGTATTCCAGCAGCTGATAGGGATAGAATTTCTAAATGTGTTGTTTGATCTGATTACGGTTTATACGGTTAATCACCGGAATATTATTCCTGATGAAATTAATTTGATTGCTCATATTATTTATTTGATGTCTATATTGGGATATATTTTCCTTTTATTTCTGTATATGAGAAGCTATCTGGAAGCGAGTATGAAGTTTAGCAAAGCTGTCAGGTGTTTTCATATTTTTCCGTTTATTGTGTCTGCGATAGGGATTTTGGCGCTTCCTATTACTTATGTTCACGGGAAAACAACCGATTATTCTCTGGGACCTAAAGCATATGCACTCTATGCAAGTATTGTTATATACCTGATCATGATCCTGTATTATTGTCTCCGATACTGGGATAGACTGGATACGGAAAAAAGAATGGCAATTGTACTTGCTGTCCCTATTTATGTAGTTATTGCGATTATTCAAATGCTCATACCGGAAACGTTGTTAGTGGTTGTAGGGGCAACCCTTATTATGTTAGGATTGATATTGAGCAATGAGAATACGGAAAAATATGTGGATGAAAAAACATCGTTATTTAATCAATATTCCTTTGAAACCGTACTGGAGGAATTTGATTTTGAAAAGCAAAAAATGATTATAGCAATTCTTTGCTTTTGCAAGACTGAAAATAATTATGACTGGAAACAGGATGTCTTGATTTTACAGGATATTTATAAGGGAATTAAGCAATACCGTCAACAGGGTTATCGCATTTGTGAAAATGGTGTGATATTTATCAACAGTTCTGTGGAAAAGGCTCAAACAATAGTTGACAGAGTAAAGAACGTTGTTGAGGGTAAATATGGCAAAGAGAACATAATCATTGAGACAAAAGTCCTTTCCGGGGAGAATACTGTAACGAAGCACGATTGTATGCGGAATGCCATTGCTTTCTGCACGGAAACAGGCAGTCATTTTGCGTATATTGATTACCTGACTCATATCTATAATCGAAATGCTTTTGAAAGGGATTTGTCTAATCTGCAGGAAAATAGTGATGGTTACTACATGATTGCAGATCTGAATGATTTAAAAATAGTGAATGATACAATAGGACATTCAGCAGGAGATGCATTGCTACAGGGGTTTGCGGGTTTGCTTTTTGATGCAGCCGGTGATGATGGAAAAGTCTATCGTCAGGGTGGTGATGAATTTGCGGTTCTATATTATAAAGATGCACAGCAGTTTATAAATGAATTGTCTAAGCAGTGTATAATTCATAACCAATCATATAGCGTTCCTATCAAGTATGCTATTGGATATTGCAAGCTTAGTGACAGAAACTTCATGGATGTTGCAGATAAGATGATGTATGCAAATAAAAGAGCTATGAAGCAGCAGAAGGATTGATTTTTTCTTTGGGATTTTAGTAAGATGTGTTATACTGGAGGTAGTAAATTCTGATAAAAATATAAGGACATAAGGAAAGTACAGTATCAGAATTTTAAATGGAGAAACAGCTATGGAAAATGTATTAAAAGTATTGACAGCTATTTTAGGAATATTGGCAGTTATTGTCTGCCTTGCAACAATAGGAGTAGTTGGCTTTTCGCTGGCAGGAGGAAATATTAGTCCGGTATCTGAGAAGGTGGAAAATACAGCCGAGCCGGAAGAATATGATGAAGAGGAAGCTGCTCCCACCCCTACCATAGTGCCGGACGTTGATAGTGAAATAGAGAATCAGCCGGTAAGTATGAAGGATCATGTACATGATTATAAGGAATCTATAGACAGAAAAGCTACCTGCTATCAGGCAGGAAGAATGAAGTATACATGCCAGCTATGTAATGACGTTTATTATGTTGATATACCTTCCACGGACCATGTACCGGATGAGTGGGAAATTATCCGGGAGCCTTCAGAGAGCAGGGACGGACTTCGGGAAAAAAGATGCATTTACTGCGATGAGATCGTAACGCAGGAGAGCATTCCTTACAGGTATGCAACGACAACATCAGCTTCTAATGAACCTCATGTGCATGAGTATATAGCAGAGACAGAAAGAGAACCCAGCTGTATTCTTGCAGGACTGCGTAAGTATACCTGCAGCTGCGGAAGTTTTTATACGGAACAGATTTCAGCGCCGGGACATATAGCAACTGATTGGACGGTGGCAGAGGAAGCAACAGCCACCAAACTCGGAAGAGAACAGAGAACATGCACCGAATGCGGCGTATTATTGGATTCTAGGCCAATTCCTGTAGTGCAGGCTTCTCCCAGCCCGTCATCCGGAAATTCATCCGGCTCATCGGGAACGAGCGCCAGTCCGGCAGCCACCCGGACACCACAGCCTACAGCCAGTCCAGCTGCCAGTCCGGCTGCAAGTTCCACCGCTACGCCTACGGCCTCTCCTCATTCTCATGAATATACTTCTTATGTTCTGCGAGAAGCTAATTGTAAAGAAAAAGGAATCCGTTCTTTTGTATGCAGTTGTGGAAGCACCTATGGAGAACCTATTCCGGTGGATGGAACCAGACACGATTATAAATTCACTGTAATTCCGCCTACATTTGCATCCAATGGTTATACGCTTTACAGGTGTACCAGATGTAATGATACCTATATGGATAATTATACATCGATGTTAAAGTAGCTAAATTTATACACATAAATCTCCCTATGACGGCATATAATGCAGTAAAAATGAATGACCGCTGCGTGATATGGGTATAGGGGGATTTTTATGTATATAGACAAAAACGTGGATGAAGTGGAAAAGCTTCTTGGGACAAGTATAGAAGAAGGTTTGACGGAAGAAGAAGCAAAGCGGCGCATACAGCAGTATGGAGAAAACCGTCTTAAAGATAAAAAGAAGAAGAGCACTGCAGCTCTGTTCTTTGAGCAGTTGAATGATCCGCTGATCTATATATTGATGGCAGCAATTGCTGTTTCTCTTTTCCTGAAGGAAGTAGGAGATGCAGGAATCATTGCCGTTGTCATCCTATTGAATGCGATAGTGGGAGTAGTACAGGAGGGCAAGGCAAGAAAAGCCATAGAAGCGCTTCAAAAGCTTTCCAGTCCCAAAGCCCTTGTAAAAAGAAACGGAAAACAACGTGAGATAGAAAGCGGGCTTCTTGTTCCCGGTGATGTGGTTTTTTTAGAGGCTGGAAGACAAGTTCCCGGAGACTTAAGACTGGTACAGGCTGTTAATCTGAAAATAGAAGAATCAGCCCTTACGGGAGAGTCTGTTCCTATTGAAAAGGTAAGTAAGCCCATCAGTGGAGGAAACAGCGGTTTGGGCGACAGAGTTAATATGGCCTATATGACAACTACAGTGACTTACGGCAGAGGAGAAGGAATTGTCACAGCAACGGGAATGAATACAGAAATCGGCAAAATAGCGGATCTCATAGATGACAGTGGACATGAACTTACACCTCTTCAAAAAAGACTGGCAGATTTGGGAAAGGTACTTAGTATAGCTGCAATAGGAATCTGTCTGTTTTTGTTTCTGGTGGCAGTATTTCAAAAAAGAGATATTGGAGAGATGTTGCTTACAGCCATTTCTTTAGCAGTTGCAGCAGTGCCTGAAGGGCTGCCGGCTATTGTTACTATTGTGCTGGCCCTTAGTGTATCCAGAATGGTAAAAGTAAATACCATTGTAAGGAAACTGCCTTCTGTAGAAACACTCGGAGCGGTTAATGTGATTTGTTCGGACAAGACCGGGACACTTACCAAAAACAGAATGACAGTACAGAAGTGTTTCGTAGATGGCAGAATCTTGGAAGAAGATATATTAGATAAAAAGAAGCATGGGATTTTTTTGGAAGCATGTACACTCTGTAATGATGCTTCCATCAAAGATGCAAGAATTGGTGATCCCACAGAACTGGCGCTTTTGGACCTTGCACTGAAGCACGGGTATGAAAAAGAAAAACTTCAGGAGAAATATCCCCGCATTGACGAACGGAGTTTTGATTCAGAGCGCAAGAGAATGACAACTGTACATAGAAAAGAAGGCAGAGAAATTGCGTATATAAAAGGCGCAGCTGATGAAATGATCTCCCTTTGCAATACCGTATGGATGTATGGAAAAGAAGTGTCCTTTACTTCGAGAGAAAAAAAGGCAGCCAAGGAGGCTGTGGATGAAATGGCACGTCTGGCCCTTCGCGTACTGGCAGTTGCAGTGAAAACAAAGGGAACATTGACAGATGAAAATAACATGATGTTCGTGGGACTTGTGGGAATGATCGATCCGCCAAGAGATGAAGTTAAGGAAGCGGTAGCAAGTTTCAACACGGCGCATGTAGATACCGTGATGATTACAGGAGATCACATAGATACTGCTTTTGCTATTGCCAGGGAATTGGGAATTGCACAAAGGCGGGAGCAATGTATGATGGGGATGCAGCTGGATACATTATCGGAAGAAGAATTTGCCCAGGTAGCAGAAGAGATACGTGTTTATGCCAGAGTTTCCCCTGAACATAAGGTCCGGATCGTAGATGCACTGAAAAAAAAGGGGAAAGTAGTGGCGATGACCGGAGACGGAATCAATGATGCGCCTTCTTTGAAAGCAGCGGATGTAGGAATCGCCATGGGAAAAGAAGGTACTGATGTAGCCAGGAATGCGGCAGATATGGTTCTTACAGATGATAATTTTGCCACTATTGAAAAGGCCATGCGTGAAGGAAGGGGGATTTATGAAAATATCAGGAAGACCATTTTATTTCTATTATCTTCTAATTTTGGAGAAATTATTACAATGTTGGCTGCTGTACTTGCAGGATTTCCGGCTCCCCTTAAAGCCAGTCATATTCTATGGGTCAACCTGATCACAGATTCTCTGCCGGCCCTTGCTCTTGGGGTGGATCAAAATGATACGGATGCATTAATGAAAGAGCCACCGAGAAAAAGCAAAGACAGTTTGTTTTCCCATGGTGGCCTGACATGTACGTTGTGTTATGGAGTAGTGATTGGTATCATTAGTCTGTTGGCATTTTTGACGGTTCCCTATCAGGAACTGCTCCGTGCAGATCTGCCTCTTAATCTTACGAATCTGAATAAGATCCTGCAGCTGCAGTCAGTGCTGAATAAAGCTCAGACTCATGCATTTACGGTACTTGGAATGAGCCAGCTGGTACATGCAATAGGGATGCGTGATGTGAATAAATCTGTATTTAAAATGAATCATCTCAACAATGTATATATGATTCTTGCATGGGGAATGGGATTGTTCTTACAGGTAATTGTAACAGAAATCCCTTATTTTGTAGGGTTGTTCGGTACAAGCAGACTGTCGCTCTCTGAATGGGGGATGCTGGGTGTACTTTCCAGTATGCCCCTTGTAATCCACGAGCTTTTGATTCTGTCAGAACTTTTGATAAAAGGAACAGATTACAGCGAATCAGAAAAGACGGGAGAGAGCAAGCAAAAAGAACAGGCCGGCAGAAAGCCAGGAGAAGTTACATGATATCCTGGAAAGAATCATATTTCCGGCAGATAATCCCAGTTTAATAGAAATAAAGTGGATAGCGGATGACAGAAAAAAAATAAGGGCAGGTGAAAGAGCAGGAGCTCCTGTACTGACACCTGCCGTTAGACTGTCTATGGAAAGCACTACAGAAAGTGCGGCGGCTTCCATGGGAGAGAGGACAGATGGATTTTTCTTATTTACTTTTTCTGACAGGGAAACTGTAGTTAATTCTTTGGAAGGATGGAATTTGCACGGTAATACATCATATAATTTATAAAGAGCAAGGGCCATCAAAATAAAAAAGGAAAAGAATGACGTAATATTATGGGGAATCAGGACAGCTATTTTTCTTCCGGCCATTAAGGAAAGAGTAAACATAAATCCCGAAATTACTGAAATGATACCCATGGAAATGACAGGCACATGCACCTTTTTAACACTGTAGGACAACCCTGCAGCGAAAGTATCACTGGAAAGAGCCACACAAAGCAGTGCAAATGAACAGAATGTAATTATCATGATAAGCCTTTCTGATTTATTTGCTATATTATATTCAAATATGCTATACTATGACATATCAGGACAAAAACAAGCGGCGCGAAGCGACATTTGTTTTTGTCCTGATATGTCAGCGAAAAAATCAGAAAGCAGCGAAGCTGCTAATATGCGGAGCATATGGATTTTTGAGCGGAATAAAAGAAAACAAGCGGCGCGAAGCGACATTTGTTTTTGGCCTGATATGTCAGCGAAAAAATCAGGAAATGGAGGGGAAGAGTATGAAACTTATTTTCATCGGTGCAGCCCATGAGGTAACAGGAAGCTGCCACTATTTAAATGCATGTGGTAAACATATACTGATAGACTATGGTATGGAGCAGGGTGTCAATTACTTTGAAAACTGTGCTCTTCCGGTGGCAGAATCCATGATTGATTATGTGCTCCTGACACATGCCCATATAGACCATTCCGGTATGCTTCCTCAATTGACAGCAAGAGGTTTCAGAGGGCAGATCCTGATGACGGAACCAACTGCTGATCTGTGCAGTATTATGCTGCGTGACTGTGCTCATATCCAGATGCAGGAAACAGAGTGGAAGAACAGAAAGGCAAAGAGAAGTTCAGGAGTTGAACCTCATGAGCCTGTTTATACTATGGAGGATGCAGAAAATGCCATTCGTCAGATTGTTCCATATCCTTATAATAGCAAAATAGATTTATGTGATGGAATTCAAATCTGTTTTACGGATGTAGGACATCTCTTAGGTTCCGCAAGTATTGAAGTATGGGCCACAGAAGCGGGACAGACGAAGAAACTTGTTTTTTCAGGAGATATAGGAAATAAAAATCTTCCTTTATTAAAAGACCCGTCTAAAACAGAACAAGCTGATTATGTAATCATGGAGTCTACTTATGGAAACCGTCTGCATGCGGAAGAAACTCCGGATTATGTGGGTGAGCTTGCAAAAATCCTGCAAAAAACCTTTGACAGAGGAGGAAATGTCGTTATTCCTTCTTTTGCAGTAGGAAGAACACAGGAGATTTTATATTTTATCCGTAAAATCAAAGAAGATAAGCTGATTCAGGGACATGATAATTTCCCTGTTTATGTGGATAGTCCTTTGGCAGTGGAAGCAACAGGCATTTTCCACAAAAATGAAACAAATTGTTTTGATGAAAAAGCAATGGAACTGGTAAGAAAAGGAATCAATCCTATTTCTTTCCCTAATTTGAGACTGTCTATTACAAGTGAAGAATCAAAGGCTATTAACTTTGAAAACATGCCTAAAGTTATCATTTCAGCGTCCGGTATGTGCGAGGCAGGCCGTATCAGACATCATTTGAAGCACAATCTCTGGAGACAGGAATGTACCATATTGTTTGTAGGCTATCAGGCAGTGGGAACACTGGGAAGAACATTGATAGAAGGCATAGATGAAGTTAAGCTCTTTGGAGAACCTATTGAAGTAAGGGCAGAAATAAAGACTTTAGTAGGATTATCAGGACACGCAGATAAAAACGGTTTGCTTGAATGGCTGGAAGGCTTCCGGGAAAAACCCAGAAAAGTATTTGTCGTGCATGGGGAAGATTCTGTCTGTAAATCCTTTGTGGAGTGCTTACAGACGGAGCATGGCATTAAGGCATATGCGCCTTATAGCGGCACAGAATTTAATCTTCTTTCCGGCAAGCTTGAGTATGAGGCAGTGCCCATTCCCATTAAGAAAAAAGCCAAAACAGTTTCCGATGTATTTACGAGACTTTTGGCAGCAGGGCATAGACTTATTGCTGTTATTCATAAAAATGAAGGAATGGCAAATAAGGATTTGGCTAAATTTGCAGATCAGATCAATTCCCTTTGCGATAAATGGACGCCATAAAAAAATATTGGTAAGTGTCTTTGGGCAATTAGAGAACTGCGCAGTCATAGGTTGCAGACTGCGGAAAGGTATGGATATTTATATGAGCATGGCAGATAGGATATTTGTGAATATGTGTAAAGAAATCCTGGAGAGTGGGACAAGTACGGAGGGTGAAAAAGTGAGACCCCACTGGGAAGACGGAACACCGGCTTATACCATAAAGAAATTTGGTGTGGTGAACCGATATGATCTGTCTAAAGAGTTTCCTATTTTGACACTGCGGAGAACAGCATTAAAAAGCGCAACAGACGAAATGCTTTGGATCTGGCAGCAAAAATCCAATAATATTCATGACCTTCACAGTCATATATGGGATGAATGGGCAGATGAAGATGGTTCCATCGGTAAAGCATATGGATATCAGATGGGCGTTAAGCATCAATATAAGGAAGGCATGATGGATCAGGTAGACAGAGTCATATACGATCTGAAAAATAATCCCTTCAGCAGACGTATCATGACTAACATTTATGTCCATCAGGATCTTCATGAAATGAATCTCTACCCGTGTGCTTATAGTATGACATTTAATGTTACACAGAAAAAAGGAGAAGAGAAACTGATACTCAATGCTATTTTAAATCAGCGTTCACAGGATGTTCTGGCAGCCAATAACTGGAATGTAGTGCAGTATGCCGTATTAGTGCACATGTTGGCTCAAGTATGTGACATGCGTGTCGGAGAATTAGTACATGTTATTGCGGACGCGCATATTTATGACAGGCATGTCTCTGTTATTAAGGAACTGATTGAGAGACCGCAGTATGAAGCCCCTACCTTCTGGCTAAATCCGGAAGTAAAAGATTTTTATCAGTTTACCCGTAATGATGTGCGTGTTGATAATTATATAACCGGAGAACAAATACAAAATATTCCGGTTGCCATATAAACCATTCACCGAAAACAAGCGGGAGCGAAGCGAGCATTTGTTTTCGGTGGATGGTTTAACGAGAAAATTAGAGGCGCGGCGTAAGACCGCGTATATGCGAAGCATATAAATTTTCGAGTAAGAAAAAAACGAACAAGCGGGAGCGAAGCATATAAATTTTCGAGTAAGAAAAAGGACAAACAAGCGTGGGAAAAGGGAGCATTTGCTGCTCCCTTTTTGAAATGATGTTCTTGTTAAAAACAAATCTGTGGAGGCAATTGTATATGAAAAGTTTCATTAGACTGACTGATTATGATGTAAATGATATTTATGATATCTTCACATTGACTGATGAAGTAAGGAAAGGAAAATATCAAAGTTCTCTAAAAGGAAAAAGCGTTGTTTTGTTTTTCCCTAATTCCAGTATTCGGACAAGGGTAACATTTGAGAAAGGAGTTTATCTGTTAGGAGGTCAGCCGATTCTTTTTCCAATGGAAACTTTGGACAAGAAGGAAGATTTAAGAGATGTGTGCGGATATTTAAATAACTGGGCCGATTTGGTTATCGTGCGGCATAAGGACATTCAGCTGTTGGAGAAAATGTGCGTTTATTTAAGTGTGCCTGTTATTAATGCTATGACAGATTTAAATCATCCTTGCGAAATTTTAACAGATATGTATGCTTTGTCTAAAATAAGAAAGGACTTTGCAAAGGATAAATTTCTGTTTGTTGGTAAAGGAGGGAATATCGGACTGGCATGGAAAGAAGCTTCTGAAGTCATGGGATTTAGTTTGGAACAATGCTGTGGCAAAGGTTATGAAATTGATGGTTTGACAGCTTATAATAATATTTGTGATGCAGTGGTTGGAAAAGATATTGTGTGTACTGATTCTTTGCCTGCAAGTGTTCTTGCAGATTTTGGGGAGTGCCAGGTCACATCTGCTGTAATGGAAATGGCAAATGTTGGTGCAATCCTAAACCCCTGTCCACCGTTTTATCGTGGAGAAGAAGTTTCTGAAGAAGTAATTGCGTCAAAATACTTTGTTGGGTATGAGTTTAAGAAGCATCTTTTGGAGGTTCAACAGGCAATTATGATTTACTGCCTGACCCGATAACTTTAAACTTGGAGGGAAAAATGGAAAAAGTTATTTTGATTTGTGGGAAGATATGTAGTGGAAAAACATATTATGCAAGACATTTAAAAGAAAAATACAATGCGGTCATATTGTCAACGGATGAAGTAACATATGAACTGATTCATAATGAACAAGGCGAATTTTATAATGTTTTTGCGGAAAGGGTGAATCGATACTTAAGGAAAAAGGCCGCAGAAATAGTGAAAGCAGGAGCAAATGTTATATTAGACTGGGGATTTTGGACAAGAGAAAACAGGCGTGAAATATCTGAATTCCTGACATCTTGTGATGTTCCATATGAATGGCATTATATTGACATTGACGATGCTTTATGGCAAAGAAATATCGAAGAGCGTAATAATAGGATTTTAGAAGGGAATGGCGGTTCGGATTTTTTTGTTGATGAAGGCTTATTAGGAAAGTTGTTATGTATGTTTGAAGCGCCTGATGAGGATGAAATTGATATCTGGTACAATTTTCAAAGATAAGAGAATCTGTTTTTAGGCAGAAAGAGTTTTAAAAAGAATCTTTACAGAGAAAGGAATACGAAAATGAAGGATGTTATTCTTTTATATGATGATTGTTGTATTTATGAGATCGTTATTTTAAATTATTTTTTGAAATGTACAAATAGCGAAATGCTGCTATGTGCTGTTGGCAGAAAAACAATTCGAGCCATGGAAGGATACTCCATTAATTGCGATATTTCAATTGATGAAATAGAGTGTTCAGAAATCAGAAGCTTTATCATACCTGGTGGAGATATATCTAATATTGATCATAAGAATGTTTTAGATATGCTGAAAAATTATATGATCAAAAAGTTGTCATTGCAGGAATTTGTGCAGGTGTAAATATTTTGGATAAAGCCGGGATTTTGAAAGAAGTTTCTTCAGTACATTCCAGTGAGTTTGATTGTGTCAGCGATAAAAATATAATTACTGCAAGGGCAAATGCATACGTAGATTTTGCTATTGAAGTGGGAAAAGCATTGGAGTTATTTGATGATGAGGCAGATTTACAAGAAACAATCGAATTTTGGAAGTATCATAAAAGAATTCAATAACTTTCGGTTTATCATAGGGTTAAATAAAACAGGAAATCAAGATTTGGAGGAAGAAAGATGATACGTAAGGCCTCAAAAAGTGATATAAGGGTAATAGCTGATTTAGCAGTCTTACTGTGGAAAGACAACTCTGTTGAGGATTTAGCCAATGAGTTTTCAGAGATTCTTTCCAAAGATCATGCGCAAATATTTCTGAAATACGAAAACGATGTTCCTGTGGGTTTTGCACAGTGTCAACTGCGGTATGATTATGTGGAAGGGACCGAGACTACTCCTGTTGGGTACTTAGAAGGAATTTTTGTTATGGAAAACTGTCGCAACAGAGGATATGCCAAAGAGCTGCTAAATAAGTGTGAGATGTGGGCAAAAGACAGAGGGTGCAAAGAATTTGCCAGCGATTGTGAAATCCACAATGACAATAGCTTCCGATTCCACAAGGCTATGAATTTTACGGAAGCAAACAGAATTATCTGCTTTACTAAAAAACTGTAAGATTCCGTTTGTCAGCGTGAAAAAACACAGTAAGAAGAATAAAGGAAAAAACTGAATTTGGAGAAATTATAAGATGAAAAATAATATTATTATTGCAGGTGTTCCAAGAGCCGGAAAAAGTACAATTTCTCATCGGCTGGCAAGGCAGCATGGATATCAGCATATTAGCATGGATTCGATCATAGCGGGATTTGAAAAGTGTTTCCCTGAAACAGGGGTGAATACTTATGCCGGACTATCCTCTATGGATACATTACACTTAATTAGCGGTAAGATGGCGCCTTTTGTTCGGGCAAT
>CAZTKJ010000060.1:0-15751 GCA_964614185.1 uncultured Lachnospiraceae bacterium
GGAAATCTTTTTCACAAATCCATCGTTCTGCAGAGCGCTTCTTGAAACATTAAGAGGCAGGTCAGGGCAGTCGATCACACCTTTTAAGAGCATCAGGAATTCCGGAATAACTTCTTTGATGTTGTCCGCAATAAATACCTGATTATTATATAATTTGATCACACCTTCAATGGATTCATACTCCATATTGATCTTGGGGAAATACAGGATTCCTTTTAAATTAAAGGGATAGTCCATATTCAGATGGATCCAGAATAAAGGCTCTTTGTAATCCTGGAATACCTTGCGGTAAAATTCCAGATAATCCTCCTTGCTGCAGTCATTGGGATGCTTCATCCACAGAGGATTCGTATCATTTAAAAGCTCCGGCCTTTTTACAATCTTGTATTTTAACCCATCCTCTTCTTTTTCCGGCTTGATCTCTTCTACTACCGTATCTGTATCTAACTTCTCTTCTGCCGTAACAGTCTGGGTATCTTTTGTATTTTCTTTGGAAAGATAAATTTCTATGGGCATAAAGGAACAATATTTTTTAATTACCTCTTTTGCCTTATATTCGTTGCAGAATTCAAGGACGTCCTCATTTAAGAAAAGTGTAATGGTGGTTCCTACTTCTGTTCTGTCCCCATCGGTCATATCGAATTCCGTACCGCCGTCACATTCCCAATGAACGGCTTTGGCATCCTGCTGCCATGACAAAGTATCGATATGAACCTCATCTGCCACCATGAACGCCGAGTAAAATCCAAGTCCGAAATGCCCAATGATCTGATCTTCATTGGTCTTATCCTTATATTTCTCAATAAAATCCGTTGCACCTGAAAAGGCAATCTGATTGATATATTCTTCTACCTCGTCAGCTGTCATACCAATACCGTTATCAATAAACTTCAATGTCTTGTCTTCAGGATTCACAACTACCTGGATCCTGGCTTTGTAATCTTCAGGAAGGGTATATTCCCCCATCATATCCAGTTTCTTTAACTTTGTGATGGCATCACATCCGTTAGAAATCAGCTCCCTGTAAAAAATGTCATGGTCTGAATACAGCCATTTCTTGATAATAGGAAATATGTTTTCACTGTTAATGGATAAACTTCCGTGCTTTTCTGCCACAATATTCACTCCTTCTTCAATAAAATAGTACTAATAACTTTTGCTAAAGACAAGTGTAATTCCCCTCAGATAAAAAGTCAAGACAAAATTAGCACTCATTTTAATCGAGTGCTAATAATCTCGTTGAAACACTGTAAATACGCTGTTTTTATAATTATAAATTTTTTATTAACTATCTGTTTCTCCAAAATAATTATTGTAAACCGTAAAGAAGCTTGTGGTTTTTACATCATCATCGTGGATAAAAGATACCTGTTCCCACAGTTCCTCATTCAAAGTTCTGGTAAGAGATACTACAAAGGTCTCATATTCCTGACCAAAAACCTCTTCCTTCCTCTGTTCTACAATTTTTACTTTATTGGCATCTGTTTCCTCTCTGTTGAAGGTGCTGATGCACTTAATGATATGATAACCGTATGAAGTTTCTACAATATCGCTGATTTCCCCTGTTTCCAGATTAAAGGCTGCTTCTTCAAAAGCCTCTTCCATTTCCCCTTTGCCAAAAGAGTACGTACCTGTCTCATCCTCGCTGTAATCCATGATCAGTCTTTCAAAATCACCGTCTTCTTCCCTTGCCTGCTTTAGGACCTGCCCGGCCTTTTGATAGATTTCATTTTTTTCGCTCTCGGAATACTCGATCCGTCTGCCTGTTCCGTCAAAAACGCTGGTCTTAAACAGAATATGCTCTACCGTAATGGTTCTGGCCTCATCATCGCTGATTTCCGGGTTAATATCCTTAATGATATACTCATAGACCTTATCCGCAAGAGCATACTCCAAATACAGATTTTCAATGTCTTCTTCCCTGATCTGCATACTGTCAATCTCTGTCTGGTTCAGGGAAGCAAAATATTCCTCTGCTGCTTTCGCCGCTTTTTGCTTTTCTTCCTGATCCAGGGTCACACCGTTTTGCTGGGCCAGAAGATTCATAGTCTTGATCCGGGCAATCTGTGCAAGTACCGTTTCTTTTACATTTTCTTCCAGCGTTACCCCGTTTAAGTCCACAGACCAGATTTCTTTTCCATAGACACTTTCATACTGATTCTGTGTATTGGTAAGGAAAACCATCACTTCCGGAAGGGTGCAGGAAGTGGTCTCTATCCGGAAAATTTCATTTTTATCAAAGCCCGTAGTCAGCACTACCTTTGTACTTTCACTGCTGTTTTTACATCCGGACAACAGAAAAAGCAACAATAGCATCACAATTGCTGTTTTCTTTTTCATACTTTTATATCCCTAAAATACTTCTTGCTACACTGATACCGTTTGCAGATGCCTGCTGCAGTCCTCTGGTAACCCCTGCGCCGTCTCCAATGGCCCGCAGTCCCTGAATACTTGTTTCAAAATCCTTATTCACAACAACTCTGTTAGAATAAAATTTCACTTCCACTCCGTAAAGCAGCGTCTCATCTCCTGCAATTCCCGGAGTGATCTTGTCAAGAGCCAGTATCATCTCTTCAATATCCACCATGATTCTGTGAGGGAATACTAAAGAAAGGTCTCCGGGTACCGCATCTTTTAAAGTAGGAATCAGATTATTCCTGCAAAGCCGCTCTTCCGTAGTCCTTCTGCCTCTTCTGAAATCGCCGAAGGTCTGGACAAGAATCCTGCCTCCGCAAAGCATGTTGGAAAGTTGGGCAATCTGCTTGCCATATTCAATGGGAGTCTTAAAAGGTTTGGTAAAATTCTTGCTGACCAGAATGGCAAAATTCGTATTATCAGTTTTAAACTCCGAGGATTTATAGGCATGGCCGTTTACCACTGCCAGACCTCCCTCGTAGTATTCCGTTGCCACCTCTCCGGAAGGATTGGTACAGAAAGTTCTGACTTTATCATCAAAAGTGGGCGTATGGTAGATCAGCTTTGCTTCATACAGGTTTTCATTCAAAAACTGCATAACTTCATCTCTGACTTCCACCCTGACGCCAATATCCACCGTTCCCGGTGTAGTCTCGATTCCGATCTCCCCACATTTATTCTTAAACCAGTCGGCGCCTTCTCTTCCTACGGCACATACGATCTCATCTGCATAATAGCTTTCACCCTTATCTGTCCTGACACCTACTGCCCGTCCGTTTTCAACTAAAATTTCTTCCACCATGGTCTGGAAGATCAGTTCTGCTCCCTTCTCCTGCAAATGATGCTGGAGTTTTTCATAGATCTTGTAGCCTTCCTCTGTACCCAGATGGCGTATGGGGCATTCTACCAGCTTTAGGTTAGCCACAATTGCTCTTTTTCTGATCTCACGGATCTCTGCCTGCTTGTCCGCACCATATATATTGGTATCCGCCCCGAATTTCAGATAAATATCATCAGATTCTTTGATCAGCTTCATGGTTTCGTCATATCCCAGGATTCCGGGCAGATTTCCACCTACGTCAGGAGAAAGTGACAGTTTACCGTCTGAAAAAGCTCCTGCCCCTGCAAATCCCGTAGTAATGGAACAGGGATTACATCCTACACACTGTCCGGTAGTTCTTTTAGGGCAGTGCCGCTTTTCAATGGAACGTCCCTTTTCCAATAGTAATACCTTTAAATCAGGTTTTTTATCAAGCAATTCATAAGCGCAGAAAATTCCTCCCGGCCCTGCTCCTATGATGATCACATCGTATTTCCTGTCCATATACTCATCTCCCTTCACTTCTTTACGATACCACAACTTCTATAGTACTGCCAGTAGTTGTTTTATGGATTCTGATCTGGTTTTCTATTTTTTCCGTAAGTTCCGGCACATGGGATATGATTCCGATCAGCCGGTTTTTTTCTACCAGAGAGTTCAGGGTTCTGCATGATTGTTCCAAAGATTCCCCATCGAGAGAGCCAAATCCCTCATCTATGAACAGAATATCCACCTGTATTCCTCCGCTGAAAGCCTGCACTACATCGCTCATGCCAAGAGCCAGTGACAATGATACCTTAAAAGTTTCTCCTCCTGACAAAGTTTTGACAGAGCGGTATCTTCCCGTATAATAGTCCAGAGCTTCCATTTCCAAATTGTCTTTGCTTCTTCCGTCCCCTACGCTTTCCATCCGCCGCAGCTCATATCTGCCTCCGGTCATGACCTTTAGCCGCAGATTGGCAGCCCTTAAGATCTCATCAAAGTAAGATGCCAGCACATACTGTTCAAACACCAGCCGCTTTTTATTATTACCGTTTGCTGCATCATCCAGATCTTTCACTATTCCATACTTTGCAGAAAGCTTTTCCATCTTTTCCATCTTGTCTTTTAAAGAACGATACAGGTTCTGCACATTCGTCGTTCCCTGCAAAAATCCTGTCAGTTCCTCGTAAACACTGTCTTTTACTTCCTTTGCCTGCTTTTGTTCCCTGGCAAGTTCCTCTAAGTCATAAGTCTTCCTGCCGGCAAGTTCCTCTTCTAAATGGGCGGCCAAATGCTCACAGGCATAATACTCCCGGCGATACTTCTGAGTGTCTTCCTGCAACTCCTCTCTCTCTTCTTCTTCAAGGAAAGCCTTCCTATAGTCTTCTTCTTTCTCAAAACCATGGGCCTTTCTCTGGAAATGAAAGTTTTCCCTGGCTTTATTATCATTTTCCAGAGCCTCTGCGTATTCCTCTTTAAGTTCTGCTATCCTTTTTTCCTTTTCCAAAAGGCTTACAAGCAGCCCTTCATAAGATTTCTTCTGCTCTTCAAATTCAGTCTTACTGTTACCTTTGATATATTCCTTTACAAAGCCTTCCTGCTTTGCGCTCATCTCCTCCAAAGCTCCAAGACTTTGGTCCCATTCTTTTATTCGCTGAAGGATCCCTTCTCCCCGTTCACGACAGCCTGCTGTTTCCCCGTGGATAGCTAAAAGCTCTTCCCTCTTCTTTTCAAAGACCTTTTTCTTTTTTTCCACTTCCTCTTCCGTAGGCAGCGATTCTTTAACAGCTGCCTTATGCGGATGACTTAAGGAACCGCATACGGGACAGGGCATCCCCTCTTCCAAATCCATAGCAAGGATCCCTGCGATACCATGACGGTAATTTCTGTCTGCTCTTTCATAATCATCTTTCAGCTGCTCTTCCACGGCCTCCGTCTTAAGATATTTTTCCTGCAGTCTGCGCAGCTCCTGCTGCTGTCTGTCATACAGTTCTTCTGCCTGTTTTTTCTGATTTCTTAAATCTTCGGCCTTTTCTTCTCTTTCATACGCCTCGGTAAGTTCCCGGATCTTTCCATAGAAACAGGCTTTTTCTTCTTTCTGTTCCTTCAAATCGCCAAGCTGCGCCTCTAAGTCTTCCAGCTTTTTAAAAAGGATTTCCTTTTGTTTCCGGCATCCTGTCAGTTCCTTTTCATATTCTTTTACAGCAGCAGCTTCCACAGCTTTTGCAAGCTGCTTTTCTTTTTCCGCCATTTCATGTTCCCGACTCTTATACTCCTTTTGCTTTTCCCTTTCGCTTTCCAGTTGTTTACGCAGGCTTACCGTCTGTTCACCTTCTGTAATAAGCACTGCAAGCTGCTCTATTTTTTGATGGGCTTCTTCCGATTTCTTTTCCAGTTCTTTCTGTCTGTGGTCATATTCTTTTTTTACTTTTTTCAGGTAAGTAAGGATTTCCTCATAACAATAGCTTTCTTTTTCCGTTAAAAGTTCCCACTCTTCTTTCCATTCTTCCAGCGGCTCAAACAAGTCAATATCCTCTTCCATCTTATGACGGTACTCCATGACCTGCTTATACAACGCCATAGAGCGCTGCTTTAACTCACCGGCCATTCTGTCATACAGCTCCGTACCAAATATTTCTCTGAATATTTTTGACTTTTCGGAAGACTGGGCCGTTAAAAGACGTGTAAACTCTCCCTGGGCAATCATGGAAAGCTGTTTAAACTGGACCACATCCAGCCGCAGGATTTCCTGTATCTTTCCGGTTACTTCATGGCTTCCTTCTACTTTCTTCCCATCCGGCAGTGTAAGGTAAGCATTTTCTTTTTCTTTGGTCATCTCCCGGGTTCCCGATTTTCTTTTCTTGGGACGCAGATATTCCGGATTTCTGTAAATAAAGTATACTTTTCCGTTGTGCTCCATGGAAAGCTCTACATAGGTTGGCGTAGCCTGATGAGCAAAATCGCTGCGTACGCTGCTTTTTTCCCGCATCCTTCCGCTCATGCTTCCATACAGGGCATAAATAATGGCATCAAAAACCGTGGTCTTTCCTGCTCCCGTAGCGCCGGTGATCAAAAAAAGACCTCTGTCTTTTAAACCTGTAAAATCAATCTTCTGTTTTTCTCTGTAAGGTCCCCACCCGCATAGGGTCAGTTCTATTGGTTTCATAAATCCTCTTTTGCCCTTTGGGCTGTTTCTTCTATCAGCTTCCGCTTTTCTTCTGTCAGTTCTTCTCCCCTCACCAGCATATAGAATTCTTCAAACAGCTGCACCGGGTTTCTTTTTTTAGCCATGACGCTTTTGGTTTCCCTCTCCGGTCCTTCGTTCTTTTCTTTACGGATGATCTGCATGATTCCGGGATAAACACTTCGCAGCGTACCGATAGGGTCGATCAGTTCTTCCGTATCTGTTAAAACTGCCTGAATATAGTCATTTTTACCTTCAGTTTCCATCAGCGCATTTTCCATGATTTCCTGAAGAGTTCCTTCTACCTTCCGCATCTCATGCAAAGGGCGCAGGGGATATTGCTGCACACTTTCAAGGCCATCTCTGTTAAGAGAAATGATCTGTACGGATTTCACCTGATTTACTTCGGAAAAAGAATATTTCAGCGGTGAACCTGCATAGTAAACAGGTCTTCCATTGATCTGCTGAGGCTTATGGATATGCCCAAGGGCAACATAATCAAATCCATCAAAAAGAGAGGCTTCTACATTATCAAGGCCTCCTACATGAATCGTTGTTTCACTGTCTGACAATTCCGGTTCTTTTCCTGCATCTGTTACAAAGTAGTGAGTAACCAGCACCCGCCGCCTCTTTGGAATGGCTTGTGTATTTTCCTTTTGCCAGTAACTCTTAAGTATTTTTCCTACTGCTGCTCCCATGGTCCGTTCATCTGCCCATGAAGGCTTAATAAAGGGAAACAGTACGATTTCCACGATTCCATATTCATCCTCTTTTGAAAAGATGGGAAGCTCTTCTCTAAAAAGGCCTCCAATAGCTATTTTCTGCTGCCTGAGCAGACCTTCTCCAAAACTGATCCTCTCCGGAGAGTCGTGGTTTCCGCTGACCATATAAACGGCAATTCCCTTTTGCGAAAGCTCTGTCAGAAAATCGCTGAACACTACCACCGCTTCTGCAGAAGGAATAGCCCTGTCATAAATATCACCTGCAAGCAGGATACCGTCCACCTGATTCTCATAAGCAATTCCTTTTATCTGTTCAAGGATGAATTTCTGGTCCTCCAGCATGGAAAAATCATTGATCACTTTACCAATATGCAGATCCGCCGTATGTAACAGTTTCATAAAGCTTCACCTTCCCTGGTAAACCATGTATCTCCATTGGTAAGAATATAATCTTCACCGGAGCAGACAGCCTTACAGTAATCCTGTATTGACGTAAGTTTTCTCTTAAAGGCTATCCCTCCTCCAAAAATAAGAGTGGTATGCACATCTGAACCGGCAGTTATGGGCAGCTGGTTCTCTAAGCTGTATGCAACTGCCTGTCTGTCCCACTCAGGCTGATTGTGATGGGTGCTGAGATGACTGGAATGAGTGGCGTTGATCCCCTCTACACCATCCACCTGGTCCGGAAACAGACGTATCTCCGGTATATAATCTTCATCTCTAAAGGGATGTGCCTGAATTACCATGCCTCCGGCTGCATGGATCAGCCGGTACTGTTCTTCTATAGATGCATCTTTAATCTGAGGGTGTTCTTTTAACCACTTCTTATCTACACCGTAAATCAGGAATTCCGTTCCTCTGTAGCAGGCCTCATAACCAAAAAAGACCTGAAAGTCATTTTCTTCACCCCATTTGCGGGCACTCTCATACCCCTTGCAAAAAGCTTCCACCCACTGTTCCCAGGGCAGATTCCTGTCAATGCAGTTGTTGCCATACCAGTTATGGTCTGTCACTATGATTCCCGTATAGCCGGCCTCCTTGCAGGCCCGTGCCATTTCTTCTCCGGTATTCCCTGCACACCTGCTGCTTTCACTGGTGTGCAAATGGGTTTCATACAGGTATGGATAGTCTTCTTTTCTCATATCCTATATCTCTTTTCTTCTGTTTTCTGCCATTTTATTGTAAATCAATTCATCCTCTCCCGCAATCCCAACAAAATCTTTTTTTCCATGCGACTTACCTGCACCTGACTGATTCCCAGCAGTTTTGCTACTTCTGTCTGGGTCTTATCCTGATAATATCTTAAAATAATAAGTTTCTGCTCTGTCTCCGGCAGTCCCTCGATCAACTGCCTGATCACCAGATGGTTCAACATGCTTTCCTGTTCATCTCTCCCTTTGTCTGCCAGCTGGTCCACCATATAAATTTCATTGCCATCATTTTGATAGACCGACTGATATATGGACTCCACCTGAACATTGGCTTCCATGGCAAGTACCACTTCCTCTGTAGTCAGTCCCGTCTCCCCGGCTACCTCCTCAAGGGTTGGATCTCTGTTCAGCTTCATATTCAGCCGTTCTCTGGCATATTTGATTTTGATTCCGTTTTCCTTCAGTGTCCTGGACACCTTAACCATGCCGTCATCCCTGATGAAACGTTTGATCTCTCCTGCTATCAGAGGCACTGCATAGGTAGAAAATTTTACCTCAAAGGAAGTGTTGAACTTATCAATGGCTTTCATCAGTCCGATCACTCCTATCTGAAATAAATCTTCTGCTTCATATCCTCTGTTTAAGAAACGCTTCACAATATGATGTACCAGTCCCAGATTCTGCTCTATCAGTACTTCTCTTGATTCCTTTTCTCCTGCCTGTGCCCGTTTGATCAGTACTGCGTTTTCCGTCATAGGCTATTCCTCATGATCGATCCATGGCGTAATTCCCAGTTTTTTACTCATCAATACAGTGGTTCCGATTCCCGGCTCCGAAATAACTTCCAGATCATCCATGAAAGCTTCCATAAAGGCAAAGCCCATACCGGACCTGTCCATATCCGGCTTGGTGGTAAAAAGCGGTTCCATAGCCTGTTCAATATTTTCAATCCCTTTTCCTTCATCCGTGATTTCCACCTGCAGCACATCATTTAAGATCAGGCAGTGTATATAAATCTTATTTTCTCCCGCATAACCCTCTTCTCCTTCTCCTCTGTCATATCCGTGAATAACCGCATTTGTAACAGCCTCGGAAACGGCTGTCTTGATATCGGAAATTTCCTCCATGGTAGGATCTAAGGGAGATACAAAAGACGCCACTGCCACACGGGCAAATGCTTCGTTTTCCGATAGTGCATCAAATTCTATCTTCATTTCATTTCTCAGACATTTCCTGTTTTTCTGTCCTTTTTCTGTACCTTTCTCTATTTTCATTTCATTCCTCCATTCCTGTTGTTACTCCATGATCTCTATCACTTTATGTAAACCGCAGATCATCAGTGTCCTTTTGATCCGTGTATCTGCATTCACAGCAAATACCCTGCCCCCGAAATATGCAATCTTCTTATACCTGCCTATAATGATTCCAATTCCTGAGCTGTCCATGAATTTCGTATCTTCAAAATCAAAGACTACATTCCCGATTCCTTCTTTCATAATGTATCTGTCAGCTGTTTTACTTATGTAAACTGATTTATGATGATCCACCTCTTCCGGCATCTTGATCATCAGATAATTATCAATTACCTTGAAATCTTCCTCCATGACTTTCCCCCTTTCCTGCTAACCGTCTAATTTGATAAAAAGCGTAGATTGCACGAATTTCTTTTGTGCAATCTGACAGCATCAATTTGAATACAGGACTTTTGACATCCAAACCCTATAAAGTAAAAAAAGAGAACATGTTTTCATGTTCTCTTTTGTGTCTGTTTCTGCTACTATCTATAATATATTTAATTCTCATTATTAATTTCCGCAAGATACGTTTGAGATCTGTTAGCCCTGTCCGTATTAGGGAAATTATCAATTACCTGTGCATAAACCTCCTTGGCTTTATCAGTATTTCCTATGCCTCTGTAAGAATTGCCAAGGTAGAACAGCGCATCTATATTGGTTGGATCATAACGATAAGCGCGCTCCAGATTAGGAATCGCTTCCTCATAGCTTTCTGCCCGATAACTGTTATTGCCCATATTAAAGTAATATACAGAAAGGGGCTGGCTTGTTACGGCAAGGAAACCTTCCCAAAGCTTCTCAAAGGATTCTGTCCGTTTCTCATCCTCCTGGGTTTCAAAAGCCTCCATATACTTTGCAATTGTTTCAATATCCTCCGGATTGCTCAGATATGCATTCACTGCCAGCATCAATCCGTCTGTGGCCTGTAATGCACCGTCCGTACCTTCAAGAATTGCCAGTTCTTCCGTAAGCCGCTGGTTTTCATCTGTTAAGCTCTGTATTTTCTGCCCCTGCTCGTCAATAGTGGCCGTTTTGGCATCAGACTGTTCACTGACCCGTCTAAGCTCATCATTGATATCTGCTTTAGCACTTTGGATCCTTGCCGGCAATATTAAGAAAAAGGCAATGCCTATACCGATCACAAGACCGATACCTAAATTAAGAAGCGAGGAAACGCCTTTTTTCTCTCCGTTGTTTATGGGCTGGATAATGGTCTCATTACCGCTTTGATAACGGAGTACTGTGTCTGATGCTTTCTTTTTCTTAGGTGCATTCTTAGCTCCTTCCTCCGGCATCAGCATATGATCCACTTCTTTCATATAACGAAGGGTAACGGTATTTCCCGTATCAATATGGATACACTTGGCCAGTTCTCTTTGGGCCTTCTCCCATTCTTCCGTATTAATATATAAAAGAGCCAAAAGCTGGTGTGCCCTTACATATTTAGGATTATAAGAAAGAACCTTTTTCAGCTGAATCACGGCCAGATCCTTACTGTCCTGATAACAGTAAAGCAGCGCCTGATTATATTTCTTGATCGTCTGGTTAATGCCGTCAAGCCTCGTCTGATTATTCTGAATCATATCAATATAATCATCAGCAATATTCTTTTTAGGACGCAGGTTCTTACTGATGACCCATTCCCTTAAGGCTGATACCACTTCACCCATTTCAAAATATACAAGTCCTAAAAGGTTTCTTGCATCAATATTATTCTTATTAAATTTAATACTCTGCCTAAGGCTTATGATCGCTCCTGACAGATCCCGTACCGTTGCCTTTTCAAGGCCGTCATTGTAAAAACAATTAGACATGAAGATTACTTTTTTGTAAAGGGAAACATCCGCTCCACATCCTGTACAAAAATCATGCTCTGACAAACGGCATCCGCAATTATAACAAATCATGCCGTTACTCCTCTTCTGTTTCTGATTTTGTTTTTACCTTTTCAACCATTTGAATCAATATATCAGCTACGTCTGTCAAATCCTGACCGTAAATAGCTTCTGCCGCGTCTTCCACTTCAAGACTGGGGTGAAACTTCTTTAATTCTTCTTCAAAATCAATCATCTGATTTTCTCCTCATCAGGGTCTTTATCTGCCCTATCAAATATAATGAGCCGGCAATATAAATGATATCCGTTTCTTTCCTGTCTGACATTAGATGATGATATGCCTCTTTTGCATTCTGATGGAAACTGCAATGAATCTTATATTGCCCCCAAATTTCTCTTAAGCTGTCAAGAGAAGCGCTTCTGTCCGATTCCAAAACCGTAACTGCAATCTCGGAAAACAAGTCCGCCTCTGCAATCATCTGAATCATCTTCTCATATTGCTTGTCCGAAACTACTCCGAAAAGTAAAAGTCTTCTGCCGCCTAAACTGCTTCTGACAGAGTTTAAAAATGCTTCTATTCCATCTATATTATGAGCCCCATCCAAATAAATCCCGGGACAGACTTCTTCCATCCTGCCCGGCCAGTACATGGCCTTAAGACCTCTTCTTATACTCTCTTCGCAGATCCTCTCATCGTCTTTTTTCAGAATTTCTGCTGCCTTGACGGAAAGAGATGCATTTTCTATCTGATAGAAGGCTGTTGTGTTAAGAGACAAGCCAACATAATTATAATAACCAGTATGAAAGGAAAAATCAATGGTTTTATTATCGATATTCACCTCTGAAATATCATCTTTTGTGACAATATGCAAGGGACTTTTAGTTTTATCGGCACATTCTTTCAGTATTTTCGTTGTTTCCCTTCTCTTATCCACAAATACCACCGGCACCCCGGACTGCATAATCCCTGCTTTTTCCCCTGCAATTTCTTCTAGTGTATCACCAAGATACTGCATATGATCATAACCGATTTCGGTAATCACACAAATCTTTTTATCCTTCACGGAATTAGTAGCGTCCAGACGGCCTCCCAATCCTGTTTCCAGAATAATATACTCCGGTCCATGGTTCTTAAAGCAGACCATGGCCATAAGAAATAAATACTCAAAGTAAGAAGGATGCTCACTTTCTTTGCTGATCATCTCTTTGACACGGGTAAAAGCTTCTACAAATTCTTCTTCGGAAACCATTTCATTTCCAATAGTGATCCGCTCCCTTGTGGTTTCCAGGTGGGGAGAAATAAATGCTCCCACACTGGCGCCGCTTTCTATGAGAATAGAACGCAAATAAGCACAAACGGAACCTTTTCCGTTTGTGCCTGCAATATGAATGATCTTACTATCCGGGTTTTGTCCTGTCAGCCTCTCAAGAAGAGCGCCGGTATCTGCCAGAGTATGTTTGGCCGCAAACCGGGGAATATCCGCAATATACTGTTCTGCTTCTTTATAGGTAATCATTACGCTGTCCATCCATACTTATTTCTGCAGCTGGGTAAGTCTCTCCTTTACCTGCTCTATCATCTGCGTATATTTCTCAAGCTTTGCTTTTTCTTCTGAAATCTTAGCCTCCGGTGCTTTTTGCATGAATTTCTCATTGCCAAGCATGCCCTGCACACGTGCTATTTCGCCCGTCAGACGCTTCTCTTCTTTGGTAAGACGCTCCACTTCCTGTGCAATATCAACCAGTTCTGCAAAAGGAATATAAAGAGTAGCATGAGGAATCACTACAGATACGGCATCATTGGCAATGCCATCTTTATTTTTCTGTATAGAAACCTCAGAAGCATATGCAAGAGACTTAAAGAAAAGCTTTCCTTCCGTAAATGCGCTGACGGTATCTTTATCTTCACTGACAATGAATACCTGGGCCTTTCTGCTGGGAGCCACATTCATTTCCGTGCGCACATTCCTGATCCCCCTTACTGCCTCCTTAATAATTTCTATCTCTTTTTCTTCTTTTCCAAATTTCCACTCTTCCTGATACTCCGGCCACTTTGAAACCATGATGGATTCTTCTTCGGTCTGCAAAGTACAGAAAATTTCTTCCGTAATGAAAGGCATGTAAGGATGAAGCAGTTTCAGTGCATCGATCAATACGGTTTTTAAAGTCCACAATGCTGCTGCCTTGCTTGCCTGATCATCTGAATTGTAAAGGCGGGGCTTCACCATTTCGATATACCAGTCGCAGAATTCATCCCAAATGAAGTCATATACCTTTTGAACGGCAATTCCCAATTCAAAGCTGTCCATGTTTTCAGTAACATCCCGGATCAGTGTATTAAGCTTTGATAAAATCCACTTATCCACAGGTTCCAAAGCTACCTGTTCCTTTCCGGCTTCTTTGGGCATATTCATCATAATAAAACGGGATGCATTCCAGATCTTATTGGCAAAGTTCCTGCTGGCCTCCACTCTCTCATAATAAAAACGCATATCATTACCCGGTGCATTTCCGGTAATCAATGTGAGACGGAGAGCATCAGCTCCATACTTGTCAATGATCTCCAACGGGTCAATTCCGTTTCCTAAAGATTTACTCATCTTACGTCCCTGAGAGTCTCTCACAAGTCCATGGAACAATACTGTTTTAAAGGGTTTTTCTTTCATCTGCTCATAACCTGAGAAGATCATACGGATAACCCAGAAGAAAATAATATCATATCCCGTTACCAGTACATCCGTAGGGTAGAAATAGTTAAGATCCTCTGTTTTATCAGGCCAGCCCAATGTGGAAAAAGGCCAGAGCGCAGAAGAAAACCATGTATCCAGAGTATCGGGATCCTGGGTAAACTGCTGATGTCCGCATTTAGGGCACTGTCCGGGCATTTCTTTTGCAACTACAACCTCCCCGCACTTGTCGCAGTAATAGGCCGGAATCCTGTGTCCCCACCAGAGCTGTCTGGAAATACACCAGTCGCGGATATTATCCGTCCAGTTAAAGTATGTCTTTTCCATCCTTTTGGGAATCAACTGAATCTCTCCTGATTTCACGGATTCCACAGCAGGCTTTATCAACTCCTCCATCTTAACGAACCACTGCTTCTTGATCATAGGCTCGATTGTGGTTTTGCATCTGTCGTGTGTTCCTACATTGTGGGAATAATCCTCAATACGCACTAAAAGACCCATTTCATCCAGTTCTTTTACAATTGCTTTTCTGGCTTCATAACGGTCCATACCGCAGAATTTACCACCGTTTTCATTGATGGTGGCATCATCGTTCAAGATATTGACTTCCGGCAGATTATGGCGTTTACCTACTTCAAAGTCATTAGGGTCATGGGCCGGCGTGATTTTAACCACTCCTGTACCAAATTCCATATCTACATAAGAATCGGCAACAACCGGTATTTCCCTGTTGATAATAGGAAGCATCAGCTTCTTTCCTATAACATCCCTGTATCTGTCATCTTCAGGATTAACTGCCACTGCAGTATCTCCTAACATAGTCTCCGGTCTGGTAGTAGCAAATTCGAGGAAACGTGTGGTACTTACGCTTCCGTCCTCTTCTATCAGCGGATATTTAATATGCCAGAAATGACCTGCCTGTTCCTGATATTCCACTTCCGCATCGGAAATGGAGGTATTACAAACCGGACACCAGTTAATAATACGGCTGCCTTTATAAATCCATCCTTTTTCATGCATCCGGCAGAACACTTCCGTAACGGCCTTATTGCAGCCTTCATCCATGGTAAAGCGTTCTCTGTCCCAGTCACAGGAAGAACCCAGCTTTTTCAACTGACTGATGATCCGTCCGCCGTATTCCTTCTTCCATTCCCATGCTCTCTCAAGGAATCCTTCTCTGCCAAGATCTTCTTTATCAATGCCTTCTTCTTTCAGTTTTTCAATGATCTTTACTTCCGTTGCAATGCTGGCATGGTCTGTACCCGGCTGCCACAGTGCATTATATCCCTGCATTCTCTTATAACGAATTAAAATATCCTGCATTGTATTGTCAAGGGCATGTCCCATATGAAGCTGCCCTGTAATATTTGGAGGCGGAATCACAATGGTAAAGGGCGTTTTGGAATGGTCCACTTCGGCATGAAAATATTTCTTATCCATCCATTTTTGATATAAACGATCTTCAATCCCTTTGGGATCATAAGTTTTTGCAAGTTCTTTGCTCATCTTGGTTCTCCTTCTTTATTTTTTGTTTATATAGGGTTCGGTGTCAAAAGACCTATATGACAGCCATTTGATGGCAGATTGCACAAAAGAATTCGTGCGCACTCCGTTGCACGAACCATTCCGCCAAACCTCCTAAAACGAAAATCGTGTTCAG
>CAZTKJ010000061.1:0-15723 GCA_964614185.1 uncultured Lachnospiraceae bacterium
CGCAGACAGCAATGTTAATCATAGAATCACCTTCCTTAAACCAAATATTATAATATCCGTTATCCCGTTAAGCCATAATAATGACGCCGAATGTATTTGCAGTGATGTGAAATGAATGGCAAAAATACCGAAACTGGAAAAAGGACCGTCTAAACAGCCCTTTTACACCCTGCTAATTCAAGTATCTGCATTATCACTTGTTCATTTCAGCCAATGACAAAATAAAATCTTTATCTTCATCTGATACCGTACCATAAAAGACCAAAAACTCTTTCGGAATACTATACGCCTTTATGCTTTCCGGCGCGATCTGCTCTTTAACGATATTGGAGTCTTCATATACAGTCAACTCCATCAGCTTTTCCAATGTTCCGTCATTATAAACAGCAACCGGCGCTTTATAAATAACAATCGTGTATTCTTCGATAAGATTTCCAACCGCACTTGCCAACTCATCCTGTTCAGAATCTGTATCAGCCGGAATATCTGTATAACTTAAGAAGCTGTTAAATTGGCGAAGAACCTCTTCATCCGAAATCGTACTGACCAATTGACCGTCACCTGCATATATTTCAAGCTGTGCCAGTTCCTGTACATTTCCTTTATCACCGCCCTGACCTGCACCACATCCGGTCAAAGCCATGGCAGACAGGATACCTGCCAGTAAAAAGTATATTACCTTCTTCATTTGGATTCCCTCTTTTCTATCGATTGTTTGCAGACAGCTACCATCAATACACAAATCAGGAATAGAATCGGAAAAACCGGACTCCATGCATTTGTGACAAGCCCTATCCCCACTGCCAAAATTCCTACAGGCAGAGCTGTATAAATCCATGCAAACTTACTGCATGAATTTTTCTTATGAATATACTCTGCATTCTGTGCAATAATATTTTCCGCATGAATTGACATACCCGCCATAATCCAAAGCATAGCTCCCGCGGCGTATATCAGCCAGTTCAGCGCATTGCACACTTCGCTGCCCACAATATCATTTGCCATAAACATAAATTGTGATCCAAAGAAGAACAGCAGGACACCTAAGACAATTATGCCTGCATATCTTTTCCGGTTCCGGCTGCTATCCTCACGAAAAGACTTTATTACTGCCTCGTCAAACAGCAATGGATTTGAGCAGATTTCCCGGTAATGCTTAGGTTGGAAAAAAGTCCATACTAATATGGCTACGCCTACTGCCATAGTTCCCCAATATAATGGAAGCAGAAACTGCCTGTAATCGGAAAAGCATCCAAAAATATCAGAACCAAGAAACAGTCCCACTCCAATAGCAATGTTCTTTGCCTGATGCTGCTTATAGGAAAGAAACCCGTCTATTGTCTCCCGGCTTACATAATAACCACCACTCTGGTTATTCTCATTGGAGCTTTCATTTTTCAGCAGATAATCCAATGTCACACCAAACATATTGCTGATCTGCACTAATTTATCTATCTCCGGTATTCCCCTGTCACTTTCCCATTTGCTTACAGCCTGACGTGACACCTCCAAAAGCCCTGCCATCTCCTCCTGAGAATAGCCTTTCTCTTTGCGCAGACCCTTCAATTTTTCTCCAAAAGTCATCTTAAACAACCTCTCTTTCTGTTCTTCTGTCTGAATTATAGAATCAAAGCTGTCTAAATACCACCACCTTTGCGTATCATCCTGTCAATTTAGCGTGTCATTCCCCTTATTTGATGCTGTTAAGGGTTCTGTCCAAATTTCTCCTAATCGTATAAATCGTTGCACCGTAATAACAAATAAGTATCAGTACAATCAAAAGACCGGGAAGCATCACGCCATACTGAAATCCAATACTACCGATATAAGTAAACACTTTATGCCCATATCTCACCACAAAAGAATAAATCAACATCAATGCAATTATAAATGCAATCACGCAAGGCGTAAAGAAATAATATAAACTTTGCCTGCTTACCATCTTTACAATATCATCCCTGTCTACACCAATCTGATGTAAGGTGCGATATTGCATACGATAGTCAATAGTATCTGCTGTCTCCTGCAAAGCCAAAACTGTCATGCAGATAATAAAAAAGATGACCCCGGAATAAATACCCATTAGCCGGACACCGGTTGCAGTCAGAACCGTATCATTATTTTCCTGTGTCCGAAAACGGATCGGGTCTATAAAACTGGTATAATGTCTGTCTGCAAAATATTTCGCTTCATATTGATCGAATAAATACGCATAACGGTTTTGGAAAGTCTCTGAAATCTCTTCCCGCATTATATCGCATAGGTTATATGGAATTGCAGTTTTCGTATTAGCATAATAACAGGTACGTGCCAGATGAAGATTGTCACATACAGCGTCAGGGAACACCAACACGCTCCCGTCAGCGTTAAATAAATACTGTCCCAGCGGTTCGTTAGTAACCGGCGTATCTGCCAGCGTCAGAAGTGTCCCGTCATCTAACTGAAGTTCCCGCGTGCCCGTGCCGATACCTTCTGCGATACTTTCCATGTCTATTTCATAATCCAGGTGCATAAAGAACTTGTTATCCGCTAACGGAACCGGTTCAAATCCTGCCATTTCCCGCATGGTATTGTACTCTGAAATCCTCATAGCCAGCCTGGGAAGGTCACGCCGGTATTCCCTGGTATCCACCGTATTAAAATCTCTTTCCCATACAAAATAGCTTTTCTGGGATACTTCCTCTGACACGGTGACGCCATACTCTTTCAAGATATCCTCCACAAAAGAAAAGTCGATTGGGGGAATATCGTCTATTTCATCAATATACCAGTAAGTGTTGCATATCATGATGTCATAAGGCATCCGATAGTCCAGATACCCCACCCCTATCTCCGCCAGCATGGGCAGAATCACAAAAGCCACAAGCGAAATCGTGATTGCCAGCGTTGAAATAGAAAGGATCCTTGCAGTAGATGATACCTTCCGGAACAGATTCCCAAGCAAAACAGAATTGATATTGTGGTTTTTCCATTTTCTGTGCCGCCGAATTACGGTTATGATAAAGGCAAGGGCATTGTATAAGGCAAATATTCCTGTAATCGCCGCCACAATAGCCACAACCTGATAGCGGTTGCTGATTTCTTTGGGGATATTTCCGGCAAAGATACCATTTATATGAGAAAACTGATACAAGGCTGCACCGATGATCCCAAAACATATCAGTGTAATGATAAGCGAAACAAGATAGCTGCTTTTCTTTTTCTGCTGTCCCTCATTTGCCTTCTTTTCATTCAACAGCTCTATGAGCCTGATCTTATAAATCCTGCGAATATTCCATGCCCCAACAAAAAGAAATGCAATGCCAAAGAATAACATTGTCAAAATCACAGTATCCGGATAAAAACCAAGACGGAATGTCCCTGAACCTCCAATCGTTCTCAAAACAAAAGCCGTCATCATTCCGGACAGCACCGTCCCCAAAACACAGCCTGTAAGTACAGCTGCCATACCAAAAACAAAAGTCTCACTGAAAAACTGCTTTGCAATGGTCCTTTGCTCCATACCGAGGATCATATAAACGGAAAATTCGCGGCTGCGCTGTTTCAGCATATAGGTGTTGATATAGCGGATCAGCGTAACAAAAATGATGGAAATTGCCAGTACAGCATACCGGATCGTGTCTTGAAACAATGTCAATGAATAATTGCCGTCTCCACCTAAAATGTCGTTATACCGGCTCGTCAGGGAAAGAAAGGCAAAGAACAGCGTACTGCTGATGACAAGAGTAAAGAAATAGAGCATATAGTCCTCTAATGCCCTTTTTATGTTATTTCTGAAAAGTTTAGCATACATCGTTTTGGCCTCCTCCCAACATTGTGAGGACATCAAGTATCTTTTCAAAAAATACTTTACGGGAATTACTGCCCTTCAAAATCTCGGTAAAAATCATGCCATCCCGTAAAAACAGAATCCTGTTGGCATAACTGGCGGAAAAAGCATCATGGGTCACCATGAGAATCGTAGCGCCAAGCTGCTCATTGATGCCCTGCATGGTGCTGAGCAGCATCTGTGACGAATGACTGTCCAAGGCTCCGGTAGGCTCATCGGCAAGAATCAGTTTCGGCTTATTGATGATAGCTCTGGCACAGGCGCAGCGCTGCTTCTGACCGCCGGACACCTGATAAGGGTATTTATCCAAAATGTCCGTAATGTTAAAGCTTTCCGCTATTTCATATACTTTACCGTCAATCTGCTCTGCAGGCACTTTGTTAATGGTAAGTGCCAGTGCAATATTTTCTGAAATCGTCAACGTGTCCAGCAGGTTAAAATCCTGAAAAACAAAACCCAGATTTTCCCTGCGGAACCGTGCCAGTTCTTTCTCTTTTATTTCCGTCACATCAGTCCCGTCCAAATAGATGTGTCCTGCGCTGACGGTATCAATCGTGGAAATACAGTTGAGAAGTGTAGTCTTGCCGGAGCCGGAGGCTCCCATAATACCCACAAATTCCCCGTTATTTACCAAAAAGCTAATGTCGTTAATTGCTTTTGTAAGATTTCCCTGATTTCCATAATATTTCTGGATATGCTCCAGTTTTAGGATTTCTTTCATGTTTACCCCCTGCATATCGTAGGCTTTGCCTACGATATTGCGTTAATCAGTAGTTTGGAAGGCCACTTCCAAACATGTTCACCTCGTCCTTATTGTAAAAGAAAACTTTTGCTGTTTGTATCAGGTTTTCTTACAAAGTTCTAACAAAAATGTAAGAAGTGCAGGGTTTTAGTCCTGCACTCGCTGAATAAAGTCGTTGATATGAAAGGAAAGCCGGACGATGGTGCCGCTGCCCTTAGAATCGGCACAAATCCCAATTCCTAATTTATCACACAGCCGTTTACACAGGTACAGACCAATGCCTGTGGAGCTATGTGCCGCTTTTCTGCCGTTTTGTCCGGTAAAACCCTTTTCAAAGATTCTCGGCAGATCACCAATATCTATTCCGATCCCATTATCCTGCACACACAGGATGATCTGATTGCCCTGATACTCAGTATAGAATTTCAATACCGGCTGCTTAGTCTTATATTTGACGGAATTGACAATAAGCTGGTTAAGAATAAAGCATAACCATTTTTCATCAGAGTAAACAATATCGTCTGTTTCCTGCAGGTCAATTCCAACTCCGTTTTGCAGAAGCAGATACTTATTTTCTGCGATTGACTGGTGGATCACATCAAACAGGCGGATCTCCCGTACAGAATAATCTTTTTCCGTATGTTCACTCCGGGCATAATAAAGTGCCTGCTCCGTAAAACAGTTTATCTTCTCAAGCTCCATCAGTAATTCCTTTGTTTCCGATGAATGGACATTTTCACAGAGAAGTTTCATTGCAGTAATCGGTGTCTTGATCTCATGTACCCATTGTTCCACATATTCCCTGTACTGCATCCGTTCTCTCCTGACTTCGGCAACCTGTTCCAGCATGGATTTTCCTGCCAGTTTCAAAAGCCGGTAATACACCTGGTCATCAGCACCTTCCGGCTTTTCCATGACCTCGGAAAGCAGATAGCGTTCTTCTAACTGCTCTGCAAGTTTCAGCAGCTTTTCCATCTGCGCCTTTCGGCTGTAATAAGCCATTACAAGATGGACTGTCAAAACAACGATCCAGATAAGACAAATGAGAAAGATACTGTCAAAACTGTTGCCGGTCACATGCAGGAATATAGCCAGCCCAATCATACAGAGAAAATTGAGGAGCATGATCGGTAATTTTTGTTTCCAATAGAGTTTTCTGTTCATATGGTGTACCCCTGCCGATGCTTTGTTTTAATAAAACCGGTCACTCCAATAACAGACAGCTTATCACGAATCCTGCCTATATTAACGCTTAAAGCGTTATCGTCTACATAAAGCCGGTTATCCCACAAATACTCAATAATATCAGCGCGGGCACAAATTGTTCCGGCATGCCTGAACAGATAGTACAATATTTTCAGTTCATTTTTGGTCAAGTCGGCCTGCCGGCCTGCATACTCTATTTTGCTGCTTTCTAAATGCAGGGTGATTCCGTGACAGGACAATACCTCCTGCTCCGTCACAGGATATGCCCTTTTTAGTAAAGATGCTACTTTTGCCAAAAGAATTGCCGTGTTATACGGTTTTGTAACAAATGCATCCCCTCCCAGCATGATACTGTTCAGTTCATCCATGTCTGTATTGCAGCTTGTAACAAAGATAATGGGCACATTGGAAAAAGTGCGGATTTGCGAGCATACCGAAAATCCATCATTTCCCGGCAGTTTTATGTCCAAAAGAATTAAATGCGGCCGGAAAGATTTCACCTGCTCCATAGCAACCGGAAAATCGTTTATAGTTCCCGCCTCGTAATCATTTCCGGTCAATAAGTTTTTTAACTGCGTCTGTATCACAATATCATCTTCGATAATAAGTATTCTATGCTTCATGGTGTTACCTCCCAGCTCATTTACGCCATTTACATATTCTGGTCTGTTTTTAGTTTTCTCACTTCTCCTACAGAAAGACCAACAAATTCAGCAATCCTTTCTTCATTCCTTATCTTATCAAAGACCCAAAACGGGTTCAACAATAAACATATCAATCTTTGGAATTGAAATTCCAACTCAATGCGTGTTATAATATTCCCGTTGCGAATTCCATATCAGTTATTTGAATGGCTTATGGATTTGCACGCGGGAATAAATTAATACGGAAACGAGGATACATATGATAAAATTAAGCGGACAGTATGCTTATGTCTGGGTATATTACTATTTTGGAGTATGGGAAGTTATGCGAATGCAGCAAATCTGCCGGATGTGCAGACTGAAAATACTGTGGTCGATACAAGACCGGATTACGTTATTTATGTAAACAGAGCATTAAATTGCATTACCGTTAAACAGCTGGATGAGTCCGGTACCCTGACACCGATTAAATCAATTGTTTGTTCCTGTGGGCGGGAAGGTCGTGAAACGCCGGAGGGTACATTTCAAACCTCTGATTATTATGAATGGCGGAAAATGGTAGATGGCACTTATGGCAGATATGCAGTACGTTTTAATAGGAAGATCCTCTTTCATTCCGTGCCTTATATTGAGGAGTCTCCGGACACTTTAGAGTGGGAAGAATATAATAAGCTGGGACAAAATGCGTCTTTAGGCTGTGTCAGAATATCTGTGAAAGATGCTAAGTGGATTTATGATAACTGCAAACCGGGAACCACAGTCGTTGTATATTCCGATAATGAAGAAGCCGGTGAACTCGGAAAGCCGGAGGCAATTCGAATAGATGAAAATTCTTTATATAGAGAATGGGACCCGACAGATACAGATATTAATAATCCATGGATAACAGGGCAGGTAACATATCGCCTATTTACCGGAACCATCGATGAATTTAATTATGAGGCATATGCAGACAGATATCCGGATTTAAAAAATGCTTTCGGATATGATAAAGATGCTTTATATGAACATTATATTACTTTGGGAATTAATGAAAAGCGAATTGCTGTTTCTTATTAGTTTTCTTTGACTTTTCGACAATAATCATTTTACGTCATTCCCTTTAAGATACGATCTATTTCTGTTTTCAATTCCGGGAGATCCTGCTGTATGGTATCCCATGCTGCCTGACAGTCCAGATTTGAATATTGATGTGCAAAAACATCCCTAATTCCACACCATTCTTTCCATGGAACAGCTTTCTCCTGCATTCTCAATTCTTCTGATATTACCTTGCATAACTCCCCTATTTGCAAAATGCACATACAACAGGCATTTTGAAAAACCGAATTGCCTACAAAAGTATTGTAATCATTATCAAACATATCACATGCTTCTTCTATCTGCCTGCAGTAATCCAAAATCTTTTTGAGGATAGTTATATCTTTACTCTTCATACAATAATATCTCCGTTCCGGCTATTTCTTTCCTAAAGTCATCTTCAATGCCTGCCGTGGTGACTAGATCGACTGAAAGGTTCAATGCCTCCTGAACCATCTGGCGCATCCCTGAAAGTTTAAGCAAAGACATTGGCTTTCCTTTTTCCACGAGTAAATCTACATCACTTTTCTCGTTCGCCGTGCCTTTTGCATATGAGCCAAACAGATATAATCGCTTTACTCCATAGAAGTGTGCGATAGGAACAACAATTTTCTGAATTTCACTGATATCTGGCATAGCAGATTACCTCCATATCTTAGTATTGATGGAATATAAAAATAACGGGGAAATTCCCCGCTGTTCAGTGGACCAGGGTCTTTCGACCAGCCCAATCAGTGCTGCCACTGGATTATTCATATGTTAATACTAATGGAAATATGCCTTACTGTCAATGTTGTTCAGAAAAATATTCATACAAAGAAGGGATTATATGGATATAATCTCGTAAAAGATAAAACTATAACAATTAACACCTTTCCTATAAGTCATCTGCTACCCTGCTTTTTTCATATGCCAGCCTCGGATAACAATCTTCTGTCACATATATTGTTCCACAATAAATAAAGCCGCTCTTTTTAAGTATGTTCTGCATCACCTGGTTATCCCCATGTGTATCCATACGCAAATGCCCGCATTGCCCATATGCCCAGTCAATGCAAAATTTTCCAATACCTTTCACAGTTCCATCGCCTGCCAGACGATGAATGACACCATATGCACTGTCATCCAGCCATCTGCCATCTTCTATCTTACGGTAGGTTGGTTCAATATCTTTGCCACATTGAAAGAAAAATGTACCAACTATTCTTTCATCACAGATGCATACATAACTGTTCCCATTAACAATATCAGAATGGATTAATGTTTCCGGCGGCCAATTTGTCGGTCCCCACTGATTCGGATTGCCATGTTCCGCCATAAAATGCCGGGCATGTTCATAGATTTCCATGATCCGATAAAGGTCTTTTTCTGTTGAATGACGTATTACCATTTTATTATATTTCATTTTTTTCAAAAATTTCAATGCACGTATAAACAAACTCTTTTATCTGATATTTCCGGATCCGTTCCGGCGTCTGTCCGATGCTCCGGAGAACCTTTCTGCCCCTTTGAGCCTCACCAGCGCTCTGGCCATAGCAGCCTGAGTCAGATGGTATTCCCTTGCACTCTGCTTCTGCCGCATCTTCTCCCTTGCATTTTCCAGTGCCTCCTGGGCACGGCGGGCATCCAATTCCTCCGGCAGTTCAACCTCATCCGCCAGAAGCGTGGCTCGGTTGTGAGCGACCTGACAGAATCCCTGTCCCACCGTTGCATACTTCCAATCTCCGTTTTCTTCCGTCTGCATCCGCATCTCTCCGGTCTGGATTGCAACGATCATCTCGTCATGATGCGCCATGATTGCCTGTTCCCCATCCAGCGCCGGTATGATCAGACAATAGCAGGGACCCTCATAAAATACCCTCCGGCTGCTTATAATTTTCAAATGAAATACTGCCATCGCCGTTACCCCTCTACAAAGAGCGTTATAGCCTTCGCTTTCTCCACAACTTCTTCAATGGTTCCTACATTGAAAAATGCCGCCTCCGGATACTGGTCCATCTCTCCTGAGATAATCGCCTGAAAACCTCTGATGGTATCCTTCAGGGGGACATATTTCCCCTGAACGCCGGTGAAATTCTCCGCCACATGGAACGGCTGGGACAGAAAACGCTGAATCTTTCTTGCACGGCCTACAATTCTCTTATCAGACTCCGATAGTTCCTCCATGCCGAGGATTGCGATGATATCCTGCAGTTCCTTGTATTTCTGAAGCATTTCCTGTACTTTTCGCGCAGTCTTGTAGTGTTCTTCGCCCACTACATCAGCCTCCAGGATACGGGAAGTGGATTCCAGTGGGTCTACCGCCGGGTAGATTCCCTGTTCCACAAGCTTTCTGGAAAGAACCGTTGTGGCATCCAGATGGGCAAATGTGGTAGCAGGAGCCGGATCCGTCAAATCATCCGCCGGCACATAGACTGCCTGAACTGAAGTAACAGAACCATTCTGAGTGGATGCGATCCTCTCCTGCAATTCTCCGATCTCTGTTGCAAGTGTAGGCTGATAGCCCACGGCTGAAGGCATACGACCAAGTAGTGTAGACACTTCAGAGCCCGCCTGCACAAAACGAAAGATATTATCAATAAACAGAAGCACATCCTGATTCATCTCGTCACGGAAATATTCAGCCATGGTAAGTCCTGTCTGGGCCACACGCATACGCGCTCCGGGCGGTTCGTTCATCTGACCGAAGACCAGCGCCGTCTTTTCCAGTACGCCGGATTCTTTCATCTCACTCCACAGATCATTTCCTTCACGGGAACGCTCCCCGACACCCGTAAATATGGAATAACCGCCGTGTTCGGTGGCAATATTCCGGATCAGTTCCTGGATCAGTACCGTCTTTCCCACTCCGGCACCGCCGAACAGACCGATCTTGCCTCCCTTTGCATAGGGTGCAAGAAGATCAATGACCTTGATACCGGTCTCTAAAATCTCCACTACCGGACTCTGGTTCTCAAAAGAAGGCGGATCCCGATGGATGCACCATTTGGGGGCATCTTCAATCTCTCCTTTTCCATCCACTGTCTTTCCAAGCACATTAAAAAGTCTCCCAAGGATCTTATCTCCCACCGGCACCGTGATTCCGGATCCGGTGCATATCACTTCCATATCACGGCAAAGGCCTTCACTTGCAGACAACGTGATACAGCGTACCACACGATCTCCCATATGCTTTGCCACTTCCATTACATACTCATTTTCATCACCTTTGACCGTAAGTGCATCTTTTATATGAGGGAGACTGCCCTTTTCAAAGAATACATCCACCACCGGGCCAGACACCTGTATGATCTTTCCTTTTTCCATCACACATATCTCTCCTGTTATTCTACATTATTTCCCATTTCGTTTATCTGCTGCGTTTTCGCGCCGACATACTTTTCCGCATTTTTTTGCGTGATCGCTGCGCTTTCGCGCCGCCACACACTTCCGTGATCTCCTGCGTGATCGTTGCCTGTCTTGCGCGGTTGTACATGATCCTAAGCTCACGCAGCAGGTCATCCGCATTATTAGTCGCTGATTCCATGGCCATCATCCGGGCATTGTGTGCTGCACAGTATGACTGCACCAGCGCACCATAGATGAAACCGGTTATGGCGTTTGGAATGATCGTATCAATTGCTTTCTCTGCTGACGGCAACAGTAAAAAGTCCTCATGATACACATCCGCAGGAAGTTCTACAGCAGAAAGCCGCCTGAGCGGCAACACTCTTTCATCCTCAGCCACACTCTGCATACTGTTTTCCATACGGGTATAGAGCACATGGATCTCGTTGATCTCTCCGGACCGGTACTTCTCCAGTAGAATCTCACTGATCCAGCGCGCTCTGTTAAAGGTCGGACTCTGCACCGTATACTGAAAATTTTCCTGTATCTGGATACGCCTCGTTGCAAAATACTGTCGCCCCAGCTCTCCTACCACAAAAAGTTCCACCTTATTTTCCTTCTGATTCAGATAATTCTGTGCCATCCTCAGAATGTTATGATTATAAGAGCCTGCAAGTCCCTTGTCGTCAGTAATCACCAGAAGTCCTATTCTACGCTGCGTATCATCCGGATTTCCAAAATACATATGTTCCATATCCGATGGAACATGCCGGAGTATCCTGTCTATAGTGGACTGAAGTATATAAAAATACGGTTCCGTTGCTTCCAGTGTCTGTTTGGCCTTTTTCATCTTCGTGGAAGAGATCATGTACATGGCACTTGTAATCTTTTTTGTATCCTCGATACCTTTGATACGACTCTTAATTTCACGAAGACCTGCCATACCGTTTCAACACCTGTTCCTTATATTCCTTTGCTGCAGTAACGATCTTCTCTATCAGGATATCATCAATCGTCTGCATTCTCTCAATTTCCTCACCGAGCTCCGGATACTGCTCATCCATCCAATTCAGCATATCCCGCTGAAACTGCTTGATCTCGTTCACCCGAAGCTTTAAAAAAATACGATGATTCGCCGCAACAAGCGTAATCACCTGCTCATGAAGAGACATGGGCTCACACAACGGCTGTTTTAACAGTTCCAGAAGACCCTTTCCATACTGAAGCTGCTCTTTCGTCACATCATCCAGATCAGAACTGAACTGGGTAAATACTTCCATCTCCCGATACTGCGCCAAATCAATACGGATACTTCCCGATGCTTTCTTCATGGCCTTTGTCTGTGCTGCCCCGCCAACACGGGATACGGAAAGTCCCACATTGACTGCCGGTCTCATACCGGCAAAAAACAGGTCACTTTCTAAGAAAATCTGACCATCTGTAATGGAGATCACATTGGTTGGTATATACGCGGACACATCTCCTGCCTGTGTCTCAACAATTGGAAGGGCCGTTATGGAACCGCCTCCCAATTCATCATTCAGGCGGCTGGAACGCTCCAGAAGTCTGGAATGCAGATAGAACACATCGCCCGGATAAGCCTCACGTCCCGGCGAACGCTCCAAGAGCAGGGACAGAGCACGATACGCTACCGCATGCTTGGACAAATCATCATAGACGATCAGTACATCCTGTCCTCTGTGCATGAAGTACTCTGCCATCGCCGTACCTGAATAAGGCGCAATATATTGAAGCGGCGCAGGATCACTTGCCGTTGCCGATATGACAATGGTATAGTCCATGGCACCGTGCTTTTCAAAAGTATGAACCAGCTTGGCAACAGTTGATGCCTTCTGTCCAATGGCCACATAGACACAGATGACATTTTTGCCTTTCTGATTCAGAATCGTATCTGTGGCAATGGAGGTCTTGCCGGTCTGCCGGTCTCCAATAATCAGCTCTCTCTGTCCCCGTCCGATAGGGAACATAGAGTCAATGGCAAGGATGCCTGTCTCCAGCGGAGTATCCACAGACTTCCGGTCCGTAATGCTGGGAGCCGGTTCTTCCACTTTCCGGTAATCAGACGCCTCAATAGGGCCTTTTCCATCAATCGGGTCCCCAAGTGCATCCACAACTCTTCCGATAAAAGCATCTCCCACCGGGACACCTGCCATGCGCCCGGTTCGGACTGCTCTTGATCCCTCGCTGATGTCAGTCTCTTTTCCAAAAAGGATACAGCCAATCTCATCTCTTTGGATATCCTGTACCATACCCCTTAAACCGTTCTCAAAAACAAGAATCTCACCGTACATGGCATGATCCACACCGTCAATATAGGCAATACCGTCTCCAACCCAGCTTACAGTGCCTATCTCCTGACTCTTGATATCCACATCCTCAAGGCTGCCTTTCAGGATGCTGATGATCCCTTTCTCTGTGGCCTGGGACTCTGTATCGGTGATATCGATCTTTTTTAATCTTTCTTCCAGAAGCTTCTTGCGCCCGCTCTGGCTCCAGTCATATTCTTCCATTCCGGCCCGAAGAATAAAGCCGCTTCCAAGATCCGGATTTTCCTTCTGTTCAATAGAAAGGGTCCTTCCGGGATACTTCTGCTCTAGAAATCTCCGGATACCGGCAAACTGCTGCTCATCCGGTGCAGTCACATATTCCAGTACGCATTCCAGCGGCGCATGTTCTTCCTTTGAGCTTTCTCTGTATTCTTCCAGAAGCCCTTCCAACGCCTGAAGTGCCCCGTCTTCTGCAAGAGACAGAAGAAAGGAACGGGAATCTTTTGGAAAAATCTTCTGTATGATCGTTTTCTTCTTTTCTCCGGAGACAGAGGGATTGTCCAGTTCTTCCTGAAGCTGAGGAACTGCCATTAAGATATCCAGTGCGGTCTGAAGTGCCTCCGGCTTTATCTTCATGTGCATAAGCTGTTCCATATATCTATCATTCTGCATCTATCTCACCTGCTTTTGTTAAAAATTGATCATAAAGCGCATGATCACTCTGGGAAGACTGCATGGACTTCACTGTCGCTTCCATAATCATGGAACGGATCTCCTTCTCTGCCTTTTCGATGATCCGTGCCCTTTCCTGCTGCGCTTCTTTTCTGGAATCTTCCACGATCTGCGCTGCCTTTACATCCGCCTCCGTCACAATACGGTCATATTCATTTCGGGCATTTTCTCTCGCTTCTGTGAAAACTGCTGCTTTTTCCTTCTCGATCTGCGCCTGAATTTCTATACATTTGCTCTTTTCCGCTTCTGCTTCTTCCTGAAGTTCCTTTGCCTTCGCATACCGGGAAGCAATCGCTTCCTCCCGTTTGCTGATCACAGCATTGATTGGCTTAAATAAAAATATACGGATAAGACCATACCAGATCAAAAGATTGAGTACCGTCCAGAGCAGATTCATATCTAATCTTAACATACTGATATCCGCCTCTCTCTATGTTCTATGCAAGAAGGATAATGATCAGAAGCGCCACAACAAAACCATAGATCGCCGTTGCCTCTGCCAGTGCCGCACCAAATACCAGCATCTTCATGATCTTACTCTCTGCTTCCGGCTGCCTTGCCACTGCTTCCGCTGCCTTGGAAGTGGCAATACCAATACCAATACCTGCTCCAATACCTGTAAATACTGCAATACCTGCTCCAATCGCAATTAATGTAGACATATTTTCCTCTCCTTACATATTGTCTATGTCCCAAGAGCCTTTTGACATTCTCCGGACAGACGTTGTTTTTTATTCTATTGCTTCTTTTATAAACAGTCCGGTCAGAAATACAAACACATACGCCTGAATCAGACCGTCAAACAAATCAAAATACAGACTGAACACCACCGGAAGCCCTACCTTGCAGATGCTTTCGATCAGCTTCATGATTACATATGCACCGAGTACGTTTCCAAACAACCGCATACAGAGTGACAATGGTTTGATAAACAGCTCCAGTATGTTGATCGGCGTGACCAGCGCCACCGGTTCCGTAAAGCTCTTCAGCCAGCGCTTTGCACCTTTTTTACGGATTCCTGCAGCCTCGATCAGAACAATACTCATGATTGCCAGCGCCGCTGTTACATTCAGATCCTTTGTGGGAGGCTTAAATCCCAGGATACCGATCAGATTGGCTATACCAAGATAAACCAGAACCGAAGTCAGATATTGCGCATACTGTTCACCCTCTTCACCAACGATCCCTTTTCCAATACCCTGAAGCCATGTGACCACATATTCCAGCATCAGCTGGCCTCGTCCCGGATTTTCCACTTTCAGATTCCTTGTCAGCAGCATGGACGCCAGCACTACCACTGCCATAATGATCCAGGTCACCACCACAGACTCTGCGAATCCAATGCCACCTATGGAAAATACAGTCTCACAGTTCAGTTCTTCCATCAGGGTTTCGCCCAGATTCCCCATAACCACACTTCCTTTTCTGAAAAATTCCAAAAAATACATGATATGGCCTATAGCAGACCATATCTCTTCCAAAAAATTATTTTAAGACTCTTTTCTTCTAAAGTCAACAACCTCTCGCGGCAAAACAGCAAGGTTATTGACCCTTGCGGCAGTCACCAAATGTCCGCGCAAGACGGCCTCTTGGCTCGTTGCTCGCGGGCAAACTAAAATTTCACTTTATGCACCTTTTTCCCGTTCCTCTTTAATTGACTTTTTCATAAATCTATTCATAATGTACATATGTCTTTTTCAACTATCTATTAGATTTGAAATGATTACAAGAAAAAATTGAGGGATGTCTATGGAATACATATGGTATGTTATTGCAGCGCTTGGAGCAGGGATAGGAACAGGTCTTGCGGGACTGTCGGCGGCAACCGTAATGGTGCCGATACTGATTGTACTTTGTCCAAGCTTTAGCGGAGAA
>CAZTKJ010000062.1:0-15551 GCA_964614185.1 uncultured Lachnospiraceae bacterium
GGAATTGCCATTATTATGTTCGATGTAAATGACTTGAAACTTGTAAACGACAATCTGGGTCATCAGAAGGGGGATGAACTTCTGGTATGCAGTACGGAAATTATCAAGACGGCAGTGGAATCTGTGGAGGGAACCTGCTACAGGATTGGCGGAGATGAGTTCGTAGGTATCCTGTGCGGTGAGGATGTGGCTGGACGCTGTGAAAAGGTGGTTATCTGTTTTACCAAGGCTGTGGAAGACTATAATGCTGTAAAAGGACAGCCTTTCAACATCAGTATTGCCAGCGGCTATGCGGTTTATGACAAGCTTCAGGAGAAGGAAATGTTGATGGATGTTTATCAGCAGGCGGATGTCCATATGTATGAAAATAAGAAAATAATCAAGGAAAAGAAAGGTGGATACTCTTAAAGAATAAAAAAGCAGAGGGTAGTTATGAGAGCTTTCGAAGAGTTAAGATATTCGAAAGCTCTTTTCTTATTCATGACAATAGAATGTTCGCGAAGCGTGGATTCTATTGTTTATAAATCAATGATGCTGAGACAGTTCTCTGATCATGGAAATAGCAAACCTTTAAACAATCAAAGTGCTCTGTTTAATGAAACTCATGATACAGTTGTCTATAAAAAAGTATGATAGCAATCGCCATTGTGACAGTGTCTGCAATGGCCTGTGACGCGATAATGCCAATATAGCCGATTGTATGATACGCGATAATAAGAACGATTAAAAAGATGATGCCCTGCCGGCTGATTGATAATATAAAGGAACCCGTAATTTTTCCAAATGACTGAAAAATTATCGTTAATAGAAGAATGATCCCAACGAATGTCATCGTAATGACTTGAAAACGGAGCATAATTGTTCCGTCCTTAACAATGGCTTCATTATCCATAAAACATTTCATCAAAAATGGCGCAGCGGAAAAAATTAACGCTGTCAGAATCACTGCAATTGAACTGATGAAACGGATGCAGAAATGGAATAGTTCCAAAAGACGTTGTTTGTTGCCGGAACCGTAGTAATAACCAAACAGAGGCTGCCCGCCAAATGAAAATCCGGTTAAGATGAGCAGGGCGATCATACTGACCTTGAGGACAATGCCCATTGCCGCAATTTTATCATTCCCAAAAGGAAGCAGAAACTGGTTTACGAAAATAATGCTTATGCTTTGCATGATGTTAGAGATTGCTGCCGGTATACCGATTCCGAAGATTTGCGTGATATGTTCAGATGGGATCTTTATCTCCTGCGGCTTTAAGGAGAGTCTTTTACTTCTCTTTATTACAATGATAATAAACAAAGTATCTGAGAACAAGTAGCCGATCACGGATGCAATTGCTGCGCCACGGGCGCCCCATCCAAGCATAGAAATAAAGATTGGATCTAAAATGATATTTACCAGTGCGCCGCTTATGGTTCCTATCATGGATTCCTTTGACATGCCTTCGGAACGGAGCAGATTGGAATGAATGAAAGATAACATGACCGCCGGCGCTCCTATGGCCAGAAAGATATAGTAGTCTGATGCATGCGAAAAACTCTCTGCATTGGCTCCAATCAGATATAGAAGCGGCACGCGGAAAATCAGCATTATGGCAGTCATAAAAATGCCGGTGATCAATGTCACATAAAAGCAGAAGGAGCTGGTACGGCGCACACTTTGTTCATCTTGTTGACCTAATAGCCTCGAGATCAGAGAGCTTCCTCCCTGCCCAAAGATATTGCCAAGTGCCATAAGAAATGTGAAAACAGGAGCTCCAAGCGAAACTCCCGCCACAATGTTTGTATCGTTGGTCTGCGCCACAAAGAAAGTGTCTGCCAGATTATAGATCAATGTCACAACCATGCTAAATACAAGCGGCAGTGACAGACGGATATAAGCTTTTGATATTTTAGGTTCATTAAAAATTTCGTTTTCCATAATTTTCCTCCTTATTTTTATAATAAATATATTAGCAGATTTCATTGTGTTTTTCTGTGCCATATGGCACAATGATAAAAACGAGGTGAATTTATGAAAGAGATTTATGATGTGAAATGGATAGAATATTGGATCAATAAAGAGAAAATTTGGGAATATTTTGACACACCTGATCTCGTTTTTCATGGGTACCGCTACGAAAAGGGCGAATATATTGCTGAACCGGGAAAACCGTTAAAGAAACTTTTATTTTTGGTTGAAGGAAGCGTTCAGATTTATGGAATTCATGACGATGGCAGTATTTCTCCGGTTAATCAGTTAAACAGTCCGGTGTGGATCGGAGATTATGAATATTCTAATCAGGGAATGTCTCCTTTTTATGCGGAAGCCAAAACAACGGTAACTTGTCTTGCATTATTTGTAGAAGAATATCGGGAGCAGCTTGATCGGGACATTCGTTTTCTGCATGTATTGCTTAAATCTTATGCGGACAAACTGAAAATTTTTTCATCTATTGACCGGGCGGCGTTAACTGTTGAAGAAAGGGTACTTTTGCATATGCAGAAGAATTGTCCAGGATATGAATTAAAGGGGATTGAGACGGCTATGCTTCAGGTTCGCTGCAGTCGGAGGCAGTTGCAGCGTGTATTAAAGAAGTTGTGTGATAATGGGGAAATTGAAAAGATTGGAAAAGGCAGATACAGGCTGTCAAGCTTTGCGTTGAAAAAATACTTATGTTAGTGCTGGTAGAACAGATAAAATTGATTGAGTAAAAAGTGATGTGCTCAACTCGGATAATAATATAAAAGTTGGTGTTTGGCTACAGAGTGATATCTGTAGCTTTTTTAATATTATGTCATTTGTTTAAAACGGGTTGTTGATTCTTTTGCGTTGCTACATTATAATAACAGTATAAATAATACATAAAAAATATTGATAAAGTAGTGATCGTTATTTATCCATCCGGCAGTCTATACCACAAAAGATAAAAGAAAGGATATATTACTATGAACATGCATACATTTGAAAATGAAGCTTTAAAAACACTCACGCTGCATACAACACAGTTCCCGCAGGCAAACTGCTGCATCGCATCTGCAGGGCAGACCAATGCATCCAACGGATTAAAAGCTTATTCTGCCAGCATGTCGGGACAGACAGAGAATGAGGATGTTGCTGCTTTGGAGGTAATATGGGCTGGGCGGCATGATGCCATAAGTAACCGCGTGATCTGTCAGTTGACATCGAAGGACAGCAGCATTCTCAACTCTTTTTATGCGAAGGTAGTAGATAAGACTGGAAAAATCGTTGCACAGGATCGGTTTGTAAGTTTTGATCAGGATATAGCTTTTGCCAGTATGATCGTTCCAAGAGAGATTTTTGATGAGTGCAGTGTACAGATGGATATGGCGATGATTGGTAAAAGTGTTAAAACAGTATCCCAAACTATTCCGCTGGATATCTTTGACGTGCAGGATATCAAGGCTGTATTTGAAGTAAATGCGCCTAAGGTCACCAGGGCAGGAAGTCATGATAAGATCAGAGTCAGTTATTATCAATATTCGGATAAGAGCAATTATGATTATGTCTATCCGGGCAGAAGTACGAATCAGATGTATTTTCCTTCGTCAGGCCGGATTACGATAGATGGGATTGAACTGCAGGAAGCAGATTGCAAACTGATGATTTCGGATGGCAAAAGAGAAGTGACATGTGATACTCCGGTGCTTATGAAGGCAGAGGACAGCGTCATTACTTATGAGTTTAAGGAGCTGTGGGATGATACAAAACTTACGGACTGCTTTGATTTAAAGAATGTACATGCAAAGGCGGACTATCTGTTGACAATCAACGCTATAGATATCGATAGACGTATCATTACCCTGATGATTACGAATATCCCATCACTGATTGAGAAGGAGGATCCGGGAAGAACTAAGTCTATTCAGGAGATCGATGTCTATCTGGACTGTTTTGCGCAGGGAACGGAAATCCGTATGGCAGACGGCAGCCTGAAAATGGTTGAAAATATTCGAAAGGGTGATTTGGTAAAAACGTCTGGTGGCGGTCAGGTTTCTGTCAGAGAAGTGCAGGTACAGGAAGATTGTCAGGTGATCGGTATAAAACTTGCAGGCGGAAGGACGTTATACGTGACGGATGGACATGCAGTTGCAACAACGGATGGGATTTTCCCTGCTTTCCGGTTGGGAGAAGGGAAGGAAGTGCTGACAGAAGACGGAACAGACAAGATTTTACAGGTCGTTCCACACTGTGAAAGGCTGTATACAGTGTATGCGCTGTTTCTGGAAGACTATGAGCAGTGGCTGTATGCAGACGGTATGAAGGTACATAGTTCGGACAGCGGGGATGTGTTTAAGAACAGAGACTGGGTTCGTGAAGACCTTCCGGAAGAATGGCAGGCGGATTATGACAATGCTTTAAAGGCAGGACTGCTCTACGGCAGACGATAACAGGGATGAGTGCGCAAAGACAAGTGAAGGGATGAGAAGGTGAATTTAAAAAGCGTTATGATTGAGGAGAAAGAGGGAAAGTATGAAATTCGTATTTACCCTACGCTCCAAAAAAATGATGAACTGATCCTCAGCAAAGACCGCTCCGGAAAGACAGTCATTGCTGTAGGAAGTGCGAATCAGAAATTGACAGTAGATAAAAATACATTGGAGGAATTGTCATACGCCTATGTGCTTGTCAAAAACGGAGAAAAATATGGGACACCTGTCAGGATATTGACAAGACCTCCCAAGATGCACAAAATTCTGCTGCAGTCTGAAGGCCAGGTTAAGTTCGTACAAAAGGAATTGAACCAATATACCAGAGTGGCCGGGATTTTATTTAAGTTTATGCAAGGGCAGAAGGAAAGGGGCGAAGTCAGCCTGGAGAGCGGCGTATTTGCATTTGACCTGGCACAGGTTGGAATTATTTTTGAGGAAAAGATTGCAGTAGAAGTGCAGATGCGTTTTCGTCTGGTAGATGAGAACCAAACTACGATATTTGGACCAGTACTTTCTACGGTGATAGTAATCAATCCTCCGGCGATGGAGCAGATTGTCAAGGAAGAGAATAAGATAGAACTGAAACTGTCAGAGGAACCGGCCTTGCCGTTATATGCAAGAATCTATCGGGACGGACAGGAAATTTGCGGAGCTTTGCAGTGTAGCAGGCAGGAAGCTTTAAGATACACAGTTTCCACAGATACGTTAAATTTGAAGGAGGGTTGTTATGCGCTGTCTGTTTCCTGCATGAATGAAGAGACCGCCTCCTATTGGTCAGCGCCCTTTCCTGTTCTTACCGAATGTCCCGTCATCCGAAGCGCTCATCTTGAAGCACGGGGATGGATAATACAGATGCAGGAGAAAGGTTATTACTGCTGGCAGAGTCAGTACGGATGGACAGATCAAATACAGACAAAGGATGAACAAAAACCGGAAATACGTTATGCAGACCGGTGCGGCAATGTGGTCAGTCTTGGACCAACTGCCGGAATTACGGAAATATCACGAGATTATTTTGTGGCAAAAGATGGATTTTACTGCCGGGAAGAACGGACCCACAGCCGAATTTTGACAGAAAAGTATGAGAAGTACGATAATACGTCTTTTGAGATAACGGAGAAGGACGGAACTTGGAGCCTTGGCATCAAAGAGGGCTGTCATGAGACTGTGGGACAGGATTTTAAGAATCTTTTGCTGAATGAGTGTACATCTTATACCCAGCTTGAGGAATTGTCAGAGAGCTTTGGGGATATGGCGCTAAGACCGGAGGATATGCTGGCTATCCGGTATGGATATAGGCCGGATCAGGGGGCCTGCGATATCCGGGCAGGCATAAGTTTGTGTTTTGATTATGAGCAGTACCAGAATATTCCGGAGGCTGACAGGTGGTCGGCTTCGGAGGAAGGGTCAGAGACAGTATCGGACCGGAACTTGAGTGGGTTTACAGGCAGTGGCAGCAGTATGTTCTACAGCATCTTAAGAGACGGTGCAGTCACCTTTGAACCTTTTGCGTGGGAAATGGTGCAAAGTGGCAGGCTGACAGTGGAACCGCCACAGATTGAGCAGGATGGGCGGGCCGCAATGGGGACAGGCATATGGGACACGCTTTTTGCGCAGTTTCAGGCTCCCTTTGTGAAATTATTGTATCCGGCACAGTGGAAGCAGAGCGACCACCTTAACCATGGAAGTATGTATTACTATGACAATGTCTGTCTGGCCGCAGCGGACAGCTATGCTAAATTGGAGGAAGCGGTAAGGCGGTTCCGGAATCAGTCGAAGCCGTTGGAGGAAGCGGCCTACGTATGCTTTCGGGGAAGAACGGCGGTAAAGCTGATGATCCATATTTTCGTGGAGGGACATCCTCAGGCCTGTGCGTTAGGAACTACTCTCGGTGATATCATAACCGCCTATGGTCTGGGCAGAAATGTTCGTCTGGAACGTCTGTATAGGGAACAGTATATTCCCTTTATGGATACCAATAAGAAGCTGCCTCTCTATATAGGGGATCGCATATGCAGCAGCTAGGAACGTTTATCAGAATATTGCCTTCCTTATACAGGCTGGGTCAGGAGGCCGTTTATGCATGGCTGGCGGATGGAGGCGAAAGTCTGGCGCAGGAGATGACTGCTTTGGAGATTTATGAGCAAGGTGGAACATTTCTTTATCTGCGTCACCCGGCAGAATCCCATCAGAGAGTGTTGGGTTCTCTGGTAGAGAGTCTTTTGAAAAGACCAACAGTTCTTTTTCTTGACAATGTGGGGGATTACACCAGACATTGGAAGATGCAGGGATGGCGCATAAGTGATGGCAGGATGGATCAGACAGGAATCGTGACGGTATGTGGTTTTCGTGTGGTTGTCCCGCAGGATTGCAGAGTGGAAGCAGGGGCGGAGGGAATTTCTTTCAATCAGATGTACTTTGGTAAAAGAGAACTAGAAGAATGTGAAGGTGGGTTTTTCTCATGGGATGGAGAATTCCGGTTTCTTATCTGTGGAAGAGAACAGTTCTGGCAGGAGGCGCAGATCAGGTATGAATTGGATGAGTATGACTCTTTCACAAGAAGATGGCTTTCTGTCCCATGCAGAACGAAAGAACCACAGTGGGGAATAGAGAGATGCGGGTTATCACTATCCCGGGAGAAGAAAGAGAATGTAAGAAGTAATGCCGCAGATTATATCAAGGCAGAAATATTTTGGAATATTCAAAAAGAAACCTTGTTTATTGCCCCTGACAATATGGATATCAGAATTACCGATTTTCCGTCTATCAGAATGAAAACATTATCTTTCCGGTTTGCCAGAGGCACAGAAGAACATTTCCTTGCGCCTTTCGGGGATGGGATATTTTTAACAGATGACGATGTACCCATGGGACAAAAGGGTATTTTCAGAATCCGAAAAGGGAACAGGTTGGAAATAGTGATTGAGCCAGAGGGATATCTGGGACAGAGAGAACTGTGTGCGGAAGTATCCATGCTAAGAGTCCATGCACCTTTTTATGCGGCAGGAACGGAGCTGGAAGCTCATACTTTGGTTCCAGTTCTTCCACCTGAGGAAGATAGAGCAAGAGGGGCAGTGGAACAGTTCCGGTGCAGGAAGATGCAGGAAGGATGTCGGTTGGCCTATCGCAGGAATATAAGTTTCAATAAGGAAAGATTTGAGATGTGTATTTGCGGGCGGGATATCCTTTGGTTCAATCTGTATGGGACAGAGCGGAAGATTCCGGGAATTGCCCTGTGCCGGATTAAGATGGCGCTTGCTAAGGCGATTGTATCGGAGGAGTTCTTTGTGGTACTTAATGCTCAGGACAGGGGATTGTTTACAATACCCTATACAATCGATGAAGCAAGTCTGGTCAGAGCGGAACAGATGGGATACCCACCGGAGGAATGCAGCAGATTGGCCCGTTTTTATGCGAAGGGACAGATTTTCTTAAGCGAGGATTCTTTTCGACGGGGAATAGACAAGGCGGCCTGTAGTTATGGGACGCAGATTCAGGATGCGTGTCATCATTTCAGGGTGACCCAGGCAGGCAGAGATTATTCTTTTGAACCCAAAACTTGGGAAGCACAGGGGATTTTTCTGGCGGTGAAAAAGGGAAAAAGCTTTTCTGTCACGGAACTGGCTAATGATTCAAAAAGGTGGAGCTTGTGGAACGAAGAAAAGGAGAGAACACAGCAGATTCTGATTCAGATATGTAAGGAAACACAGAAAACCTCATGGGAACCGGTGTTTGCAGGGAAAGAATGGGAAGGAAGCATAGTCATATACGGAAATGCAAAATCGGGAGAACAGAGGGAATTTCTTGTATTGTAGGACAAAATATGTCTGTCTTTTTGAAGTATGACAGAAAGGCAGCATAAAATTAAAAATAATTTAAAATTCAAAGGAGGTAACAAAATGGCAGTAAATGTTCAAGCAGCAGTAGAGGCGCAGGTGTTGGGAGTGAACCTGACAGGTATGGTGGCAAAGACAACAACAAAAGTAAATGAAAAAGACCAGAAAACCACAGAATTTCTGATTATGCCTTCCGCATTAGACGAAAACGAGCCCATTACGGTTGCGAAAGTGGTGGATGAAATCAACAGGACAATCTACAAGATAGAGAATAATACCAGTGAGACAGAAGGTAAAGAGATTCCTGAGAAAGTGAGTGCAAAAACTATAGAAAGTGCCATGGATATCGTGGGACTCAAAGGGGCAACACTGACATTTATGCAGACATTCATCCATTATAAGAAAGTTGTGGAAAAGGCCGGAGAAAAAGCTGCAGAAACGGAAGTCAGCAAGATTATGGAATATGCCATCGGCATCCATATTAAAGGAGAAAATCCCCATTCCGATGATTTTCAATTCTTACAGATCAAGGAAGTCTATATTAATGTATGGGATACTTCCAATCAGAAAGTATTGGAGCGTATGCAGATTTGGACGCCGGAGCAGTTAGAGCAAAAGTAAAACATTAAGAAACTCTAAGACCGCAAGGAATGCAGGCTGGTGTACAAAAGTAAAGGATCAAAGTATGAACGCACAGATATTGTTGTTTTTCCGGATTGGCGAGAATGGGCAGGGCCGTCTGGCAGCAGATATCATGGATGGGAGACCTGACCGGTTTATTGGGGAACTTTGCTTTGAACAAACAATGGATTTTAAACAAGCCGCCGAATTATTCGGCGGCGAGTTTGCATATCCGGAAGATTTAGATAAGCATGGGTTTCAGACAGACCAGAGCATAGCAGGCAGGGCAGAAGTATGGTACCGGCTTTCAGACGGTTCTTTTGGCATGGCCGTTTGTTTTACAAAGGACTGGAATGGAAGATATGGAGCCGGAAAATTCGGAGTGGAAAGTATCGTAGGATATGTTGAATATCTGGGAAAAGAAGCCGGACAATACCTTTTTGTGTTAAAGGGGAAATTTGTATTGGGGATGTACCGGGCAAGCATGGCGCTTTCCTTGTCTTCCGGTAAAGCCAATTTTCCCACAGTGCTGTCTCTGGAGTTTGAAAAGAAACAAGAGGACATAGCCCTTCCTGACTTTATTGATTCCATATCAGGAACAGGTGATTATGAAGCGATTCCCATCCCGGATGACTATACGAAGCCTGAAAAAGCATTTGGGATGAATGCCACCCTGAATTTGACGGAGCAGACTTTTTTGCTGGAAGGGAGTTACCGGATTCGATCCATAATGGAAGCCTCTCTAGTCATTCAGTTTGCGGCACGCTCCTCTGATTTGAACGGCATGGATGAGGATACGAAGGGTAAGACAGAATATACGAGTCCGGAGCTTATAGGTCAGGAGCCAGAGTATATATGGTGGATTGGTGCACAGCTGAAGAATTTTACGTTGTCGGACATCTCTTCATCTTTGAAAGGTGCGGACCGGTTCCTAGGCTTGGACAATGTGACAGCAGCAGTGATTCTCGCTAATGCACAGCAGGAAATTCACATAACGGAAGAAAGTTCTTTTCTTGGTAAGGTGGGTACGGTACACAGGGGATTGACTTTCCAGATTGAAGTGCGGCTTTGCGACAGTTTTTTAAAAGAAGTGTTGGATATTCATGGAATATGCAGGATATCCGGTTATATTCCGCAGGACAAGGCACAGGCGATTGTTCTTTCAGGTCATGGGGATAAGATTGTTTTTCTACAGTTTTTAAGCCTGACGGATATAGAGATCATGCTGCGGAAAAATGCAAGGGAGAAAACTTTTATGTTTTCGGCAGGGGGTGATCTGAAGTTGGATTTCCCGGAACTGCCGATGCCAAAGATACAGGCAGAAATCTCCTTTGAAGAAAATCAGACAAGTAAAAAGGTGATACTTTTAGGCAAAGTCGGTGAACCTGTGGAGAATCCCCTGGGAATCCCCAATACGAGATTGGAGCAGGTGGTGTTTTCTGTTATTTCGGAATCTTTTTTGCAAGAAAATACTGTAGAAAAAAGAGAGCAGATATACTTCCGGGGGCAGGCGGAGATTGCGGAGATCAAGATTGCAGCCATGATCTATTTTGCAGAGAGAAAACCGGCTGTTGTGGAATTGGCGATTGGAAAAGAGCAGCGGCTCTCCATCAGCAGCATGGTCAGGAAATACTTTGATTTTGAATGGCCGGAGATTCTGGATATTCAACTGTATAACGGGTGTCTCTGGTATTGTCTTCAGGATGCTGTAATCGGACAGAGGGTGTACCGCTCAGGTTTTCACGCCCGGTTGGACACGAAGATATTCTTTCTGCCGGAGTTTACCCTGTCTGTGGATATCGGCAAAGGAACAGAACTTACGACTGAAATCAGACTTAAGGAAGCGGCGGAACTTGCCTTCCTTAAGTTTTATACGAAACAGGGGGAAGAAGAGTATGGTCCCCAGGTAACAATTCAGGTGGCAAAAGATAAGACTGTTTTTACAGTATCCACCTGTGTCACAATTTTATCAGTAGAGATTGGAGAAGTGAAGATCACTGTCGGAAAGAACAGGATGGAAGGAACATTCAGATTTCCTGATAATCTTCCCATCACCGGGCAAGTCGGTTTTTCTGTGGATGAAAAAGGTCTGTCTTTGGAAGAGTGTGGAATCAGCAAACTGCCTAAAATGGATTTTAAACTGCCGGAGATGGAAGTTGGAAAGGGCAAGTGCAAAGTAAGAATACTTGATGGCATTAAATTTAAGACAGTTCCGGAAGTAACGTCTAAAGAATTTATCATGGATGATGTTAAATTAGGGGTGACCTTTGACCTGACCATCCGAATCAAATCGGAATCTTCTTTTTCCGAAGAGGGAGGGGATGATTTTGTGACGCTGCCTTTTAAAGGTTTGTCATTGAGCGCCGATATAGAAACATACCATAAGTTTACTTTTGATACTTTACTACAGATTCTTGGAGATAATATAACAAATTTAGTGCAGAAAACCGCTGAGCAGATCATTACCGGACAGGTATTTGAAGATATCAATACGGCAGATGGAATGAAGAAGATAGCAAAATTCCTGACAATTGCAGGGATCACATGGGGAATCAATGAGCTGGTAAGTTTTTTGATTTGTAAAGGACTGAAAGAGGCCCTTGCCAATACATTTGTGACAGCGATCACAGGCGTTCAGGAGTCGCTGTGGGAAGGGGCAGGAATTTTCCTGATGTTAGGCGGAATCTTAGGCTCTAGGGGATCAGGTGGAACTTATACTGTAGAAAAAAAGGCTCCAAAGGAAAATAAGAAGGAACAGAAGAAAAACCCACAGACGCCGGATGCACCGATGGTTTTCTTTCAGGATGAAAAATTGATAATCAGGTGGAAAGCCTGCAAGGGCGCACAAGGATACAGTCCGGTGGTGTCAAGAAGACTTTCCGGACAGCAGGAAAACCAGAAAATGGTAATAGGAAGCTGTAAAGAGACTGCATGGGAGATTACAGGCAGTGACGAGGAAAGCTTATATCTGGCCTCTTATGGCTTTGAGTATTTGATTAGAATTTATGCATGGAACAGTGAGGGCGCAGCCCTTGGCAAGGAGACATCAATCTACCTGCTGAGACGTCCTGCAAATATGAAGATCCGGTATCAGTGTGAAAAGAAAAGGATTTGCCTTGCCTGGGATCAGGTGGAGAAGGCAGGGCAGTATGAGGTGGAAAGGCTGTGGTATGAGCAAGGTGAAATAAGACGGGAGATTGTGACTTACGAATCCGATATCAAAGAAGTGGTCTATGAGAACCAGGAACCGAACCAGACCATTGAGGTATCTGTCAGAGGAAAGGCAGCGAACGTATCCGGTCCGGCTGTGGGTTCGGGAAGATTTTACATATATGATCTGAAGCCGCCGGAAAAAATCGAAGGGTATAACACGGATGAAGGGATTACCCTGGAATGGGAGCCGGTTCCTTATGCTGACAGATACAGGATCAGTTGTCTGGATGGTGCAGGCCGGGAAATTAAAGTTTCAATGCGCGGTAAGACGCAGGCAATGATTGATGTAGAAAAGCTTAAAGAGAATGTCTGCTATAAGATACAAATTCAACCCATGACGGAGGAAATTGAGGGCTGGGTCTCAGAAGAGGTACAGGTGCTGTGGCGGCTTCTTCCGGTGCCGGAGATTCAGGAGCTGGTATGCGGTGAGGACGGATTGCTTTCATTCGTCCTTGTAGCTGATCATGTGAAGTACAGACAAATAGTATATCCTGACGGCAGAGTTGTGGTGTTGGACGAACAGTCCATATCTTGTGAGTGGGATATAGGCAAAGAGGCCAAAGTGCGTTTGATTGACCGTGCTCGTCAGGGAAAGTGGAGCGAGACGATTTCCGTACGGCCAGTGAGGCCGCCGGAAGGGATGCAAGTTTTTATCGAAAAAAATATCCTGCATGTACAGTGGAATGAAACGGGAGAAGACTGTCTTTATGGAATCGAGATCGTGGCAGGAGATGACAGACGAGTGGAAGAGATGTTGACAGGGACATCGTGGCAGACGGATATTTCTCTGGTGCCAACGGAAGAGATTATTCGTGTGTGCCTGTATGCCATCGACAGGACGGACACGAGAAGAAGATCGGTTTCCGTGGAGACATCCTGTTATAATATATAGGAATTCTGTAAAATTTGGATAAAAAGACTTTACAAATGCTGTCAGATGGTTTAAATTTGAAGTCAGTGAAAATTAAGTAAGAATAGTGAACTGACAAAGGCGTCATTGAACTTGCGTAAGCAGGCTTCTTTGACGTTTTTTTATGCGCAGGGGTGCATAATGTATATTGATTTAAGCCAAAAGGAGGGTAATATAATAAATATGATGTGCCAACAGAAGAATAAAGGGCTTTATGAGCCGGTATTTGAACACGATAACTGTGGAATTGGAGCAGTCGTCAATATAAAAGGAAAAAAGAGCCATCAGATTGTAGCAGATGCCTTAAAGATCGTAGAGAATCTGGAACATCGGGCAGGTAAGGATGCAGAAGGAAAGACCGGTGATGGCGTAGGTATTCTGACGCAGGTGTCGCATCGCTTCTTTTCTAAAGTATGCAAAGAGTGCAATATTGAGATTGGCAAAGAGCGCGAATATGGCGTAGGCATGTTCTTCCTGCCGCAGAACGAATTAAAGCGGAGTCAGGCAAAGAAGATGTTTGAGATCATAGTAGAAAAAGAAGGTATGAAGTTCCTGGGCTGGAGGGATGTGCCTACCGCTCCGGAAGTTTTAGGACATAAGGCAAGAGAATGTATGCCTGTAATCTGTCAGGCATTTGTAAAAAAACCCGAGAAGATTGAAAAGGGACTGGAATTTGACCGTAAGCTATATGTGGTGCGCCGTGTATTTGAGCAGAGTAACGACAACACTTATGTACCATCTCTTTCAAGCAGGACTATTGTTTATAAAGGAATGTTTCTGGTAGGACAGCTCAGGACTTTCTTTATGGATCTGCAGGATGAAGATTATGCTTCTGCTATTGCTATCGTTCATTCGCGCTTTTCCACGAATACGAATCCAAGCTGGGAGAGGGCGCATCCTAACCGTTTTATTGTGCATAATGGAGAGATCAATACGATCAAAGGAAATGTTGATAAGATGCTGGCGCGTGAGGAAACCATGTGTGCCCCGCGTTTTAACTCAGACGATTTAACCAAGGTGCTTCCTGTGGTAAATACAAACGGCTCCGATTCTGCGATGCTTGACAATACATTGGAGTTTCTTGTAATGAGTGGCATGGAACTGCCTTTGGCGGCTATGATCATGATTCCGGAGCCATGGACACATAACGACACGATTTCTCAGGAAGGAAGAGATTTTTATCAGTATTATGCAACTATGATGGAACCGTGGGATGGCCCCGCATCTATTCTTTTTTCGGATGGGGATGTCATGGGCGCCGTTCTGGACAGAAACGGTCTTCGCCCTTCCAGATATTATATAACGGATGATGACAGGCTTATACTTTCATCTGAGGTGGGAGCGTTGGAAGTACCGGCAGAGCATATATTGAAAAAAGAGCGTCTCCATCCGGGAAAAATGCTGTTAGTGGATACAGTGAGGGGACAGGTATTGGGAGATGAGGAGCTGAAAGAGCACTATGCAAAGAAGGAAGCATATGGAGAGTGGCTGGACGCCAATCTCGTTACCTTAAGCGAACTGAAGATTCCCAATGAAAAAATTCCTGCTTTTGACAGTGTAGAAAGAGGACGTCTGCAAAAGGCATTTGGTTATACATATGAGGAGTGCAGGAACGGTATCTGTGCCATGGCATTAAACGGCAGCGAAGAAATCGGTGCAATGGGAGTGGATACGCCGCTTGCTGTCCTGTCTAAAGAATATCAACCATTATTTTATTATTTTAAACAGCTTTTTGCCCAGGTTACCAATCCGCCCATTGATGCGATCCGGGAAAAGATAGTGACCTCTACCACCGTATATGTGGGGAAGAACGGTAATCTGTTAGAAGAAAGACCGGAAAACTGTCAGGTTTTGAAAATACATAACCCTATTCTGACGGATTTGGATATGCTTAAGATCAAGACCATCAAAAAACCCGGATTTAAGGTGGTGACCGTACCTATTATCTTTTATAAGAGTACGCCTATGGACAGGGTGCTGGAGCATCTGTTCGTGGAGGTGGATAAGGCATATAGGGAAGGGGCAAATATTCTGGTGCTTTCTGACCGGGGAGTAGACGAGAACCATGTTGCAATTCCGTCTCTGCTGGCTGTCTCGGCAGTGCATAAACATTTGGTAAAGACGAAGAAATGTACGGCGCTTTCAATTGTACTGGAATCAGGCGAACCCCGGGAAGTCCATCATTTTGCAGCATTGCTGGGATATGGTGCAAGTGCGGTAAATCCCTATCTGGCACATGCGACTATAGCGGAGCTGCTGGAAGAGGGGCTTGCAAATAAAGATTATTATGCAGCAATGGATGATTATGACCATGCGATCCTGAGTGGTATCGTAAAAATTGCATCTAAAATGGGAATATCCACGATACAGTCGTATCAGGGCAGTCAGATCTTTGAGGCAATCGGAATTTCACAGGATGTAATAGACCGTTACTTTACAGGAACAATCAGCCGTGTGGGAGGTATCACCCTGGAGGATATTGCGGCACAGACGGATGCACAGCACTCGAAAGCCTTTGACCCGCTGGGGTTACAGAC
>CAZTKJ010000063.1:0-15510 GCA_964614185.1 uncultured Lachnospiraceae bacterium
AAAAAGGGTGGGGCTAAACTTTTAAAAATGTCCTTGACAAGGGGTACAGTTTATTTGGGCGAAAGTCCGAGTTTTTGCCAAATTGTGTACTTCCATCCCCAATCGCCGCGTTATCAACAGTATCCAAAAAGAGAGGCTCACCAGCCACTCCGGTGAACCCCTCTACACTCAAAATTCCTTATATCACTTCTCTGAGATCGCTGCCTGTACGGAAGCCACCGTAGGTATGCAACAGCCGTTTCAGCATCTTTCTGACAAATACCAAGAATGGCATACATTTTTTCAGAATATACACCATATCCAAAGCATCCTGATACTGCTCCTTATTAATAAATTTATTTAATCTATTAGCTTCCTCCATTTGGCGTTAAATCTATAGCATTTGCTTCAACAACAGCAACAGATTTGAAAAGCTTCCATTTTCAAGAGATACAAATTCCTGTTTTTTCTCGTCAAGACACTATATACTTTTATGCTTATAATACCTCCGTTCTACCGTTTGGCATTGCGGTATAAAATAATACTAAATATAAGTATTATTACATACATCATGCAGCTCACACAATGAACAATCTTGATCACCCCTCGGTTTCGATATTTCGCATTATAAATTTCTCTCTTACTGTAATTCCTTTTTCAATTTTGGTTTTATCACAGTAAAAAACAAAAATAAACTAAACGACGCACCAACAGCATCCGATATGCTGCCCACATAAAAAACAAGCCGAATATCAAATACCATCGGTAGGAAAAAAATGCAGAACACATACACGATCTTACGGAATACGGACAACGGAAAAGCATATCTGACCTTTCCCATAGCCGTCAGCCCATCCACCAGTGCATACTGTACAGCCACCCCTAAAAGTGCCAGCGTATACATCCGGATGTCGGAAGAAGCCTGATCCACCAAGACGCTATCCCTCAAAAATAACCCTGTAAATATCTGTGGAAATGCTTGCACACAAATCTCCAGAAACCCAATATAAACACCGCACAGAAGAAACACTCCGATAAATGCTTCCCGGATTCTTCTATAATCTCTCCTGCCATAATTGTAACTGAAAATTGTGCCGCACCCCGATGTAATCCCCTGCGCCGGGCAGGCAACAATTGTCATAAAACTCTGCACCACCGCCGCACAGGTTATAAGCTGGTCGCCACGGCTGATCCCGCCGTATCTCCGAAGTACCACATTCAGCAAAATAATGATCAGATTATCCATAAGTGTGATCAAAAAGGACATAGAACCGATGGTTATGATCCGTGCTGATAACTCCCTCCGGAATCTGCAAAACCCAAGACGAACAGGCATCTGCCGTCCTAATATCTGGAACAGTACATAAGCAGCCATGCAGCACTGCGAAATCACTGTAGCAACAGCAGCCCCTGCAACCCCCATACCGCACACAAAGATCAGCAGGGGATCAAGAAGCACATTGACAACCGCCCCCAGGGCAACCGCAAACATCCCTTTCTTCGCAAACCCCTGCGCCAAAAGAAACTGATTCAGTCCAACGCCACATAAAGAAGCAACCGTGCCACTAATATAAATGGTAAAATATGTTTCTGCATAAGGATACATTGCGTCACTGCATCCCAGCATATACAAAACCGGCCGTTGTAACATCAATAATGCCGCCGTAATAAAAACCGCAATCCCCATAAGGAGCAAAAATGCATTTCCAAGAATGTCCCGTGCCCGCTGATAATCTTTCTGCCCCAGACTGATGCTCATATAGGAAGCACCGCCAATGCCTACCATATACGCAAATGCGGTAACTGCTGTCAATGCCGGGGCGCACACACCTATGCTCGCAAGGGCGATTCCGCCCGCCTCCGGAATCCGACCTACAAAAATCCGGTCAACCATGCTATACAGCATATTAAAAAACTGGCCAAACATAGCAGGAATCCCCAATCGAAGAATCAGTTTCCAAACAGAATTTTTTTCCAATAATTCCTCTGTCGTATAATATTTAACCATAATAAACCCCTTAGAGATAAACTTCTTTTTTGAAACTATGGAAACCTCCGGGAATCAGATTGCCGCCGGGTTCACCTAAAAAGAATTAGCGATATCAAAAAAGCCAAAAGAGAGGTTCACCAGTCGCTCCGGTGAACCCCTTCAAGTCCAAAATCCATTAATTTGCACTATTTCTTTATATTTTCGCCAAATCGTTCCGGTACCTCGCCATGCCGACCTCCATTTCGCTTCGCTTCATGTCAGTCGCGTGCTTCGCCCTATGCATCCATCAGGCTAAATGCTTCGATGAGCAAGCTCCTCTCTGCCTTTATCCTTCTGTCTGCGCATGGCTCATTGCTTCTCGGATATGGCTGCCTGTGCTGCTGCCAGTCTTGCAATAGGAACTCTGTAAGGTGAACAGGATACATAAGTAAGTCCTACTTTGTGACAGAATTCTACAGAAGAAGGATCTCCGCCATGCTCACCGCAGATACCAAGTTTAATTTCAGGTCTTGTCTTTCTGCCTTTTTCAGCAGCCATCTGAACAAGCTGTCCTACACCGCTCTGATCCAGTTTTGCAAAAGGATCTGACTCGTAGATCTTATTCTTATAATAATCTCCAAGGAACTTGCCAGCATCATCTCTGGAGAAACCGAATGTCATCTGTGTCAAATCATTGGTACCGAAGGAGAAGAATTCTGCTTCTTCAGCAATCTCATCAGCAAGTAATGCAGCTCTCGGGATTTCGATCATGGTTCCGATGTGATACTTAATATCGGAATTCTTTTCTGCCTTAACTTTTTCTGCTGTTTCTACTACCACATCTTTGACAAATTTAAGCTCTTTCTTTTCTCCTACCAACGGAATCATGATTTCAGGAACGATATCATAGCCTTTCTCGTTCTTTACTTCAATTGCTGCTTCCATAACGGCTCTGGTCTGCATTCTGGCAATTTCCGGATAAGTAACAGCAAGACGGCATCCTCTGTGACCCATCATAGGATTGAATTCATGCAGGGAATCACAGATTTCCTGAACCTGCTCTGCTGTCATCATCATTTTAACTGCCAAATCGTCAATATCATCTTTCTCTGTGGGAACAAACTCATGTAACGGAGGATCTAAGAAACGGATGGTAACCGGTCTTCCTTCCATTACTTCATATAATCCCTTAAAGTCTCCCTTCTGATAAGGAATAAGATCATTCAAAGCTTTTTCTCTTTCCTGAGGAGTTCTTGCCAGAATCATCTGACGGATCTTCGGGATTCTGTCTGCATCAAAGAACATATGCTCTGTACGGCAAAGACCGATACCCTCTGCACCATACTTCACTGCATTGGCAGCATCTGCCGGTGTATCTGCGTTGGTACGTACCTTTAACTTACGGTTAGCATCTGCCCATCCCATAATTCTTTCAAAGTTACCGCTAATGGATGCTTCTTTTGTCTGAATATCTCCATCATAAATCTTACCTGTGGAACCGTCTAAGGAAATATAATCTCCTTCATGATATACGTGTCCGCCAAGTTCGAAGACTTTCTCAACTTCATTAATGGAAATCTCACCGCATCCTGATACACAGCAGGTTCCCATACCTCTGGCAACTACTGCTGCATGGCTTGTCATACCGCCTCTTACTGTCAGAATACCTTCTGCAGCATGCATACCTTCAATATCTTCCGGTGATGTTTCCAAACGAACTAAGATAACTCTTTCTCCTGCTTCATGTGCCTGCTTTGCTTCTTCAGCGGTAAAGTAAACTTTACCTGCAGCAGCTCCCGGTGATGCAGGCAGAGCCTGTCCGATTACGGTACCTGCCTTTAAAGCTTCCACATCAAAGGTCGGATGAAGCAGCTGATCTAAAGACTTAGCTTCTATACGAAGCACTGCTTCTTCCGGTGTGATCTTACCTTCATCCACAAGGTCACATGCAATCTGCAATGCAGCCGGAGCAGTTCTCTTACCGTTTCTGGTCTGTAAAAAGAACAGTTTACCATTCTCAATAGTAAATTCCATATCCTGCATATCACGATAATGGTTTTCCAGTCTGTTTGCAATTTCCATAAACTGCTTATAGCACTCAGGCAGATCCTGTTCCAGTCTTGTAATAGGCTGTGGAGTCCTGATACCGGCAACTACATCTTCACCCTGTGCATTGATCAAATACTCGCCGTAAATGCCCTTCTCACCTGTAGAAGGATTACGTGTAAACGCAACGCCCGTACCGGAAGTATTGCCCATATTTCCAAATACCATTGCCTGCACGTTAACTGCTGTTCCCCAATCACTGGGAATATCATTCATACGTCTGTAAACAATTGCTCTTTCATTATCCCATGAACGGAATACTGCTTTAACAGCTTCCATCAACTGTACCTTGGGATCCTGAGGGAAGTCTTCTCCCATTTTATCCTTATAAACTGCCTTAAAGCGAACTATTACTTCCTTTAAATCATCTGCTGTCAGATCGGTATCGAATTTAACACCCTTACCGTCCTTAATATCATCCAAGATTCTTTCAAAAAATGACTTGGGAATTTCCATAACTACGTCAGAAAACATCTGAATAAACCGCCGATAGGAATCATATGCAAATCTCGGATTGCCGGTTTTAGCTGCAAAGCCTTCGACTGCAACATCTGTAAGACCCAGATTTAAGATCGTATCCATCATACCCGGCATAGATGCTCTAGCACCGGAACGCACTGATACAAGAAGCGGATTCTCTGTATCGCCGAACTTTTTCTCCTGCTTGCCTTCCAAAACAGAAAGCGCTGCAAAAATCTGCTCTTTAATTTCGTCTGAAATCTGTCTGCCATTTGCATAATAATTGGTACATGCTTCTGTGGTAACTGTAAATCCCTGCGGAATCGGCAGACCGAGATTGGTCATTTCTGCAAGGTTTGCACCTTTACCTCCAAGAAGGTTGCGCATATCTGCATTGCCTTCTTCGAAAGAATAAACCCATTTTGCCATAGTGTCTCTCCCTTTTTACCATATTTGCAGAACACCTTCCGAATCGGACATGTTTTGTAAGCGTTTACATTTTAGTCAATTGAATATACCATGAACATTATCGTTCATGGTATATAAAATTACATGTCCTTGCATTGATCATCCTGCATGAAATATTTGCTAAAAGCAATTATATCATATTAAATTGGAAATTGCATCTTTTTTGTAAAAAATAATACAAATTTTTTTCCATTTTGAAACTTTTTTATATTATTTTACTAATATCTCATATTTTGTCCCTATCATGTATGTATGATCAGCGTTTCTTCCTGGGAATAAATGAATCAAAAATGAAAATATCAAAGCATTCTTTAGCATCATCAAGTTCTTGCTGCGTCTTGATTGTCCATGCTGCCGCCGTGTTCCGATACAGTTTTTGACAAAGTTTTCTTGACAGATTATCTGCATACTTATGATTATAGGCAATAAAATCAGGTCTGGTCATCCAGTTCAACAAAAGATTCTGCAGGAAGAAATACAGTACTCCTTTAAATTCTCCTGTTTTTAAGAAGGCATCTGCAAGCTGTCCTCTGAGAACATCATTACGATATCTGCGATACCATGTCAGCACCAGCGGATTAAAAGATTCCACACAATAAAGACCTTTATATTCCCTTAGCAGTCTGTCTACAACTGTACATACCGTAAGGTCCATCCATTCTAACTTGATTTCCACGATCAGCGGAACCCTGCCGTTAACTTCTTTCAGTACATCCTCCAGTTTGGGAATCTTCTCTTCACTGTCAAATAAGGAAAACCTCTGCAGTTCTTCATAAGTGTACTCATAGACCTTTTTGGAATCTTTGCATGCTCTCTCCAGAGTAAAATCATGAAATACTACCGGAATCCTGTCCTTTGTAAGCTGTACATCCAGTTCAATCCCATATCCTGCCTTTACTGCTTTGCGAAAAGCCAACATGGAATTCTCCGGAGCCTGTGAACTGTTGTCATGCAGTCCTCTATGGGCATAATAAACTTCCTTAAAAGGCGCCCATTCCCTCCGTTTGCTGAGTCTTGGTTTAATAGCCAGAAGATACAAGACTGCAAGTATTATTACTGTAATTAAAATGATATACAAAACTGTCATATTTTCACCTTTGTAGCCTATTTCTATTTAATAAAATCCATAATCCATATTAATCATCTACGTCAAAATTTTCAAGAATATCTTTCTTTTTGTCCGGTCTGACATCTCCATGGTGTACCTGTGTCATGGTAAGAAATGCCAGTGCCGAAAATCCCAATGCATAGGGGAACAGTGTCCTGTAAGAAACATTTTCCAGTAAAAAGCCGGATAAAACAGGTGTAATGATCTGGGCTGTCATGGAAAATGTATAGTAGGTTCCTGTAAATTTCCCGATATCACATCCCCGTCCCATCTCTACGATCATTGGATAGGAATTTACGTTAATGGCTGCCCATCCTATTCCGATTGCTGCAAAGGCCACGTTGATCACAGGATGATAAGTTCCTGCAAAAATTGCTGCAAAATAGCAGATGCTCATCAATGCAACTCCTGCCATGATCGTCTTTTTCCGTCCTATTTTACTGGCTATATTGCCAATAGGGATATAACTTAAGATGGCAGCCACCGTTGCCACCATTAAACAATCTGCAAATCCGCCGCCTTCCATTTTCCATACTACTTTTGTATAACGTGAAAAGGCGGTAGTAACAGCATTGTATGCCGTAAACCAAAAGAATATGGAGGCAAGCAAAAATATCATGCTTCGCTTTACTTCCCTGGGCATAGCCTGCTTATGCTCTTCCTCTGCTTTGTCAGAGTTATCATATTCTATACCACTTTCTTTTTCACAGGCCTTCTCCTCAGCCTCTATTTTCGCCTTCACTTTCTTTTCCTGAATGGTAATGACGAGAATTCCTACAGCCACGATCATTAACACTGCTATACTGGCGAATAGAGGTGTATAATCGGGCCTGTCACCTTTTCCCACCAGGAATTTAATCATGATCAGTGTATATACACCGCCTACTGCACCCATCAGATTAATAACCGCATTACCTTTACTTCTGAGTTTATTTGGCGTCAGATCCGGCATCAGCGCCACTGCCGGTGAACGGTATAGTCCCATGGACACCAGAAGCATGAACAATGCCGTTACAAACAACACGAAATTTCCGCTTCTGTCTGCTACCGGAAGCAGCATAAGGAAAATAACTGCAAGCAGGGTTCCACCTGTAATAAAGGGCATTCTCTTTCCAAATTTGGTATCCACCTTATCTGATAAGGTTCCAAAGATCGGAAGCAGGAATAATGCCAGCACATTGTCCGCTGCCATAATGGCTCCTGTGATCGTTTCTCCGATTCCAAAGGAATTCTGCAGAATCAACGGAATAATATTGTCATACATCTGCCAAAAAGCCGAAATAGATAAAAATGCCAACCCGATAAAAAAAGTTCTCTTATAATTTAGTTTCATACCTTATCCTTTCCTGTCCGATAATATTAATCTCATTATAGTCTTTTAAACTTCCTTCTACAAGTAATTTCCGGTTTCTCTTGAAAAACTGATGAATTCATGTATAATATAGTAGGCAATTTATGACATATGGAAAGCCTGTTTTATCAAGCTTTCTGCCTAACAAAGAAAATATAAGGAGTCACAAAATGATCAGTGCAAACAATGTAACTTATAGAGTGGGCAAAAAGGCACTCTTTGAAGACGTAAATATCAAATTGAGATATCTTTGTTTCATCTAATTGTATAGGATTGCATTTCAAGCCTGTTTTTCACATTTTCGTTGTATCTGATTGCATCAGATTGTAGTGAGAAGTGAGTAAAAAGTGAGTACAGAAAACTTGCATAATTATATCCAGTATGTTATATTTTTAATAGAAACAGGGAAAGCCAGAGAAGCGGCCTACCCTCAATAAAATGTTAGCATAAACTCTTTATAGAGTCAGCCGTCACTATTGCAGTAGTGGCGGCTATTTCTTTCCCCTGAAAATCTGATATAGCAGACTCACAAGGGCGACAATGAATATTCCAACCTGAATCAGATCAGGATATGTAACATACATTGGCATCCCTCCTTTCTTTCGTCTGGAGGGTAGCCCCTCCGATAAAACAGGAGGGTAAGCCGCCTTTAGCTCTCTGGTTTCCCATGCACTTATTCTATCATGCAATTTTCATATAGACAATCACTTTTAAAATGCTCCGGCAACCTTTTCCATAGCAGCCGCTTTGGTATCTGGGAGTACGTGACTATATAAATCCATAGTCATTGAAAGTGTGGCATGTCCTAATATAGTTTTTAAAACTTGCGGTTCCATCCCGCTTTCAATACAGCGTGTGGCAAATGTATGCCGGGTACTATGTAGCGTAAAATATGGAAAGCTGATTCCGTCCGCTGCCATGTTCTCCAGCATCTTGTTTATTTCAAAAGTAATCCTTTTCCTGCTGATAGGTTCTCCGGCTACTGAAAACACAAAATCATCATTTCCGATTTTAGCCGTATTCCCCATTATCGCCCGATATTCCTTTTGTTGCCTCTTTAAAATATCGTAGGCTTTGCCGATTATAGGAATATCACGCAAGGAGGTTTTCGTTTTCGGCGTATCGTTACGCCATCCACCGCCATCACAAGGAGCAAGTGTGTGTCTTACATGAATAATCCTCTTTTTAAAATCTATATCCTGCCAAAGCAATCCAGACAATTCACCGTTACGCATCCCGGTACAGATTGCCAACTGTAGAAGATTACACAAATAAGATTTTTCCGCATACTGCATATATAACACCTGTTGTTCTTTGGTGAATACCACTCTTTCTTTTTTAGATTTTCCTTTCGGTTTAGTCACAAGTAAAAAGGGATTCTTAGGTATCAGCTCATTTTTAAAAGCCTGTTTAAATACCCCGGATAATGTGCAGTAGGTCAGGGTTATTGTATCGTCCGCATATCCTGAGTCACTCATATTGTTTAGCATCCTCTGAATATGCTCAGCCCGGATATCTGAAAGCCGCATTTTCCCTAATGGCTTTTTAATATATGCGCTGTAATGCTTTTTGTAGCTGTCAATGGTTCCCTGTTTTACAGTATTCCGCTTGTATGTATCTATCCATTCATTAAACCAATCTTCAAAGGTTATCCTCTCTTTTTTTACATAGGTTCCATGCTCTAACGTGTACCGTAAATCTGTCATTTTTTTCTTTAGTTCAGACAGTGATTTATCATATACAGTGTGAGTAATGCCATTTTTCTTTACTCTTCCCATATATCGACCATCCGGCTTTTGTGATATTCCAGTAGGAAGAGATTTACCGCTTATGTCTTTTCCCATTTTTTCTGCCTCCTATGCTTCGTTATAGCCTCATGGAGCGTTTGGACGCTTCTTTGCGTGAATTTCTTCAAATACTTATACAAATCGCTGGAATGAGGATTATTCAATCGGAGGCGGCATGATAGCCGCCTCATTGCCTGTGTTATTCTGTTTCTGCTTCCGTTGCCAGTTCTTCCGCTTTCCTGAATCCTGCGAAAAATCCGGCTTTCAATGCCATATACTGTACGTCTGCTAAATCCTCCGGGTCAGCTTCCCCGGCTTCCATGCGATCATGATAAGTGTTGAAAGCGTCCTGTTGTGCCTGATCTAATTCGCTCCATGCGTCACTGTATCTCTCCAAATATTCATTAAACATCGCTTCAATTACTGTTTTTGCTGTTTTCTTCATCCTGAAAATACTCCTTTGCTAAAATTTCTGCTTGCATCAGGAGTATTTTTCGTATAGAATAAACACACCTAACGTTCGCTCAAAGTTCGTTGTTTAGGTATCGCCCTTACCAAAGTTGCAGCTTCGGTAAGGGTATTTTCTTTTTATGCAACCGTAAATCTCCGGCTGCTTGTAGGCTTGCAGTACTGGTTGTAAATCTCCGGCAATGCTGCCTTTAATGCTTTACCGTCCAAACGGTTGCTTACAATCTCTTTCCACCTGACAATCCTGCCGAATACGGAAACTTCATCCGCTCCCCTTGCCTGCATATCTGCCTTTATTTCGTTCCTGATTGCCTCGGCTTGTGCTTCAAGTGCTTTCTGCTGTTCTGCAATCGCATCCAGCTTTTCAATACGGTTCTTTAACTGCCTGTCTGTCATTGTGTGCGCTCCTTTCTTTTGGGTGGTGGAAGCAGCCCCGGAAGAATCTTCCTGACTATTGCCCTCACTATCGCTAATGGCTCACAGGTATATTGCTTTCGGTATCGGGGGTTTTCGGCTCTCCCGGCTGTTTCCTTGTTTGTTCTATGTACCCATTATATATCTATGTACCCCATATATCAATATGCAAGTTATACAAATCTATGTACCCATTATTGTATGTTTTGTATATGTACCCAATATATCAAAATATGATAAAATATTTTTGTATCAGCAATTCTAAAAGAAAGGGGTATACACACATGGAGGAAAAGAAAAAAGTTAGTATTGCTCAAAAACGTGCCGCCGAAAAATACACCAAAGCAAACTATGACGAAATAAAAGTACGAGTGCCAAAAGGCAAAAAAGCAATAATTCAGCAATGCGCTAGTAATGCAGGTGAAAGCACAACCGCTTTTATTAACCGTGCCATTGATGAACGCATGGAGCGCACCAACACCGCCCCGGACACTGAATAGCCATTTCATAACCGTATTTCATGCAGACAATAGCCTCGGTGTAACATTACAAGTAACGTTACTGTAATATTACACCGGGGCTTCTTACCCCTGTGGCTTTGTTATAGGCTCATGCATCCCCCACAATCGCATCAATGCCGAATAGGTAGGGTGTAATCATTATGCAAGCCTCCCTTGCATCTCTGTGTATTGTGCGCTCTGTTACAAATTCCTGTTCTGCCAAATCCTCAAATCCCATTTTTTCATCCTGAATATACAGCCCCATGATTACCCGGTATTTCCGCATATCCTCCGGGCGTTCTGGTCTGCTGCAATCCTCTTTCAAAAGTTCAACGGCTCTTTCTATCTGCCTCTTTCTCCATGCGTTTTCCTGCATCCGGGCGGCTTCCTTTGAAAGTAAATCATCCATTCGCCGGGATTCCCCCGGAATCATTAAATCCTCTACGCACTTAAAGCGCAATTCCTTTTGTGCCTCGTCCGTCTCGTAGTCGCTATGTATCAGGTCATTTTTCAAGGTGCGGTATGTCTCTAGCAGCTTCCGGGTATTGTTCAGGTTGCGGCTGATCGTGTTGTCCTTTGCTTTCTGTTCTGCTTTTTTGTAGGCAGCTATCCCGGCATCTGCCCCGGCTCCTGCTGCCATGCTCACAATAGAATCAATCTCTTTCTGGCTGATGGTGTAAAACCTCTGTTGTGTGCCCATTTCGTTATCCCTCCCGTTTATGTTTCTCTTTGTTCGCTCTTGGTTCGATGGGATAATTTTAAAAATTTCTCGGCGTTCGCTCGGAGTTCAACGGTTCATATAGCATGTAGCTTTATTTCTGTTATAGCCCCGTGGGGCGTTTTAAATCCTCTTTGCGTGAATTTCTCCATCAAAGCATTTAAAACGCCTATTTGGGGCTTTCTGGTTGATTGTATAGTTATTTCCCGGATGCTTTCAGCTTTGAGGAAAGAATATCGTTTTTCCTCCGCACTGTTTCCAGTTCTGCAGTAAGACGTTTAATTTCCTCCTGCGCCTCTTCCAGTCTGCTTTTATATGTTTCCGGCGTGGCAATCTTTTCTCCTGTAAGGCTATACACTGTATACCCCATCTGCAAATAAGTTTCTGCCTCACTCCCTGAAAGAATCAACACCCTGTTATCTTTCTTTACTTTTACTTTTTCATTGTCTGGTATATTCATCCTGACCGCTCCCCTCTCAATTCAATCCTGTGTTATTAAAACGCTGCGTCATTAAAGCATTACGCATCCCGTCCATTCCAAAATCCGGGTTTTCCTCTTTTTGCGGTTCTTCCCTCTGATCTACAGTGCAATCGTCTGTCAGGGATTCCACAAAAGCCATATCGAACATAACCAACGCCGGGGCAGAAATGTTAAAACCATTTACGGCAAAGCTGCCGGGGAATCCCGATTCCTGGTATTTTATATCCGTCAGCATACTAGCGGAACTTTTCACGCTGTTAATGGCTTTCTGCAATACTGCCTGTCTTTTCCCCCTGTTATCATCCGGGGCAAGTCCGGGGCGTTTATATCCCAATACTCCATTTATGGCAGCTATCGCCATAGGATCATCTGCAAATAAGTTTCTGCCTCACTCCCTGAAAGAATCAACACCCTGTTATCTTTCTTTACTTTTACTTTTTCATTGTCTGGTATATTCATCCTGACCGCTCCCCTCTCAATTCAATCCTGTGTTATTAAAACGCTGCGTCATTAAAGCATTACGCATCCCGTCCATTCCAAAATCCGGGTTTTCCTCTTTTTGCGGTTCTTCCCTCTGATCTACAGTGCAATCGTCTGTCAGGGATTCCACAAAAGCCATATCGAACATAACCAACGCCGGGGCAGAAATGTTAAAACCATTTACGGCAAAGCTGCCGGGGAATCCCGATTCCTGGTATTTTATATCCGTCAGCATACTAGCGGAACTTTTCACGCTGTTAATGGCTTTCTGCAATACTGCCTGTCTTTTCCCCCTGTTATCATCCGGGGCAAGTCCGGGGCGTTTATATCCCAATACTCCATTTATGGCAGCTATCGCCATAGGATCATCTGCAAATTGTTCTACCGCCACCCTGATATCTTTACTATCCATCCTATCAGCTGATACTTTCAAAAGTTCAAGCGTGCTGCTTAATCTGGTGGCATAGTCGGCGCTTTCCCTCTTTTCCCGGAATATCCGGCTTTCCTGTTCATCCAGAATATGTATAGCATCCTCTAAATCATAAACAAGCCCGTCTGTGATGTTGTCCGCTTCCTGCCGGAATGATGCAATCGCCTGATTCATCCTGTTTATTTTTCCCTCATGCGATAAATCCCCGTTACCGCAAATCTTTTCACATTCAGCAATGCAAGCTGCCCTCATGCCCTTAATCTTTTCAATGCCCTGTAATATTTTCTTTTTCATGTCCTTTATACCTATCCTTTCAATCTTGGTTATGTGTGCGGTGATTTTCTCGTTTACCTCAAATTCTACGGAATCCCCAATGCGCAAAACTATTTCATTTTCTGATAATTCTTTGTAGGAAAGCCCGTGTGAATGGTAAAATTCCCCGTCCTCACCTATACAGGTGATAAATCCAGAACTGTCAACTGTATTAACAATGCCTTTCATGATTCTGCCTCCTTTACCATTACTCGGACGGCGCAAAGTCGCCCTTGCCTGTCATGTTGGTTGCGTACCGTTTCAAACTCTACTGCCTGCCCCTCTGTGACTTCAATCTCCGGGGCATCCGTCACTATTTCCGATTCATGGAAAAAATAATCTTTCCCGTTATTCCCTGCTATAAATCCATAGGGTCTATCAGTGAATAACCTTTTAATCTTTCCTTTCATGCCCTCTTTTCCTCCTGTCTATCCTTTTTCCGGCTCGCCGAAAACCTTGTTGTATGTTTCCGTGTCAATCCCGGCTGCATGTTTATCCATGAAGCAGAAAGCCTCTTTTTCTGTCAGCAATGCAACCTCTGTTGTCTCGCCTTTCTTCACGGTAAAGAATACGCCTTTTGAGGTTCTGTATAATGATTCTTCGATAGATGCCAAACATCCCCAGAATCCTTTTTTATCTGGTGGCGGTGTGAAGAATCTGCAAAGCAGATCGCATTCATCCGGGATATACCGCTTTTTGCCTATGTAATACTTTTCCTGCGGTTTTGATTCTTCTAAGGCACGTACTTTATTTTGTGTCAGCTGTCTCATGATTTCCTCCGTTTCTCTCGGTTCGTTCTCGGTTCAATTCGCTTTTTCATCTGGAAGTATAGACGGTCACTGTCAGGTGACCATTTTATTTTTCTGTTTTTCAAGAAAAATAAAATTCATGTGTTTAAATACTGGTTTATTATAATATGGTCTGTTTAAAACTGGTATGTTAGTACCCGGTTTCACCGTACCCGTCAAATACCGTGCTGGATGATACCGTACCCGTTAAAATCGGGTGCGGTTGTTTAGCTGGTATCATGCAACGTGTAAATGGTTCTTGGAAATTTCCCTTTACTTCTTTCCCCTTTCTCCCTACTTATGATTCCGGCATTTATCAATTCTTTCATGCCCTTGTCGAAACTTTCTTCACTAAAAGCACAATCACGTATCAACGTTTTCCGGGTAGGATAACATACCCGGTTTTTGTCAGCATATCCGGCAAGAACCATATAAACAACCTTTGCATTTGCAGAAAGTCCGCTTCTCGCTATGCTATTGTATGTCTTTCCGTATCCTTGCCCCATCTATTCATACCGCCTTATACACTGATTGCATCTAAATACTCCTGAATCTTTTTTACATTCCAGAGAACGCGCCTCCCTATTTGTACTCTTGCCCCTGCCTCCGTTCCTGCACTTACCGCCGCTTTTCTTCCGCATCCCATGAAAAGAGCTAATTCATCGCTTGTCAGCGTGATTCTGTTATCAAAAGAATTATTTCTTGTCGTTGCGTTCATTACTTCACATCCTTTCATTATATTTATTGTCTGTTGCAACTTGACGAAATCATAATATCATGTTAATATGTCTGCATCCATTGACATTTTCATTCAATTATGATGATTGGGGGTTGACAATATGTCAGCGTTTGCAGACAGATTAACATATGAAAGAGAAACAGTATACGGATACACGCAAGAAGAACTTAGCGAAATGCTTGATATTAGTAGAGACACTTTATCAAAATGGGAAAATGGTCATAGATTGCCCGATATCGAACAGCTGCAAAAAATATGTAAAATTTTCAACTGTGATACTGATTATATGCTCGGAAACATCTCGGAACGCAGCCATGATATAAGAAAAATGATGAATAAAACAGGTTTATCTGAAATAACTATACAACTTTTAGAGGATTGGAACGTCGCCGCTTTTCCACAAGTATCTAGGATAGTAGATTTTATTGTGCAATACCGCCTGTACTGTATAAAATCTAACATTCGTGACGAAGACTTGATAGACAGATTAGACCGTTTTTTTACAAATCAGCCGAAAGAATTACTATACAATCATCGTACCGGGAACTTAATACCAGATGATAATGGTATTGAATGGATCACACCCCAAAATCTGTTTTTTGATACTATATCTACCGATGATGCCGCAATAGTAGGAATAAATAATATATTAAGAAACATGAAAAAAGAATGGAATAATATCAGAGGTGAGTAAAAAGTGAGTAAGCCAACATTCCAGATTGCAAAAAAATCCATTTTATGTATAATGATATGAGTAGGTAAAAGGAACGAAAAATATAGGAAATAAGAGGTTTTTAATATGATCAGTGCAAACAATGTAACTTATAGAGTAGGCAAAAAAGCGTTATTTGAGGATGTCAATATCAAATTCACGGAAGGAAACTGCTATGGTCTGATTGGCGCCAACGGCGCCGGGAAGTCCACATTCTTAAAAATTCTTTCCGGTGCATTGG
>CAZTKJ010000064.1:0-15494 GCA_964614185.1 uncultured Lachnospiraceae bacterium
CTCTTAATGTTTCAAGAAGCGCGCTGCAGAATGATGGATTTGTGAAAAAGATTTCCGATTATATTTCTAAGAAAGTGGCAGATAAGCTGGCAGGAATGTGCAAAACAGAGAAGGAAGAGTATGATAAGTACTGGGATGACATCAGTCCTTTCATTAAATTCGGCTGCCTGAAGGATGATAAATTCTGCGAAAAGATGACGGATTATATTCTCTTTAAGAATCTGGAAGGTAAATACCTGACACTTCCCGAATGCCTTGAAGTAAATAAGATCGATCCTGATGAGGCAGAAAGCCAGGAAGAAGAAAAAGCCGAGGTAGTAGACGAAGAAGGCAATGTGATAAGCGGCAAAGAGAGTACGGAAGATGGGGAAGAAGAGGAAAAGAAAGAAAAGGTTATTTATTATGTAACCGATGAGAAGCAGCAGGGACAGTATATCAACATGTTCAAAGCAGCCAAGATGGATGCCGTTATCCTGACCCATAATATTGACCAGCCTTTTGTTTCCCAGTTAGAGGCTAAGAATGAAGGAATCAAATTCCAGAGAATCGATGCGGATCTGACAGACACCTTTAAGGCAAAGACCAGTAAGAAGGCAGAAAAAGAACTGGAAGAAGCAGCAGAAGCAATCGGAAAAGTAATGAAGAAAGCCTTAAAGAAGGATCAGATCACCATTAAAGTGGAAAAATTGAAAAACAAGAAGATTTCTTCTATGATCACATTATCCGAAGAAAGCAGGAGAATGCAGGATATGATGAGGATGTACTCCATGCCGGGTATGGATATGGGAGGATTCGGCAAGGAAGGTGAAACACTGGTTCTGAATGCAAACCATCCTCTGGTTCAATATGTGATGGAGCATACCGAAGGTGACCATGTGAATATGATCTGTGAACAGCTTTATGATCTTGCGCTATTGCAGCACGCACCTCTTGAACCGGAGGCAATGAGCAAGTTCATTGCAAGAAGCAATGAGATCATGATGATGCTTACCAAAGAGTAGGGATTACCAAAAGATGTGATTTGGAGGAAATATGAGCAAACTTAAAAGACCAAAGATAACAATGTGGGCAGCAGCAATTGCCCTGATACTTCTGGCAGCGGGGGCGGCCGGCGCTGTGCCGCTGCAGGTTAAGGCAGAAGGGCGTCCTGTTGCCATAGAATCCTGCCAGATTTCAGGAACGGATGTAATATGCCAGATCAGTGCAGGCAGCGTTCCCTCAAGCGATGACGGCAAATTTTACGTTTATGCGGATGAAGTCTATCAGGATGGACCTACTGGGAGCGTTGTAGCATCTGCTAAGGCCGGAAAGTCTGTTTCTGTAAGCTTTCCTCTGAATTACAATACAAAAGAGTCCAACCTCAGCCGTAAGTTCTTAATTGCAGTGAAGCAGAACGGACGGATGGTACAGGTCAGTGACGAGCATTATATTACAAATCCGGAGGCTATTGCCCTATGGACATCGGAGCGTATGAATGTGGGAATCAAGGGAATCCTTCCGGATGTTACCAGAGTCTCAAACGGAGAACTGCAGGATCTTGGGATTCAGCAGATCGTTTACAATATGGATGTGGACGAAATATGCTCAGCGTCGTCAGTTCCCGGGGCAATCCCTTTTGAATATAATGGTCAAACATATTATTTTGACGGTACAGTCCTTGCAAACTATGATTCCACGCTGAGAAGCTTTAACAATTTCGGAATACAGGTCACTATGGTACTTTTAAACGGTGGCAAGGGACTTTATTCACAGGATCTGATCCATCCTCTTTCTAAAGGGGGTTCCTGTCCGGGTTATGCACTGAATGTAGCAGATAGGGCGGGCACGGATCATCTGAAAGCCATCGGAGCTTTTCTGGCACAGCGGTATTCCGGTCATGCAGGCTGTGGACAGGTGGATAACTGGATCGTGGGAAACGAAGTAAATGCCAGAACTTCATGGTGGTATACAAATTCTTCTTCCCTGGATCTGAATGTAAATATTTATGTGAAAGCATTCCGTATTATTTACAATGAAATGAAAGCAGTAAACGGTAATGTCTATATTTACAATTCCATAGATCAGGAATGGAACAGGAAATCCAATCCCGGAAGTTTTCTTGCTAAAGAATATCTGGATCAGTTTAATTATTATATGCTCAGGGAGGGGAATATAGACTGGAGCCTTTCCTTCCATCCCTATAACTCTCCGCTGTATGATCCATATGCATGGAACGGTCCGGCAGTATGGGTGAAAAGCGGTATTACAACACCTTATATCACCATGCAGAACATAGATATTTTAATTGATTACATGCATAAGGATAAATTTTTAAATCCAAATGGGGAGGTAAGAAGTATTTCCATTGCGGAAATCGGTTATACTTCCAGTTTCGGAACAGAATCACAGGAAGCATCCATTGCCTACGGTTACTTAAAGGCAGCTTCCATTCCCGAAATTGATGCGTTTATTTTGTTCAGGCAGACAGATGAAGCCCATGAGATGGAAAGTAATCTGGCCCTTGGATTGTATGATTTAAACGGAAATAAGAAGCCTGCTTATGAGATATACAAAAATCTGGGAACGGAAAATGAAGCGTCAGTCAAAGCAAGAGCATCTGAAATCATTGGAATGAGTATTGATGAGATGATCAGTCAGAATATTGTGTGGACGAGAGGCGGCAATGGCGTAGTACAGTAATCAGATCCATATGAAAAGCAAGACGGCAGTCCTTTCGGACTGCCGTTTTTAAACAGATACATATAAAAGTAAATTTACTCTGCAGCGCTGCTTTCAACAGCAGCTGCGATTACTTCCTGAGGCGCTTCTATGCTGGGAGCGTCAAAATTAACTTCTCCGTTGTTAGCAACGTCATTAGGATCGGGATTTGGTTCATCCTCTTCATCATCTTTCCATAAGGAATCGTGTTCTTTTTTCTCACGCTCACTTAAGACGGCCATGTTTTTAGCAGCCATATACAGCTCCATATCATATTCCATCAGCTTTTTCTCGTCAGAAGCAGGAACGATGTCTCCATCGCTTATTCTGCGGGCAACTTCCATGAGCTTTACTAAATCTTCAGCATATTCAGCCATGGCTTCTCCCTGCTGCTTGGTTGCTTCCGCATTAAAAAGGGCAGTGTGAGCATCCATCAGTTTTTCCATAAAATTGTGGTACTCATCATACTTTTCGGAAACAGCCTGATAGGACAATTCCAATGTGGCGGCTTCATCCGCATAAAGCTCCTGACCGTTTGGAACACGGTTCATCTTTTTTTCCACTTCCTTTTTCTGCGCAGCCAAAGACAATTTCTGTTTTTGGTACTGATGCAGCTGATCGGAATAGATTTTTCTTGCTTCACCTATTTTCATCATATCACATCCTTGTACTTAGTATACTTCCCTGTATTTTATATGTATATCGGCAGATATCCCCTGATCAATTAGATGTCCTGTAACATTAACAAAAAAAAGGCAGTTGCAAATGAAAATACCATGCATATAGTATAGTAAGGACAGATACAGAGGTATTTTTATGCCTGCTTACAGCTTGAAAAGTGCACAAGCAGAGGGGGAGGACCGCGGGAAACTGCAGATCAATGTAACTTCATCCCTTGGACTGATTCCTATTTCTGATGCTACCGTCACAATATCCTATACGGGAGTTCCCGGTGTGGTTATGGAAAAACTGACTACAGATTCTTCAGGACAGACTGAAGAGATCGAACTCCCTACGCCGCCCTTAGAATACAGTGTGGAACCTACGGAACAGATGCCATATTCAGAATATAATATTCAGGTAGATGCTCCCGGTTACGAATCCACTGTAATATCGGGAACGGAGCTTTTGCCGGATGTAACGGCCATTCAGCCGATCCAGCTGACACCGGTGGAAACAGGGGAAGAGGAAGAAGTTATTGTGATTCCCGGACATACACTTTATGAGGAATATCCGCCTAAAATTCCGGAAGACGAAATCAAACCGGTGGATGAAAGCGGAGAAATTGTTTTAAGCAGAGTGGTGATTCCTGAGTATGTCGTAGTTCATGACGGTGTACCAAACGATACCACAGCAACCAACTATTATGTGCGCTACAGGGATTATATTAAAAATGTGGTTTCTTCGGAAATTTATGCCACCTGGGATGAAGATGCCATTTACGCCAATACTCTGGTTATTATGTCATTTACGCTTAACAGGGTATATACGGAATGGTATCGGAACAGAGGATATAACTTTACCATTACCTCCTCTACGGCCTATGATCAGAAATGGATGTATGGTCGCAATATTTATTCAAATATTGACCGTATTGTAGACACTGTTTTTGCCAATTATTTATCGAGACCGGGTGTCAGACAGCCTATTTTCACATCTTACTGCGATGGCAGAAGAGTGACCTGTAACGGACTAAGCCAGTGGGGTTCCCAATATCTGGCCGGTGAAGGATATTCGCCTATTGAGATCATACGTTATTATTACGGAAGTGATATGTATATTAACACGGCAACAAGCGTATCAGGGGTTCCCTCTTCCTGGCCGGGCTATAATCTCACCATTGGTTCTACAGGGGAAAAGGTACGTCAGATACAGAATCAGTTAAACAGAATTGCAAGGAACTATCCGGCGATCCCGGTTGTTTCAGCCGATGGTGTCTACGGACCGGCAACAGCAGAAGCAGTGCGTACTTTCCAGAGGATATTCAATCTTCCTCAATCCGGAATTGTGGATTATCCCACATGGTACAGCATTTCCAATATTTTTGTAGGAGTAAGCCGTATTGCAGAACCAAGTTAAAACATGAATTTCAAGGAAATTTTGAGATGAAAATCTGCGGCAGATGTTGAAAAATACAGCAGGGAGCATGCTTTTGTATTTTAACATCTGCCTGTATTTAGTAAAAAATTCTTTTGTAGTTTTGCCCTCCTGTCCGTTGCGGAAAACGTTATTTCATTATATACTGAATATAAAAGAAAAGGAATTACCGAAAGAGAAACGCTGATCCGGAGGAATACATAAAGTGCGGGGCGCAGTTGACAGAATTTTAGCGGGAGAATTTAATAAAGATAATCAATTTCTGGATTTCTCAACGCCGAGAATAGAACTGACTGTACATGGCGGTGAAATTTATGAGGGGTCGTTTTTCATATATGGACCAAAGAACAAAGTCACGGAAGGAAAGGTTTCTTCCAGCAGACTTAGAATGAAGTGTCTGACAGAGAGCTTCATAGGCTCTGAAGAGGAAATTATTTATCAGTTTGATGCCTCAGATATGGAAGAAGGCGAAGCTGTTAAGGGCGAATTCTGCATTATTTCTAACCATGGTGAGTACAGCATTCCCTATGAAGTGAAGATAGAAACACAGCAGATCGAATCAAGCTTAGGAGCAGTCCGGAATTTATTTCATTTTACGAACCTTGCCAAGACGAATTTTGAAGAAGCGGTGAACCTGTTTTATTCAGAAAACTTTTCACAGGTTTTTAAGAATATGGACAGGCAGTATTATATCATATACCGCGGGCTTTCCAAAGGAGAGAAAAGCGAGCAGAATGTAGAAGAATTTCTGCTGGAAATCAAGAAAAAACAGAAAGTGGAATTTCTGTTGGAAGAGAGCGAGATCAGAATTGACAACCCGGAAGAAAATATGGAATATAAGGTAGTCATTAACCGCAACGGATGGGGATATTCCAACTTGACGGTTGAGGCAGAAGGCGATTTTCTGGTACTGGAAAAATCCTCCATCAGAGATGAGGATTTCCTTGGAAACTGTTACCGGCTGCCCTTCTATATTGCAGGGGGAAAGCTCCATGACGGCAAAAATTACGGCTGTATCCGTTTGCACAATGCATATACCGATCTGAAAGTTTCTGTTTTGGTCTATGTGCCCATGATCCAAAACAGAATACCTGATATCCGCAGGCGTAAAAAGCATATTGTCATGGAATTGATGCAGTATTACGAAGCTTTCAGAACCAGGAAGATCAGTTCTGCATCATGGATGCAGGAAACGGAAAAGATCGTTGAGCAGCTGGTAGAAATGGATGACAGGGATCTTTCATCAAAGCTTTTGAAAGCGCAGCTTTTAATTACACAGGAGAGACATCATGAAGCAGACTGGCTGTTAAAGCAGACAGAGGTTCTTATTGAGGATGATTTCCAGCCTGCCTTATATTGTTATTATCTTTATCTTACTACTTTGCTTAACAGGGATGAAACATATATTGATGAGATCACGGAGCAGGTAGAACGGATATTTACTCAAAATCCCGATAACTGGCGGATTGCATGGCTGCTTTTATATCTGTCAGAGGACTATAGCAGAAGTCCCTCCAAACGCTGGGTAGTACTGGAAGAGCAGTATAAGCTGGGGTGTACCAGTCCCGTTCTTTATATTGAAGCATGGAATCTGATGTTTGCAAATCCGGCGCTGCTTATGAAACTTGAGGGATTTGAACTGCAGGTACTTATTTACGCTGCCCGAAAGGGACTTTTGACAAAAGATATTGCGGAAATGGCAGCCTTCCTTTCTCTGAAGCAGAGAACATATCTGGAAGGGATCTACTATCTTCTGAAGAAATGCTATGAAATTACGCAAAGTGATGAAGTGATTCAGGCCGTCTGTACTCTTCTTATTAAAGGGAATAAGACCGGGAAGGAGCATTTTTCATGGTATGCGCTGGGAATTGAAAGAGAACTCCGTATCACAAGACTGTATGAATATTATATGATGTCCTGTGAACTGTCGGAACATATGCAGATACCGAAGATGGTATTGATGTATTTTGCCTTTGACAGCAGTCTGGACAGTATACATAATGCGTTTTTATATACCTATATACACAAAAATAAAGAGACCTATCCGGAATTATATGAAAGCTATCGGGAACAGATAGAACGTTTTGTAGTATTTCAGATATTGAAAGGCAGGAACAATAAGTGGCTTGCATATTTGTACCGTAATGTGGTTACGCCCGTTATGGTTACGGAAGAAACCGCGAAGGGACTGTCCAAAGTCCTTTTTGCCCACAGATTATCCATTAAAAGGGCAGATATCAGGAAAGTCATTCTTGTCTACGAAAAATGCAGGGAAGAAAGAGGCTTTCAGGTCAGCAGTAAAGAGATCTACATTCCTGTTTACGGCAGTGATTACAGGATTTTTCTGGAAGATGGCAGAGGCAACCGTTACTGCAGTGAGAAAGATTATGAATTGGAGAGGCTGCTGATACCGGATAAGCTGGCTCTTATGGCATCACCCTATCTTCAGGATGATATGGAATTTAATTTCTGGATGTGTGAAAGGGGTAAAACCATTGCCGTAATCAATGATGACAATGTGGAATCAATGAAGCAGATCGCTGCTTCTGAACTTCTTACGCAGCAGCTTCAGAAGGAAGTCAGGATAAAGCTGATTCATTTCCTTTATGACAATGATAAGATAAGAGAGCTTGATAGTTTTCTTGAAGGTCTGGAGCCGGAAATGGTGGAAAACAGAGACTGCACGGAAGTAGTGCGTTTCATGATCATCAGAGGCATGTACGAAAAGGCATATGAATGGATCAGAAAAAGAGGAGGACATGGAATAGAGGCCGGCAGTATTATGAAGCTGTGCAGCAGATTGATTGCTATGGAAATAGCAGAGCCGGATCCTATTATGACAGCTCTTGCTTATATGGCTTTTCAATCAGGAAAATATGATGAAAATCTGTTAAAATATCTGACAGTGCATTATACAGGCACTGTAAAAGCCATGCGCGATATATGGAAAGCAGCAGTTTCCTTTGGAGTAGATACCTATGATCTAAGTGAACGGATCTTGGTGCAGCTTCTTTATACAGGCGCTTATATCGGTGAAAAAACAGAGATCTTCAGAAGCTATATATCAGGAGGAGCCAAGACAGATATTGAAATGGCTTACCTTTCCCAGTGTTGTTTCGACTATTTTGTCTGTGATAAAGTGACGGATCATTATATTCTGGAAGATCTGCAGCGGGTCATTGAAAGAAAGGAAGAAATTCCAAAAGTCTGCAGACTGGCCTATACCAAATATTATGCGGAAAACAAAAAGCAGATAGATGAAAAAATCTCCCACTGTCTGGTGCAGTTCTTAAAGGAGCTTTTGGCGGAAAACATGTATTTTCCGTATTTCAAGGAATATGCTGATAATATTGTCTTTATGCGGCAGTTTGCGGACAAGACGATGATACAGTATCAGGTAGAAGAGGGCAGTAAGGCAATTATCCATTATCTGGTAGAAAAGGATGAAGGAGAATATACCATGGAGGAGATGCCTGACATGTTCTGCGGCATCTGTGTGAAACAGTTTATTCTCTTTTTTGGAGAAAAAATGCAGTACTACATTACAGAGACCGGAGGAGACAAAGAGCATCTTACGGAAAGCGGCACCCTTAATAGAAGCGATACAGACAGAGAGCAGAAGGAGAGCAAGTATAATCTGATCAATGATATTGTGATCGGAAGAACCTTAAATGATGAAGACACGATGAATGATCTTCTGCATGAGTATTTTCAGCAGGAATATGTTGTAAAGAAATTATTTTATACGATATAAAGGAGCAGGGCAATGTTTACGGGGTTTCGGGAACAGGCAGGGAAAAATGGCATAAGGGCAGTTGTTGGCTATGATCTTGGAAAAACAGCTGCCCAAATCAGTTTTTGTATTTTGAATCATGCAATGGAAAACGGCCCGGAAGAAGTGGAAACAGTTTCCAGTGTGGCAGGTACCGAACAATATAATATTCCCACTGTGCTTTGCAAAAGAAGAGGAGTCAATCAGTGGTTTTATGGAAAAGAGGCCTTGAAGTATGCAAAGGAATCGGAGGGAATTTTAGTAGAGGATCTTCTTACCTTAGCAGAGCGGGGAGAAGACGTTATAATAGAAGGAGAGAGTTACGATCCTGCGGCGCTTTTGACCTTATTCGTAAAAAGGAGTTTATCTCTTCTGAATATGAGACTGACCATCAACCAGATAGAATCTTTTATGTTCACGGTGGAAGACTTAACCCCCAGAATGGTAGATGTGTTGAATAAGGTAGCAGCCGGTATTGCATTAAATGCAAACTATATCCTGTTCCAGAGTTATGTAGAAAGCTTTTATTATTACGTCCTTCATCAGCCTGCAGAGTTATGGAAGTATAATGTAATGATCTTTGATTATAGTACCAGTCTAAAGAGTATTTGTCTGGAATGTAATAAAAGGACATCTCCCCAGGTGGTTTTCATTAACAGTAACGGTTATCCCGATATAACCAGAATGAGCTGGGATGGGGATGAAACGGAAAAGGAACATCAAAAACTATATCTGGATAAAGAATTTCTGCGGATAGCCGAGGAAGAAATGGAAGGACGCATGTTTTCCACGGTATATCTTTTGGGAGACGGCTTTAAAGAAGGATGGGCAGCAGAATCTTTGCGATATCTTTGCAGGAACAGAAGAGTTTTTCAGGGAAATAATCTTTACAGTAAGGGCGCATGCTTTGGGGCCCTTGAACGTCTGAATCCCAGTGAAGAAGGAAAGAGCCATGTATATCTTGGAGCGGACAAGCTGAAATCCAATGTAGGTATGAAAGCTTTAAGAAGAGGAGAAGATTCTTATTTTGCCATTTTGGATGCAGGAACCAACTGGTATGAAGTGACTGCTGATTTTGAGATCATCCTGGAGGAAGGCAATACGGTGGATTTTGTTATTACACCCCTGACAGGTGAGAACGTTATGGATAGGAAGATCACGTTAGAAGGTCTTCCGGTACGTCCAAGGAATACTACCAGACTGAAAATTCACATTGAAATGACAGCGGTCAATCAGGTGACGGCAACTATAGAAGATATGGGATTCGGTGAAATATTCCCTTCAAGCGGCAAAGGATGGACGCAGACAATTACGGTGTAAGAGAAAGGAAAAGTATGGGAAGAATTTTATTATGCACAGGAAGATATGCAAAGACGCCTTACCGCTTCGACAGTATATGTGTCAATGTCTACTGCGTAGAGGAATTGTGTTATCTGCTTGCCAGCAATCCTTTCATGATCGATGCCGGAATTATGGACAGGGAACTGGCAGAATGGATTGATCGGGAATGCGGACTGCAGGAGTTGAGCCATCAGCTGCTGACGTTGTTTCAAAGAGGAAGCCAGCCGGGAGTTTTTGTCAATACGATTCTTGACTATGTCAATTACTGTACTTATGAGGACAGGCAGAAAATTGATGAAGTGTTGAAAGGCAATATAGGGCTGACGCCTTATGAGAAGCAAAAAAAACAGGGAGACTTCCTGGTGCAAAACGGCAGATACCAGATGGCTGTGGCGGAATATGAGAAATTGCTGATGCAGCTTCCGGAAACGGAAAGCACATTAAGACCTCTGATCTATCATAACATGGGAGTAGCCTACAGCAACCTGTTCCAATTTGAAAACGCTGCAAAATATCTGAAGAGGGCATACGAGGTGTCCGGCAGCGAAGAGTCAGGCATGCAGTATCTGATGGCAGTCAGGCAGCAGTTAAGTGACGGAGAATATGTTTCTTTTATTGCAGATAACGGACAGTATTATGAATTGTCTATGAAAGTAGAGAGATATTTCGATGCTGCAAAAGAGCAATTTGAAGCAACAAAGGAAAATATCATGTTGTCTGCACTTCAGATCTATAAAGACGAGGGAAATATTGCCTCTTATTATGAGGAAATTGACAAAATCATTTCCAATTTGAAAAATGAGTACAGGGAATGCGTGGCACAGTAATCAATTAAAGGAAAAAAATTATGGGATTTTTGCAAAAACTTTTTAGTAGGAAAAAAAAGACAGATGATCCTATTTATGAAATCGAAGACTGGAATGAGGTTGTTTATGACAGAGAGGATCTCCAGATCAATAATAAACAGCAGAGGCAGGAGTATGTCAGAGGATGTTTAGAGCAGATTGCAGAAGCATCCAGAGAACTGGAAAGCTTGCAGTATGAATATAATATGGTCACCTCTTACCTAAAGGATATGGAAGAAATAGAGGCCCTTCCGGAAGAAGAAAAGGAGCTTCTGAAAGGTTATGCCAAAAAGATTGAGGAACTGGAAGGACAGCAGTCCGGTTATCTGAAAAGAGAAAAACGGATGAGCGATACAAAGTTCAGACAGATGGAGCGGATGGAAGAGGAACTCCAGGATGGATATGAAAAGCTTATAAAAACGGAAGAATATCAGGAGCTGATCAAAAGAGACCTTCGGAGGCTGGATGGAGAAAAGCAGGCATACACATTCAGAAGAAATGAACTGCGCCATGCAGTGGAAGATTCAAAATCAATAGCTATCGTATGCACCACTGCAGTAGTGGTCTGCATCTTATTGTTATTTATACTGCAATATGGTTTTAAGCTGAATGCAAGAATGGGCTATTTTGCCGCGGCCACCCTTGGAGCAATAGCAATAACGGCTATATTTGTCAGGCACAATAATGCCGTCAATGAACTTGTCCATGTGGAAAGCGGTATTGGAAAAATCATCCGGCTACAGAACACCGTTAAGATCAGATATGTAAATAATACTCATCTGATGGAATATCTTTATCTGAAATACAATGTATCCAGTGCAAAAGAGCTTGGAAAAGCATGGCAGCAGTATTTACAGGAAAAAGAAGAACGAGATAAATACTATAAAGCAGAACAGGCATTAGATGAGTGCCAGAGAGATCTGATTCACGAACTCCGCAGATATCAGGTCCAGGATCCTATGGTCTGGCTCCATCAAACAGCGGCTCTTTTTGATAAAAGGGAAATGGTGGAAATTCGTCATAATCTGATTATCAGAAGACAGTCCTTAAGAAGGAGAATGGATTATAACAAAGAAGTAATTGCAGGCAAAGCACAGGCGGAAATTAAGGACCTGGCGGAAAAATATCCCAAGTATACAAAGGAGATCATGGACATTGTGGGGCAGTATGAAAAGGACTTTTCATAATACCTGGCAAATGAGGGTATTGTGTTGGCCGGATAAAATCAGCTTGACGAATTCTTTCTGTCATGATAGCATGATAATCGGTGGCGGCACTTTAGTATGATAACACGATGCAGTAAAGGCTGCCGGAAGATTGCCCAAGGGGCAGAAAGAGGGAGAGGATTATGAAAAGATTTTTAACATTGGCAGTGTCAGCTGTTATGATTATGGGATTACTTTCCGGCTGTGGTTCCAAGGAAACATCCGGAAGCGCGCAGTCATCAGGAGCCGGAGATGAAACAACCTTTACCGTAGGGTTTGATGCAGAATTCCCGCCTTATGGTTATATGGATGAAAATGGTAATTACACCGGATTTGATCTGGAACTGGCAGAAGAAGTCTGCAAGCGTAATGGCTGGACGCTGGTAAAGCAGCCTATTGACTGGGATGCCAAGGATATGGAGCTTTCCTCAGGAGCCATTGACTGTATCTGGAACGGCTTTACCATGAACGGACGTGAAGATGCCTATACTTTCAGCGTTCCCTATGTGGATAACAGTCAGGTATTTGTAGTATCCGCCAACGCAGGTATCACTACCCAGGCAGATCTGGCAGGAAAAAAAGTCGGGGTACAGAAGGATTCTTCGGCGCTGGCAGCTCTTGAGAGCGATGCAGCAGATTTGGCAGCTACATTTTCAGAACTGGTACAATATTCCGATTATAATATTGCATTTCTGGATTTAGAGCAGGGTGGTATTGAAGCTCTTGCTATTGATGTAGGTGTAGCTGACTACCAGATTGCATCCAGAGGAGACGGCTTTATTAAATTAGATGAGAAGCTGGCTACAGAGCAATACGGTATTGGATTTAAGCTTGGAAATGTGGAGCTGAAAGACCAGGTAGAGGCTACTTTGCTTGAGATGGCTGAAGATGGTACTTTTACTACTATCGCAGATAAGTATGGACTGACAGACAGTGTATGTCTTGGTAAATAGAGATGAATGAGATGCAATGGGGCAGAAATTTTCTGCCCCTGTATTCACTTTAAGGGAATAATTTTAGAATACCCCATAGAGAAAAGAGTATTGGAGGCAGACAATGAGTATATTAGTAATGCTGATGCAGCTTTTTAAAGGCATGGTAGTGACAATGGAAATATTTATATTGACCTTGGTATTTTCCCTGCCTCTGGGACTTTTTATTTCCTTTGGACGTATGGCTAAAAACGGTGTCATAAGGACCATCATCAAATTATACATATCCATTATGCGTGGAACACCTCTTATGTTACAGTTGATAGTCGTGTACTTTGCACCTTATTATGTATTTGGAATAGCAATTGGCAATAATTACCGGTTTACGGCAATCATTCTTGCTTTTTCATTGAATTATGCTGCATATTTTGCAGAAATATACCGTGCAGGAATTGAATCCATTTCCATAGGACAGTATGAGGCAGCCAGAGTTCTTGGATATACCAGGTTTCAGACCTTTATGAAGATCATACTGCCTCAGGTGATCAAAAGGATACTGCCGCCGGTGACCAACGAGGTCATTACCCTTGTAAAAGATACTTCCCTTGCCTTTGTACTGGCGAATGCGGAGATGTTTGCCATGGCAAAGCAGATTGCGGCAAAGGATACCTCAATGCTGCCCCTTATGGTGGCCGGATTGTTTTATTATCTCTTCAATCTGATAGTGGCAGGAATAATGGAACGGATAGAAAAAGCTTTGAATTATTACCGCTAAATATGAAATTGTAAATATACAGGAAAGGTTTAATTAAAATGACATACCCAAACAAGGTTCTTCTTGAGATTGAACATATGAGCAAAAGTTTTGACGGAATAGAAGTGATCAAGGATATCTCACTGTCTGTAAGCGAAGGAGAGGTGGTTTCCATCATAGGACCTTCCGGTTCCGGCAAATCCACACTGCTTCGATGTGCCGTCATGCTTGAACAAATGGATAGTGGAGAGCTTATTTATCTGGGGGAACGTGTGGACCCATCAAGGAACGGACGAAAGGTCGTTCATAAGAACTGTGGTCTGGTTTTCCAGAATTTTAATCTGTTTCCCCACTATACGGTTATGAAAAATATTACGGATGCACCTGTTTCTGTAGATCACGTACCCAGGAAAGAGGCGAAGGAACGGGCGGAGAAATTGCTTTTGCAGCTGGGACTTTCAGATAAAGCGGATGCTTATCCTTATCAGCTTTCGGGAGGACAGCAGCAGAGAGTATCTATTGCAAGAGCGCTGATGCGTCAACCCAAGATATTGTTTTTTGATGAACCTACTTCAGCTCTTGATCCGGAGCTTACCGGAGAGGTGCTTAAGGTGATCAGGGAATTGGCTAAAGAGCATATGACTATGATAATTGTTACCCATGAAATGCAGTTTGCCAAAGAGCTTTCTGACAGGATCATCTTTATGGAACAGGGAATCATCCAGGCAGAAGGGACGCCGGAGGAAATCTTTCATTCCACCAATGCAAGAGTTAGGGAATTTATTGGAAAATTTCAGAGATAAGTTGTGTTTTTTCGGCACAATGGAGAAAATCACATCTGGCACCGATGTTTCGTTGATTTATGACAAAAGGTGCTGTATACTCCCAAATAGGAAATCATTTTATTGGCAGCATATCAGTCAAAGTAAAATCGGATTAGAAGAAAGGCAAGGAAAAAATCATGAAAAAAATGGAACAGCTTTATGAAGGAAAGGCCAAAAAAGTATTTGCAACGGAGGATCCTGATGTTGTAATTGTGGATTATAAGGATGATGCCACAGCTTTTAACGGTGAAAAGAAGGGTACAATCGTAGGAAAAGGCGTAATCAATAACCGCATGACGAATCATGTTTTCAAACTGCTTGAAAAGGAAGGAGTGCCCACTCATCTGATTGAAGAATTAAGTGACAGGGAAACTGCTGTTAAGAAAGTGGAAATTGTACCTTTGGAAGTAATTATACGTAATGTGGCTGCAGGAAGCTTTTCTAAAAGGCTGGGTGTGCCGGAAGGAACTCCTTTCAAAGAGCCTACCATTGAATTCAGTTATAAGAATGATGAGCTGGGTGATCCGCTTATCAACAGTTACTTTGCCGTAGCGCTGGGACTTGCTACATGGGAAGAAATCGAGACCATTAAGAAATATGCATTTAAGGTCAATGAAGTTTTGAAGGCATATTTCCTTCAGGCAGACATAAAGCTGATCGACTTTAAAATTGAATTCGGACGTTTCCATGGACAGATTCTTTTGGCAGATGAAACATCACCTGATACCTGCCGTCTGTGGGATGTGCATACAAATGAAAAACTGGACAAGGATCGTTTCCGCAGAGATCTCGGAAATGTAGAAGAAGCGTATAACGAAGTGTTTAAACGTCTGGGCCTTGCATAGCACAGGCAGGCAATAGAGAGGAGATTCGCAATATATGAATACGGACAGATATATCAGTCCCTTATCTGAGCGTTATGCCAGCAAGGAGATGCAGTATATTTTTTCACCGGATATGAAATTTTGTACCTGGAGGAGATTATGGATTGCCCTGGCGGAGACTGAGATGGAGCTGGGCTTGAGCC
>CAZTKJ010000065.1:0-15193 GCA_964614185.1 uncultured Lachnospiraceae bacterium
CCTTTTGACGAGAAAAGCCCGAGGCATCCACCTCGGACTTTGTCTACAGTCTGAGCAACCCTGCCCCTTGGGCGGGGTTGCTGTTTTTTAATAAGGTGCTGACAGGCTCAAATTGCATGTAGTGGGTATACTAATATTACAAGAGAAGTATTCCGGGAAATGGAATACTGGAAAGAGGCAGTATATGAATCAGGCAATTATATGGGCGGGAGCCGGAACGGGATTTACTTTTTTTATGACAGCTCTTGGCGCCAGTGTAGTATTCATCTTTAAAAGAGAAATGGGGAAGAATATTCAAAAGGCTTTTTTAGGATTTGCTGCCGGTGTAATGATAGCAGCATCTGTCTGGTCACTTTTAATACCGGCAATTGATCAGACTTTGGAAGAAGGAGGAATCGGATGGGTACCGGCAGCAGGTGGTTTTACTTTTGGAGGCCTTTTCCTGATGCTGCTGGATATTCTGATGCCGCATCTTCATTTAGGAGAGGCACGTGCAGAAGGAATGCATACTTCCTTTAGAAGGACTACTTTATTGATTTTGGCAGTAACACTGCATAACATACCGGAAGGAATGGCAGTGGGACTTTCCTTTGCCATGGCGGCACAGCATCCTGAAGATGTTTCCCTTTATGCGGCAGCTTTTGCTCTTGCCATAGGCATAGGTATTCAGAACTTTCCGGAAGGAGCGGCTATTTCCCTGCCACTTCGGCAGGAAGGAATGAAACCCATGAAAGCATTTATATTTGGAAGTCTGTCAGGAATAGTAGAATTGATCTTTGGTGTGGGAATCACCATGATAGCTTCTTTTATTTCTCCCTTTATGCCCTGGTTTCTTGCGTTCGCAGCAGGAGCCATGATTTATGTGGTAGCAGAAGAACTGATACCGGAGGCTAATCAGGGAGGACATTCCAATATGGGAACCATAGGTGTTATGGCAGGATTCCTGATCATGATGATTTTGGATGTGGCGCTGGGATAGCCGCATCCACCAGGAATAATGCAAAAATAATAAAAAAAGTATAAACAATCGAAACAAAGAATAAATTGTATTCCCTGATGTTGACAGGAAATATAAAATTTGTTACGATGTATTCACTTCGAATTCTGAAGAAATCATTTTTAATCTAAATTCTGATAACTTTCTAAGAACTCAGAAATTATCCGGCAACAGTATTTTTACAGAAATGAAAACAGGGAGGTGCATTAGTTATTGAATGCCCGCAAAATGCAGCAGAGCGGACTGACGGTTTTTTTGCATTTTTACACAGACAGAGTATATATCAGAAAGAGCTTTGTTTTTTATCCGGGAGAAAGGCATGAAATATTTTTAGCGGCAGAAAATCTGAAGACTGCTTTTCCTCTGGTAGTGGTTGTCAAAAAAGAGAAAGAACTGTGGAGGCTGAATGAGCGCACAATCTGTCAGGAGAACATATGCATTCTGAAAACAGAGGCGGAAGAAGAAATCATGGCAGTGATTTCCGAAAGAAAGAAAAGGTTGATGCCATGTGAGAAATTGGTTCTGCCAAATAAAATGAAAATCAGAATAGGTAAAGATTATAAAAACGAAATTTTTTACGACAGCTTTACTTTTATCAGAGACTGCCATATGCAGATTTTTCAAACAGAAGAGGGAGCAGTGATTGAAGGTGTAACCAAAGAAGAGGGAAGTAATGCCGGTATTTATATCAACGGAAAGGTGTTGGAGGGCCGGGGTTTATTGGTGCCAGGTGATGAAATTGTGCTGCTTGGACTTAGTCTTATTTATCTTCCCGGATGGATAGTGGCTGCCTCTTACTATGGCACCTTGCGGACAGCCGGAAGAAAAGAGTGTCTGCCGGTTATGGCAGAAGGAAAAAAGGCAGTTGCTCCATGGGCCGGAACAATCCGGCAGGGGACGGCTCCGGAAAAGGAAATCGTAACAAAAGAAATAGAGATCGTTCTTCCAGAAAAGGAAGGACGCCTGAGCAACCAGTCCCTTTTTCTGACACTTGGTCCCTCTGCTACCATGGTGATTCCCATGCTGCTTATGGCAATGTTAGGGAGCGCCATGCTGGGACAGAGTGGGGCCGGCTATTATAGGATGTCAGTGGTAATGACGGCTGCATCTGCATTTCTGTCTGTATTCTGGGGAGTTACCAATCATATCTGTCAAAAGAAAATCAGCAGAAAAGAAGAAACAAAACGGAAAGAAGCCTATCGGGAATATTTACATCAGACAGAACAGCGCTTACAAGCAGATTATTACGGTAACAAACAGGCACTGATAGAAAAATATCCGCCGGGACAAAGCTTTTTTCCCACCACAACAAAGAATGGGCAGATATTTTGGAATGGGAACATCAGACAAAGAGAGTATCTGTTTATCCGATTGGGGCTGGGTGATATTCCTTTTCAGGTTAAGATAAAAATCTCCCATGGGAGAAAAGAACTGATACGTGACCTGTTGGAACAGGAGGCCTTAGAAATGGCAGACAGGTACAGAATACTTACATCCGTACCGATAGGAATTGATCTAAGGCAGCAAAAGATTACAGGCTTTGCGGGAGAAGGGATTTATCCTGTATTTTTGCAGGCGCTGCTTCAGCTTGCTGTCCATCATCAGGGAAGAGATGTGAAGCTGATTTATTTTTACCATGAAAATGAGGAAAAGGAAAAGATAATCGCGGATTGCATCAAGTGGCTTCCCCATATATGGGAAAACGGAAGAAAGATGCGTTTTCTGGCAGGAAATGAGAAGGAAGCAGGGGAAATCCTGCCGGAGCTTGCAAGGAAGCTGATGGGGAAAGCAGAGCAGGAATCTGCCAGGGAAGTTTATATCTTTTTATTGGCAGCAAAGGAACTGATCGGAGGAGAGGAACTGTATCACTTTTTGCTGAAAGACCAAAAAGACAGAGAAGTTTATATTCTGTTTTTAGAAAAGAATAAAGAACATCTTCCCGGTGAATGTGTCTGTCAGGTCATTAAAGAAAAGAATAGAGAAGAGATCATCTATTATGAGCAGGAAACATTGAAAAGACAGAAAGTTATTTTCGAGGAGAATTCCTTTACAGAAACAGAAAGCTTCATGCGGCAGTTGGCGCAGTTTTCAGTTAAGGAATCCGGTCAGGAGGAACCGCCGGGAGAAGTCTCATTTCTGGACTTGTTTTCCTGCAGAAGGGTCGAGGATTTAAATTGCCGGGGACGGTGGAGAGAAAATCAGACCGAAAACAGAATCAGAGTGCCCATAGGAATGGGAAAGGGAAGAAGAATCATATATCTGGATGTGCACGAGAAATTTCACGGGCCTCATGGATTGATAGCAGGAACAACGGGAGCCGGGAAAAGTGAGCTCCTGCAGACTTATCTTTTGTCACTGGCAGTATCTTTCGGACCTGAGGATATTAATTACTTCATTATTGATTATAAAGGCGGAGGTATGGGAGATATTTTATGCAGGCTTCCTCATTGCTCAGGAGTGATTTCCAATCTGTCAGGAAGGCAGATCCAAAGAGCTCTTGCGTCCATTAAAAGCGAAAACGAGAGGCGGCAGCGTCTGTTCCACAAAGCGGGAGTCAATCATATATCAGATTATACGGCTCTTTATAAAAGCGAAAGGATATCAGATCCTATTCCTCATCTGTTACTGGTAGTAGATGAATTTGCGGAGCTGAAAAAGGAGGAGCCTGAGTTCATGCAGGAAATCATCAGTCTGGCTCAGGTGGGAAGAAGCCTTGGGGTACACTTGCTGCTATCTACCCAGAAACCCGCCGGTACCATTGATGACAAAATCTGGAGTAATACAAGATTTAAGCTATGCCTTCGAGTAGCAGATAAACAGGACAGCATGGATATGCTGCACAGACCTGATGCCGCTTATCTGACAGGTGCAGGGCAGTGCTATCTTCAAGTGGGTAATAATGAACTTTATGAGATTTTTCAGACAGGATACGGAGGAGAAGAATATGAAGAAAATGAATTGCAAAGAAAAGAAAACTGTATGGTTTCCGCTACAGGCAGAAGATTTTCCCACAGTATAGAAAAAAAGAAGGCATGTGTCACTCAGACAGAAGCAGTAATTCATTATATTAATAACATTTCCGGGCAGCTTGGATGCAAAATGGCTGATCCTTTGTGGATGCCGGAGCTTCCGGATAAGCTTTTACTATCAGACATAGAAGAGAAAAGTAAAGAAGATGGGGAAGTCAGTATGTGCTTAGGAATTTGCGATGATCCGGGAAGACAGATGCAGTATCCGCTTTTTTATCATCCTTTGGAAGAAGGGCATCTTTGTCTTTGCGGCGCGCCGGCTGTAGGAAAGAGCACTTTTCTGCAGACCATGCTCTGGCAGCTTTGCCGCTATCCTAAAGAGCAGGTACGGTTTATGCTGGCCGGTTCTGAAAGCGCCGGAGTGAACTGCTTTGAAACTATGCAAGGATGTCTTGGAAACATGAAGAAAAAAGAAGATGCGGAATGTTTTTTCTTCCACGTGGAAAGAACTTTTGCGAAGAGAGAAGCAAAGCTGCAGGGTATTCATTTTAGGCAGTACCGAAAACATCATAAGGATGATGGGGCATTTTTGTTTCTGATTATTGATAACTATGGAAATTTCAGACAGATGACAGAAGATAGGTATGAAGGGCTGATAGAAAAAATTGCAGCAAAGGGGCCCGGTTATGGATTTTATCTGATGATTACGGCTTTTAATGCAGGAGCAGGGGAGCTGCCGGCAAAATTATTTGAAAAGATAAAGCTTACCTTGGCTATGGAAATGAGTGACAGGTTTCAGTATGGAGATGTACTGCGCCGGTATCAGTCAGGTGTTTTTCCAAAAGAAAATGTAAAAGGTCGTGGAATATGCAAATTGGAAGACCGAATCTTGGAATTCCAAGTTCCCTTATTTTCCTTAAATGGCGATGATTATGACCGAATCGACAAGATCACTGCAGCGGCAAAAGAACAGATAGACAATTTACCTAAGCAGGAAGAAGAGGAAAAATTTCCATGGATTCCGGACAAGCCGGTGTTTAACACAATGTATAAGGAATTTATTAAAAGAGAGGAAAACAGATCCTGCATTCCCCTGGGATATGAAGAAAGGAGTGGCTATATATTAGGTCTTCCCATAGAGAACCCTTTATCTTTTTTGATTTCGGGAGCACAGGGAACAGGTAAAAGAAATTTCCTTTTCTGCCTTATGCGGAGCTTATGGGAAAAGAAAGTGGAGACGGTTATAGTTGATCAAAGGCAGGATATTTGGCAGAGTGTGCAAAGGAATGCGGGTACAGAGGAAAAGAAATATATCCGTTTTATTTTAAATGAGATGGAATTTGTGCAGTGGTACGATAGTCTTACGGAAAACAAGCAGAGCTGTCTGTGTATCTGCAACCTGAATGATTTTTCCAAAATGCTTCAGACAAGAAAGGAAGAAATGATCCGCATCAAAGAAAAAATGCAGCAGGATGCAGAATGTGGCAGTATGATGTCGGTTATTGCACTCTGTGAACCGGGAAAAGAAATGGAACTGGGTGGAAATTGCATTTATGAACTGCTTTTGAAGCATCAATGGGGTATTCATCTTGGCGGAAATGCAGCTAATCAAAGGATGCTTTCTTTTGAGGACATGCCTTATGTGCAGATGATGCAGTGGGAAAATCCGGGAACAGGATATTTGAAAAGGGGAACCGGCAGAAAAACGGAAAAAATACGAGTTGCTTATTACGAAAAAGCTAAGAAGGAGGCAGAAGATGATATTGGTGGACATACAGGTTCCGGCAATCAATCGGATTTATGATTTTGAACTAGATGAGGAAATGCCTGTAGGAGAACTTATTAAAGAAGTGACGGAAACCATAGCCCAGAAGGAAAAGATGGACTATGACAAAGAGGATAAAATGCATCTTTATGCTATGTGGCATGAATGTATGCTGAAGGATATGTATTCTCTAAAAAATCAGGGAATCAGAAACGGGGAAAGACTGATTTTGATGTAACAGGGAGATTTTTACATATCAGGGAGGAAATGAAATGACAGAATGGGATCTGTTGATCTTCTCAAAGACATTAAAGGAAAAACAGGAAGGAATGCAGAGCAGCCTGACGAAGATTATTGATGCAATGAGCGGCCTTGATCAGGAAAAAAGCGCCCTTGCAGAGGTATGGAAAGGGAGTGCCAAAGAAAATTTCATGTCAGCTTTTACAAAGGCTTTTGAAAAGGCAGCAGAGGATGTGGATGAAATGGGAAAACTGATTTCAGCATATTCACAAATTGAAAACAGCTTCGAAAATTGTGAAAAGGAAATCGTGAAACTCCTTTAAGAAAGGGATAAGGGCATGGATGAAATCACACAAATTCTTACTACTCCTGAACTACTTGAACAAAGCTCACAGACAATGGATGAACTGTTACATAGCGCCATGGAGGGATATAGAGAGCTGGGAGAAACGGTAAGAGATACAGAGGACTGTTTTAAGGGAAAGAGTGCAGACAGAATCCGAAAAAAGATGGAAAGAAAAAAGGAAAAGGGAATGGCGCTGCTTGAGGAAATGATGGATTTTCCAATCATGCTTTCCGAAATTGCAGAAGAGTATAGAGCTGCTGAAAGGGATAATGAAGATGCTGCAAATAGAAATTGAAGTTCATTTTGACCAGATGAAGGCGCTTTCCGAGGAACTACTGAAGATAGGGGAAGAACTGAGACAGACAGTAGATGCGGAAGGTATGGAGATCGTATCTAAAACAAAGTCAGCATGGGTGAGTGCAAATGCTGATACCTTTGTGGGAAAGGAGGTAAAAGTCTTTGAGAAAATCAGTGCAACTGCTATGAATTTTCAGGATTTGTCCACAGAAATCTATAATAAGGCCAAACAGATTTATGAATCAGAAAAGTGGAACGCTCTGATGGCAAGAGCAAGAAGTTACCGGTAGAATAATAAAAGGAGGAAAGAAAAATGGCAATGATACAAGTTACATCATCCCGATTACGGAGTGCAGCGGAAAACCTGCAGAATTTAAACAGTCAGTTTAAAAGTAAAACAGAGGAACTCTGGGAAAAGGAGCAGGAACTGGCGCAGATGTGGGAAGGCCAGGCAAAGGATGCCTTCCATGGAGCATTTGTAAAAGACAAACAGCAGATGGAGGCATTTGGACAATTGATCGTTCAGTATGTACAGGCATTGCTTGAAATTGCTTTAAGGTATGAACAGGCAGAGGCAAGAAATGCAGAAATTGCAGGAGCAAGGAGCTATTAGGGCAGGAAGAAAGGAGCAAGAGTATAAATATGGAAGGAATGTTGAAAGTTACACCGGAAAAACTGATACAGACATCAGGAGAGTTCGCGCTGGCAGGCGGCCAGATAAAAAATCTTACAGGCGAGATGCTGTCGCTTATTAAGAATTTAAACGGAATGTGGCAGGGGGAAGCGGCCACAGCCTACAGTAATAAATTCGATTCCCTGGCACCGGATATGGAAAAAATATACAGGATGATACAGGAACATGTGCAGGATCTTCAGGAAATGGCAAGACAATATCAACATGCCGAAAATGAAAGCATGCAGCAGGGCGGCGGTCTTAGCAGTAATATTATAGTATAACAGCGTATGGCCGGAATTACAGCAAAGAGGTAAAGAACATTGACGGATGAAGAGATCAGTATGGTGCTGAATACCTATATGTATATGGACTATCGGGAAGCCAATGACGGTATGACTGTAAACGAAATTCTGGAAAAGCTTTCTTTTTCCGAAGATTGTAAGCCGGGCGGCCTCCATTATGGTGAATATACCATACTTAAGGAGGCTGCTGAAAACAGGGAGATAGGAGAATTGGTCATTGGTAATCAAAGTCATCTTCTTTCCTTTGATGAGGGAACCAACGCCTGTACTTTTAAGACAGGAGACGGCAGCAGCATTTATGTGGTATACAGAGGCACAAGTGATGGAGAATGGCCGGATAACGGGATGGGAATGACGGAAACTTCAACCCTGCAGCAGGAGAGAGCTCTTGATTACTTTGAGACAGTAATAAAAAGAGAACATATTTCAGAAGAACAAAGGTTCATAGTCACCGGTCATTCCAAAGGGGGAAACAAAGCGCAGTATGTTACAATGTCTACTCAGTATGATCAGTTGGTGGATGGTTGCTATAATATTGACGGACAGGGATTTTCGGAAAAGGCTGTCAACAATTGGAAAAGTATTTACACCGAAGAAGAGTATCTGAAAAGAACCGGTAAAATTACAGGTATCTATGGAGAAAATGATTATGTCCATGTACTTGGACATTCCATCGTTCCGGATCATCAGATACATTATGTGAAAACCCCTGTAGAAGTTGTGAATTTTGCAGGATATCATGACATTAAATATATGTTTGCAACTCTGGAGACAGATGAGGAAACAGGGGAAAAAAATACAGTGTTTCATGGGAAGAAGAACTGCTATGCAACACAGCAGGGGAATCTGGGCAGTTATGCAGCTCTTCTTTCAGCGTTTTTAATGGAACTTCCTCCGGAAGAAAGAGATGGATGTGCAGCTACTTTTATGCAGGTGATGGAAATGTCCGGTGGAAGGAAATCAGGAATTAACGGGGAAGAACTGAAATTTTCCGATATAGAAGATTTCATCCAAACAGGAATTCCTACCGTTGCCGAGAGCATTTTCCTGACAAAGGAGGGATGGGAAATGCTGAAAAGCGGTTTCTTTAAAAAATCTTTTACCAAGGATATGCGTGGGAAAATTACGGTCATGGTAGATTATGCGGTCTTATTAAATCAGATGCAGATGATGCTGAAGCTGGAAGAGAAGTGGAAGAATTCTTATGATCAAGTAGAGGATATCAGTAAAAGGTTTTCTTTGCTGATGAAAAACAGTTGGTTTCTGCATTCCAAGATAAAAAAGGAAATGGAAAAGCTGGACAAGACAATCCGGGAGATTCATAAACTGTCCGATACACTGGAACAAATCATAAAAATATATATAACGAAAGATACAGAAACTGCTGATGAAATCCTAATGTTATGATATAATGAGCGTTAGCGAGAAGAATAAGTGTACTTATTCGGCGAGCGGCTATTAACGAGCAAATGTCCGATGGAATCGGACGAGAAGCGCGGCAGCGCGAATTTGCGAGTTTAATGAAGACCAAGCGACTGCGAAGCAGGCATTTGTGGAAGGAACCAGTCATGGAAAAAAATATAACAGGCAGTGCAGACCGCATTACAAGAGAGTACTTCGATTCTTTACTGATAGAGATGAGACATATTGACAGCCAAAAACCGGATACTTCTTTTTCCCTGTATGGGGAATGCTTTAATACGCCGATTATGACAGCAGCATTATCACATTTAGAGCATATTTGTGAGAAGGGCATGGTTAAAATGGCACAGGGAGCCAAAATGGCAGGTGCCGTAAACTTTGCCGGTATGGGAGAAAAGGAAGAGCTTGAAGAGATTACTGCTACAGGTGCTAAGACAATTAAAATCATAAAACCTTATGCAGATAATCGTCTTATTTTTGACAAAATAAGCCACGCAGAAAAGTGCGGTGTCCTGGCAGTAGGAATAGATATTGACCATGCTTTTGACAGCTCCGGCAACTATGATACAGTGATGGGATATGAAATGCGCCCTAAGTCATTGGAAGAAATCAGGGAATTTGTGCAGGCATCGAAATGTCCTTTTATCATTAAGGGAATCTTAAGTGAAAGAGATGCTTACAAGTGTCTTAAAGCAGGAGTAAAAGGCATTGTAGTTTCCCATCATCATGGAATTATGGAATATGCCATGCCGCCTTTAAAGATCCTGCCTGCTATCAGAAAGGTCATAAATGGAGAAATACCGATTTTGGTAGATTGTGGAATTACAAGCGGCATAGATGCGTTTAAAGCTCTGGCTCTTGGGGCCGATGCAGTATGTGTAGGCAGAGCGCTTATGGAGTCTTTAAAAGAAGATGGCGCAGAAGGTGTGAGAGACACTATCTGCAGAATGACCCATGAACTGAAAGGTGTTATGGCCAAAACAGGATGTTATGACCTAACCCATATGGATGATACCGTTATCCATCAATGACAGGCTAACAACATTTTATTCTCCCAAATACAGGAAAGGACATTAAGAAAAATCATGAGTATTTCAATAATTGGAGGGGCAGACGGCCCAACAGCCATATTTTTAGCAGGAAAATTTGAACATGTATTTTTTATTGCGGCATTCTTAATATTGATCCTGTTTTATGGTATATATTTTATCAAGAAAATAGCCCAAAGACAGCGGGGAATCGTGACAAGACAGCTTGGACGGGGGAAGGAAAAAAATGTACGGATAACGGAAATCATTGTATCAGCGGCAACTACTCTTATTGTTCCGACGGAATTGATTTCAATCACAGAGAATTGGAATGTTATGCCCATGGGGATAAGAATAGCAGGAATTGTAATAGGTTTATTGGGAGACTTGCTTTTTCTGATAGCAGTGCTGACCATGAAAGACAGCTGGAGAGCGGGAATACCTGATGGAGACAAAACGGAATTTGTCTCGGAGGGAATCTACAGATATAGCAGAAATCCGGCTTTCCTGGGATTTGATATGATGTATACCGGTATTTTGTTGATGTATTTTAACTGGCTGCTGCTTGCGTTTACAATATGGACAATTGTGATGCTGCATATGCAGATTTTGCAGGAAGAAAAGTATCTGGCAAAAGTATTTGGTAACGAATACTTAGAATACAAAAAGCAGACATGCAGATATCTGGGAAGAAGAAAGAATTTCACCTGATTCTTCTCTATAGATATCCACAGGATTATTGTGTAAAGGGGTGGAATGAGCCAATCTCATCTGTAGAATCATCTTTGATCCGACGTCTGTATTCACTGGGAGTACAGTCCAGATACTGTTTAAAGATCTTATTAAAATAACTGGCATTATTAAATCCCACACTAAGAGCCAATGAAGATATGGAGCGAGCCTTAGGGTCGTTTTGCTGCAGCATATTGGCAGCACGAAAAATGCGGTATTTCATCAGATATTCAAAAGGAGTAAGATGCAGTGTGCGCTTAAAGCAGCGGCAGCATTCACTTTTACTGATATGAGTAGCAGCAGCGATCTGCTGTAATGTAATATGTTCATGGTAGTGGTTTTCGATATAGGAAATGGCTTCTTTTACCCGATTCTCATCAAGGGAGGTAGTGATCTGCTTAGTTTTGGCAGTATTCTTGGGAACCATCTGTTTCAGCAATAAATTCCAAAGTTGGCATAAATAGGACTTAGTGAGAAGTTCATACCCATATTTTTTGGTTAAGTTCACGGCAATGATACTGTTAATGACGTCAACAAGCTTTTCATGCCAAACGTCCTCTTCATGAAGTTCAATGATCTTTAAACCGGGAGAACTCAGGACAGGTACCAGATATTTATCTGCCAACATAGTATTTTCACAACCAAATAGGAAATCAGGGTGAAATTTCAGAGAATACAGACTGCAGCTGACATTTGGGTTTACAGGCTGGACGGAGTGCAGGATATTCTGATTGACCAGGACGCCATGTCCTGCAGTCAGGTGCAATTTCGTATTATCAGCAAGAAAAAAGGCTTCTCCATGATTGAGAATAATGGCTTCTACTTCTGCATGCCAGTGCCAGCGTATCCTGTGCATATACAAATTAGTAAGTTCTATATAATATACCTGTACCGGATATCCAAGTTCGCCGTTTTCGGTAGTATCTTTAAGACCTTTGGGCGGAGTAAGTTTAGGTTGGTTTTGCATGGGAATCCTCCATCTGATTCTATCCGTTCACTTATCAATGTCGTAAAAAAACAAATGCCTGCTTCGCAGTCGCTTATTTTTTCTTTGTGCCTATTATATCATAAAATGAATGTGACAGTGTACTTCATTATAATCGTATCTTAAAAAGTAAACAGGAATGAAAGAAAGCAAAAAATTATAATAGAATAGTAGATATTTTGACTTTTTATTGGTATAATGAATCTGATTGTAAAAAGCAATAAGGATGGCTCACGGAGTGTGACATCTATTGTTTATGCAGGAAATAATGCGGTGTTTTCATTCTTAGAGAAAGGATACATAGGCAATGGAAAAAGATACCATACTGATTATTGATGACATGGAAGTTAATCGGGTGCTTTTAGGAGAAATTTTCAAAGATGAGTATACCATTCTGGAAGCATCAGACGGCAAGGAAGGAATCGATCTTTTTATGGAGCATTTTTCATCGATAGCAGTGGTTTTGCTAGATGTGATCATGCCCGTTATGGACGGTTTTCAAGTGCTGGATTTCTTAAGTAAAAGGAAGCTGCTCTCCGAAGTACCTTTTGTCATGATCACAGGAGAAGATTCTGTAGAATTTGAAAAGAGAGGTTATGAATACGGAGTAGAGAATTATATCAAGAAACCCTACCATGTGGACGTAGTAAGGCAGCTTGTAAAAAATGTGATAGAGTTGTTTAAATATAAAACCCAGCTGGAAACCATGGTAAAAAATCAGACAATAAAGCTGGAAGCACAGAATGAACTATTAAAGAAACAGACCCAAAAGCTTCGAAGAATGAATGAGATCATGATTGATTCCATGAGCAATCTGGTAGAATTCAGGAATACGGAGTCAGGGCAGCATGTAAAACGGATCAGGGAATTTACCAAGTGCATGGGAGAAGCGGTCATGGAAATGTATCCGGAATATGGAATTACTCCCGAAAAACTGGAAACCATCGGTCAGGCCTCCTCTATGCATGACATTGGCAAAATTGTAATTCCTGACAGCATTTTGTTAAAACCGGGAAGGCTTACAGCTGAAGAATTTGAAGTTATGAAGACACATACTTCCACAGGTTCTGAGATGGTATCAAAATTCCTTCAGCTGGATGATGAAGAATTTTTTGATTATTGTTATGATATTGCAAGACATCATCATGAAAGATATGATGGAAGAGGCTATCCGGATGGTCTGAAGGGAGAAGAAATCAGTATTGCAGCTCAGATTGTTTCGTTGGCAGATGTATATGATGCTCTTGTTTCGAAACGTGTCTATAAGGGAGCCTTTGAGGTAGATCAGGCATATCAGATGATAGTAAACGGAGAGTGCGGAGTTTTTTCTCCTAAACTTTTGAAGGCCTTCGCAAAGGTAAAGCAGGAATTTGAAGCTTTGGCCAAACAGTACAGCGAAGCAGAATAAATAGAAATGACAGCTTTAGGGCAGGAATGCTTCTAAGGCTGTTTTTTTCTTTATATAATATATAAAGGTTTTGCGTTATTAAAGCAGGAGCATAGTTATAAATATGACCAGTCAAAAATTAGAGAATCTGCTGAATCTGGCACTGGCAACGGAAGAAAGTGAACGGATGGAATCCATGCAGCTGAATGTAGGGTTTCTTAAGGATAGCAGAAAGTGGGAGCTGATCGTTAAATACAATGGCAATATCGGAAGATTTCGCAGCGATTTAATACAAATAGAGGAGTTAATAGCAGGTTATGCAATTGTAACACTTCCGGAAAGTCTGATTCAGACTTTCACAGAACTCAATGAAGTAGAATATGTGGAAAAACCAAAAAGGCTTTACTTTGCAACGCTTCAGGGGAGGCGGGCATCATGCATTCCCCAGGTTGCCATAAGAGAGCCTTTTTTGACAGGAAAAAATGTGCTAATTGCCGTGATTGATTCGGGAATAGATTACCGCAGCCAGGAGTTCATTAATCGTACCGGCAGCAGAATCCGGTATTTATGGGATCAGACATTAATCCCATCAGAGAACATTGGAAGTCCCCCTGATGGTTATTCCATAGGAGTTGAATTCAGTCAGGAGAAGATCAATGAAGCACTGCAAAGTCCGTATCCGGAAAGCATGGTTCCAAGTTTTGATACCTCAGGTCATGGAACGGCAGTAGCAGCTATTGCGGCGGCAGGCGGGAACCTTTTGGATGGGAGGCTTCAGGGAGCTGCACCGGAAAGCGAACTGATCGTAGTAAAGCTGGGAAGTCCTGTTCCTGACTCTTTTCCAAGAACTACAGAGCTGATGCGTGCTTTGACCTATGTTATTCAGAAAGCGGTAGAATTGGAGAGACCCATAGCGGTGAACCTGAGCTTTGGAAATACTTATGGCTCTCATGATGGAACTTCGATTCTTGAGCGTTTTATTGATAATGTATCAGAGATTGGAAGAACTGTAATCTGCGTGGGAAGTGGAAATGAAGGGGCAGCAGGAGGACATGTTTCAGGACAGCTTCGGCAGGGAGAGAGTGCAATAGGGAGAGCTGAATTGAATGTGGGAAATTACCAGCCGTCAGTGAATGTGCAGCTCTGGAAAGAATATGTAGACCGGTTTCGTGTTGTACTTATTTCTCCTTCAGGAATAAGAACAGAGATCGATACTTTAAGAACGGGCATGCAGACGCTTGTAGTGGAGCAGACAAAGATACTGCTTTATATCGGGGAACCGGCTCCTTATTCCGTAAATCAGGAGATTTATTTTGACTTTCTTCCTATGGGGTCTTATATAAATGCCGGAATATGGACATTCGAGATCATACCTGTAGTTTCCGTATCGGGTAATTATGATTTTTACCTTCCCAGCAGTACGGTATTAAATGCAGATACCCGTTTTTTTACGCCATCGCCGGATAAAACGCTTACGATACCCTCTACATCCGCCAAGGTAATTACAGTAGGGGCCTACGATGCAGCCTATGAAGCCTATGCAGACTTTTCAGGAAGAGGATATCCGCTTCAGAGCATTGCCGGAGAAAGAGTGAATCAGGGAACGATCAAACCGGATATTGCAGCTCCGGGAGTAGCAGTCAATACTATTGCACCGGGAGGAACCATGGTGCAAGTATCGGGAACTTCCTTTGCAACGCCCTTTGCTACGGGAAGCGCGGCGCTCCTTATGGAATGGGGGATAGTAAAGGGAAATGATCCGTATTTGTATGGGGAGAAAGTGAAGGCGTATTTCAGAAGAGGGGCAAGACCGGTCCGTGGTGAAAGTATATATCCCAATGCGAGAGTTGGGTATGGGGCGTTGTGTGTGGAGAATAGTCTGCCATTGTAAATTTGAAAAGATTTTGGGTTAATAAGCACTTTATTCAACACATGAGTGTTGAATAAAGTGCTTATTAAGTGTTGAATAAAGTGTTGAATAAAATAGCAAAAAAGGATATACTGTATTATGGAAAGGATGAGAATATGAATTTCGGAATGGAAACGG
>CAZTKJ010000066.1:0-15189 GCA_964614185.1 uncultured Lachnospiraceae bacterium
AGTTTACAAAAGTCCTCGCTTTTTGCCTTTACTTGTCCTGCCTCAATGTACTCACTGCAAAAATCCATTTCATAAAACAGCCCCGAACCCACAACCATAATTGGGGAATGCAGATTAATAATCTCCTCTTTACGCCAAATATCTTTGTCAATTCTAATCCCTCTATCATCCGAAGATTGCTTGTCAAGCAGCACCTCTAACGATTCCGTGGAGAAATAAATGTTCAAATAGCGTTTCTTTTCCTCAAACAAAAACCTCTTCAGTTCTTCCATGGTAACCTTCTTCACAAAACGCTTTCCTTTATCCCAATACAAGCAATAGATCAATAATTGCTGCTGCGATAAATAATCAATTAATTTATAAAAATCCTCCTCTTTCCAATAGCCTCTTATTGAATATCTTTTATACTTTATTTTCGGCTTTTCGCAATAAGTGATCGGCTGCTCATATAGCTGCTCAGTAGGCGAATAGTTGATGTCAATCGTTGCAAATTTTCTCTGCTTGCCGCATTCGGTGCAGCAAGAAGTAAGTTCCACCGCCCTGTAATCGTCAGTTCCAACCCTCGGCACATAGTCAAAATGCAGCTTAAAGAAGTCGTTTTTGCATTTGCATTTTCTCTTAAGGGGATAGCTATTTTGGATACAATCATACCAGTAGTCAATGCTGTCAAGAATTAAATACGATTTCTCCGAACGAGTAGTGAGCAGTCCCACATTTTCGTCAAAAAAATATCGAAGCTGAAATTCGTCCTCCCCATCTGGAGTAATAATACACTTCCTTATTTTTTCTTCTGTCTCAAACATATACAGCTAACACCTCTCCAAATACCGATTTGTTAGTGCAATTATAATCTATTTTTAATAGGTATACAATTACGAAAAGGGATTAAATCAATAATTTTTCCTACCTACACAGACAGCCGCCCGCAATAACTGCGAACGGCTGCTTTAAGTTAACATAAGGACGTTGTCTATTTATCTTTTCAGACTTTAAAGTTCACTCCTGTATCAGAAGGTATCTCTTCATCAAAGTTATAGTCTTTACCGGGCAGTACTGCATTTAATATGATACCGGTAAGAGCGCCCACTGCCAGGCCGGAGAGGCTGATGCTGACAGAACCAATCGTAAATCCGACTGCACCCATGGCGCTAAAGTTAATACCAATGGAAAGCACCAGGATCAGCGCTGCTATGATAACATTACGGCTCTTAGAAAAGTCTACCTGATTCTCTACTACATTACGGACACCTACTGCTGAAATCATACCGTAAAGTACCAGTGATACACCGCCCAATGTTGCTGTAGGCATACAGGAAATCACTGCCGCAATCTTAGGTGAGAAGGAGAAAAGAATGGCAAATCCTGCTGCAATTCTGATGACTACAGGATCATAGACTTTTGTAAGGGAAAGAACTCCCGTATTCTCGCCATAGGTTGTATTAGCCGGAGCTCCAAAGAGAGAAGCCAGAGTAGTTGCCAGACCATCACCTACCAATGTCCTGTGAAGACCGGGGTCCTTAATGTAATTCTTTCCAACAGTTGAGGAAATAGCTGATATATCACCAATATGTTCTACCATAGTTGCCAGCGCAATAGGCATGATTGTAATAACGGAAGTGATCAGTAAGGATGTATCTCCCTTACCGATTACAGAAAATACCGTGTTCTCAAAGTGAATGGGAAGTCCGATCCATGCAGCTTCCTTAACGGGAGTAAAGTCTACATTTCCTGTAATTGCAGCAAGCACATAAGAAACTACCACACCCATAATGATAGGAATAATTTTGATCATTCCTTTTCCCCATATGTTGCAGACAACCACTACCGCAATGGCAACTACTGCAATCCACCAGTTAGCTGCACAGTTATCAATAGCTGACTGTGACAGATTCAATCCGATTGCAATAATGATAGGGCCTGTTACAATAGGCGGGAAAAATCTCATTACTTTATTGATTCCAAAAGCTTTGATCAATCCGGCAAGTACCAAATAGAGCAATCCGGCACACGCTACACCAAAGCAGGCATAAGGAAGCAGCTCTGCTTCACCGTTTGGTGCAATGGCCCAGTATCCTGCCAGGAATGCAAAGGATGAACCAAGAAATGCAGGCACTTTTCCTTTCGATAAAAAATGGAACAACAAAGTACCCAAACCTGCAAATAACAGTGTAGTGGAAACATCCAACCCTGTCAATGCGGGAACGACTACCGTTGCTCCAAACATTGCAAACATATGCTGTACCCCAAGAATAAGCATTTTGGGGACACCCAGCTGTTTCGCGTCAAATATGCCTTCAACGCCGACATTATTCTCTTTACTCATCTCTATCTCCTCCATATGTAGTTTGTAATCTTCCAAAGCATGATGCTTCGTCCGAAAATCCTTTATGCAATACAAACAAACGCTGTCACGCTTCGCGAGCCAGCTTATTGTAACATAAGGACGCCACGCTTTGCAAGCCGTCCTTATGTTAACAAAAAATGGTATATCCGTCAAGCAGATATACCATTAATTTTGTTTCCTTTTAGGAATGTATCGATTCCACCTCTCTTGTTGCATGTTTTAAGAATGCGAGTTCTTCTCCTTCAAAGAAAGGAGAAAGTTTTTCGAACACCATCTTATGATATTCGTTCAGAGCCTTTCTTTCCTCTCTTTCCATAGCAGCAGGATCGATTCCGTCAAGATCAATGGGCACATAAGTCAGATCGTCAAATCCCATGAACTGTCCGTATTCATTCTTTTCTTCTTTGCGGCATAAAAGTTCATTTTCAATTCTGACACCGTGTTCTCCCTCTATATAAATACCGGGTTCATCGGTTGTTACCATTCCCTCTTCAAATATCCAGTTTTCATCGCTATCCGGCAGTGCTTTATGCCGGAAACTGTTAGGTCCTTCATGGACGCTCAAAAGATAGCCTACACCATGTCCTGTACCATGCTTATAATCCAGTCCTTTTTCCCAGAATACGCCTCTGGCTGCCAGATCTAAGTTTACCCCTTTACTCCCATAAAGAAATTTAGTGCTCTTTAATCGCAGCATGGCTCTGGCCACTAATGTAAAATGCTGTCTCATTTCTTCCGTAATCTCTCCAAGGATAAAGGTTCTGGTAATATCCGTACTTCCCTCATAATAATGGCCGCCACTGTCCACCAGAAGCATCCCCTCTGGTTTTATCTCGGAATAAGCTTCTTTGGTTGCACTGTAATGAGCAAGAGCCGCATTTGCACCATAAGCACAGATGGTAGTAAAGCTGGGTTCTATAAAAGATTCATTTTCCCTGCGGAGACTTTCCAGATAAGATGACGCACTGATCTCCGTCATGGGAATCTTTCCTATATTTTTCTTCAGCCAGTACATGAATCTGGTAACTGCCACTGCATCCATTAAATGTGATTTACGCAGATTTTCCTGTTCTGTGGTATTCTTCACCGCTTTCATAAGGGTTGTAGGATTGGCCTTGTCTATAATATCCGCTCCATTGCTTATTTCTTTTTTCAAACGGTAATTAATTCTCTTCTCGGATATGAGAATCCTGCTTTCCTGCTTTCTGCCCATCTCCGCTGCATATGTATAAAAATCGTCATAAGGCTTCAGACTGATGTGGTTTTCTTCAAGATACCCCCTCACTTCACCATCAAAGGCGCTCTTCCCTGCAAAAAGCAGCGCTTCACTTTCCGTAATGGCTGCATAAGACAGTAGTACCGGGCAGCTCTCTACATCTTCTGCCCTTAAGTTAAACAGCCATGCAATATCATCAAGAGTAGTCAGTAAGTGGACTGTGGCCCCTTCCTTCTTCATTTTGTCCCGAAGACGAGTCAATTTATCTGCTGTACTTTCACCACTGTATTTTTCTTCAAGCACCCATACCGGTGTAAAATTAAGAGCAGGCCGCTCCTTCCATACTTCTTGCGCAAGGTCCAGATTCCAGATTATTTTACCGCCTTTTTTTTCGGCGATCTTCTCATAGGACAGTCCCTCGCCTGCAGTAATTACTCTGCCGTCAAACCCGATATTTTCTCCTTCTTTCAGTTCCTCTTCCACGTACTCCTTTAAGGTTGGAACTTTGGGTTCCCCCATCCGCATTAATGTAATGCCGCTGCCCTCAAGCTGCCTGGCGGCCTGAATAAAATAACGCCCGTCTGTAAATAAAGCCGCTTTATCTGCGAAAACTACCAGCGTACCGGCTGAGCCCGTAAAACCGCTGAAATATTTGCGCACCATAAAGTACTCACTGACATATTCACTGTTGTGATAATCCGATGTGGGAATAATATAACAGTGAATATCTGCCTCTTTCATACTCCTGCGGAGTTTTTCCATTCTTTCCCTTATCATATCAATCCTCCTCTTGTTACTTTTATTCCATTAGCGCTTCATTTTAGGTTTAAAAATCAGACTTGCCAAATATCCGAAAATCAGCGCTGCCGATGTACCTACTGCTCCCGCTTTCAGTCCGCCTGAAAAAAGTCCCATCAGTCCCTCTGATGTCACTGCTTCTTTTACCCCCTTCATTAAGACATTCCCAAATCCAAGGAGCGGAACGGAAGCTCCTGCCCCTGCAAACTCCATAAAAGGGTCGTACCATCCAAAAAAACCTATTACTGCACCAAGGCATACCAAAAGCACCATGATCCGCCCTGGCATCATCTTTGTCTTTTCCATTAAGATCTGCACTAAGGCACAGATCAGTCCGCCTACCCAAAACGCATTGAAATATTCCATAATAACCTCCAACTGATTTTATTATGGAATATAGCATATCCCCAATTTCAGGCTTTTATTCTTTTGTCAGGAAGCTGCACTAAAATTACTGCTGCAAAAACAAGAGCACATCCCAATAATTCTTTGGGGCTGAGAACCTGCCCTAAAATAATCCACCCTGCCAGCATGGATACCACGGACTCCATACTGAGAATCAGCGATGCCACTGTAGGATCCATGTCCTTCTGCCCAATGACCTGCAATGTATAAGCTACGCCGCTTGATAAAATGCCTGCATAGGCCAAAGGAATGATTCCATCCATAAAACTCTGAAGATGGGGCTGTTCAAAGATCGCAGCTCCGATGCTTCCCACAATTCCCGCCGTCAGAAACTGAATACAGGATAATTCCACTCCATCCGCCTTGGGAGAAAAATAATCAATCACAAGGATATGTACCGAAAAAAGAATCGCACAGATAAATACCAGTGCATCTCCTCTTCCTAAAACAAGCTTTTCGCTCATACATAAAAGGTACATCCCTACGGCTGCAACGGCAGCTCCAAACCATACCTTTCCCGGAATTTTCTTTCTCAGGAAGATTCCGAAAAAGGGCACTAAAATAATATAAAGGGTAGTGATGAAACCTGCTTTTCCTACAGTTGTATACAAAATTCCATACTGCTGCATAAGTGCAGCCCCGCAAAGCACCAGACCGCAGCATACGCCTCCCGTTACTGTTGCTTTTATGTCTGTCCGGGGTAATTCCTTCCCTGCGTTCGTTTTTCTTCTAATGACTACCAGGGGAAAAAGCGTCAGGCTTCCCATTAAAAATCTTGCCCCATTAAAGCTTAAAGGTCCCATATAGTCCATGCCTACGCTCTGGGCTACAAATGCGATTCCCCAGATAAAAGCAGCCAAAAACAGCAGGAAGCTATTTTTTAGTGAAAAATTTCTCATTGCTGATCCGTACCTTCCTACTTCTCCAGACTGGCAATGACTTCCACTTCACAAAGGACATTCTTGGGAAGCTGCTTGACAGCCACACAGCTTCTGGCCGGCTTACCTGTAAAGTACTGCTCATATACATTGTTAAACGCTGCAAAATCTGCCATATCAGCAAGAAAACACGTGGTTTTTACCACATGCTCATAATCGGTTCCCGCTTCCTTTAAAATTTCCCCTACGTTTTCAATTGCCTGCTTTGCCTGAACGAAAATATCTCCCTCGGCAATCTCTCCGGTAGATGGAATAATCGGAATCTGTCCTGAAGCAAATAAAAGTCCGTTTGCAATGATCCCCTGTGAATATGGCCCGATTGCTGCCGGAGCCTTATCTGTTGCTACTTTCTTTAACATAACACTTTTCCTCCTTTATCACTTAACCTGTATGGCCGCAGCCTTTACAGTTATTCATCAAACTCTGCAGTTACATAAAATCCTCTTTCATTCTGAATCACTTTGGTCACTCTGCCTGCACGGGATTTCAGCCTTTCCCTGAAAGGAATATTCCCGGACATGGCCAGCGATGGATCAATTGTATAGTAATAATTACTGGGCAGAAGGCCTTCCGTTACCGTAATCTCATCCCCTTCTTTCAGAAGTCCCGGACGCTCCATTTTGAACTCCATAGAACGCATCTTATTCCCTCCTTATACATGCAGTTCTATTTTAATCAACTTTACTTCTTTTTTCAATACCTCTCTAAGTTCCTGACAAAAAGATTCCCTTAGAGAAGTACAGCAGGCTTCCTATCAATTTACCCGCTGCCGCTGCTATGACCGCTGCGCCAAGACCATGCCGGAAACTGATCCGTCTTGCAAAAATCGGAATGGAATCCAGCATTTCCGCAATAGCAAATGCAAGACATCCTACAAACATTCCTGCAAAGGCTCCAAAAAAAATAAGCACCAGGCTGCCGATCCCCTTCCACAGCAATACCGTTGCCCCGCCAAATATCTGTCTTGACAGTACATAACTTCCTATTTTCCCATAAGCAGGAAAAATACTGAAAAGCCCTCCTGTAATGGTTCCGAAAATAACTGCTTCTTCTAAAGCAAATACTTTCTTTGCCACATGCATTTTCCCTGCAAATCTGGGAATCAGACCTACGGAAGACAACACCGTAAAGACGCCGGCGGAAGAAAGCAGACCAAATGAAAGTCCCCAAAGGCCAAGTAATATCTGTTTAAGAAGCATCAATGGTTTTACCCTCCCTGTCTGCAGTTTCAATCAGCGCTTTATTCACATCTGTCTCATAAACCCGCATTTCTACTTCGATAGGTGTAGGATCCTTTGTAAGCCTTCTTCCTCCCACATGATTAAAGAATAGAATAATTCCCACTGCCATACCGATAGAATAAGATATTTCCAGAATACTGTATCCATCAGAAGAATAACCCATGACCAGCTCATATACTCTTTCGAACATCCTGTTAATATTGATATCATTATGAAATGCCATGATTGTAAAAGCTGTTCCAAAAAAACTGATGCAGGCTACAAAGACAAGCTTGATCCATTGGACTGCTCCCTTATGCCGCCCTGGATGCACCAGCTCAATTAAGGTGGCCTTTTCCCCAATGTTCTCAACAGATACCCCGGCGCACTCCTTTTCAATCAGTTCTATTACTTTCAGAACGCTGATAACCTGCCGTTTCCTTTCTTTTTCACGAAATTGATATACTTTAAGAGACTTTGCCTTTGCACAGATACTTCCATCAGAACAATAAACGGAGGCAATGTCTTTCACACATACGTGTTCTTCCATTACCTCCGCATTCTGTTTGGCATTTAAATATAAAACTGTATCTGCCATATCATCCCGCCTTTCTTTCCTTAATGCTACAAGTTATTATGCGCGATTATGGCATTTCTATTCTCTATCTTTGGAAAATTATCCCTATATGACTAAAGTTTTTACTCCAGACGGAACTGCATGACAACCGGATCATGGTCTGAAAATTCATATCCCCAATCCATGTTAGCATAATAATTTACTGTCACATTATCGGAAACAATAAAGCCATCCAATGTAACTGTATAAGTAGAGCCCTCCTGATAAGGCTCCTCGGCGCTTCGGCAGCTATTGTGAATAATATCCTCATCTTTGGCTCCATCAATAGCCATTCTAAAGCCCTTAGGAAGACTTTCTTTTGGAAAAGGATACGCCCAGTCCGGTGCATTTCCATCTGTACCATCCTTCAGGTTATGATTAAAGTCACCGCCGCAGATAACATAATTGCCCTTTTTATAATCTGCTTCCATATCCTCATACAGCATGGAAAGCTGTCCTTTCCTTATTTCATCACTGCTGCCATAGGCCGACATATGGATATTGTATATACACAGTGCTTTACCGTTTTCCATGGGAATCCGGGAAATGGAATAGCATCTGTCCAGGTCTACCAGTTTACTGAGGGATTCCGAGATGGGAAGACTTCTGCGCATGGCATCCGTAATCTTATTTCGGGAATAAGTGACAATTCCTGCTTCGTTGGCCCCATGAGGTTCCCATGGCGGGAAAAACAAGAATGGGGAATCATAGTCCTGTGCATAGGTATAATAATATCCTTTGATAAACTGATTGATCAGCTCCAGTTGATTCACATGATAAGAGCGGGTACCGTCCAAATCAACTTCCTGCAATAATATGAAATCGGGATTTACATTATTGATAATCTCCCCCATGCCACAGACGGCGGCAACAACGCTTTCCTCATCTTTGGCCCAGGAAGATTTTCCGCCATCCATAAAGAAACTATAGTCCTTCCGATATGCTCCAAATCCAATATTATAAGACATGATCCAGTAAAACTTTCCTGTCTTTATCATTCCATTTTCTTCAAAGTAAGAATTTTCCCCATTTTGTTTGACTTCTATAGTCAATTTATCCGGAAGACGGTAATATGCACTAAATACATAAACTGCATAAGCCCCAAATGCAATCAACAGTAAAATGATAATAATTCCAATCCGTTTTCCAATTTTTTTCATTTTACAGACACTCCCATTTATTGATGCTTTTACTATAGCACAATTTTATCGGTTATGCCATGATTTCCCATTCGTTTCTTACTGTCTGCAGCTTACAAGTTCCACCCCGTGGGCAATCCCCGGTATGCTCTGCCCCTCATTAAAGCTGGTCTTACTTAAAAGCGCTCCGGTAGGTACAAACAGTACTCTTTGCCATTTGCCCTCTTCCAGTTGTTTTAAAATAAAGGCCGAAAGGGTGATAGCACTGCATCCGCATCCTGATCCGCCGGCATGTGCATCCTGACTTTGGTCATAGATTTCAATTCCGCAGTCCATATGCTCCTTCTCTATATCCATTCCCTTTTCACGCATCATATCAAGAAGAACCTTGCGTCCTACGCTGCCAAGATCTCCTGTAATGATCTTATCATAGTCAGAGGGCTGCCTTCCAAAATCTATAAGATGCTGATAGATGGTATCACAGGCAGCAGGCGCCATACACGCTCCCATATTCATAGAGTCTTTAAGACCGAAATCCATAATCTTTCCTATGGTAAGTCCTGTGATCATGGCCCGCTCACATCCGCTCTTAACGCTGCTTACCACAAAAGCGCCGCTTCCTGTCACTGTCCAGGATGCGGAAAGAGGCCTTTGATTTCCATATGCCAGAGGAAAACGGAATTCCTTCTCCGCACTGGCAAAATGACTGGAGGTCACACAGGCGGCATACTGTGCCATTCCTCCTGCAATCACAATAGTTGCCGCAGATAGGGAAAGCCCGCATGTAGAGCACGCCCCATACATACCAAACAGTGGAATTTGAAAAGAACCAAGACCAAAACTGCTGGCAATAGACTGTCCCAGCAGGTCTCCTGCAAACAGAAAACGGATATCTTCCTTCTTAAGTCCTGCCTTTCCAATGGCCAGTTGAAGCGCTTCTTTTTGCAAAGTGCTTTCTGCCTTTTCCCATGTATCACATCCGAACTTGTCATCTGTCCCTACCATATCAAACAGATCTCCTAAGGGACCCTGTCCTTCCTTGCTGCCTGCCACACTGGCGCTTGCACGTATATAAACCGGCACAGGTATCTTAATGCTCTGCTTTCCCTGTTCAAAAATTGCACCGTTATTATTATCCATAAAAAACCTCCAGATAAGATTACTTTTCACATAGTTTCTCATATCTGAAGGTTTTTATTCATCGTAAGATTTTCAAGAAACGCCATGGCTCAGCAAAAACTGTTTCCATATCTCATCACATGCGCCAAGAAGATGGATCTGATCGAAAGTATAGTCCGTTGACAGATTTCCGTCCTCATCACAGACAACTTCATTCACATCAATATAAAAAATATACTGATTATCCGCAAGTGTAGCAATTGCATTATTTCTTGCATTAATATTATTATTGTTAAAAATTTTATCTGCATTGCTTTTCTCACCGGTGACACGCATGATTCCCTGCACAATGATCTTAGCGTCCGGCTCCAACTCATGGAGAGTATCCACCACCTCTGTGTATTTTCCCATAAAATCTTCTGTAGTGCCGGTTCCTAATTCATTGATTCCCACCATAAGATATATTTTACCATACTCCTTCTCTTCCAAAGCCTCCTGTATGGTTCCCAGATCCTTGAACGCTTCTTCCATCACCTTGTAGATGGTAAGAGAAGTTTCACAGTAAAAATCTGCATGTTGGGACAGGTCTGTATAATCTCTAAGTCCTACAGTTCTTGAATCTCCGATAAAAAGCGCATCATCAAAATAGCTTTCATCTACTTGTAAGAATTCATAAGTTGCTGCATAAGTAACGCCCACGTCTCCATAAATATCTGCTGAAATATGGTTCAAATATTCTTCTCTGGTACTTTCCCGGAGAGGCTCTGCACGCCCTTCCCCATAAGATGCCGGAGTAGGCGTCGGCCCCGGTGTAGGTTCTTCCGCTATCATCGGAAGAGGTGTTGGAGAAGGGGTTTCCATAGTTTCATCCGGTAAAACATCTGTCTCCGGTTCTTCCCCGGACGCCATGGTCTCTACATCCTCTTCTTCCGGAAACAGATTCCATGGATAGATTTCATCATGAATTCCTGTCAATACAATAGAAAAGAATGGCGCCTTAAAAGGATCGTATTCCTGATCCTGATAGATACTGTCTTTTCCTCCTATGGCTATAAGCGTTAACATAAATCCTACACTCAGAATTATGAAAAACAGCGGACCCTGTTTTAAAAACTTCATTTTTATGACCACCTTAAAATTTTAGATACATAAACGGATTGCCGGCACTGACTGATATCATATAAACAGAATACCAGAACACTATGGCAAGAAGAAAAACAACTGCTGCATTTTTTCTGTGTCTTTCCAAAAAATCAAATACTGCAGGGATGCAAAGCAGTATACCTGCAAGGAAAAATATCCCATAGTTTTGCATATATCTCACAATGTCCTGTGAATTTACCGCTATGCCGGGACCTCCTATAAAGGGAAACAGCCTTCCGAAATATATTCCCAGCTGCTTTAAGTCTGTAATGGCAAATATGACCCATGTCAAAGGAATCAGCAAAAGTACATACAAATTTCCAAGTACCGGCACACGGCTTATGACTTTTCCATATAAAAGCTTTTCCAAAATAATGAAAATACCAAGTACCAGCCCCCACAGAATAAAATTAATACCATTGCCATGCCAGATTCCCGTCAAAAGCCAGACTACAGCCAGATTAAATAAAAGCTTTCCCTTGCTACACCTGCTGCCTCCCATAGGAATGTAAACATAATCCCTAAAAAAACTGCCCAGCGTAATATGCCATCTTCTATAAAATTCTCCAATGCTCTTTGAAGCATAAGGATGATGGAAGTTTTCAATAAAATCAAATCCCAGCATAAGCAAGAGGCCGGAAGACATCAGGGAATATCCCCAGAAGTCGAAATACAGCTGCAGAGAGTATCCAGCAGCGCCAAGCCAGGCCAGCGGCGTTGAAATGCTCTTAAATCCGATCATCTGAATATCATTCCATAGAATTGCCAGACGGTCTGCCAAAAGAACCTTCATCCCAAAGCCTGCCGTAAAATACTTAAGACCGTCCTCAAACTGCTCTAATGAGTAGCTTCTCCCATCACCTGATTCTCCATCATTATACCGCATGATAGGTCCTGAAACTACCTGGGGAAACATGGTAAAATATACTGCCACAGATTTGAAATCTGCCTGTTCCCAGATTTCTCCTTTGTATAAATCTGCCTGATAAGAAATCATTTTAAAAAGATAAAAACTAAGTCCCAAAGGAAGAAGGGAACTGTCCACAAAAGTACTAAGTCCTTTAAATACCGCAAGCACGGCTATATCCAGCGTCAGGATAGTGATCAGCAGCTTTTTCTGCTGTATTTTCTGCCATCCTTGCACCTTAAAACCCATTGACAGACTTTTGATCTTTTTTCCGATATAATAATTGATCAGGGTAAGAACTATGAGAAGGACTACGAAATATGGTTCCCCTACTGCATAAAAGATAATACTTCCTGCTAAAAGTACTTTATCTCTATGTCTGGCGGGAAAGACATAATATATAAGCAAGAACACCGGAAGAAACCGGAAAATAAACTCAAGTCCAGAAAAATTTATCATCTATATAACCTTCTCTTTTCATTTGTCCTATAGTTATAATTGTAACATTCCATTTCTGAATCTACAAGAAGCATATAAAAGAATAATCTTAAAAAAAAATTAAATTCGGATTCTGTATAAAATTGTAAAATGCGAGGAAAGATATAAAAGAATTCAATCAGAAAATTTGGAGGCTCATTATGGACGAAAACAAATCAAAAGAACAAATATCCCTGGAAAAGGATTATGCAGAATATATCAAAAAAATTACTCCTACACACAATCTGGCCATGCAGATGCTGCGTGCCTTCATAACAGGCGGTATCATCTGCACCATAGGACAGTTCTTATTAAATTACGCCCAAAATTCACTGAATATGGATAAGGAAATGGCCGGCAGTTTCTGCTCTCTTATTCTTGTTCTTATCAGCGTGCTTCTTACCGGCTTTAACCTTTATCCTTCCATTGTTAAATTCGGCGGAGCAGGCGCTCTTGTTCCCATTACCGGATTCGCTAACTCCGTAGCTTCTCCTGCTATTGAATACCAAAAAGAAGGACAGGTCTACGGCATCGGATGTAAAATCTTTACCATTGCGGGACCTGTCATTCTGTACGGTATTTTTACCAGCTGGATACTGGGTCTGATTTATTATTTATTCATCTTATATACGGGATCTGCAGGATAACCTCCTTTGAGCTTCTGCATTCCTCTTTGAATGGCATCCTTGGAATTTTTCCAATCTGCCTCTTTGTTTCTGTAATCAAATTTTTCCACCAGCCAGCTCACATCTTCCTGCAAGCGCGCCATATTCTTTTGCATCAGTTCAAACATGGCAGGGTAAAATTCTTTTTTCTCCCTGTCATTCATTCTGGTTTCCGAAGCCTCACACAAATCTCCAAAATGATGAAGACAAAAGCCTTTACTATTCATGATCTTATTCCTGAACTCTTCATCCTTTTTATACATAAAGAAAAAGGTGTCCATATATCTTTCATAAGTATCTGCAAAACGGCTGCAGATATAACAGGATTTTTCTTTTTCTTCCACCCATATGCCGATAGGGTTCTGACGCTGGGAATTCTTTTTAATCCTGCCCATAAGAGAAGATTTCTGAGGCGTAAAATTCTTAAACTGCTGCATCATTTCCCTGTTCATCTGCATATAGTGGGTCTTCAGTATCCACCCATTGCCAAGGGTATTGCCATAATCAAACATTTTTTTGAAATGAGGTCTGCAGAATCCTGCTTTATCGGTTGCTTCCCTTACATCACTCTCCATATAAGAGGAACCGCTTCCCAGCACAAAATCCAAAAGGTCCTGCTCCACTTCCCTCTCAATATAGCAAAAAGGACATTCATCTTTGGCATCCACCGCATCATTTAACGGAATCGTATATAATGTTTCTTTCATGTTCTACGCCTCCTGATAGGATAACTTTTTTAGTAGTGTAAGATACTTTTCCACCTCTTCACTGAACAGATCCGGCTGAAAAGAATCATTCACGAACTGCTCTGTCATTAAACCGTTAATCGTCAGGATAATCATCTTAGTCAGTTTTTCCACATCTGCCTCCGGCTTAAATTTACTTAAATCGGCACGCCGCATAATCTGGTTATAGTGGCCCAAAAGCACACCCCGCTTATCCTCCGTGGCCACCAACGCCTCACTGACATTTTCTTTCCTGCTTTCATTCAGAAACTGAATCATATAGGGGTAATTATACATAACCTGCAGTCCTGAAAGGCGCATCTGGTGAATCAGCTCAAAGTAATCTGTTTCCTGTCCGGAAACTCCGGTGGAGAGTTCCAGCATCAGATATTTAACGCTGTAATCATATATAAAACTGTACAATCCTATCTTATTGATAAAATAATGGAACAGAAGACCTTTGCTGATGCCGGCTTCCCTTACAATATCATCCGTGCTGGCATGTTCATATCCTTTCATGGCAAAAATCTTAAGTGATGCATTGATCATCCTATCCTGTTTTTCCTTTTTCAAATCAAAGAATTTTTCGTTCATGTTCTTTCCCTGCCCCTACAGATTGACTTTTTAAGTCGAAACTAAATATATCATATTTTATAAAGGGATTCAATTGCCCAAACTAAACTTGTATTTAACAATTTTACTACCCCAAGATATGGTATCTGCATTCTGCCCATTTTGTTTTTCTCCTGAAATTTAATACTTTTTTAATACATATTCCCTTTTCATTTTCACAAAATAGTATTAAGATATTATTATGATGATAATAATCCCGAAAGGAGTATTTCCATGTCTAAACGTTTTAGCAAATTTTTACTTTTTTCTGCTGTAGCAGGTGCTGCTGCATACGGTGCATATTCTTATTTGCAAAAAAAGGAACAGACTGTTTCACCTGCTGTTAATGATGAACCGGATGATGACTTTGACGACTTTAGTGAAGATCTTGATGAAGATTTAAATACGGGCCGGGAACGCTCTTATGTTTCCTTAAATCTTGATAAAGCTGAGGCCTTTGCAACAGAAGCCTTCCACAAAGCTAAAGAGGTGTTTGCGGATTCTGTTCAGCAGGTCAAGGAAACCGTAAAGTCTGTTACAGAAGCCCAAAACGCTCATACTTCCTTTACTGATCTTTCCGAAACTTTAAAGGAACAGGCTTCCGAAGCTGCTGAAAATGCTTCCAACGCGGTGGAAAATACTGCCGCCGAAGTTAAAGAAACTGTAGAGGATGCTGTAGAAACCCTTAAGGAAACAGACATTCCCAAAGAGGCACAGAAGATAGAGGAAACGGTAGAAGAATTTTTTGATGATGATTCCCTGTAAATAAAATTCCGACATAATATAAAGGCAGTTGCTTCGCAACTGCCTTCAGACTGTAGACAAAGCGCCTCTGGTAAGTCCTAGACCAGAAGCGCTTTTCTCA
>CAZTKJ010000067.1:0-13920 GCA_964614185.1 uncultured Lachnospiraceae bacterium
ACGGATCTGATTGAGATTGGAAAGGTAGTGGAATTGTATGCAGCATAGAGATCAAGTAATTGTTCATAAAGTGATTTCGGAAATAGATATTGGATGTGATATGTTGGGAACATTTACTTTGGAAGAATTTATAAATGATGAAAAGCTGAAACGAGCAGTCAGTATGACAGTCATTAACATTGGAGAATTGGTAAAAAATATTACAGAAGATACCAGAAAAGAGTATTCAGATATACCTTGGAGAGCAATAGCAGGAATGCGTGATATAGCGGCACATAAATATCAGACGTTAAGAATGGAAGATGTTTATAATACAGTGTGTATTGATTTCCCGACATTAAAAGAACAATTTGAGAAGTTGCTTAGGGAAAATTAATATATAGTATATGCTCAGATAGGCAAAAATTGAAAAAGCATTTTTAAAAGTTCTGCAACTATATATCATGTGGTAATTGCAGAGCTTTTATTTAACACAAGAATGGCGCGAAAAGCGGCGTAAAAGATAAAAAGAAATTATAACAGGCGGTGATAAAATGCTTCGAATTGGAATCTGTGATGATCAAATGGAGGCCAGGGATGCTTTACGTTTTCAGTTGGAAAAGGTGCTTCGGGAAGAATCGGAGCAGATCGTTTATGAATTTTCCACAGGAGAGAGTGCGGTACGCTGGCTGAAAAAGCATCCGGGAGAAATTGATCTGCTGTTTCTTGATGTGGAGATGAAAGGGATCAACGGGATGGAGGCAGCAGGGCAAATCCGGGAGTTTGACAGGGATATCTGTCTTGTGTTTGTGACAGGATATACCGATTACGTGTTTGACGGATATAAGGTAAATGCTCTTGATTACGTGATAAAGCCGGTGGGAGCAGAGCAGATCGGAGAAGTTCTGAAACGGGTGAGGGAACAGATCTTTGACAGCAGGGAGAAATCCTTTTGCTTTAAAACTCCGGAAGGAACTTACAGGCTTCCACTGTCAGATATTTCCTGTTTTTACAGTGATAAAAGAAAGGTGAATGTTGTCTGCGCAGGGCGCGAGGAAAGGCTTTCTTACGCTTTTTATGGGAAACTGGACGAAGTGGAAGAACAGTTATCCGGCACTTTTGTGAGGGTACATCAAAGATACCTGGTGAACCCGAAATGGGTTACACGAATCGGCGGAGAAAGTGTGACTGTAGATGGGCAGAGCATTCCCATGAGCAGGGCTATGAAGGAGGAAGCAACGGTGAAGTTTGCGAAAGCAATGCTGGAAGGGGAAACGCTATGAGGATATGGGAATTTATAAAAATACTTCCTGTGGGAATATGCGACATAGCAGCGGCTGCGTTTGTTTATCTGGCGTTGTCCCGTCTGATCCGTATTAAAGAAAAGCGGTGGTGCAAAGTGTTGCTTTTTCTTAACTGTTTGCAGGCAAGTTTTATGATCATTTATATTGGCGATATGTTTAACCTGTCTTTTAGTATGGTGATTTTTCTGGCCGCTTTGTGGATCACCTGTGAGGGTACCGGTCCCAAAAAGTTGACACTGGGAATGATGTTTGCCAGTATAATTTTTGCATTTAATGGGTTTTGGGACAATGGTGTTGGTTTTTTTGCACATCGTTATGGGAAAGACGATTTTTACGGAAATATGTATTTGCCAGGTCGGCTGATTTTTGCAGTGCTCCTGTATTTGACAATCCGTTCTTTGAAGGTGGAGAAGGATTTTGAGCTTTCCCGTCCTCTCTGGCGGTTGATGTTGCTGCTCACCTTTTCCCCGCTGGGTATTATGGTCTCGGTTATTTTGTTTAGTAGCCCTTATGTGAATTTAGCTTCCATCGTACTTGCGGATTCAATCCTGTTCTTGGTAGTGATGCTGTCTTTTGCAGGACTTTTGCGTGCATTGATCGTGTTGGAGAGACAGCAGAGGCTGGAAAGAGAAAATTTGCTGGCTGATCAAAACCAGAGATATTATGAGGCTATGGAGCAGCAGCAATTTGAGATTCGGAGGCTGCGGCATGATCTGTCCAATCATTTGCAGGCGCTTCTTTCGTTACCGGAGCAGGAGAGAGATGATTATATTAAAGGAATGCTGGATAATCCGGCGCTGGGTCAGATACTGACATGGTGCGGTGATTCTACGATAAACGCCGTATTGACCGCAAAGCACGGGCTGATGAGACAAAAGGGTGTGCGCTTTTTGTCCAAGGTCGATATTAAGGAAGAACTTCCCTTTGAAAAGGCTGATATCTGCGCAATTTTTGCCAATGCATTGGACAATGCGGTGGAGGGCAGCATGGAGCTTGAAGAGTCTTTGCGGGAGATTCATCTGGAGGCGAGGGCAGGAAAAGGAATTCTGGCAGTAAATATACAAAACGCCTGCAAAAGCACTGATAGTAACAGGTTGAAGGAGAGGGCTGCCGGAAGAGAAGGGCTCCCCGGAACAACAAAAAAGGATGCCAAAAACCATGGGTTTGGTCTGCGAAGCATTCAGGAAACAGTGAAAAAATATGGCGGAAGCATGGAGATTGAGCAGAAGGAAGGTCATTTCAATCTGTTTTTGTATTTACCAATTAGTATGGCACAGAATGATTTGATATGATATAATGAGCATTAGCGAGAAGAATAAGTGTACTTATTCGGCGAGCGGCGAATGACGATCATAAATCGCAGATTTATGATATAATAGTCGCAAAAGAAAAACAAGCGGCTGCGAAGCAGACATTTGTTTTTCAAATGGAAATCGCAGATTTCCTATGACATTAACGAGCAAACATCCGATGAAATCGGAAAAATATAGTAAGTGTAATATGACAAAATGAAAAGAGAGGAACAGATATGGGAAGAGAAAGAATAGAAATAAATAAGGCGGCTGCTTTCTGCCATTCAGTATTAATTACTGTTTTGTTGGTATCCTACGCTTTAGAAGTAGTAAAAGGATCGAGAACCATTGCATATTATGTTGTATTTGCAGCCCTTGCCCTTATACCGGTCATTGCAGAGTGGGCTTTATATAAAAAAGATCCTGCCAGCAAGTATATTCAATATGTTTTAGGCATTGGATATGGTATTTTTTATATTTTTGTTATTTTTACAACGACAAATGTGACAGCATTTACATTTATAATTCCCCTTTACATAGTCATTACATTATATTCTGATTTAAAATACTGCGTGATCCTTTCAACAGGCGGCTTTTTGGTAAATCTGATCTTTGTTGTTTACCGGGTAATGACCACAGGTATTCAGGGGGATGATATGGCAACCTACGAAATCAGGGTTTTCCTGATGCTGCTTGTAGCTGTCTTCCTTTGTGTAGCCACCAAAGTCATGACTAAGATCAATACAATGAAAATGGAAGAATTAGGTAAGGAAAAGGATAATGTATCCAGACTGCTTAATAGTGTTATGAGTACATCCGGCAATATGTCAGCCGGCATTTGCGATGTGGGTGAACAGATGGCTATGTTGGGCAATGCGGTTTCCGAAACAAGAAATATTATGGAAGAGGTATCTTCCGGCACCAATGATGCGGCAGACGCGATACAGAACCAGTTGGGGCAGACAGAAGAGATTCAGAAGCATATTGAAAAGGTGGAATCGGTATCCAGAGGCATTGGCAGCAGTATGGAACAGACTAACCGCAATATTATGGATGGGAAAAACAGCCTTGAGGCCCTTTTATCTCATGTAGCATCTTCCGAAGGCGCCGGCAAGGAAGTAGTTAAGGATATTGGCGAGTTGGAAGAATACATGAAAAATATGCAGTCCATTATTGAATTGATTACCAGTGTAGCAAGCCAGACCAGTCTTTTGGCCTTAAATGCCAGCATTGAAGCTGCCCGGGCCGGTGAGGCAGGCAGAGGATTTGCGGTTGTGGCATCGGAGATTTCCAATCTGGCAAACCAAACTCAGGGAGCCACTGTCAATATTACGGAAGTTATTCGCAATGTTTCTGATAAACTTGCGATTTCCATTAAAGCAATAGAGCAGCTTATGGAGAATAATGCAAAGCAAAATGTGGCAGCAGAGACTGTGGCAGGCAGCTTTGAAAAAATTACGGAAAGTACCCGGGATGCAGATGAAAACAGCAAGATGCTGGAGAAGGTAGTAGGAAATCTGGCACAAGCCAATGTAGGTATTATTGAAAGTGTGCAGACTATTTCTGCAGTTATGGAAGAGGTATCAGCACACACCAACGAAACATATGATACCTGTAATAAAAACACGAAGATCGTCAATCAGGTAGCGGAACTGGTAGATAACTTAAATCAGCAGGCACAGAGCCTGAATAATTATAACTGATGGAAAGTGTAAGCAGGCAACATTACGGATTGAAAGAGGGGTATAGTTGTTAACATGAGTATTACTGTAAATATATATTATACCGGCACAAACGGAAATGCACGAAGGTTTGCTGAAGAGATGGAGAGCAGCAAAACAGCAGAAGCAATTAGGAATGAGCCGGGGAATCTGAAATATGATTATTTCTTTCCAATGGCTGATGCAGAAACAGTATTGTTAATTGATTCCTGGGAAAGTCAGAAGGCCATTGATGAACATCATGTTTCTCCCATGATGAAAAAAATCATAGAACTCAGGCAGAAATATGATTTAACAATGAAAGTGGAAAGATACCTGTCTGATGAGGATGGCATTCCGGAATCAGATAAGCGTTTTATAGTCCATAAGTAGAGCATCTTGAACAGCAGAAATATTGGTATGGAGGAATTGCAAACATTGGATGTACTGTACCGGAAAGCAAACTATGTGCATCATTACAGTTCGCCCCTGGGAGGAATTACACTGGCAAGTGATGGAGAAAATTTGGCAGGATTATGGTTTGACGGTCAGAAATATTTTGGCACTACTTTAGCAGAGGATCATGAACAAAAGGAACTGCCGGTTTTTGAACAGACCGAAAAGTGGCTGGATATTTATTTTGATGGAAAAGCTCCCGATTTTACTCCGCCATTAGCGGTGCAGGCAACACCTTTCCGAAAAGCCATATGGAAGATTCTGCTTACCATCCCCTTTGGACAGACCATGACTTATGGAGAAATCTCAGATAGAATTGCCGGTTCACAAGGAGTTTTGGGAATGTCTGCCAGAGCCGTAGGCGGTGCAGTTGGACATAATGCTATTTCGCTGATCATACCATGTCACAGGGTAATTGGAGCACAGGGAAAGCTTACAGGTTATGCCGGCGGCATTGATAAGAAAATATGGCTTCTGAATATGGAAAAGAAAATGTAGTACCATAAATTGAAGAATCCTGCAGGCAGGATTCTTTCTTATGTTATACTGTATAAGTAAATACAAGTGGTGGAAGAAGGAGAAGAACATGTCAGATTGCTGTGATACCTGTATCAATTACAGATATGATGAAGATTATGAATGTTACTGCTGCGACTGTAATCTGGATGAAGATGAAATGAGCCGTTTTTTAAGCGGTAATTATAAGGAATGCCCATATTATCAACTGGATAATGAGTATCTGATAGTAAGGCACCAGATGTAGATTCATAGAAATGATGTCAGGAGAAATATATGAACCATCGCATATTAGAATGCTGTGTAGATAGTGTTGAATCTGCTTTGGCAGCGGAAAAGGGCGGAGCTGACAGACTGGAGTTGTGCTCTTGTCTTGTTATAGGAGGCACAACACCAAGCCTTGCATTATTTGAACAGGTAAAAGAATGCTGTAGTCTGCCGGTGCGGGTGCTTTTAAGACCCCGCTTTGGAGATTTTCTATACACGGACCATGAGTTTAAAATATTGAGAAAAGAAGCAGAGCTTTTTGGAAGGGCAGGCGCTGATGGCATTGTAATAGGATGCCTTAAAGCGGATGGAAGTCTTAACATAGAGCAGATGAAAGACCTGATGGCAGCAGCAGGGGAGATGAAAGTAACGCTGCATAGGGCTTTTGATGTGTGTTTGAATCCCATAGAGACTTACAGACAGGCTGCAGAACTTGGCATTGACACTGTTCTGACATCGGGACAAAGAAGCAGCTGTCTTGAAGGAATATCTTTGTTAAAACAGCTTTGTAAACTGCAAAAAGAAATAAATGGACCGCAGATTATGGCCGGTGCAGGGGTGACGCCCGATATTATCAGGCAGTTTCTTGCTGAAACGGAAATCACATGTTATCATATGTCTGCCAAAAAGGCAGTGGATAGTGGAATGAACTATCGCAAAGAGGGCGTTCCCATGGGGCTTCCGGTAATGAGTGAATATCATATTTTCAGAACAGACAGCCGGACAGTGGCAGAAGCCAGGAAAGCCTTAATGATACAATAAGACATGCTGCAATATGAAAAGGTAAATGAAAGAAGGAGGATATCAAATGTTAAAAGAAGGAACAAAAGCACCGGGATTTTCCTTGCCGGATCAAAACGGAAAGGTACATACATTAGAGGAATATAAGGGGAAAAAAGTCATTTTATATTTTTACCCTAAAGATAATACTCCGGGTTGCACGATACAGGCATGCGGCTTTGGAGAACTGTACCCGCAGTTTATGGAAAAGGATGCTGTAGTAATCGGCGTCAGCAAGGACAGTGTGGCATCTCATAAAAAATTTGAAGAAAAATACGAATTGCCCTTTATTCTTCTTTCCGATACGGAACTTTCCTGTATTCAGGAATATGATGTCTGGCAGGAAAAGAAAAATTATGGGAAGGTAAGCATGGGGGTAATAAGGACTACTTATCTGATCGATGAAGAAGGAACAATTATTAAGGCCTTTGACAAAGTGAAGGCAGCTGAAAATCCCGCTCAGATGCTGCAGATATTATGAAGATCATCATCTCTCCTGCCAAGAAAATGAATGTGGATACAGACTCCTTTATTGCAGATGAGATACCGGAATTCATAGAGGAAACCGGAATTCTTATGAGGGCAATAAAAACCATGACTTTAGCGGAAGCAAAAGCACTGTGGAAATGTAATGATAAGCTTGCCGGGTTGAATTATGAGCGTTTTAAGGATATGGACTTGGAGAGGGCATTGACGCCGGCACTGATGGCATATGAAGGATTGCAGTACCAGCATATGGCGCCGAAGGTTTTTACAAGTGATGCGCTTTCCTACGTTGCAGAGCATCTCCGCATCCTGTCAGGATTTTATGGTATCTTGCGGCCCTTTGACAAAGTAACGCCTTACCGGCTGGAAATGCAGGCAAAGCTGTCTGTCAATGGATACAGGGATTTATATGATTTTTGGGGAGATCGCTTATACAAAAGTCTTCTAAATAATGACAAAGTAATTATTAATCTGGCCTCTAAAGAATATTCACAGTGTATTGAGCAGTATATTACCCGGGACGATACATTCCTTACTATTGAGTTTGGAGAGCTGACAGGAGGAAAAGTGCGGCAAAAGGGAACTTTGGCCAAGATGGCGAGGGGTGAGATGGTGCGGTTTCTTGCGGAGAACAAGATTGAAGATTTGGAACAGATCAAAGAATTCCATGAACTTCAATTTTCTTATGCAGAGGAATTGTCTGACAAGAAAAAGTACGTATTTATCAGGAATGCAGAGTGAAATAGAAAAAGGAAGGGAGTAAAGACTATGGATTTAAGCAAATTTAAATGGACAAGAGAACCTGAAAGTTACAGGATAGACAGTGATAGAATTGAAATTATTACAAAACCACATACAGATTTGTGGCAGAGGACGTATTATCACTTCCAAAATGATAATGCGCCTGTTTTGCAGATGGAAACGGAAGAAGAGTATTTTAGCTTTGTGGTAAGAACAGAATTTACTGAGAGTCATCACAGATTTGACCAATGCGGTGTGGTGATGTATTTAGATAGTGAGAACTGGCTGAAGGGTTCTATTGAATATGAAAATGAAGAATACCAGCATTTGGGCAGTGTTGTAACCAATCAGGGATATTCCGATTGGGCAACCACAGCTATAGATGCAAGTGTAAAATCAATGTGGTACCGGCTTAGCCGGAGAGAAGATGATTACTGTATAGAGTGCTCTGCGGATGGAGAAGTATTTCATCAGATGCGCATCTGCCATATGCAGAAGGGAAAGGGCAGAATTCAATTTGGCATATATGCCTGTTCGCCGGAGGATTCCTCATTTAAGGCAGTATTTACAGACATGAAGCTGATGGAATGTCAATGGAAGGCACATGATGGGCAGCAGCCGGATTAGAAAATGTCATGACCGGCTTGAAAAGTATGATGGAGGAAAGGTAAGAAATGAGTTCATTTGTAGAATTTAAGAATGTCGGTAAGATATATCATATGGGAGAAGTGGATATTGAGGCATTGAAGGATGTGAATTTTACAATTGAAAAAGGAGAGTTCTGTGTTGTTGTAGGCGCATCGGGTGCAGGCAAAACAACGATACTGAATATCTTAGGCGGAATGGATGGTCTTTCCTCCGGACAGGTTTTGCTGGATGGGGAGGAAATCTCATCCTACAATAAAAAGAAGCTGACATCATACAGAAGACATGACATTGGATTTGTGTTTCAGTTTTATAATCTTGTACAGAACCTGACAGCTCTTGAGAATGTGGAATTGGCAGCGCAGATATGTAAGGAGCCTTTAGATGCCATGACTGTATTGGAAATGGTGGGATTAAAGGACCGGGCAGGCAACTTTCCGGCGCAGTTATCCGGCGGAGAACAGCAACGTGTAGCTATTGCAAGAGCCCTTGCCAAGAATCCCAAACTCTTATTGTGCGATGAGCCTACAGGAGCTTTGGATTATAATACTGGGAAAGCTGTTTTAAAATTGCTGCAGGATGCCTGCAGGAAAGAGGGAATGACCGTTGTGGTCATTACCCATAATCAGGCACTGACTGCAATGGCAGACCGGGTTATTACGGTAAAAAGCGGGACTGTATTTAAAATGGAAATGAACGAACATATCGTGCCGGTGGAAGAGATTGAGTGGTAAAGGCCATCGGCAGGGAGTTATATTAATGAACAATGGAATGATTAAAACCACAATCAGGGAGATCAAAGGAAGCTTTGGACGATATATGGCCATTTTGGCAATCGTCATGCTGGGAGTGGGCCTGTTTGCAGGACTAAAAGCGACTACACCTGCTATGATTGCAACAGAAAGCGATTATCTTAAGGAACAGAATTTCTTTGATTTCAGACTGCTTTCTACAGTAGGATTTGAGGAAGAACAAGTGGCAGAACTATTACAGCTTCCGGAAATTGCAGATGCAGAAGGAGCTGTTTCCGTAGATGCACTGTGTTCCCTCGGAGAAGGAAATGAATCTGTATACAAATTCCATACAGTGCCGGAAACCATCAACCGGGTGGTGCTGCTTGCAGGAAGAATGCCGGAAAATCCGGATGAGTGTCTGCTGGATTCTGCATCCTATGGGGAGGATGCTTTGGGCTTGCAGATAACGGTGACAGATAATAATGAAGAAGATACACTGGATATGTTTCAGAACCGTACTTTTACGGCAGTAGGAATTGTACGGTCTCCTTACTATATCAATTTTGAAAGAGGCACAACCTCCATTGGAGAAGGAAAGATCGCGGCATTTCTTTATGTGCCTAAAGAAGCCTTTGACTGTGATTACCTGACAGAGATTTATCTGACGGTACAGCAAAAGTATGATGTATATACGGATGAATATGAAGATTATATAGACAGCTTACAGGATGAAATAGAAGAAAAAACACAATTGCTGGCCATGCAGCGGTATGAAGAACTGATCTCGGATGCCGAAATTGAGCTTGCTGATGCTCAGACGGAACTGGATGACAAAAAGGCAGAAGCGGAAGAAGAATTAAATGATGCATGGCAGGAAATCATGGATGGAGAACAGGAGCTGATAGACGGACAGCAGGAAATTGCTGATGGAGAGCGGGAAATTGCTGACGGAAAGAAAGAGATAGCTGAACATCAACAGGAGCTGATAGATGGGGAGCAGGAATTAATAGACGGAGAACAGGAAATCCGCGATAAGGAACAGGAGATTGCCGATGCTGAAGAGGAAGTCAGTCACCATGAATGGGAAATCTTCGACAATGAACTGCAGCTTGCCGCTGCCAGAGAAGAGCTGGAACAGGCCAAAGCAACATTACAGGAAAAGGCGGAGAAACTGCATGAAACAGAATTGGAAATGCTTTCTATGGAAGAGGAGGCAAAGCAGCAGAAAGAAGAACTGGAGGGACAGTTGAATGGGCTGAACGCTCAGATAGCATTGCTGCAACAGCAGGAACAGGCATTGAGAGAACAGGGTATAAGTGATGATGACCCGCAACTTATAGCAATAGTCAGTCAGCTACAGGGAATGCAGGGCATTGCCAGGCAGCTGCAGGACGGACTTGGTCAGATCGATTCCGGTCTTTCGGAAATCCGGGCAGGGAAAAGTGAAATTCAGGACGGAAAAGACCAGATTGATGAAGCCAAAAGAGAACTTGCTTATAATGAACAGGTGCTTTTGGAAGCTGAAATAGAGCTTGCAGCAGCAAAAGAAAAAGTCACAGATGCCAGAAGAGAATTGGAAAACGGAAAAACAGAGCTTGCAGAAGCTAAAGAGGATCTGGAAAAGGGCTGGCAGGAACTGGAAGAGGGAAAAGAAGAACTTGCAAAGGCCAGAGCGGAGCTGACAGATGCCCAGGCAGAGTTAGAAGAAGGAAAAATCGATTTAGAAGATGGAAAAAAGGAGCTGGCAGATGCTAAAGCGGAGTATGCCGACGCCAAGGCGGAATTTGATGAAGAAGTGGCAGATGCCCAGCAGAAAATAGATGATGCACAGAAAGAACTGGAAGATATTGAAGAGCCTGATGAGTATGTACTGACCAGAAACAGTAATATTGGATATGCCTGTTACGAAAGTGATTCAAATATTGTAGCAGCAATTGCCAATGTATTTCCGGTATTCTTTTTCCTGGTGGCAGCGCTGATCTGCATGACTACCATGAACAGAATGATTGAAGAACAGAGAACCCAGATCGGTGTGCTAAAGGCGTTAGGGTACAAAAACAGTACCATTATGTGGAAGTTTTTGTTTTACGCCGGCTCTGCTGCGGTAATCGGAGCAATAGTCGGCTGCGTGGGAGGTACATGGCTGTTCCCTAAGGTCATATGGATGGGTTACAGCATCATGTACAGTATGGGGAAGATAGAGTATTTCTTTGATATTCCCATGGCAGTGCTTTCTATGACAGCAGCGCTCTTGTGTTCAATGGGAGCAGCATATCTTTCCTGCCGCTATGAGCTTAGAAGTGTGCCGGCTAATTTAATTCGTCCTAAAGCGCCCAAGAACGGAAAACGGATCTTTTTGGAGAATATAACTTTTATCTGGAGCAGATTGAAATTCCTGCATAAAGTTTCCATAAGGAATATTGTAAGATACAAAAAGAGGTTTTTCATGATGATACTGGGAATCAGCGGTTGTACGGCACTGCTGGTTACAGGTTTTGGCATCAAGGATTCCGTTACCAATGTTGCAGATATGCAGTATGATGAGATCCAGGTTTATGATATTGGCATCACTTTTACAGAAGAAGTACGGGATGAGGAATTGGAATCGTGGACAGAGCAAAATGACAATCTGTTTACGGAGACGACATGTTTGTATGAAGAAAGTGTGGAACTGGATTTTGGCGGTGGAACAAAGTCACTGTATTTGGAGGTTCCGGAAAATGCAGAAAAAATTCAGAGCTTTCTTCATCTTCATACAAAGGAAGGAGAATATATTTCCTATCCTTCCTTGGGAGAAGCGGTCATAACAGCTAAAATAGCGGAAAATATGGGAATTGAGGCAGGGGATGAGATAACTTTACGAGACAATGACATGAACAGCTTCACGGTAACAGTATCTGCCTTATGTGAGAATTATGTCTATAATTTCGTTTATATTAATAAGGAGACATATATTGATCAGCTTGGAAAGGAACCGGAATATAAAAGCGCTTATGCTGTAGTCAGTGCAGGGGTGGATGTTCATGAAGCGGCAGCAGTCATTTCGGATAGTGACAATGTGCTGGCAGTTTCCGTTACGCTGGATATGCGTGAGAGAATCGGAACGATGATGGAGAGCATGGATTATATTGTTCTTTTGATCATTATTTGTGCAGGAAGTCTTGCCTTTATTGTGTTGTATAATCTTACCAATATCAATATTACGGAACGGATCAGGGAAATTGCCACCATTAAGGTGCTTGGATTCTATGCTAAGGAAACGGCAGATTATGTTTTCCGGGAGAATCTGGTACTGACAGCTATGGGAGCAGCTGTCGGACTTGGACTTGGAAAGTGGCTTCACTGGTTTGTTATGTATAACATTAATATTGATATGATTTCTTTTAAGACAATTATTATGCCCATCAGTTATTTGTGGAGTCTGCTGTTTACCTTTGGCTTTGCACTTTTGGTAAATGGAATCATGTATTTTAAGCTGGAGAAGATCAATATGGCAGAATCCTTAAAATCTATAGAATAAGAAAAAAGAATAATGAATCTTTAGGAAAAGGCGGCGGTACTGTAATAACAGTGCTGCCGTTTGTTCTAATAAGACAGTTCACGAAGTGTACCGGCATTTGGTGTGCTTTGGCTCTCTAAAAGTGTCACTTAGGGGGAAGCTTATTGTCATACCCATGCCTGCTTGTTAAAATAGCAGTATACCTGAAAGGAAGAGGAAAAACCATGAAATATACGATCAGGCAGATAGAAGATGGTGAAGACGAGATCATATTAAAGTACCGCAGTCTGACACCCGAGGTAGAACGTATCTTAAATTTTTTAAACGGTGAGCAGCAGAAAATACGAGGATGGAAAGAAAAGACTCTGGTGATGCTGGAACCATCCCAAATTCTGTATATTGAAAGTGTCGATGGAAAAACCTTTGCTTATACGGAGGAGGAGATGTTTCGTATTGATTATCCCCTAAACAGATTAGAGCAGCTCCTGGTTCATATTAATTTCTTTCGGTGCAGTAAATCCATGATTCTTAATATTGATAAAGTGGAAAAATTAAGAAGCCTGCCTTCAAACCGCATTGATGCGTCTATGTGTAATGGAGAACACATTATCATATCAAGAACTTATGCATCTGATTTTAGGAAAAGATTAAAGAGAGGTGTTGAAAATGAATAAACGTATTTCAATGACGTCTATATGGGAACATTATCTGGCAAAAGAAATCGGGATCGAATTTAAGGCCTGTCTTTATTTTTTCTGTATCCTGTTTTTTTACTCCATATACAGGCTCTTAGGAGGAACATATGAAGCAAGTATCATTCATATGGCGGAAATGATCGGAATGACTTATGTTATGGGATATATTCAGGTTTATGTATTATCTGATTTTGATGAGGGAGAAAGTTTAAGAGGAAAGGAAATCTTCTATATGATTCTCTGTGCCCTTATTTATACGGGGATTTCATTTTGGGCAGGATGGTTTGACAGAAAAACAGGAGTAAGCGTCTGCTTTTTCGCTTATATCATTATCACTTATTTATGTGCATTTCTGGTTTACCGTTCAAAGCGCAGAATAGATGAAAAGCTTTTAAATAATGATCTAAAGAAGTTTAAGGAAAGGAGGAGCATTTATGAGTGTCATTAAAGTCGAAAACCTTGTCCGTGACTATGGAGGTGGAAAAGGAGTATTTGATGTATCTTTCCATGTGAATCAAGGGGAAGCTTTTGGCTTTTTGGGTCCCAATGGAGCAGGAAAAACAACAACTATACGCCATTTAATGGGATTCCTAAAACCAAAATCAGGAAAATGTACCATTGATGGTTTGGATTGTTGGAACGAAAGAGATAAAGTACAGGCAAGACTTGGTTATATCCCTGGTGAAATCAGCTTTTTTGATGATATGTCGGGCACGGAGTTTCTGAAATTCATGGCGGAATACCGTAAAATTGGCACACAGAACCGTAAAGAGGAATTGCTGGAACGTTTTGAATTAGACCCAAAAAGCAAGATAAAAAAGATGAG
>CAZTKJ010000068.1:0-13836 GCA_964614185.1 uncultured Lachnospiraceae bacterium
CAAACTTTCTGCACGGAAAAGAGGCTGCGCACTAAGTTAGTGCGACAGCCCCTTTTGCTTTTTTAATTTATAGGTTTAGGGTGTCAAAAGCTCTAATTGGAACTGTTGTTTGACAACTTGCACAAAAGAATTCGTGCGCACTCCGTTCCCCAAACTTCTTTTGTGCAAGCTGCCAGACTTGCGCTTTATTGTAAAATGCATATATAATAACAGATAAGAATACTTCTGAAAGGAGCACTTACATGTCTGATTACATTATTGAGATGAATCATATCACTAAGCGTTTTCCGAGTATCATAGCTAATGATGACGTTTCCATCAAGATCAAAAAGGGTGAGATCTATGCGCTTCTTGGTGAAAACGGAGCCGGTAAATCGACTCTTATGAGTATGCTTTTTGGTATGTATGAGCCGGATGAAGGAGAAATTATAATCCGGGGAGAAAAAGTGAAGATCGTTTCTCCCAGTCATGCCACGGAATTAAATATCGGTATGGTGCATCAGCATTTTAAACTGGTCAGCAATTATACCATAGCTGAAAATATCATTATGGGAATGGAGCCGGTTAAGAAGCTTGGCATCATTAAAAGCGTGGATTTAAAGCGGGCTAATCGGGAAATCGCGGAGCTGTCCAGGAAGTTTGGACTGGAAGTGGACCCCACCAAGGTAATTGAAGATGTAAATGTTTCTATACAGCAGAGAGTAGAAATTTTGAAAATGTTATACAGAGAAGCTGAAATCCTGATCTTTGATGAACCTACTGCAGTGCTGACCCCTCAGGAGATCGAGTTCCTTTTAGAGATCATCAAAGGACTTAGGAAAGACGGCAAGACCATTATTCTGATCACTCATAAACTGGAGGAAATCAAAAAGGTGGCTGACCGCTGTGCGATTTTATGCCGCGGCAAACTTATCGGTGTACTGGATGTAGCGTCTACAGATACCAAAACCATGGCTAATATGATGGTGGGACGGGAAGTCAACTTTACTGTGGATAAGGCAGAGCCGAAATTTGGCAGGGAGATTCTAAAGGTAGAGAATCTTACGGTAAAGAATCAGGACAAATTTGAGGTAGTTAAAGATGTCAGCTTTACCATTCATGCCGGAGAGATTTTTGTAGTAGCAGGTGTTTCCGGAAACGGACAGATAGAACTGGCAGATGCTGTTGCGGGGCTGATGAAGCCAAGCAGCGGACGGATCATCTTAAATGGTCAGGACATATCGGGCTACTCCATTAGGAAACGAAATCTTGAGGGAATTTCCTATATACCGGAAGACCGCCATAATGTAGGGCTTTTAATGGACTTTTCCCTTTCTGATAATCTGGCTCTTAAAAATTATTTTGAGGAGCCTTTTTCCAAAAAGGGAGTTGTGAAGGACAGTGAGTTTATCAAGTATGGTGAGCGTCTGATAGAGGAATATGATATCAGAAGCAGCCAGGGGAATGCTACGATAGTTCGTTCTATGAGCGGGGGAAATCAACAGAAGGCGATTATTGCAAGAGAAATTGAACTGGGCAGCGATTTAATGATTTTCGTACAGCCTACCAGAGGACTGGATATAGGTGCCATTGAAAATATACATAAGCAGATTGTGGCACAGAGGGATAAGGGAAAAGCAATTCTTTTAATTTCTCTGGAATTGGACGAAGTAATGAATCTGGCAGATACAATTGGCGTTATTTATAACGGAGAAATCCAGAAAATAGCCAGTGCAAAGACATTGACTCCCGGACAAGTGGGAGAATTCATGATGGGGGTAGGACACAAATGAAAAAAGAGAATAATAATATAATGAAAAAAATGATCCTTTCTACCATCGGACACGAAAAAAGGCAGAACTATATGATTCCCATATTTACCATTCTCCTAAGTCTGATCGTAGGAGCAGTAGTGATTGCCTGCCTTTCAAAAAATCCTTTTTATGCATATTACAATCTGCTGCAGGGGTCGGGACTTATGCCCAAGGCTTCCTATGCAGGCCACAAAGGCATGATCACCGATTTTGCAAGTTTTTTAAACGCACTGACGCCTATGCTGTTTGCTGCTCTTGCAGTTATTATTGCTTTGAAAGGCGGATTATTCAATATCGGTATTTCCGGTCAGATGCTGGCAGGAGCATTTACAGCAACGGTTCTGGTAGGGTACTCTTCTCTTCCGGCTGTGGTTGCAAAACCTCTTGTGATCCTGATCGGCTTTGTGACAGGGGCATTGGTGGGCGCTCTGGTAGGATATTTAAGGCACCGCTTCAATATTAATGAGGTGGTGGCCACCATTATGCTGAATTACATTATTCAGTATATAGTCAGCTTCTGTATTAATTCTTTCTATGTGGATCCGGTTTCAAGACAGTCAAAGACAGTAGGGGCTGCCAGCAGACTGACGTTGATGGATGTGGAAATTGGTGATTATAAAATGGATATTCCTTTAGGAATCCTCCTTGCGGCAGTGGGGATTGCGGTGACAGCCTATCTGTTTAGGAAAACAATTTTGGGATTTGAGATAAAAGCTGTGGGCAGTAGTATTAAAGCGGCAGAGTATGCAGGTATTCAGGTAGGACGCACCAGGGTGCTTTCTATGACGCTTTCAGGCGGTTTTGCAGGACTTGCAGGAGTTACGTATTATCTTGGGTATTTTGCATCGATTCAGCCAAGAGTTCTGGCCAGCACCGGTTATGATGCCATTGCGGTGGCACTGCTTGGAAACAGCTCGCCTGTTGGAATCATATTTTCTTCCTTCCTGATTACAGTGATTTCCAAAGGAAGCACTTACATGAGTTCGGCATCGGGAGTACAGCAGGAAATAGCATCTGCCATTACCGGTGTGATTCTGCTGTTCAGCGCCTGTGGCGCTTATGTAAAATACAAAGTTGACAGATGGAAGGAGGAACGCTGATGAACACCATTATTATTGACGGATTATCATTTGCTTTACCCTTGTTCATTATGGCCATAGGAGGAATTTATTGTGAGAGAAGCGGAATTACCAATCTGGCCATAGAAGGTCTTCAGGGATTCGGCGCTTTCTGCGGAGCCCTTTTTGCAGTTTGTATCGCAGACAAATTTGCGGGAAATTCTCCCATACCTTTTTATCTGGCAATGATATTTGCATTTTTGGGAGGTATGCTGTTTTCCCTTCTTCATGCGCTGCTTTGCATTAAGTTTAAGGCCAATCAGGTCATCAGCGGTGTTGTGATCAACATTCTTGCTATGGCTCTTACGGAATTTATGACCAAGCAGATCAATGCCAGCATTTTCGGCGCGGCTTCCAATAAATTCGTACTTGGAGTATCTTCCAGGATCACGATTCCCGGTATTTCCGGCATTCCCGTACTTGGAGCAGTATTTACCAATCTGTATCCTTTTGAAATTGTAATTGTAGTCATTGCTTTTTTGGCATGGTTCGTTCTTTATAAGACACGGCTGGGTCTTCATTTGCGTGCCTGCGGCGACAATCCTCATGCAGTGGATGCGGCAGGAATTAAAGTAGCCAGAGTAAGACTGTTTGCGGTAATGGCTTCCGGTGCTTTTTCCGGTCTTGGAGGCATTTGTTTTGCTTATTCCATATCGGCTAATTTTTCCACGAATATTTATTCCGGTTATGGGTATCTTGCTATTGCGGCATTAATTTTCGGAAACTGGAAAATTATGCCTACACTTGGAGCCTGTCTTCTGTTTGGCATTGCAAGGTCAACCGGCTATGAAATTGTGAAACTGTTAGGCATGCCCAGTACTTATCAGGATCTTGTTATGCTGCTTCCTTATGTGCTGACTCTTTTGATGCTGATTTTCTTTAGCAAGAAGAATCATTCCCCTAAAGCGCTTGGAGTAATTTATGATAAGGGCGCAAGGTAGCATCATGTAAATATCAGATGAAAATTTTGGATAATCTCTAAAGTCTTTGCGAAATCATCCGATACTTATAGTAACAGCGATCCATGGAAGGAGGACGATGATATGCGTATAGAGGCTTATACACAGGTACAGCAGATCTATAATACCAAAAAGCTGTCCAAAACACAGACAACTAAAAGTGCGAGCTTTTCCGACCAACTGCAGATTTCCAGTTTAGGAAGAGATATGCAGGTTGCAAAAGCAGCAGTGGCAGGAAGCAGTGACATCAGAGAAGGCGTAACGGCACCTCTTAAGGCTAGCATTCAGGCAGGTACCTATGAGGTAAGTGCAGACCGTTTTGCTGATAAATTATTTGCAAAATACGAAGAAATGAGGTAATCACGTGGCAAGTTTAATGGAAAACCTGATAGAAGTTCTTGAAAAGGAAAGTGGGGAATACGAAAGCTTGCTGGAGTTATCTATGAGGAAGACACCGGTTATTGTGGCCGGCAGCTTGGAAGAATTAGCAAAAATCACGGATGAGGAACAGAATGTTGTCGACAGAATCAATCACCTCGATGTAAAAAGACAAGAGGTTTTTGCAGATGTTGCCAATGTAATTAACAAGGATGTTAAAGTACTGAAGATTTCGGATTTGATCGAAATGCTTGCAGAAAGACCGGAAGAACAAAAGAAACTGGCTATCGTACATGACAAATTGCGGACAGTGCTAAATGAAGTAGGAAGAGTCAATGAACAGAACAGAGTATTGATTCAGAATTCTTTGGAAATGGTGGAATTTGACATGAATATGCTGCAGTCCATGAAAGCGGCGCCGGAAACAGCTAACTATAACAGAGGAGCTTGCAATACGGGAGAGCACATGGGCGTCAGAACGAAAGGTTTCGATGCAAAACAATAATTGCAGGTTTTAATAAGAACAATCCTTGCAGATTATAAGAGGTGACAGAAATGAGTTTGATGGGAAGTTTATATGTAGGAACATCCGGATTACAAACAAGTCAGAATGCGCTGAATACCACAGCGCATAATATGTCTAATGTGGATACTACCGGGTATACCAGGCAGCAGGTACAGCAGGGTACCCGTTATTATAATACAATATCCAAGACGGCGTCTGCTATTTCTTATCAGCAGATAGGTCTTGGTGTCAATTATACTCAGGTCAAACAGGTCAGAGATTATTTCCTCGACAAAACGTATAGAAGAGAAGCGGGAAGAGCTGCATATTATGATGCAATTGTAGGTTCCGTAGAAGAAGTAGAAAACCTTTTTCAGGAAATGCAGGGGCAGACTTTTTCCAATTCTATTAAGAATTTGTGGGTTTCAGTACAGGAGCTTGCAAAGGATCCTGCCAATTCAGTAAACCAGGGTGTGTTTATTCAGCGTTGTAATGAATTTGTCACACGTGGTCAGGCTGTTTATAAGGGACTTTGTGAGTATCAGGATAATGTGAACTACAAGATCAAAGAGCAGGTCAATATCATTAATGAATACGGTAAGCAGATCAGGGATTTGAACATGCAGATCTTAAAGATCGAAGCCGGTGATATTGAACATGCAAATGACCTTCAGGACCAGAGGAATCTTTTGATTGATGAACTGGCAGCTATGGGAAGCATCAATTATTATGAAGATGTAGACGGCAATGTAAATATTTCTTTTGAGGGTAACGATTTCATTAAAGGCGACAGCCTGAATGAAATAGGTCTTCTGGAAGATGAGGAAACAGGATTCTATACCCCTTACTGGACAAATCTTGCAGATGATACTCAGGATCCTCCTGATATCAGTAAAGCGAAAGTGTTCAATATGACACAGAAGATTTCTACAGAAGCCAATACAGATATCGGTTCCTTAAAATCCCTGTTGTTCATCAGAGGAGATCACAGAGGAACTTATGAAGATCTTCAGGATGCAGATACATATAACAGAGATATTTCACAGTCTCTTATGATGAATGTGCAGGCTGAATTTGACCAGTTGATCAATGGAATCGTAACAAGCATTAATGATGCGCTGCGCGCGGCAGCTGAAAAAGCAGCTGACGAGTTTCCCGGCAGCAATTATCTCAGATACAGCGACGGCGACAAGGCAGGCGAACCTTTTCAGGTGTTTAATACCGTATCAAGGAAAGAAGATGCACAGGGGAATCCTCTTTTCAGCATACAGAATATCATTATTGATTCCACACTGAAGCAGGCGCCGTCTTTATTAGGATTTATCAGACCTGATGCTAAGGAAGATCAGGCCGTGGCAGATGCTTTAAAAGAAGTTTTTACCAATGAAAAGTATACATTGAATCCCAATGTAGAAACTAAAGTTAACTTAGTAAATTATTATAGTAATTTGGTATCTCAGGTAGCTGATACAGGTTCTGTCATAAGAGGAATCAGCGAGAATCAGCAGATTACAGTTGATAATACGTCAGCAGCCAGAGAACAGATTTTGGGAGTTTCTTCTGATGAAGAACTAGGCAATATGATTATGTTTCAGAATGCCTTCAATGCTGCCAGCAGGTATATTAATGTTATCAGCGAAATGTTGGAGCACATAATTATGACACTGGGAAGATAGGAGAGAGATTAAATGCCTTCACAATTTTTCGGACTTACCATAGCATCATCTGGATTACGAGCAGCTAATGCTGCCCTGAATACCACAGCTAACAATATTGCTAATGCCCAGACTGTAGGATACAGCAGACAGCAGGTCACACAGGAGGCCAGCAATGCTCTTCGTACCTTTACTACTTACGGATGTGCCGGAGCCGGTGTTGATACCATAGCTATCGAACGTGTCAGAGATCAGTTCTACAATGTAAAGTATTGGAACAATAACTGCAAGTTTGGTGAGTATGAGGTAAAATCTTATTATTGCAGGTCTATAGAGGACTACTTTAATGACGATGGGAAGACAGGATTTAAGACTGTATTTAACAAAATGAGCGATGCGCTGCAGTCAGTAGTATCCAATGCCAGCAGTGATGCTTCCAAGGCAGCCTTTATAGCTTCCGCTAAGGCACTGACGGATTATTTCAATAATATGTATGGCAATCTTCAGGAACTGCAAAAAGATATTAACCTGGAGATTCAGCAGACTGTAAATGAAATCAACGCTATTGGTGAAAAAATAGCAACATTGAATAAGCAGATCAACGTAATAGAACTTTCGGGAAGCAAAGCCAATGAACTTAGAGATCAGAGGGAAAAGCTGGTAGATCAGCTTTCAGAAATCATAGATGTGGACATTACGGAGTATGATGTTACCGACAGTAATAATCCCGACAGAAAAACAGGTGCAACCAGATATATTGTGCAGATAGCTGGCGGACAGTGCCTGGTAGATGGAAATGATTATAATACTCTTACCTGTAAGCCGAGAACTCCGCAGCAGAAAATGAACCAGTGCGATGTAGATGGATTGTATGATATTTATTGGTCTAACGGTAACTACTTTAAGATGACCGATCCTTCTATGGAAGGAAAACTGAAAGGCCTTGTAGAACTAAGGGATGGAAATAATGGAGCCAATTTCCATGGTAAGGTTGTAAACAGTGGAAGTGCGTATGGATCACAATATAAGGACGGATGGAGAAGCGGCAAATATGAGGCTGATGGCAGCAGCTTTAGGAGGTATTTAGTTGAGGTTAGTGTAGAGGAAGATTACCTGAAAGATATGAGAAACTGTGACCTGTCAGATACAGGCGGAACCATTACTATTGGTAATAAGATCTATGAGTATGAATCGTGGACATATAATGCTAATAGTGAAACTTATACCTTTGTGTTTAAGGAAGATATTAACGTAACGACAGGTGCTACAGTAAAGACCTCCGATCCTATTAAGTATCAGGGAATACCTTATTATATGAATCAGATGAACACGTGGATTCGCGGCTTTGCAGAAAAAGTCAATGATATCTTCCGGGCAGGTGTAGATTCTTATGAAAATGACGGATGCCTTTTCTTTACCGGAAATACAAACTACAGTGGAGATACTGATACAATAGTAGGGACACTTAGAACGAGTGATAACGTACAGGAAATAGTATATACAACAGTAGATGCCAGAAGCCAGTTTACGGAAAAAGAATTACTGGAGACGTGGGGGTTTGCAAATGATCGAATAGGAAACGGCTATTATGATATAACAGCCGGAAATTTTGCCATCAATGAAGATTTGATTAAGGACGCAGGCCTTTTAGCAACCCGTACTAAGATTTCTGAAGAGGAAGTTAAGGGTGTGAAAGAGGAAGTTCAGGGCGTGGAAGAATGCGGCAGGATTTTGGAAATGATAGACCTTTTGAACAGCAAGGAAAAGTATCAGTTCCGTAACGGTTCGGCCAGTCAGATGCTGGAAATGATCTTATCGGATGTAGCGCTGAATGCCAGCGATGCCAATACATTTTGCGATACTTACCAGGGACTTCAGAATGTGATTGATAATCAGAGAACTTCTATCTCGGGAGTAGATGAGGATGAAGAAGCGGTTAATTTGGTAAAATACCAGAATGCCTATACACTGGCCTCTAAGATGATACAAACATTGACAGAAGTCTATGACAGACTGATTCTGCAGACAGGCGTTTAAAGGAGATGAATAGTTATGAGAATGACAAATAAGATTATGCAGAATAATTCCCTGTATAACATTAATAATAATAAGATTATGCAGGATAAACTGAGTACCCAGATGTCTACTCAGAAAAAGCTTACAAGACCTTCTGATGATCCAATTGTTGCTATTCGGGCTCTGCGGCTCCGTACCAGCGTATCAGAACTGGAACAGTACTATAAAAAGAATGCTCCTGATGCGGAAAGCTGGTTAGAGGTTAGCGAAAAAGCCCTTATAACCGGAACTGAGGTACTGACAGATATTATTAATAAGGCAAACCTGGGAGCTAACAAAGACCGTGCTCCGGAAGATCTGGCAATTATTGTTCAGCAGATGGAGACCCTTCGTGACGAATATTATTCTACCGGTAATGTAGACTATGCAGGAAGATATGTTTTTACCGGTTACAGAACGGATACGACCCTTTCCTTTACCAGCGAGGTGGAGGCAGAGAATGTTGAATATAGTTACGAAATTAAAGAACCTGTTACCATTACTGACTTTGACAGTGTTAACTATACCGACATGAGCAAGCTGGATGGACTTACCAAGAGCAATTATGATGCAGCTGCTTATGCAAACGTAATAGAACAGGATATCGAAAACGGCGATATTCACAGGATCAGACTTTCTTATGATAATCTGAATGAAGATAAGGTTCCCAGTATTATTTATAATGAGACAGAAGCCGTTACTCCGGATACGGCAGATTCTGTGGATGAAGCTTATCAGGCAGTGCTGGCTGCTAATAAGGCCGGTGAGTCAAAGGTGGTATATGTTCCTGAAACCGGTGAGATCCTCTTTAGTGATGCGGCATATACCGAATTAAATGCTGCTGTATCGGAAGACACGGAAATCAATATTACTTATACCAAAGATGAGTGGAAAAAAGGAGACCTTCGTCCGGAACATTACTTCCAGTGTACTGCTACCGTAACGAAAGATGGAGAGAAAACCGTCACACCATATAATTTTGATGCAGATGTAAATTCTCAGATCATTGAGTATGATGTAGGATATAACCAGAAGATCCGTGTTAATACAATGGCATCGGAAGCTTTTACCCATAAGCTTGACAGAGATATTGATGACTTAAAGAGAGCGCTTGATACTTTGACTGAAATCGATGCAACGGTAGATGATCTGGATTCTTTAAAGAAAAGTATGAATGAAAGCGACCCCGGGTATGAAGATGTGGAGAGAGAACTGACCGCAGCTAAGAAGGCATATTCTTATATCAGGGAAAAAATCCATGATATGTTCCAGGGTACCATCACAAGTGTTCAGAAGCAGTTGGATGAAACGAATATAGCCATTACCGACAACGGAACAAGAAGCAGCAGACTGGAGCTTGTAAGCAATCGTCTGATGGAGCAGAAGACAACTTTTGAGACACTGCAGTCTGATAATGAAGATGTGGATATTGCAGAAGTGATTGTTCAGTTGACCAGTACAGAACTGACTTACAATGCAGCGCTTATGGCAACGGGCAAAATTATGCAGACCTCATTAATGAACTACATTTAAAATATAGCGTAGAATACGCGGATAGGAGAGGCTATGAATATTACAACTAAAGTATTTGGGGAAATAAGTATTGATGACGATAAGATTATCCACTTCCCATCGGGAATTATCGGATTCCCTGAGATGACAGACTTTGCACTGGTACATGATGAAGAAAGAGGCGTTGGCGCTATCCATTGGCTTCAGTCTGTGCAGGAAACATCCTTTGCCCTTCCGGTTATGGATCCTCTTATCGTAAAGCCGGAGTATAATCCGGAAGTGGATGATGAGCTCCTTAAAAACATCGGTGATTTAACAGAGGATGAACTGCTGGTGTTGGTTACCGTTACAGTGCCCAGTGATCTTACGAAGATGACTGTTAACTTAAAAGGACCCATTATTGTTAATGCGACAGAGAAAAAAGCATGCCAGGTTATTGTAGAAGGCGATGAGTATGTGGTGAAATATCCGATTTATGATATTCTCAAAGCCAGGAAGGCGGGTGAATAGATGTTAGCCTTATCCAGAAAAAAAAGTGAAGCCTTAATTATTAATAATAATATAGAAATAACTGTTCTTGAGATCAAGGGAGAACAGGTAAAGCTGGGCATCAGCGCACCAAAGGAAGTTCCGGTATACCGCAAAGAAGTATATATACAGATTCAGGATGCTAACAAGGAAGCTGTAACTACAGAGGGACTTGAAGCGCTTAAGAATTTGCTTGGTTAAGAATTACGGTAAATAAGAACGTAGGCGGATTTTCTTCATAAGAGACTGGTTCTCTTATGAGGAAAGTCCTCTTGTTTTCTTTTGAAATTCATATTTTTAACGAAAAAAAAGTTTTTTTATTTTTTTCTCTAAATTTTTCCTGTTTTTGTCCGATATACAATACGGAAGACTGAAAGATTCTAAGTAACACACAGTAACACACATTTTATTCTAATATCACATGGAGGTGATTCTAATGGCAATAGAACCATTAAGCAGTGCCATGACATTTCAGGCACAAACAACATCACAGGCGCGCCCTGTGCAAAAGACAGCTGTAGAGAACACGGAAGTTGCTACACCAGAGAAAGTAACTGCATATGATGCTACGACTGTAAAAGTAACAGAAGCGGAGAAACAGGACAGTCAAAACGAGCAGGATAGCAACAGCTACGCCAACCAGCAGCAGGCAAGCAATGAACAGGTCAGGAAAGCCGTGGAACAGATGAACAAAAACATGGCACATTCCGAAGCAGTGTTTGGTTTCCACGATAAAACAAACAGAGTGACAATCAAGATTGTGGATAAGGATACTAAGGAAGTTATTAAGGAACTTCCTCCTGAAAAGACTCTCGACATGATAGCCAAAGTTTGGGAGATGGCCGGTATTCTTGTTGACGAGAAACGATAAGGGAGGTAAACAGATATGACAATGCGTATAACCGGAATGAATTCCGGGCTTGATACAGAGAGCATTATCCAGGAACTGGTAAAGGCAAAAAAGACGAAAGTGGAGGATGCCAAGAAATCACAGACTAAACTGGAATGGAAGCAGGATGCATGGAAAGATCTGAATTCCAAAATAAAAAGTCTTCAGACTAAATTTGTGAACTCAATGCGTTTTAGCGATGCTTATACCAAAAAGACTACCAAGGTGTCAGACAGCAGCGTCGCAAGTGTAATTACTGGTGCGGGAGCAGTAAACTGCGTTCAGTCTCTGAAGGTAGATAAGACTGCTAAGACGGCATATATGACCGGCGGTAAGTTAAGCGATAAGGATAATAAAGATGTAACAGCGTTAACCAAGCTCAGCGAGATCGTAGACGGTATTGGTGAAGGCAGCTTTACTTTAAAGGCAGGCAAGAAGGAAGTCAATATAGATGTAACAGAGGATACAACTATTTCCGATGTGCTGACACAGATGAAGAAAGCAGGACTCAATGCGAATTTTGATGCAAACCAGCAGAGATTTTACCTCAGCGCTAAAGAATCAGGTGAAAGCAATGATTTTAAATTCATTGCCAATGATGATAATGGCGCAGCTGCTTTATCAGCATTAGGACTTACGGAAGATGCAGGCGCTAAGAAAATCGATGGACAGGATGCAGTCATTACGTTAAATGATGTGGAATACAAGAGCAGCAACAATGTCTTCGACATAAACGGATTGACTATTACGGCACGGAAAGAAGGAGAAGTTAGTATATCTACAGAAACAGATACAGACGGCATCTATGATATGCTAAAGAATTTCCTGAAGGAGTATAATTCGGTCATCAACGAAATTGATAAGCTGTACAATGCAGGTTCTGCTAAAGGATATGAGCCTCTTACAGATGAAGAAAAAGAGGCGATGACAGAAACCCAGATAGAGGAATGGGAACAGAAAATCAAAGATTCCCTTCTCCGTCGCGACAGCAATTTATCCAGTGTGGGCACGGCGTTGAAGCAGGTTATGTCATCAGGTATAGAAGTCAATGGCAAGAAGATGTTTTTGTCTGATTTCGGAATCAATACACTGGGCTATTTTGAAGCAAGCGCCAATGAAAGAAATGCATATCATATTAACGGAGATGCAGATGATGAAAATACATCCGGCAAGGCTGATATGCTGCGCAGTATGATCAGTACAGATCCTGATACAGTAGTTGCATTTTTCTCGAAATTATCCCAGAATTTATATGGCAAGATGAGCGATATGTCCAAATCCGTTGATGGATATCGTACTTATGGAAGCTTCTATGATGATAAGAAGATGAAGTCTGATTATGATGGATATACAACCAAGATCAAAGATCTGGAACAGAAACTCACAGACTATGAAGATAAGTGGTATAAGAAATTCAGTGCAATGGAAACAGCGATGGCTAAGATGCAGTCCAATGCAAATGCAATTACCGGCTTATTAGGAGGAGGTTGATGATATGGCATCGCCAAATGCATATGCGCAATATAATAACAGTAAGGTGTTAACAGCTTCTCCGGCTGAGCTTACATTGATGTTGTATGAAGGTGCTATTAAGTTTTGTAATATTGCTATTACGGCAGTAGAACAGAGGGATATTCAAAAGGCTCATACCAATATTGTGAAAACTGAGAGGATCATTGATCATTTCAGAAAGACCCTTGATATGAAATATCCCGTAGCGCAGGATTTTGAGCGTGTATATGTGTATTTGGACCAGCGTCTGCTGGAAGCCAACATGAAAAAGGATAAGGAGATACTTAAGGAAGTGCTTGAGCATCTTCGTTCTATGAGAGATACATGGAAAGAGGTCATGCGCATTAACCGCGAAAGAGGTGCACTATGATAGAAAACTATCTGACCATTCTGGAAGACAGTCTTAAACAGAAGATTGCCATATTAGATGAAATTATTAAGTTGAATATAGAGCAGGAAGCACTTTTAAAACAGGAAGATTTGTCTTTAGAAGAGTTTGATGATCGTGTAGATAAAAAAGATGTTCTGATTCAGAAGCTTGGAGAGTTGGACGAAGGCTTTGATAGTTTGTACGAAAAAATCAGAGAACAGCTTCTTACAAATAAAGAAGCATATAAAACGCAGATTACTCGTATTCAACAGCTGATTTCCCAAGTAACCGAGAAGAGCGTGTCTATTCAGGCTCAGGAAGCCAGAAATAAAAAGGCAGTAGAGGATTACTTTGCAAAAGAAAGACAGCAGCTGAGAGAAGGCAGACAGAATTCTAAAGCGGCATATGATTATTATAAGAATATGAATAACACCAATGTGGTACCGCCTCAATTCATGGATCAAAAAAAATAAAAAAATTTAAAAAAGGGTATAAAGTATTTTGAATTTGACCCGATATATAATACAGTTAAAGCAAAACAAATTGCTTTCAAACAAATCAT
>CAZTKJ010000069.1:0-13369 GCA_964614185.1 uncultured Lachnospiraceae bacterium
TCATTGCAGCGTTTTGCCATCTGATATGCGTGCAGGGTATCTTTAATATTTTCAGGCTTTAAAATCTCCAGACCCAGCAGTTCTTCTGTGGGTGTGCAGGCAAGCTGCTCATCTGCTTCGGCAGAAAGCGCAGGCATCCGATGTCCGGACTGGCTGGAAATCGTCACACCAACGCCGCCTTCCCTGATCACTTTTCTGACTTCTTCCAGCAAAACGGCAGTACCATATAAATCAACTTTTAATATCGCCTCAATCGGCGCCTGACTCGGTGAAACACCGGCTGCATTGACCAGCATGGAAATCTCACCGTACTCCTTTGCTTTTTTGATCAGGTTCAGTATGGAATCACGGGAAGAGAGATCCATTTCCATCGCAACTGCGTCAAACCCCGCATTATTCATAATTTCTGCTATCGCCTGTGCATTCTCCGGCTTTTTATCACCAATCACAATTTTCATTCCATAACCCATCCGGCGGGCTATCGCCATGCCAATCTGCCCTGCCCCGGTTAAGATCATTACATCCTTCATTTCAAATCCTGTCTCCTTTCTCTATGCACTCAAACCCACTTTTCAACATTTGCTTTGGCATGATCCGCCAAACCACCCTGAATTGCAAGACCGCTCGTTACTGTTGCGCCTTTGCAGACATTCCGAATCCTGCTTTCCGTTCCGCTAAGGCCACTGCCCTCATGGGTGCAGAATGGATGAATCACCTTGCCGTTCCAGTCAAAATTCTCCAAAAATGTATATACCGCCATGGGCATATCACCCCAATAGTTGGGATAACCCAGATAAATTTCATCATAAGCTTCCAGACTGTCCGGCATGGAAACCAGCTCCGGTCTTGCCTTTGTCTGCAGATCTTTTTTCGCCTGTGAGATACAGGTATCGTAGTCCGCAGCATAAGGAACCTTCTGCTCAATCTTAAACAGATCAGCCCCTGCTGCCTCTGCAATCATATTTGCCACTTTTTCCGTATTACCTACAGTAATGTATCGGTAACTGCCACTGAAATAGTTTTCGTCTGCTCTTGAATAAAATACCACTAACTTTGCCATTTTCTATTCCTCCGTTCTTTCTGTCTTTATTATAAAAAAATCCCATACCGGAATCAATTTGACTTTCGTAATATTCTTATAAGAAAAACTTATACAAAACGCAAACTCCGCAGTTTCCAGCACTTTTCTATAAAGATTAGGCTGTCAAAAGCCCTGAGCAGAACTGTTGCATGGCAGATTGCACAAAAGAAATTTGTGCAAGCGACTTTTGCACGATGGAGCCGAAACTCAAAAATCGTGGAAGCCTTTGCTGAACACGATTTTCGTTTTAGGAGGTTTGGCGGAATGGTTCGTGCAACGGAGTGCGCACGAATTCTTTTGTGCAATCTGCCATCAAATGACTGTCATATAGGGCTTTTGACACTCTAATCCTGTAAAGCAAAAAGAGCCGCCCTGAAACTACCAGAACGACTCTTACGGCCAAACATATCTATTCAAATTTTCTTTTTAAGATATCTGCAAATTCCTCTATGTAATAACCTGAATTTTCCAGCTTCCAAAAAGCGCAATAATTACGGGTAATCTGCGTCTCTCCACGGAACAAGGGAATACGACTGATGGAAGAGCCAAAGTTTTCTGCCTTTTTCACACCTTCCACCGGCATAAAGCCCTGCCCGCCAATCACCATCAGACGAGCCTCCTCCAAATTTTCCGCATAAAGGAAATCTCCCTGGAATCCTATCACATCCTGATAATATTCCTGCTCGTTTTCCCTCTGCTCCCTCGAAGCTACAAGGATGCAGGGGATGTTCTTCAATTCCTGAGTTGTGATCCGCGGCAACGAAGCAATGGGGTTTCTGGAAGAAATTTCAATATACTCATTTCCAACAGTCAAAATAAGATTGACATACTGGTCTGAAAATGCCCTTCTCTGGTCATTCAGAACCAGATCCACACCTCCCGTCCGAAGCAGTCCATACAATTCCTCATGATTGCCATATTCGATCTTCACTGCCACATCAGGGTACTTGGCCGAAAACTCTTCCAATGCAAGATGAAACTCCTGCCCGCTGTAACAGCGCAGATAGCCAATCACCAAAGTGGCTTTATCATCTTTTGCGAGCTTGCCCGCCTCCCGGCATATCTGCTCATAATCAGCAATCAACACCAGACTCTTTTTGTAGAAATATTCTCCTGCCGGAGTAAGTATAAATTTGCGGTTTTTTCTCTCCAGCAGACCAAAACCCAGTTCACGCTCCAAAGCCTGTATCTGCTGCGAAATGGCAGACTGTGAGATATGGCACTCCCGAGCCGCCTCTGAAAAGCTGTTATTACGGACAACTGACTGAAAATATCTGATTTGTCGTATCATTTATCTTCCTGACCTCCATTTTTACACTGCCATTATATACAGAGACGCAAACAAAATCAAGTTGCCTTGTAATAGTAAAACATTGTAAAATAGTTAAAAGGGCATTGAGAGATTTTTTGCGTTTGTATCTGTAGAGACATATTGGAGAAGGTAATATACATGAAAAGGTTCATACTCTTACTAATTGGTTTCATCTGTGCATTTGGTTTAAGCGGCTGCAATCTGTCGGAAGCAGGTCCAAATGAGCCGCTCTCCGCCTGTATCGGCGATGATATAACCCAAGTGAATATTATACACTGTGTCCGCGGAAGATCTGTTCAACGGACCGCCAAAGATGACGAAGTTGATGGTTTAAGGGAATGGGCGTCTAACCTGCAATATGAAATTTTCAATTATGAAGAAGGGCAATCTCCCGACGATTGCGGTGAAGGTGAAACCTTTGATTTTGTTATAACAGAGGGAGATCACCCCGGCTTTTCTTATGTTATCAACGGAACCAACGACTGCTATCTTTTAATTGAGGGGAATTGGTATTTTGTCTTAAATCCATCCGATCCCCCTTTGACAGAAACCCGGAAGAAGAAGTTGACCATCGAAGACCTCAAAGAACTTGCCAAAGAAGGGCAGGATCTGTCGTGGAGCGATTTTGAGCAGTATCGAGATGCGGGTTTTGTCGGCTCCGGTCTTTGCATCATAGAGTACGACATTGATAAAAATTATTACCTGCTCATTGGCGGTACCGGTATGGGTTGGTCACCCATGTATATATATCTGTGTACCAAAGCAGATGATGGTAAGTCTATAGACATACGAACCGAAAGCATAGACGATTTTATAAACAGCCTAAATGATTCAGACTGAAATATCAATATTTCCAACCGATTGAGACACATTGGTATTCGTGGCTGCCGCACTGCCGGCAACAGAGGATTCAGTAACCGCAATTGTCTCTGTGTCCTGACTTTGATTGATACTTTGAATACGCTGTTCCAGCTCTGACGTCCAATCTTTTCGGTCATTATCATGCCTCTCTACAAATTGGTCGATCAAACTTTCGTCAGACATATCTTTTTTTCGTTCTGCCATCATTTGTGCATTTTTTGCGGCCATATACATCTGCATATCATATTGCATTAAATTATTCTCATCTGACGGTGATACCTTTGCACCGCTTGCCATACGTCTTGCTATTTCCTGTGCTACCGCCATTCCATCCGTAATCGTTTCCATTACAGCGGCTTGTTGTTCTGCATACAGTTGATCATGCTGTGCCAAAAATTCATCTGCCTGTTTCATTTTTTCTCAGCGCTTATCTGTGAATTTGAAACATCACTGCTTATTGTTACGTTTTCATTTTTCTGATTTTTATTGTTTTTGATCATCTGTTGCTGAACTGTGCTGTTGTAGTACGAATTACTATAACTTCCTTCTATTCTGCTCATGATTTGATCCTCCTGCCTAAAAATTTGTTTTCCTGACTTTTTCATAGTCTTGTTACAAATCTCGAACAAATTCCATTCTCAATTAACACCTTCTGCACGAGGTACAGGTTTTTGCGCACGAGGTACAAACATGATCTAAGAGTTTAAGAGCAGATCTACAGTTACCATATCATCTTTCTGTTGAAAAGATATATCCCCATCATACTTTTTTATACTGCGTTTAACATTCAGCAAACCTATTCCATGATTTTTCCCTTTTTCAGAAACAGGCAGCCCATTCTTCCATTTTAAGGGAAGGGAAGTATTTTCTATCCTGACAAGTACCATCTCCTGATATGGCATGATGCTGATCCGGATATACCGCTCTCCATTTACCTTTTCCACCGCTTCTATTGCATTATCAATCAGATTTCCAAAAATCGTGGTAGCATCAATTGCTTCCAAAAAATCCATATTTATATTATCAACTTTCATTTCCAGATTGATCTTTTTCTCTCTGATTATAGTTGCCTTATCTGTAAGCAAAATATCAAGTATCGGATTTCCAGTGTACCTTACAGGGATCAGTGGTTTCAACATATCTTTGATTTCTTTTGCATACTCTGCTGCTTCACCACTTTTTTCATTGGCATATAGTGTTTCAATACTGTTTATATGCCTGTCTACATCATGCAGGATATGAACTGTCGCATTATATTTCTGCTCCTGAGCTAAATAATATTCATACTGCATAGATGCCTGTTTTTCAAGTATTTCCAGTTCTCTTTCCAAATAGCTTTTCTCATTTAAAAGTTTGATAAAGTACAGCAGACACAGATCGCCCAAAACAATACACCCCATATTGACCGTCAAAATGAAATTTGCCTGTCCCAGCAGTGTTCCCTCTGCGATTACAAGCATATTTATCAGACTGTATATCAGTATAATAAAGTTAATTGCCCACTGCACTTTGGTAAAGGCAGCTTTCTTTTTATTTATCAGTCTGTTGAAGATCATATAGTACATAAATATCATGACTACTTTAGAAAAAGTGATTTCCATACAACTGCGCATGGTGCTGGTTTCCAAATCTATCCGGAGCAATTTCAGCATCCAATCAACAAAAACAACTCCTAATGATTCGCATGCACCTATATAGAAGAGAAGAACTTCACTCTCCACGATTCGCCGCAGCGCATTATTAGAATCATCAAAGTAAAGCACATAAGAAATGATAATTATGACAACAACCCAGACTATTAAATTCAAGATCCAGAAATTAAAAAGATTGATGATTGAAATTCCTACAATTGTTATTATCTCTGCAAAATAGTAAACATACTGATTATGAAACGTCTTGTTATATCTGTCATTCATAAACTGAAACAAGATCGTGGCAACTATAAAGCATGATAAACAGGTGCATATCGCTAACAAAAAATTATCCATCCCATTACCGCCTTAACTAAAACTATTGTGCATAAACACATTCATTTGCTTAACAAAAACTGCTTTCCGTTTTTGCGACAACGCAAGTTCCTGTCCATTATCCATATACAAAGAATAGCCCTTTACTTTCCTTATGTGCCGCATATTTACCAACATTCCCCTGCAATTCACCTCAAAACCAAATTCTTTCAATTCCTCTGCAAGTTTTTCCATAACATAAGAAAATTCATAGCAATTATCTTTACATACAATTTTTATTCTTCTTGATGCTTTTATGTACTCGAAATACAGTATGTCTTTCAAATCCAGCTTCAGTACTTCTATTTCCCTGCCATTTACAGTCACGTTGTAAAAGTCACGTTTTCTACCGGAATTGTCATTTTCCAGACTGTCCAGCAATTCTATCATCTGTTCCTGCATTTTTTCGTATTCAACAGGCTTTGTCAAAAAAGAAAATGCATGAACCTCATTGATCACCTGGCTGCAATACTGTTCATAGCTTGTCATGTAGATCAATCTCACATCCGGAAACTTCTTTTTCAATTCCCTTCCTAAATCAATCCCATTTAACCCACACATGGAAATATCCAATATTCCAATATCAATGTTGTAAATTTGATTCAACATCTCCTCACCGGATAAGTAGGTTTGCAGATTATAGTTAACAGCTTCATTCCGGCAAATATCACAAACCATTTCAGATGCTGTTTTCAAATCCTTTTCATCGTCTTCGCATATTGCAATTTCTATCATTGACATCCACCTTTCACATTCCCCAGGGTATTTCATTGAAACATTTGTAAAACTCGCTATTATTCCAGTCTGCCACCGGACGATAATCATAAGCAACGCCATCTATACTGAAATTAGGACAGCTGTCAGTTGCCATAGACAATCTCACTACATCCCCGTTTGCCAGCGTCAATTCCAGACAGGCACATCGGTTTCCGCAATCTGTTCCGCCAAATATATATTCCGCATTACTAAACCACTCCTCAAACTTCTGCAATATCTCCTGGTCTGTTATGGTCTGACTATAAAATTGCCCGCCGGTAAAGGTAGAATTAACGTCTAACTTAGCAGATACGATATCTTTTATTTGGGAAACATCATAATTTTGATAACCTATTTTCTCCATCAGCATAATTTGTATATAGTCGCATAGCTTAGGCGCTTCTATAAAGCTCTCCATCATACCATTTTCATCATCATAAGTATAGTATAGGTATCCTCCTTCAAAGGCTCTGATTTCTATATCATTATAGACGATCTGCCATCCCTTTTCCTTATGGCCTTCCCATCGCCTGTCCCATGGTTCCCCTTCCAGATCCAGCACTTCCATTTGCGCTAATAACCATTTTTGATCTTTGCCCATAGGAATATAATAATAAAAAGTTTTCTCTCTCATCATAGATGGCTGTACTTTTATACAGACCTTGCCAGCTTCCGGCTGTTCATAAAGCACAGCATCCTGCATAGAATCATTTTCGTCCTGTGTTTCTTCGGTCTGTGGTGAAATGTCTTTTTCAAGACTTCCTTCCGGTGCAGCAGTTTCATCATCAGGCACCGGTTCTAACGCCCGGTCACTTTCATTATCTTCTGCCAAAGAAGCAATTCTCACCTCCACATGATTCACAGATATATAAACATCTTTTCTTTCATCTGTGGGGTTCTGTATATTTACACCTATTTTAAACCATGCTCCTTTTTCTACATCCATTTTCACAGGCATTCCCGGTGTCATATAGACAGGTTCATCGTAAGCATTTTCTTCCCTGACCTCTACCGGCAGTAACCTGATTTCCGTATCCCCAATCCCTTCGCCGGCGTAAAGCGTAAGGGTATTACCTTTGGGACTGATTTCCTCATCTGAATAGCAAAAGCTTGCTGTACTCCCTGCCGGGATCGTAATTCTGATCTGATACTCCTTTTCCGGATTCGTCAAAAAGCAGATCGCCAATATCACTAATACTGCTGCCGCTGCGATCATAATCCACAACGCCGGTTTTTTGTAATTCAATACAGATTTCACTCTTTCCTTTATCCCCACTTCCCCAAAAGCCAGTGGGCACACCATAACAAGGCGCCTCTGCCCTGCACAGGATAACAGTACTTTAGAATACTCTTTTTTCTCATGGAATGTCATATCTCTGGCCACTTTTTCATCACACGCCAGTTCTATGTCTTTGCAGAGCATAGCATATGCCACCCAGCAAAGAGGATTAAACCAATAGATACACAACAATAAGTATCCTAACGGTTTCCACCAATGATCTTTTCTTCTTAGATGTGCAGATTCATGTGCAATGATATAATCCATCTCTTTCTCACTTAAGGCAGAAGAAAGATACACCCGCGGTCTGACAATCCCCAAAATAAATGGCGATTTTACTGCATCGCAAATATAAATATGATTCCTGACGCATACCGCTTCTCTTACCAGCATATGCAGCCTGATCATGCTGCCCATTGCACAAATCATCAATAAGATCATGCCACAGACCCATATCATACCGGCAACATATGTAAACACCTGCCATGGCGCCACACTTGCCACTTCATTATATGCAAAGGCCTCTGTCAACATTGGGTTTATGGTATTTTCCACACCGGTCAGATGACTGTCCACGGAGGGTATATAATTTTGTACTTTTCCTCCTACAACCGCACTGGATTTAATAAGTTCTGTACTTGGCAGTATGCTGAACCGGCTTTCAATGGAAAACGGACAGACCAGCCTGATTGCTGCCACTCCCCACAATAAGCAATTTACCCATTTGGGAATTTTTCTAAATATCAGCCTGATACATAACACTGCCAATATCAACCATCCTGCAGTAATGCTCATGTTTAATAGTTTTAGGAAAACATCGCCCATATTCATTGCTCCTCTGCCTTGTCAATCATCCTGCGGATTGCTTCTGCCTCATCTGCTGTAATCTTAGTGTTCTGCATAAATGCCGCAATAAATGCCGGAAGGGAACCTGCAAAGGTATCTTCCACATATTGTTTGCTCTGCATGGAATAAAATTCATCTCTGGAAATCACGGCAGTTACCACTCCGTTTTTATTCTGAAATAACCCTTTATCAATCAATCTCCGTAATACATTATGGGCTGTAGTCCTCTTCCAGTTAAATTCTACCGCTGTCATCTTTACCAGTTCAGACGAAGTAACCGGCTCATGCTCCCAGATCATGTCTGCATATCGCGCCTCAATAACACCTAATTGTATTTCTGCCATCTGTTTTCCTCCAAACATAAGACCACTCGTTGTAGTCTTTATTACAGACTACAACGAGTGGTCCCAAATGTCAATATTAAATTTACTCTAAGGACAGAATTGCTTTTACACAAATTTTATAACATAGTTTATTTCCCGATATTTTTTCGGCGTCATTCCTGTGAAGTTGCGAAAAGCATATGTAAATGCACTTTGTGAAGAATATCCAAGTGAAGTTGCGATCATCGCAATGCTTAGATCACTATATTTCAATAAGTTTTGCGCCGTATCCATTTTGGCGGCAGTTACATAATTCTTAACTGTCTGCCCGGTCTCTTTCTTAAAAAGCTTTGCTAAATAAGATTCGTTCAATCCCGTAAGTTCCGCAAGTCCTTTAATCGATAAGTCGGCATTAAAATCCTCGTAAATATAATTGATACATTTCCGAATATGCACGGATATGATATTGTCTTTTCTTATTTCCTGTATTCTTTCCGCATAATCTAAACACATCTTTTCAAATAGCAGCTGCAGATCCTCATGCTCAGTTGCTTTATCTGCCTTTTGACTATAAATATCAGCTATCATATATGATTCGTCATGACCCAGTCCGCTGTCAAGACTTGCTGTAGCAATTGCCGCAGCCGCAATGACAAAATGATACTTCATGTTCCTTAACGGATTTTCCGATAAGGTTCTTTTATCTTGGGAAAGCTGCATCATTCCTGCTGAAAATAGTGATTTTAATTTTATCGTATCTCCGCTTGTTATGGCGTCAAACTCATAAGGAGCCGCATAATAAGGCATTCTTTCATAACCCTCGATCTTTTGCCGATACAGATATTTATTCAGCTCACGTCTTATTTTCATAATCACTTTCCCTCAATCTTTATCATTTCAGTCATTAGAATTTGCTTATCGTACACAGATGTCTTTTATTACCTTTTTTGATTATGCCAAGTTTTCGATAAAAAAGCAAATATTTTGATATCATTTTCTACTGATAAATGAAAGGATGTATAAAAATCTACAAGGAGATCCGTTAGAACAGACGGCACAGCGGTAATTATGAATACTAACGATTTTACAAAAGGCTCTATTTCAAAAGTATTGCTCCGTTTCTTTTTCCCGATGCTTCTCACTAATATATTGCAGCAAATCTATTCCTTTGCCGATATGATCATAATAGGGAAAGGGATCGGTGACAACGCCCTGGCCGCAGTAGGGAATTTTTCCACAATTTCATTTTTTCTGATAGGTTTTATAATGGGGATAACCAATGGATTTTCCGTAAATATAGCCCAATCTTATGGAGAAAAGAATTATCATTCTTTAAGGAGAGCTATTGCTGCCTCAATAAATCTCTCAGCTGTTTTTGCAATAGTCTTTACGATCATAGGATTACTGTTTTTAAATCCTATCCTGATAACAGCAAAAACCGATGTTTCCATCATGAAAGACTGCCTGTCCTACGGATATGTCATTTTAGGCGGATTATTTATTACGGTGGCATTCAATTTGGTATCATCTGTTTTAAGAGCCGTTGGCGATAGTAAGACGCCTTTTTTAGCAATCAGTATTTCTTCCATCATAAATATTTTACTGGATCTATTAACCATATATGTTTTTGATCTTGGTGTTACGGGACCGGCATACGCAACTGTCTTATCACAATTTATTTCCGTTTTTATCTGCTGTTTTAAACTATATATGATTCCGGAATTAAAACTGAAAAAAGAAGATTTTGCCATTGATTTTCGTTTAAGCATAGAAATATTAAAAAACGGAGTTCCGATGGCCTGTATGAATTCGATCACATCAGTGGGGTGTATCTTTGTACAAAGCTGCATCAATGAGTATGGCGTCATCTATACTTCCGCCTATTCAGCCTGCAGCAAATATTTAAACCTTTTCATGCTGCCGGGAATCACGGCAGGCTTTTCCATATCAGCTTTTACGGCACAAAATTTCGGTGCGAAAGCGTATGCCCGAATACGCTGCGGTGTTAAAGCAGCTTGTTCCATCGCTTTCGTTTCGGCCTTATTCCTTGGAACTGTTTTATATTTCTTCTCATATCAGCTGACAAAATTAATGCTTACAGGAAATGCCGCAATAGAATATACTGCTGCTTTTCTAAGATTTCTGGCATTCACGCTGATACGTTTAAATTTACTGTTTGTATTCCGAAGCTGTGTGCAGGGACTGGGCAAACCTTTTCTGCCTATGTGTTCCGGAATCGTGGAAATGTTGATCCGTATACCGGTAATTTACATCGGATTAAAACAATGGGGTTTCATGGCTGCCGCATATGCCGAAGGTTTGGCATGGATAGGCGCTTTCATGATCAATCTGATTGCTTATATACAGTTTCTTTATGCAAAGAGGCGGGAAATATATTCAAATTCAAAAGAAGCCTTGTCTGTTTCAAAGGCAAAAAGAGTATGGTCCTTTTTGCGAAATCGATAAAAAGCCCGACAGGATGCACTTTCATGAATTGTCCTTATCATATCCCCCTTTGCCGGAGCCTTAAGAGGACATTCAGATGTTTCCAGCAGCTGAGCGTCCAATTCCAAATTTCCCTGTATAACCCGTACCATATTGTTTTGAATTTGAACTACCCTGGCTCCCAAATAAGTAGCTATTCTGTACTCTTTTCCCTGCCATAATATAACACCTATGACACCGGTAAAATGAATGCCTGCCAAAGGAATATCCGCCACTGACAGCATTAACGCCCCTCCGGGAAAACAGCATTGCGTCCAGATATACTCTTTCGGAAATGATCGGCCCCTGTCTCCTTCCCAATATCCCCAGGCATTGTGAAAAGAATATTTTTGCCCATTGATATATATATTTCCCTGAACTGAATGATGCACACTCCACACGCTGTGACGGCATTCCATAAATGGTACTAATGCAAAAGGTCCCATAATATCATATTTTATGGGATAAAGCGGTCCAAAATCCAGTTTCCCCTTAACGGTCAGCTGCGATGTACGTATCGCCAAATGAATACCGTGTTTACCGAATCGGTTCTTTCCGATGAAAATATTCCCTTTTGTCCGCTGAAATGCATCTGCAGGGAACGTTACTGTCCAGACATTATCGTCCGTAATAATCTGAATAGAACAGGTACGTTTTCTCCCTGTGTTATGAACGGCAGGAATTACTGCTAAAGTCTGTGTGTCAGACTGACATTTCAAATACCAACCATAAAAGGAACCATACATATGCTTGCCTCCATGAAAAAATAATGCTTATTTTTCCATGAATGAGTCTGATTTATTCATCCGGCAATCAGGTGTAAAAGTATGTGCAAATAATACGTAAACAATAAAGGATTTAGAATTGAAATTTCAGTTCAATGCGTGCTATAATATTTCCGTTGCACATTCCATATCAGTTATTTGCTTTTATCAATGGTTTGTGATTTTGTACAATGAATTAAAACAGGAACGAGGATACATATGAAAAAATTTAGTAATTCAATTAGGGGAATTGTATGCTTATGCTTAGGCATATTACTTTTTTGGAATACAGGAAGTTATGCCAGTGCAGCAAAGATGCCAGATGCGCAAGCTGAAAATACTGTGGTCGATACAAGACCGGATTATGTCATTTATGTAAACAGAGCTTTAAATTGTATTACCGTTAAACAGTTGGATGAGTCCGGTACCCAAACTCCGGTTAAGTCAATTGTTTGTTCCTGTGGGCGGGAAGGTCGTGAAACACCGGAGGGTACATTTCAAACCTCTGATTATTATGAATGGCGCAAAATGGTAGATGGCACGTATGGCAGATATGCAGTACGCTTTAATAAGAAGATCCTTTTTCATTCCGTGCCTTATATTGAGGAGTCTCCGGACACTTTAGAGTGGGAAGAATATAATAAGCTGGGACAAAATGCATCTTTAGGCTGTGTCAGAATATCTGTGAAAGATGCTAAGTGGATTTACGATAACTGCAAACCGGGAACCACAGTTGTTGTGTATTCCGACAACGAGGAAGCCGGAGAACTTGGAAAGCCGGAAGCAATTCGAATAGATGGAAATTCTTTATGCAGAACGTGGGATCCAACAGATACAGATATTAATAATCCATGGATAACGGGACAAACAGAATATCGTCCCTTTACCGGGACCATAGATGAATTTAATTATAAGGCATATGCAGACAGATATCCGGATTTGAAAAAAGCTTTCGGGTATGATAAAGATGCTCTGTATGAACATTATATTACTTTGGGAATTAATGAAAGGAGAATTGCTGTTTCTTATTAGCTTTCTTTCATTTTTCGACATTGCAGATTTTATCTGAATATGATCCCCCTTGGAAACTACTGCTTTCCAAGGGGGATCATGTTTAAATCTTCCTCTTTGCACTACGCACTCCGCCCCAGCTCAAATGCTTTCTTATTAAGCTCCAAAAATTTCGGCGGCACGCTATGCTCAATTGCATCCATCCACTCTTCCGGTGTAAAGTCAAAGTGATTAGCCAGCTTGCCCATAAGCACCAGATTCACAGCCTTGCTGCTTCCTGCCTCTTCCGCCAAAGTAAGCGCATCAATCGCATCCACTTTAATTCCCAGTGCTTCAAGCTTCTCTTCCAGCTTCGCCGGATAAGCTGCCGTACCCGCAATCACCGGCATAGGATTGATCTGCTGGCTATTGACGATAATCCTGCCACCCTGTTTTAAATATTCCGTATAGCGGGCAGCTTCCAGAAGTTCAAAAGAGAGAATACAGTCTGCCTGTCCTTTGTCAATAATGGGGGAATAAACCCTATCGCCCCAGCGAACATATGTAACAACACTTCCTCCCCGCTGGCTCATGCCATGCACTTCGCTGACTTTCACGTCAAATCCTTTGCCAAGGAGCAGACGTCCCAGAAGTTTACTTGCAAGCA
>CAZTKJ010000070.1:0-13296 GCA_964614185.1 uncultured Lachnospiraceae bacterium
TAAGATTATATCTTATTAGGTCGAGTTGTTACAACGATGTTATATCACAACATTTCTATACTTTCCAATTCTCCTATGTATTCATTAGCCCAATCGTCATTAACAGGATATTTTTTCAAAACTGAAACAATGCTGTCCAGCTTTTCTTTCCATATATCTTTGTCTGACTTCAGATTTTTATCAAGTCTCCATGTCAAATTACTATTTTCGCTCATAATCTCTGACACTTCTTCAATAATATCTTCTACGTCATCCAACCTATTTACTATCTCTTTATATTTATCTCTAAAATCTTTTGTGTTTATTCCCTCTTTCTTTGCTGATTTTATCATTTCTGGAATCAGGTTAATCAAATCTGAAATCGCACCTGTTTCAAATTCTTCATCTTCTTCCCATTCAAAGCTATATTCTTTATTTATTCCAACAGTTTTCCTTGTTGTTTCATTAGTTTCAAATGCTTCTAAATATCCCCATTCTTCATCTTTTAAATCTGTTGATTCTTTAGATATTTCCTCTGCCAACTTACATCTAAATATTGCTTTTTTTACATCTGCCTCTTTTCCACTCGTACTATCTTTTATCATCTTAACAATGTCCCTAAATTTTGAATTAGGGAATAGTTCTTTCCGACCTAAATATAATTTATAAATATGACGAAATTTCGCTGTTTCATCCCACTCCTTTACAACCATAACATTTGACATTGCCTGTATAAGTTGAACTTCATTTTCAAATTCTTTTTCTGAGCTTCCATTGTTTTCTGCTACCAAGACAGGAATTTCATCATTTAGCAATACCGCCTTCCGCATTTTTTCATGTTTTAAGCATGCCAATCTCGTATTGCCCTCTATAATAATATAGTTATATTTATCTAATTCTTTGATAACTTTCCTTTTATCATAAGGCAGACATTCAACTCGTCTTACGACAATATTATTTATCCATTTCAACCCTATCTCCATACTTGCCAATAATTCTTTTGTCTGCCTAGTAGTCCAAACCTCCGCCAATAATTCCTCTTGTGATAGGTTCGCATACAACCCTGAAAATCTAGGATTATATGGATCAATCATAATCTCATCAATTTTAACGTTTTTCTTTACAAATTCTAATCCCATACGACTACCTCTTTTCCAATGTATTTTGTCTCTTGTCAACAGAAATTTGAACACTCATATCTCCAATATTTGCAGTATAATCCATCTGTCTTGATGCACACTCTACTACATTGTAATAATAGATATTACTGCCTGGTAATTTTATATTTGGTATCCATACTTCATTTATCCAGCCTTTATCTGCAACTACTTTATACATAGTTAAAACCGCTACATCTTTATATAAATCACCTAATTTTCTATCATTCGGAGATAACAACGTTCCTGTTCCTTTTCCAATATTTCTTCCTCTCCTAATAATAAGCTCTCCTTGTGCTAATGGATTATCCACCAAAATAGTCTTTATAAATTCCGCAAAACACCTATTATTCCAATCACCACGTTCAGAAATAGTATGCTCTAAAATTTGCAAAAACATTTTAAGTGTAACAGTATATTCTCCATCTACAAACACTTCTAACAAAGCATCAATATCTTCAACCATATCATTTCTAGGATATAATGGAAAGTAATTTACTCCCCCTGTATAAATTTCAACTGCATTTTTATCTAACACATTTTTTCTTGTCGGCCTCAATCCAAAAGGATATGTTATTTTCACATCTTCACCTGCATCAAACCTCAACAGTTGAGAAACGATACTATTGTTTGTTTTATTTATGTCTGCAAACAATTTATATAACATCGGTGGCATAAATATACGCATTAATTGCGGTTCTCTATCATATCCAAACATTCTTGCATGCTGCCACATTGTATCCGCTTGAGGATTTTTTGACAAACGACAATAATAAATTGTTTGAAGCTGCGGAAAAGTCACACCCCTCCCCAAGCTATTTCCTCCAACAATAATGTTGATTCCTTCTTGATACTGTACATTATCCTGATACGAAACAATAGAATTTAGTATCAAAATATTTATACCATCAATCGATACCTTCTCTTTAATAAAATCATAAATATCCAAAAATTCAAACATATCGTTCTTTTCTTTCGCAAATGCATCATAAACAATTTGCAACGCCTCGATTGTAATATCTTCGTCAATAGCACTATTAAGTTCATTAAGATAACTCCCCACCTTTTCAGCAAAAGCTGTGTGTTCGGAGGTTTTTACAGATGGATGAATTAAAAAATTGCTAACCTCTTTTCCCTCTAAAAACAATTGCGCCGAAGCAACTAAATGATATAATAAAGCTGTTTTTAATCCATTTTCTGGAAATTCATCTTCTACTAAAACATCCTGTGCTTCTTGGTCATCTGTAAATATAATATTTCTGTGTTCTACATCACCAAAGAAAAAATTTCCTCCCATATATCCATTACTCGGCTTAAAATAATACATAAACTGTGGTTTCCATCCACTAGCAATGGTTTGAAGCAAAATTGCCTGTGGGGTTCCAGTCACTTGCAAATATATACTACTTGACGAAGTCTGTTTGATTTCTTCAAGGTTTTTATTAATAGTACTTTTTAAATGTTGATTAACTTTTGTATTTAAACTCGCTGCATCAGCTTCATCATCTACAATAAATAACGGATTTCCCATACCAAATTTTGTTGAAGAAAGATTATTTTTCCACTGTTTTAATACATGCCCATTTTTCTTCAAGACAATAACTGCTGGTTTTTTCATGCCATTATTTACAAATGGTATATAATCATTTTCATCACAAATTAAAAAATCTTGTAAATCATCATGTGCTCTCTCAAAGGTCTGCTGTTGCAATATAATATTATCAGTTGTTAATAAGATAAAATTTGCAAAACCCGCATCAGCTGCCATGCACATAATTCCAAACATTTGCGATGTTTTCCCACTTTGAACATCTCCAATTAACAATCCAATAATATGTTCTCTATAATTAAAACCATCTATAGCTTTTTCTCCAATACCATATGCGGTTTTCTTAATAGATTCTGCTAATTGAATATTTCCACGCTTTCGTATTAATTCTAAATAATTATTCAAAAATCCCATTATCTCACTCCAAAATCTAAATACCATGTATTCGGTATTGTCGTTTTTGTAAATCTCAAATTATCTCGTCCATAATCTATGAGTGTTTGCTGTGTTACAAGCTCACCCATTCGCAGAACACCTTCATTTTCCAATCGCCCCTTTAACCATTTTCCAAGTATTTTCAGATCATTCTCTGAACGGAAATTTTTACTGTTTGTACCACTTATTTTACATTTAAACTTCCAACCATCATCAGTTACAACATCAAAAATAGCTTCATCAGTATCTGCTTTGGGATATCCTTGTTGAGAAGTAATTGCTTTTGACACAATAATTTCCGCCTCATACCAATGTCTCGGTTTAATAATTCCATTAGGCGCCCTTCTTCCTTTACCAAAATATACATTTAAGTTACTCTTACCACACTGTTCAGCACCCTTGATTGGAATGTCAAAACTCATATTTTGAATAATACTACTCTTTACATGCTCCAATTCTACATCAATGATTTTTTCAACATGCTCATGTCCCTCTAATAAATGATTTTCCTCTTTAAATTCTCGTATATCCAATGTATCTATATCATCTGATGCTTTTAAAGATAATTCAGATACAAATGAATACATTTTTTTTACGGCTTCAGATTCTTGTATATATACACTTGCTTCATAAGTTCTAGCATTGCTTTCTATAATACTACTCAAATTATTTGATCCAATTATTCCTGCTACTGGCTTATTATTTTGACTATATGTATATATTTTCCCATGATATTTAAATGGTGTAACCAACTTAACTGCACCACAATTATTTTGTTTTAGAAATGCATTTAATGTCATTGCTGCTCTGTATTCCGGTTTTGTAAATTTTTCAAAATAATGCATTCCTATAATTAAATTTAATCTCTGTAAATTATTGAATTCAACAATTTTTTGTAGCTCAATTAATGAGTCCGCTGTGATATATCCAACAGCAATGTCTAATTGCTTGGCATCTACCATGGCATCAAAAAATTTATCTGCAAATGTACTACCTTTCACTTTCAGTGGCATATAATTAGAATATAAAAATTCCATAGAATCACCCCATTTCCTCAGTCACTCTACTTAATCTCTCTTTAACAGAAAGTTTCTTTAATTCCTCATATTCTTCATACAAATTTATAGGTGTATATTCCCCTGTAAAAAGAGACATTAATCTTTTTGCAGTTTCTCTAACCCCTTCTGGCGGTACAGCATTACCTATTTGTCTTCTGACTTCTGTTATGTTTCCTTCAAATACAAAATCATCTGGAAATGACTGTAATCTTGCTCTTTCACGATTAGTTAATGGCCGAGGTTCTGGATAATGGTACCCCCATGTTCCTCCGCCACCAGCTGCTATAATTGTTTTAGCCGGCTCATTTCTATTGATTCTCCTATACACATGACTAATCATCCCTTTTACATATAAAGGATTATCTTTAGGTATATCTGTAAAATTACCACCCTCTGGTATTAATTCTAGCATTCTCCTAGTCTTATCTTTACAGTTAATTGGTTCATTATTATCGGGAATTTGCTCAACTCCCTGCAACGCTTGACCTGCTGTAACATAAGGTTTATTAGCATTAGGCCCATTCGTTGGCGATGGGTGCTTAAAATCAAATCCTGTATCTACACGTATACCAACAATCAGAACCCTTTCTCTGAATTGCGGAACACCATATTCCGCAAAATTGTACAAATGTGGTTTTACAACATATCCCGGGGCAATATTTTCAAAATCTTTTAATATGGTTTCTATTGCCAATCCTTTATTTGCAGTCAACAAGCCCTTTACATTTTCAGCCACAAATGCTTTAGGTTTTTTTGCATCAACAAACTCTAAAAAATGTCTATATAAACCACCTCTCTTTCCATCTAACCCCGGTTGTTTCCATATTACTGAAAAATCTTGACAAGGAAATCCACCCAAAACTAAATCACAATCCGGTATAGACTTATCTTCATATGGATTAATTTGGGTTATATCTCCAAAATGTATAACATTTCCCAAATTCCGTCTAAAAGAAGCGCATGCCCATTCTGCAAAATCATTTGCCCATATAGTATCATATCCTTCCATGTGAAATCCTAAATCCAGCCCTCCACATCCCGAAAAAATACTAACTACTTTCGGTTTATATTTAACACCTGTATCCATATTGCACTTCCTCCATTTTAAACTTCTAACATAACAACTACTATGCATATTGCAAAATTTCCCTAATTTACACTATTTATATTATTTTATCAAAAAAAATGGATAAAATCATTACTTTTCTTAAAATACAAATGATTGGTTAATTCATAACAAATGCCACAGAACTATCATATTATCATGCAGCAATTTCACTCATTTTCGGCAATATACTATTTTCTTCAAGACAATCTCCTCCGCAGCACCCCTTGCATTATTCATAAGCTCTACTCACTTTAATTGATCTTTGACCTTTAATTCTTCTGTAATGCCTGCCTCGGATTTTTCAAATCAATTAAACATCTTACCACAATCGATATATTTTTCTAATATTCAGAATATTATTTTCTAATAGTTTATTGCCTACATGGTACTAGTCCAATGAACTCATTTAATATTTCTGTTGAAATTTGCTGATGAATATTTTTCACATATTTTCATAATGAACAAATTTTTTAGAACCACAGAGAATTTTTAAACTATTTCGCCACATAAAAGGCTTTCGGAGAAGTCCCTAAAAGCCTTAATTTTACTAAAAGAATAATTACTTGATAATAACTTGAACTAACTGTTCTACAAATTTTGCGAACACTCAAAAAAGAAGTCTAAACGTTTTTCCTTAGTTTTCCTGCCCATTTTACATCATATTATCTGATTTATCACTACTTTTTTGCAGTCCAGAAAATTTTTAGAGTGAAAATAAGCCCATGGCAAAGCACCGATTTTCTCCTCATCCACCCTTATTACATTAAAAGAAGATATGATAACCACTCTATCCCCCACAAACTCGAAGCCATATCAATCAAATACCCCGCATCAAGCTGTGAGGTATTTGACCCTCGCGGCATTCGCCATACAATAGAAAGTGTTCTATTGTCATGAATGGATGCTGGCGCATCCGCCTGGCTCATTGCACGCGGGAATAAATAAATTCTTCAATTTGCCCATTTTCCGGATGTTCTATTCCCAGGACATATTGCATAAGGGTTCCATGGCACACAACAATGACAGCATTATAATCTTTGTATCTATCCAAAACATTCATTACCCGTTCTTTCATTTGCTCAGCAGACTCCCAAAGGCATTGTGTTCCTTTCGGATGATGCCCCTGATTTTCTATTAGACTTCTATATGACTCTTCTGCTAGTTCATCAGGCAAAAATTCATATGAGACACTATCTGCTAACCACTCGTGTAAATCAGTTTCTACACGCATCTCAACGTTTATATCTTTTGATAAAATAGCTGCGCTGTGCATCGCCCGGCCAAATGGTGATGTAATAATCAGCTCAGCATCCTGCAATCTACTGTCCTTTGCGGTCTCGTGAATCTGTTCAATTCCTTTTTCTGATAATGTCATCATGTTATAGGCAAAACCTTTATAAAATTTCTTATTTGCCATTGACGTATTCATTTGCCCATGACGTATGAAATAAAAAGTAGCCATATATACCTCCCATGTAACTTCCTGTTTTTCTTTCTGCTTATGCTCATCTTCTTGAACTGCCGCCCAAGAAGTATTTCTTGCTTTCAGTCCAATCAATTCCAATTTGATTATACTACTTTTGAACTTCACTTGCCATTACTACAGCAATGACAGCCCGAAGTATCAATTACATCCGTTACACTTTCAATACATTTTAAATACATGATTGAAACTGTTGCATGGCAGATTGCACAAAAGAAATTTGGGCAATCGACTTTTGCACGATGGAGCCAAAACTCAAAAATCGTGGAAGCCTTTGCTGAACACGATTTTCGTTTTAGGAGGTTTGGCGGAATGGTTCGTGCAATGGAGTGCGCACGAATTCTTTTGTGCAATCTGATAGCACCAATTTAAATACAGAACTTTTGACACCTAAAGGTGAGTCACCTTAGCGACATATTCCATGCCGTCGCAGTGCGATAAAAAGAGAGCTACTTCCGCCTGCACACAGGTTTCGGCAGCTCTCTTGTATGATAATTCATTATTCCGCCATATAAATGGCTATCTCGTTCTCGATTTCATCCAATGCACGATCTAATGTCAGTTCTCCTCTGATATAAGAAGCTCCCCTCTTAAACACAGCGTCTTCCAGCACTTCATCATGAATATAAGCAGTGTTTACAGAAGCTATTTCTGCTTTCAGCTCTGCAATCTTCGCATCGTCAGGCCAGTAATATTCATAAGATATAGATTCTCCATCCTGCGAAGAAACGCCGAAAGAGCCCCATTCCCCGTTTTCTCCTACATCTCCTTCTTTGGGTGTAAACTGCTTATCATAGGCTTCCTGGTTGATTGGAAAGCCATAGCAGCTTTCCTGCACCGATGTGGAAAGGAAAAAGTCCATAAACAGCCGGGCGGAATCTACCTGCGTGGAGACGGCGCTGATTCCCAGCATGGTCTGTGGCTTAAATACATTGCTGCACCGATCCTCCATCGGGTTCATTCTGCTTTCCTCATATCCTGCCCTTTTTTCAAGGGAGTTACAAATGCTATAACTATAATACGTATCCAGCCATCCACTGATCAAATAGGCTTTACCGGCAATATAATCGATTATATCGCTGTCAATCGACCAGTCCATCCGGTCTATAGACTGATTATACATACCAAGATACCATTCATTCATCTTCGCATATTGTTGTGTAACTTCTACCCGGATCCCATCCAGCTGCGCATCATAGATCCGTTTACATTGTTCCAAAAATTCCCTGATATTATCCCGGTTCACAGTTCCATCTGCGCTCACCCACTCCGGAGCACTTACCGGCGCAAATCTGTTCATAACACCTTCTCCACTGCAGATTCCAATGATGTCGTCTCCCGGATGTTCTTCCCGCAGTATCTCAACCGCTTCTCCCATACTTGACATATCTGTTATCTTGTCCAGAACATCCCCTCTGCCAATCAGTTTCGGCAGACTGATGGTGGCGGGCGCTACATATGCCTTGCCGTCTACTTTCAGTGCCTCTATGATATTATCGAAAAGCGGCGTCCTGGCACTGTATTCCTTTAGATAATCCGTTATATCCAAAAGCACGCCTTTCTGCACATAAGAGGTAAAGGGCAGACCGTCCATAACGATCAGATCCGGTCCTGTTCCTGCCATAATTTCCGTATTCAGTTTTTTCACCGCGTCTTCTCTCGTTACAGAGCTGCCTTCTTCCATGCCGATCTGATAGGAAACATAAACATCCGGATTCTGCGACTGATACAGTGCAATGATCTGCCGCAAATCGTCATTTTCTTTCAGGCTGTATATTTTCAGCATTTTTTCCGGCACCGCAGAAACATTTGGATCATATGTTAAACGCAGCAGTTTGCCGTTGCTAAACAATACAAGAAAAACATTGTTCTCCAGCTGCATGGCAGAAGCAATACTATAAGAAGGATTACTCAGCATGGAAAGACTGCCGTCCACGATCTGCTCCATCATATTGCCGCCTATTGCATGTCGGTGGATTCCCTTATTCCCTATCAGATAGAGTACCCTTTCTTCTCCCGGCAGCATATACATGGTGCAGTCATAAGAACCGTTATAATACCGTTCTCCATAGCTCCCATTCACAAATTCCATCAGGGCATCATCTTCTATATACCCGCCGGCTTCCATATCATATATGACAGGCATTTTACCGTCCGAGCCATCGCTGTCCATAAAGACAAGATTTCCTTTTATCGCTGTAAATGAAGCATGAGTCTGGGTTTCCACCAGCAATTCACAGCTTCCGTCTTTATGCACTTCGTACAGGTTCCCCAACCCTACATTGGCCAACATACGATTATCATCTGTTGCTATGATTTGCCTCATATACTTATTTTCTTCTGTGGACGGTATTTCTATCGGTACCTGTGTGCCATCGGAAAGAACCAGTATATTTATTGCTTCTTCTCCAGTGTAATAACTGACACCGCATGTGCCGTCCGGCGTCATGGCAACCATTGAAATCCATCCATCGATTTCTTGCAGCCAATCAGGTGCCTCACCATTCCATGTAACGCCATCATCTTTTGATACCAGATAACTGCCTGCACAATTCAATGCTACAAGACTTCCGTCTTCCCGCCTGCATAGATTGGAAAAAGGTGAACTTGCCAGTTCTGTCAGATCGATCTCCTCTTCTACATATCTCCCCATGGCTTGCTGGTCATTTGCACCATCAGTATTTCCCTTCTGTTCCCCGCCTTCCGCAGCAGTTCCCGCACCGGACGAAGCATTACTTTGTCCGCCATTTGGATTGCCGCCACCACAGCCTGTCAGCGTAAAGACTAAGACTACCGCAAGCAAAAGGCATATGATTTTCTTCCTGCTTTTTCTTTTCATCGCATTTACCTTTCTTTTCTGTATTTGTTATTATACAAAAAAATAGCAGAAAATTCTTTAAACTTCTTCTAATGATTTTTAAGATTTCCTTAAAGAAAGTTTTTAGATTCCTATGCTATAATAGTCGCAAAGGCAAAACAAGCGGCTGCGAAGCAGACATTTGGTTTGCAAGTTTAAGGCAACCCTAAATAATTAAGAAACTTTAGGAAAGGAAACTTTGTCATGCGTATTTTACTTGCTGAAGATGACCGGGGATTGAATAAAGCATTAACATGGCAACTGACGAAAAGAGGATATCAGGTAGATTTCTGCTATGACGGGGAAGAAGCTCTCTACTATGGGATGCAGGACATATACGATGTCATTTTGTTAGATAGAATGCTGCCTGACCTTGAAGGCACGGAAGTTTTGGCTGCACTGCGGAAATCTTCCGTCAATGCGCCTGTTATCATGATCACGGCTCTCGGCATGCTTCAGGATAAGATTACCGGACTGGATGCAGGAGCAGATGACTATCTTGTAAAACCTTTTGAATTCGAGGAATTGTTGGCCAGGATCAGATGCGTTACCAGACGTTCTCTTATATTGAACGAATATGCAGAAGGTATTATGACTTACCATGATATTACATGGGCTCCCCGCGAGATGTGCCTGACCGGTCCTAAGGATAACTGTATCCTTTCCAGACGCGAAGGCGATCTGCTGGAAATATTTATCCGTACCCCTCAAAAGACACTTCCCCGAGAGACTTTATTGTTAAAAGTCTGGGGACCTGACAGCGATGTGGAAAACAGTAATCTAGATAATTATATCCACTTTCTTCGGGGGCGGCTGAAAGCGGTGGGTTCAACTTTGCAGATCAAAAATGTCTGGGGAGTGGGATACGGCATGGTTATGCCACAATAGATAAGCAGCGAAAATGCATCTCTCTCCGGAAAGGATCCTGATATGTTTCACAAAGCTCATTTACTTTTTACCTTATTATGTGCCGGAAGCACAACGGCTATCGTAATAGTGATGTCTATACTCTATCTGCATGTATCGGAAAACAGTCTACGCAATAACCAGTTCCGCTCTTTTCAAAACGATATCGGTACAATCACTTCCAGCCTGGAAGCATCCTCCGCCGTCTCCATACAATGGCTGGAAAAAATCGAAACACAGAATGGATATATCATATGTGTAATAGACAACGGCATACCCTTTCTCTATAATAAACTGCGCGGTTACGCTGACACGTATAATCAGTCATTGCTGTCAGAAAGTTTGGATGCTTTCAATAGACTGTTTGAGATCGCCCATGCAGACTCCGGGTTCACCAATCTCACCGGCAATGCATATTCCCGTATTTGGCATACCGAATACCAGTTTTACTCTACATCCGCCCAGGAATCTTTTTACAGCTCAGTCATCGACATGGAATACAAGAACACCCTGTCCCGGATCGTAGTTCTTTGTCCACTCACATCACTAGCCGCACAGATAACTCACCAGCGCATTCTTTTTCTCTGGATCGACCTGGCTGCTGTAGCAGTCCTCTTGGCCTTCTCATGGTTTTTTACAGACAGGCTCTTAAGGCCTCTGCAGGAAAATCAAAGATTACAGATGCAGTTTATCGCTGCTGCCTCTCATGAACTGCGCACACCGCTGTCCGTCATTCTTGCCAGCAGTGAATGCTGTGAAAGTTCTTCTACCGAAGAACAGAAAGGTTTTTTTAGCACGATCCGCAAAGAGGGACGGCGCATGAACAAGCTGATCGATGATTTGCTGACACTGGCTCATTCCGATACAAATCGTTTCTTTGTTGAACGCAAGGCAAATCAACTGGATACCATATGCCTGAATGCATATGAGGCTTTTGAGTCCTTATGCCGCAGCAACCGACTTTCCTTAACACTCACATTACCCGAAGAACCGCTGCCCCGCTGTAACTGCGATGCTGACCGCATTGCGCAGGTACTTACTATTCTGCTTCATAATGCTGTCAGCTACACGCCGGAAGGCGGACAGATCTCTTTATCTTTAAGCAAACGTGGAGAACATACCAAGTCAGCTTATACTGCTTCTTCTCTCCGCACTCTGGATAATTGTGGCTTTGAGATCACCATTGCAGATACCGGTATCGGCATCAGTGATGAAGATAAAAAACATATTTTTGACCGCTTCTACCGCGCAGAAAAGTCCCGCAGCACGAAGGGACACTTCGGCTTGGGACTTTCGATTGCTCATGACATCGTAGCGGCGCATCATGGAAAAATTATTGTAAAAGATAATCCCGGCGGAGGGAGTGTGTTTATAGTGAGACTGCCGGAATCCTGATTTGTGGACTTATGAAATTATATATATAAATTTTGGGGTAATTTAAAAAGCTGAAATACTATCCCGGGTCCTAGGGCTCCAATTGCCCACGACGTTGATAGTTTTCAGCTATGAATATAATTTATCATTAGTTTTATAAGAAGTCAATATACTGGAAAAAAAGCCAAACTACTTGCTAGTTTGCTCGGGTTACAATTACCCACGCCTTCGCAAGTATTTGACTATAAGGATACAATAGCATTTTAACCGGAAAATATCAATAAATATTATGACTGAAAATATTATTTTTACTTTTTGCTATCAAAATGTTATCACTTATCCGCCACTTCATCCTCCACCCATTCATATACCCATTTCATTATTTCATCTGCATACTGAATAGCTTCCTCGGCATGATGCTCCTCCAGAAACAATTCATTCGGATATCTGACAGCCACACCATACGAAGTAAGTGTATCGGCGTAGTCATAATACTTTTCTTCAATCATAACCAAATTTTTAACTTGATTTAACAAAAACGATAAGTCATGAACCTTTGGCAATCCTCCCTGTCCTCCTCGAGATACTACCAATGCCTTAATGGCTTTTTCCGCAGCTTGTTGACAATGATAACATATAATCTCCAAAGGTTTCGGATAGTAATTCTCTATCAAATGTTTAGCAACACCCAAGTCCATATCTGCCATATCAAGCCACTGTTTCGTTTCCTGATTCATATAACAGCACTCCTTTTTCAAACACTTCATTTTCTACAGACATCATGTTCTTTCTTTCATTGAATCGGCTGCTGGTTCCTACGATAATATCTACAGGTCTTTGTTTTGTTGTCCGAATCGCTTTATACGCATTCGCGGTCATTCCCACCAAATCAGTCACTTTATCATCTACGACAATATAAAAATCAAAATCGCTATTTTCCGAATTTGTTCCATCCGCAAAAGAGCCGAACAAATATATCCTTATGGGCGATAACTGCTTTACAAATTGATTTTTCAACTCTTCAATTTCATTTATCGGCATGACAAAGACCTCCTCTCTATTTTCACAAATGTACTTCTAATTTTAATTATATACAGACGCCAATTTTTTATCAACAATTTTCACCTTTCCTATACCACCATATAATATAAGTAGATAAAAGTATACTCCGAAAAAAATGCTGTAAAAATTCAAAAAGGACTTCCCGATTTTTCGGAAAGCCCATAAGCGCACCTCAGAAATGCTACCCTCACGCTATATGAATAGCTTTTTTCAACGTATTTTCCATACTTTTATGGCTAAAATCTGCGTATTTTCGTTGATCTATATGGTCTGTTGATTATTATCATGCTTGGAAGCCACCGTTCTCGCACTTGGGAGCCACTAAAAT
>CAZTKJ010000071.1:0-12905 GCA_964614185.1 uncultured Lachnospiraceae bacterium
CCATATATTGTTCGTCTAAATAAAAGTCTATTATCTGGTAATGAACCATAAATTGTTCTTGGCCTGTATTGATACAGAAATCATTCCATTCTTCATAAAATTGCAGTATTTGATTAGGGCAATTAAAAAGCGAATCAAGCTCCCAATCATCGTCTTTTCTGAGATTGGCAAGGTTTAGCTTATTTTGTTCCCCCATTTTGGTTAATTTTAAAGTATAGTTTCGATCTGCTTGAGGCAAAAGACCACTTATTGTTTCATAAGAAAGTTTTGCTTCGCTGGATTTAAAGGAATACATGCCAACTTCGTCGTCATCGGGCATATAAAAGTTCATAGATCCATAAGCATTTTCATTTTCAAACGCATTCGTCTGAAAGGTTAAAATAGCAGATGGAATAAAAGAAACAAAAGTTTCAAAATAGGATGAGTCATTGATAATATAAACGAAAAAATCGGATGATTCGGTGTCTGTGATATTTTCCAACTCCTCAGATTCTTTGGGAACAAAATATATATCGCCACTTTCAGTACAGCTTATAGTATTGATAAAATATTCAGAAGTATTAGTTGGGATTAAGAAGATATTTGAATCCCGAATAAAAGGAAGAGGCTGTTCCTGATAATAAAGTAGATTACATGGGGTAGTAATTAATTGTTTCCCTGAGGTTAATGCAGCAGCTTCTGATAGGTTGATTACCGGGTAAGTTAAAATACTATCACGTTCATATTTTCTGAAAAGAAGCATAAGAATACTGATAGCAACAAAAAAAACAGTAATGAAAAAAGGTTTGGTATATTGTTTCATTATCCGATACATTCTCCTGTTTGCAATAACCAATTGACACTTTTTATCCCTGGGATTTCAAGAATTTTTTTGACATTTTCTTCATTAATGGGAATTTTGCTGGTTACTTCAATGATAAGTTCTATGCCGGATTCCGTATAATTAGAAATACGTGTGCGGTTTTTGGGATATAAATTATTAATAAATGCTGTTATATTATCCATAGAAGCTTCTTTACTTCCACGAATAATAACAAGATATTTATGGCGGAAATATCCGATGTATGTAGCTGCGATAATAACAATAGCAATAAAAAGAGTGGATATAGCCGCAATTTTTAACATTTGTGCACCTACACATAAACCCTCTATGATAGACCAAAATAGAAACAAGGTATCATTTGGGTCTTTAATTGCAGTTCGATATCTGACAATAGATAATGCACCTACCATGCCAAGAGATATTGTGATATTGCTGCTAATCATCATCATAAGCACAGCAGCTATTAAAAGGATGATAAGATTTGTTATGGCAAATTTATTATTATAGCTTACACCCGTATAAGTAATGCGATAGGTTATATAAATAATGAGTGCAATAACCAGAGCTGCTATAAGATACAAAAGTATTCTGTTGGAAGATAGAGAAGCACTATTGCCATTGAACCATTCTAAAATTTTTGTTTTGCTCATTTGTCTCTCCTTTACCCTAAGTCATAAAATATATTGTGAATAAATAGGCCTTCCAAGAGCATATTTACTTACTGCAATTTGTGTAAGCTTATATTTTTTTAAAATATTACTAATGCATTTAATTAATGTACCATTATATTTAACTTCCAAAATAACCTTTTCATTTATGACAGGGTTATAGGGAAGAGTACACTGAAACAGATTCAAGTTAATTTCTGAGCATTTTACATGCTTGTCCAAAGTAATACGGATATTATTTTCGGGATATTGAAATGCCGTTCGTTGGTATTCGATGATGGATTTGGCACGGTAAAATCCAAGAGTCAGAATAGAATACAGTTCTATTGCTGCTTCCGTTTCGTAATCCAAAAGAAAGGAAAAATCTCCGTTAATAGCTTTTTCAATTTCACTCCTTGAAATAGTTAAGCTTTTTTTGTATGAATAATTGCCACATTTTTGTTTGATTTCAAACTTCCCGTTTTGGGCATCTGGATCATACATCCGAATGCGGATTTTCTTTCGCTTTTCATTTCCGGCATACTTTTCCATGAAATCAATGTCATTTAATGAATCAAAGTAAAGACTACGCACCATATAGCTGCCTGAAGCAGAGTACTCATCTCTTTGAAGCAATAAATCCAATTCGTTCTGAAGGGAAAGCGCATCTAAGGGATGCATTTCGTATTTTAGCTCACTGCGACCAACCTGTAATATATTCATGAATTCACCTTTTTATGTAAATGAAAAGATACATGTAAGTAAATTACACTATACCCAGTATATATTAGAAAAACTATTTTGACAATATTTATTGATTTGCATTTTCCATCTTAGAGTATAATTATCACAAGGATCAAAACATCTGTAGCAGAGAGTTTGATGCATTTTTAGAAATACGTGATGGAGGTACTAATGAAATCACAGCGGTCAAACCTATTTGAACATGTTAAAACAGTAGATGCCGGAGCAGCAGTATTTTAAAGATGGAGAACTCAAAAGTATAAGAGGAACTCCTATTATGTCACAATCTTTTTACGAAGAAGAAACAGCGCTGCCACATTAGGAAGCACCATACAGGCATTGATCAGATCCGTACATTCCCAGACAAAAGTAAGAGGCAGTACGGCGCCTACATAAATCATGACAATATAAGCTACTTTATAGAGGAAAACTCCTCTGCCGCCGGCCAGATATTCTATGGCGGATTCTCCAAGATAAGACCATCCTATCAGCGTGGTAATGGCGAAGGCCACAAGACATAAGGAGAGAAAACTGCTGCCAAGTCCGGGGAGAAAGGTAAAAGCGGCATCAGTAAGACCGGCTTCGTTGACACCCTCAATAGACTCAGGATGCCGGATCATATTTGTTACAATGACAAGGCCGCTTAACAGACACATAACCACAGTATCCCAAAAAACGGCTGTCATGGAAACATAAGCCTGCTTTTGTGGGGAAGATGACTGTGAGGCAGCGGCAGCAATAGAGGCAGTGCCGATTCCGGCTTCATTGGTAAACAGTCCTCTGGCAATTCCGTAGCGTGCAGTTACCATGAGGGCGGAACCAAGAGCTCCTCCGGCAGCAGCTTTTGGCAGAAAGGCGCTTCTGACAATCAGCAAAACAGCAGGGAGCAATGCACTGCGGTTTATAAAAAGAAGGAATATGCAGCTTGCAGTAAATAAAATGGCAAGAAAAGGAACTATTTTCACACAGACGTTTCCAATGGATTTGATACCGCCCACAATAACAAGACCTGCGGCTATAGCAGCGAGGAATCCTGTCAGATGGGGAGAAAAGCCAAAGCTTGTGGAGGTAGTCTGGGTGATGGAATTGGCCTGGGTGGTGCAGCCTACGCCAAAGGCGGCAATCACTACCAGCAGAGCATATATTTTACCAATAAGTTTGTTATGCAGACCGTGTTCCCAAATGTACATAGGACCGCCGCGGTTTAAACCCTCTTCTCCGGTTTTGCGGAAGCGTACGCTTAGGAAACATTCGGCATAGGCAGTTGCCATACCGAGAATCCCCGTGATCCAACACCAGAAAATAGCGCCGGGGCCTCCTAAAGCAACGGCAGTGGAAACACCTACGATATTGCCGGTTCCTAAAGTGGCAGCCAGTGTTGTGGCAAGCGTGGCAAAGACGGAAAGATTTTCTTTATCGCCATATTCGTCAGGAGTAACGGACAGACGGATAGCCTTAAAAATTTTTTTCTGCGGAATATGCAATTTCATGGTAAAATAAAGATGAGTTCCCATCAGTAAAAGGAGCAGAGGGCCGCTCCAAAGGAATTCATTGATGTTTTGAATGGTGGAAAGCATGGCAGACACGATAACTAGGTTCCTTAAGGCAGTTTTGCTTATTATAATATAGTAAGGCAGTGGTAAAGTTATGATTAAAATGAAGACATCCGCAAAAAAGAAATGGAAACTGTTGATACCGGCTTTGCTGATTTTAGGATCATTGCTGCTTAATCTGGCAGGTTGGGTGAGCAGCAGTTTCTGTAACTGCTACTTAACATATATTTTTCCTCTTTGGGTAGAAACTTATGGACGCATTATGGGAATTCTGCCCTTTTCGGCAGGGGAGATCATGCTGTATCTGGCGGCGGCGCTTATCATATTTTTCCTGATATGGGCGCTCCTTCGGATTTTGATTTATCCTTTGCTGCCTCCAAAAGAGGGAAAGATATTTAGATGTTATGGAACTGTATTTTTCTGGATAGTCGGTGTGGTATGCGTAATCATGACATTGAACTGTTTTCTGCTCTACCACGTATCACCAATCAATGAACGCTATACCATAGGGGCAAATTCAAAAGAACAGTACAGCGCCGAAGAAATAGGAATTTTACGCGATTATGTTGTGGAAAGAGCAAATGAGCTCTCTGCCATTATAAAGAGAGATGAAAATGGCAATCTTCTTTATGAGGGAGACATGAAACAGGAAGCTAAAAGACAGATGCAGAGACTTAGCAGCAGCTATCAGAATCTGACAGGATACTACCCTGATCCCAAGCCTCTGGCCAATTCAGCTTTTTTCAGCCAGCAGTATATCATGGGATATTATTTTCCTTTTTCCATGGAGGCTAACTACAATAATATTATGTGTGAGATCAACATGCCTGTTACCATGTGCCATGAATTGTCCCATCTGAAAGGATTCATTCGCGAAGATGAAGCTAATTTTATCGGTTATCTTGCCTGTGTGGATTCTGAGGATGATTTTTTCCGGTACAGTGCTTATCTTAGTGTGATTGCGTATCTTGACAGAGATTTTTTAAAAGCCCTGGGTACTGATGGTGAAGAATACCTTTCCCATCCTTCCATTGAGGAATGGGTATACGCAGACCAAAGGTTTTTGACAGAAGAAGCATGGGATATGGTAGAAGAAGGAGCCCTCTTCGATACACGGACTGTTAAGGCTGCTTCCAATGCTTTTACAGAAACAACTCTGGTGCTCAATGGGGTGGAAGATGGGAAAATCAGTTACAGCAGAGTAGTTGACCTGCTTTTGCAATATTATGACGGTATTCTGTATTGAAACAGGCAGTAAATTATAAATGGTAAAAGGAAGTGCAAGGTTATGGAAAACATCATTGATTATATTCAGGCATATGGAGAACACACTTTTACGGAAGAACCTCTCAATGAAGTGGACAGTTTGGTATTGTGCCAGCTTGTATATTTGAACTTTGGCCCTTTTGTGCCGGGTATGGAGGAACGAAATGCGCCGGTAAGCATTCAAAGTATTTATCAGCACCCTGACAGGGACAGAATATTGGATGATTACTGGTATAGGGAAAATAATAAGGAATTGTTTGCTGCTGCTGCAAATTCCAAACGGTTTGGTTCCATGAAAATGAATTATTATGTGAATATTATCAATGTCAATGATGAAACACAGTTTTCTGCAATGACCTATATTTTGGAAGACAGAAATGTCTATCTGGCATATCGCGGTACGGACGCTACTATTATAGGATGGAAGGAAGATTTAAACCTTGCTTATTCAAAACCTATTCACAGTCAGTATTTAAGTGTAGAATATATGGACAAGGTAGCAGGCTACGTGGCAGGGAATTTCTATGCCGGAGGTCATTCTAAAGGAGGTAATCTGGCAGTCTATGCGGCCATGAACTGCTCGGAGAAAACCCGCAGAAAACTGATTCATATATATAATAATGACGGACCCGGTTTTCGCCCGGAGATTAAACAAAAAGGTAATTATGAGGCAATTGCCCAGAGAGTATCCAAGTTTATTCCCAGATCTTCCGTGGTGGGCATGATTTTGGAAGACGGCAGTGACTATGAAGTGGTAGAGAGCAGAGGAGTAGGACTTTTTCAGCACAATACCTATAGCTGGAAGGTAGAAGAAAATCATTTCCTGCGGGCGCAGAATATGAGGAGCGGCAAAATGCTGCGGGATGCTTCGATGAATGAATGGATCTTATCTCTTTCCGAAGAAGAAGCCCATGCGTTTATAGATACTTTTTATGAGGTGATATCAGCATCGGAAGCTTCCAATGTATTTGAATTTGGTGCAGATTGGAAAAAATCCCTGCAAAATATAATTGAAGCAGCAAAAGGGGTGGATGAGACGACCAAAAAAGCCATACAGAAAATCCTTCGTTCTTTTTTTGAAATAACAGTAGAAAAACTGGTTGAAATGAAAGATTCAAAAAAATAAATAATTTTTCATAAATGAGTTGACAGGAAGGCCAAAAACAGATAAAATATCATTTGTTCGCAGGAATGGCGGAATTGGCAGACGCGCACGGTTCAGGTCCGTGTGGTAGCAATACCATGAGAGTTCAAGTCTCTTTTCCTGCATTACATTACAAAAACATCGTATTTTATGACGATGTTTTTTGTTTGAGTATATTGCTATTTGAAAAAAATGATGATATACTGTTACTAATGATAGGAGATTTTGTGACGATATATATATCGATACAGATGCAAACACGGAAGTTTACATGAATCAAAGGAGTGATCGTATGGGAATCAGTATTAATTTAAACACAAGACAGAATTATTCTTATTTATTCCAGAGTATGGCCAGCAGCAGTGGCGGCGGTATGAGTAATCTGAATTTCCTTTCAGATTATGCCAGCATTAAGAACGGCAGCTATGGCAAATTGATGAAGGCTTACTATGGTAAGAGTAATGTTACATCAACAAATTCAACATCAACTACCAAAAAAGCCGCTGATAAGAAGTCAATTTCCACTTCTTCAGATACTGCAAAGACATTATCTGATATTGAGAAGTCTGCTGATGGTTTAAAGGAATCTGCAGATAAGCTGCTTGCTAAGGGAAGCAAGTCTGTATTTACCAAGAAGAGTGTAACAACAAAGGATGAGCTGGGTCTTAACAAAACCACCAAGGAATACGATACAGACGCTATTTATAAGGCAGTATCTGCATTTGCAGATAGTTATAACAGCCTGATTGACAAAGCAGGAGATTCAAATACTGCAAGTATCGCAAGAAAAGCAGATTCACTGATGAATCTTACACAGGCCAATAAGAGTTTATTATCCAAGGTAGGTATTACCATTGGCTCCGATAATAAGTTATCAATTGATGAAAAGGCCTTTAAGGAAGCTGATATGAACACGGCTAAGTCTTTGTTCTCAGGTACAGGTTCCTATGTATATCAGGTATCAGCACAGGCATCCATGATTGATTATGCAGCTAATACGGAAAGCACCAGAGCTAATACTTATACTGGATTCGGTACTTACAGCAGTGCTTATTCTTCAGGCAGCATGATGGATTATATGTTCTAAAAAGGAAATTACAATATGAAATAAATGCCCAGGCAGCTATAACACGCTGCACTGGGCATATTTTTTGGGAGAAATTCCCACAGCCTTGGTAAAAGCTTTAAAAAAGTTGCTGTAATCGGTGAAACCGCTTTTTTCATAGGCATCGGTGACGCTGCTGCCTTCATTCAGAAGAGACTTGGCAATACTGATACGTCGGGCACAAATGTATTTATTGATGGTAGTGCCGGTAGCCGATTTAAAAATGCGGCAGATGTAAGACTCACTTAAAAAGAATTCTCCGGCAAGCTGTTCTATGGTGATATGAGAAGTGATATTCCGATTGATATAGGCAAGAATGTCATCTACCTGCTGATTATAGATGCTGGTAAAGGTTTCATGCACTTCATTGGTTTTCAGAGTATTGTTAATTAGTACCATCAGCTCCATGAAAGCAGTCTGCTCTATAATATCATGACCGTAACCTTCGGCATCCGTAATTTTATTAATATAATACAGAAAACGCTTCTGTTGTTCCCTGTTTAGGGAAATCTTGTGGCTGAAATCGGTGGGACGATTGGAAAAGCAGGCATCTAAGTCAGTTTCTGAAGTGGAGATCCTTTTTGTATAGTCGGGATGGATAGAAAGCACGATCCTTTCATGTACCATTTTATCTACCTGGGTGATCTTGTGGCTTTCATATTGATTGATAATGAAGATATCACCTGGTTCAATAGTATAGAAACGATTGTCAATAAGGAACTGCTTTCCGCCTGAAATAGAATAGTAGATTTCATAACAGTCATGGATATGCATATCCATGGCTTTTTCTTCTTTGTATAAATGTGCAATGGAAAAAGTATGGGTAGCGGAACAGTTTTCCATTGCCTGTCTGCAGGAATATAATTCTTCCATAGGTAGTATAGCTCCTTTCTGTGCGGGATAGCCGGTAAAGTTGTAAACGCTTTCATGAATATGGCTTAATTATAGGCTAAAAGTTCAAGATTTGCAATGTTTTCATCGCTTTTTGAAATGACATAGATAATTTTATATAGTATACTATAAATATCAGTATGAAAGGAAGGGTTACAAGATGGAGTTAAGAACAGCAGCTTCACCAAGAGACGTGAAGCATTACACAACGGAAAGACTGAGAGAAGAATTTCTGATTCAAAACCTGTTTGTACCGGGAGAAATCAAACTGGTGTACAGTCATATTGACAGAATCATTACAGGTGCGGCCATGCCGGTTTCACCCCTTGTACTGACTGCCGGTGATGAACTCCGAGCTGATTATTTCCTGCAAAGAAGGGAAATGGGAGTTATTAATATCGGCGGCGCCGGTATCATTACCATTGATGGCAGGAAGTATGAGGTAGGCTTTAAAGAAGGTATGTATATCGGTATGGGAGCTAAGGATATTATATTTGACAGTGTGGATGCCAAAGATCCTGCTAAGTTTTACATTAACAGCGCACCGGCTCATAAGACTTATCCAACCGTTCTGATCAAACCAAACGGCACACCAGAAGAAGGTGTAGTCATCGTAAAGGATGAAAACAAGGTAGAATGCGGATGTCTGGAAGATGCAAACCACAGAGTAATCTGTAAATATATTCTTCCCGGACAGGTAGAGAGCTGTCAGCTTGTTATGGGTATGACCAAGTTAGAGCCCGGCAGTGTATGGAATACCATGCCTTGTCATACACATGACAGACGTATGGAAGTGTATCTTTATTTTGAAATGCCTGAGGAGGCTTTTGTCATGCATTATATGGGTGAACCGAATGAAACACGGCATATTGTCATGAGAAATGAAGAAGCCGTTATTTCTCCAAGCTGGTCAATCCATTCCGGATGCGGATCCAGAGCCTATACTTTTATTTGGGGTATGGTGGGAGAAAATCAGGCTTTTGACGATATGGATCATGTGGCAAATCAGGATCTGATGTAATGAAAGTATCATCTTATGACACAATTAAAAAGGAAAGAGAAGGAGATTGAAAATGAGTGATTTTATGAAGAAATTTTCCCTGGAAGGAAAAGTAGCGTTAGTAACAGGAGCATCTTATGGAATTGGATTTGCAATTGCAAGCGCTTATGCGGAAGCAGGAGCAACCATTGTGTTTAATGATATTAAGCAGGAGCTGGTGGACAAGGGACTTGCTGCTTACGAAGAAAGGGGAATCAAGGCTCATGGCTATGTGTGTGATGTTACAAATGAAGAACAGGTTCAGGCTATGGTAGCTCAGATTGAAAAAGAAGTGGGCGTTATTGATATTCTTGTAAATAATGCAGGCATTATTAAAAGAATCCCTATGTGTGATATGACGGCAGAGCAGTTCCGTCAGGTTATTGATGTTGATCTGAATGCACCATTTATAGTATCTAAGGCTGTTATTCCCAGCATGATCAAAAAGGGACATGGAAAGATCATCAATATTTGCTCCATGATGAGTGAACTGGGCCGTGAAACAGTATCTGCTTATGCGGCAGCTAAGGGCGGACTTAAGATGCTGACAAGAAATATTGCATCTGAATATGGCGAATTCAATATTCAGTGTAACGGTATCGGACCCGGCTACATTGCAACTCCCCAGACAGCGCCTTTGCGTGAGATTCAGCCTGATGGAAGCAGACATCCTTTTGATCAGTTTATTATTGCTAAAACGCCTGCCGCCCGTTGGGGAGAAACTTCTGATTTGCAGGGACCGGCAGTGTTCCTTGCATCCGATGCATCTGACTTTGTAAACGGACATGTTCTCTATGTAGATGGCGGTATCTTAGCATATATTGGAAAACAACCTCAGTAAGAAAGGCATATGACATGAAAATTGCATTAATTAATGAAAACAGCCAGGCAGCCAAAAATGAACTGATCTGCAATACCTTAAAGCAGGTAGTAGAGCCTATGGGACATGAGGTATATAATTATGGCATGTATTCTGCAGAAGATGAGCATTCTCTTACTTATGTGCAAAACGGTATTTTGGCAGCAGTTTTGTTAAATTCCGGTGCGGCAGATTTTGTTATTACAGGATGCGGTACAGGAGAGGGCGCTATGCTGGCATGTAATTCTTTTCCCAAAGTACTCTGTGGACATATTACTTCACCGCTGGACGCATATCTGTTTTCACAGGTAAATGACGGAAATTGTATTGCTCTTCCTTTTGCAGAGAATTTTGGGTGGGGCGGAGAACTGAATCTTCAGTACATTTTTGAAAAGCTGTTTTGTGCACCGGGAGGCGGCGGATATCCCAAGGAAAGAGTTGTACCGGAGCAGAGAAATAAGAAAATCCTTGATCAGGTAAAAGAAATTACCCATACGGATATGGTAACAATTCTGAAGAATCTTGACGGGGAGCTTGTTAAGGGCGCTTTGTCCGGTGAAAAGTTTAAAGAATATTTTTTTGCAAACTGCAAGTGTGACAAAATGGCAGAATGTGTAAAGGAAATTTTAGGGTAACTATTTCCTATAGTAAAAATAGCCTGTTTTGTGCAGGCTGGAATGGAGGAATCATGAACGCAGTTTTAGAACAAATCAGTAAGATCGGTATTGTTCCGGTAGTAAAGATTGACAGAGCAGAAGATGCGCTTCCCTTAGCGAAAGCACTGTGCGCAGGCGGACTTCCCTGCGCAGAAGTTACTTTCCGTACAGAGGCGGCAGCTGAGGCTATTAAGATTATGACAGAAAATTTCCCTGATATGTGTGTTGGAGCAGGAACTGTTTTAAATGCGTCTCAGGTAGATGCAGCAGTGGAGGCAGGAGCTAAGTTTATTGTAAGTCCCGGATTAAACCCCAATACCGTTAGATATTGTCTGGAAAAGAAAGTGCCCATTACACCCGGTACTTCAAGTCCCAGTGATATTGAGCAGGCCATTGAGCTGGGACTTGACGTAGTTAAGTTTTTCCCTGCTGAACAGTCCGGCGGTCTTGCTAAGATCAAAGCAATGGCAGCACCCTATGTGAACATGAAATTTATGCCTACAGGAGGCATTAATGCTAAAAACTTAACCTCCTATCTTGATTTTAATAAGATCATAGCATGCGGCGGTTCATGGATGGTTCCGGGCGATTTGATCAATGCCGGAGAATGGGATAAGATTGAGCAGCTGACAAGAGAAGCTGTCCAGACTATGTTAGGATTTGAACTGGCTCATGTAGGTGTCAATGCGTCAAGTGAAGAGGAAGCTGTAAAAGCAGCTGACAGATTTGCCTTTATCTTTGGAATGCCTGCTAAAAACGGTAACAGTTCCGTCTTTGCAGGAACAGCCCTTGAAGTAATGAAAGCTCCCTATCTTGGGGCAAACGGACACATTGCAATCAGAACCAATTACATAGAGAGAGCCGTTAACTATTTATCAACCGTTCTTAAAGTAGAGTTTAATGAAGAATCTGCCAAAAGAGATGGTAAGGGTGCATTAAAGGCCATTTATCTGAAAGAAGAAATTGGCGGATTTGCAGTACACCTTGTGCAGAAATAGAACTCTTAAGACAGGAAATAAAATAAGAAAGGAATTATTAAAATGGCAAAAGTGATTACAATGGGCGAAATTATGCTCAGATTATCTACTCCCAATAATGAAAAATTTATTCAGGCAGATGAGTTTGACATTAATTATGGCGGCGGTGAGGCAAATGTGGCTGTATCTTTAGCAAATTACGGTCATGAGGCAGAATTTGTAACAGCAGTTCCCGACAATGAGATCGGTGAGTGTGCTGTGGCAGCTTTGAGAAAATACAATGTATCTACAGGACATATTGCCAGATGCGGAGAAAGGCTTGGCATTTATTTCCTGGAATCCGGTTCTGCAATGAGACCATCCAAGGTTGTTTATGACAGAGCACATTCCTCTATTTCTACTGCTACAGAAGCAGACTTTGACTTTGATGATATTTTTAAGGATGCAGACTGGTTTCATTTTACAGGCATTACGCCTGCTGTATCAGACAGCGCAGCTGAGCTTACGGAAAAAGCTTTGATTGCAGCAAAGAAACACGGTGTAAAGGTATCAGTTGACCTTAACTTCCGTAAGAAGCTGTGGTCCTCTGAAAAAGCACAGAAAGTTATGACCAATCTGATGAAGTATGTTGATGTATGCATCGGAAATGAAGAGGATGCGGAACTGGTACTTGGCTTCAAACCCGGTGAAACTGATGTGACAAGCGGAGAACTGGAGCTTGCAGGCTATAAATCCATTTTTGAACAGATGGTGGACAAATTCAACTTTGAGTATTGTGTATCTTCTCTGCGTGTCAGCCATTCCGCTTCTGACAATGGCTGGTCAGCATGCATTTATTCAAGAGATACTAAGGAATTTTATCATTCTAAGGAATACAGCATTCACCCCATTGTAGACAGAGTAGGCGGCGGCGATTCCTTTGCCGGTGGTGTTATCTGCGGAATGGTAGACGGCAAAGATTTTAAGGCAGCCCTTGAATTTGGTGTTGCAGCTTCTGCATTAAAACATACGATTCCCGGTGATTTCAATCTGGTATCCAGAAAAGAAGTGGAAACACTGGCTGGCGGCGATGCTTCCGGACGTGTTCAGAGATAAAAAACAATCATTATATTAAAAAACAGCAACCCTGCCCCTTGGGCGGGGTTGCTCAGACTGTAGACAAAGCGCTTCTGGCAACTGCTAAGCTAGAAGCGTTTTTCTT
>CAZTKJ010000072.1:0-12166 GCA_964614185.1 uncultured Lachnospiraceae bacterium
GACCATGTCTATTTTCTATGAAACTACAATTTGCGAAATCTATTATACGTTATCTGAAAAAACCGCTTATCCCATTAGAGGATCTGGATTATATGGATACACTTTTAATTCCAATATGTGAACATTGCAACTTGAATTGCAAGGGTTGCTCTCATTTCTCACCACTTGTATCTGAAGAAATGTTTCTTGACTATGAGAGATTTTGTACTGATTTAAAAAAATTACGGAAAGTAGTTTCTCATATAAACAGAATCAACTTTTTGGGAGGGGAGCCGTTGCTCCATAATCAGCTTGCTTTGTTTATTAAGTATGCAAGAGAATTATATCCATACACAAATATAAACGTGGTAACAAATGGTATTTTGTTAAAAGAAATGTCAGAGAATTTGATTGATACATTGAAGAAAACAGATGCAACAATTCTTCTATCGTTATATCCGCCATTTGAAAGACAGTTAGAGGATAAAGAAAATTGGATGAAGGTTATGGGTATATCCTATAGATTACTTCCAATGACGGGATTTTCCCCAATGTTGGAGAAAGAAAGACTGGAGTTTCCAGAAGAAACTACAGAAACAATTTGTTCTAATAGAATTATACTTAAGGATGGCATTCTTGCAAGATGTCCTATGTATATAACAGTGGAATATTTTAATAAATATTTTGGAATGGACTATCCTTTTAAAGATGGTTGGATTGATATTTATAAGGACGAGATGAATGCAAAAGAAATGTATTTATTTATAAATAAGCCACATGAGTTATGCCATTATTGCGCCAGATATAAGATGCCAAATGCGGGTATGAAAGACTGGGCTTGTTATAAAAAAGATGAATTGCCATTAAAAGAAGATTGGTTTTAAGATGAAGCCCATCTGCTGCATGGGCAATGTCGTTAACTGTGAAGAAGGAAGTGGCAGCATGAATGTAATAATCATTGGAAATTCTGAGGAAAATCAAATCCTTATGCAAAATTTGAAGCTATATACAGAAGAAACCATGAGTGGGAAATTATAGTGATAAGGATATTATGTGTGAAGTTATAAAAATCGAGTCAATGGTGAGGGACATAATATGATGCAGTTGTAGAAAAAGAGGCTGACCATGTAAGATTTTATGGAAGTGACTATGTCAAAAGAGTGGAAGAAGAGGGTTTTGTGCTGATGTTATAATCCAAATAAAGACAGAAATGATAAAGAAATGAGAAAATATGGCTTAAGAAAAGATGAAGAATCATACAAGGAGAGAAGTGAAGACATGGCAGTAGCATTAATATTTGCCGGCGGAACAGGCAAAAGAATGAGTACCCGTTCCAAACCGAAACAGTTTTTGGAAATTCATGGGAAACCGGTTATTATATATACTCTGGAACATTTTGAATACCATGAAAGGATAGAGAACATCGTAGTTGTCTGTGTGAAAGAATATATTGAGGAATTAAAGGGACTGCTGCGGCGTTTTGGCATTACCAAGGTAAAGAAAATTGTTCCGGGTGGCAAAACGGGACATGATTCAATCTACTATGGGCTTCAGGCAATGGAAGAATTTTCCAAAAAGGATGATATTGTACTGATTCATGACGGTGTACGTCCGCTGATTGATGAAGAACTGATTACATTGAATATAGATGGAGTAAAGAAACATGGAAATGCCATCACATGTGAAGCTGACAAGGAAAGTCAGATCAGAAGTCTTGATGGAAAAACGGTATTTGAGATGCCGCCAAGGGATCAGATGTATACCGCCAAGGCGCCCCAGTCATTTTATTATGAAGATATCAAGTCGCTTTATGAGATGGCAGAAAAAGATGGGATAAAAAGCATTGATTCCGCACATCTTTGTAGTCTTTACAATAAGAAGCTGTATATGGTAAAGAGTACCAGTAATAATATGAAGATAACAGAACCTGCAGATTTCTATATATGCCGCGCTTTATATGACGCACTGGAGGGCCAGCAGGTGTTCGGAATATAGAGATGTACAAGGTGACAGGAAATGCTTGTGGAAGGAACATTTATGGAAAAGGAACAACTATCCGGGATTCTGCCGCAATACAAAGAGGTCTGCATATATGGCGCAGGAATTGTAGCCTATGGAGCATATAAAGCAGTCAGGGAATTGTATCATATTCAAATCAGCTGTTTTCTGGTGACAGACAGTGCAAGACAGCCTGTGCAGATAGACGGCATTCCTGTGATGACTTTGGCGGAAGTATCGGGGAATTTAGCAAATACACTTATTATTGTGGCAACACCGGAAGAATATCATAAGGATATTGTGCAAAATCTGAAAGAAAAAAAATATGATAATTATTTCCTGCTGGATTCCCACGCGGAATATATCCTGATGGGCAGTTATTTAAAAAAAGTGCAGAATATACAACTGATAGAGGATTATCCGACAAATGGAAAGCCGGATAAACCAAGTGACATAAGAATATATATGGCAGTCAATCATCGGGACAAAGCGCTTACAGGAGTTTATCAGGAAGCGCCGTGGATAAAGAAAATTCAGGCAGGGGCAGCGCTTACGGACAGCAGGCTAACAGAACTTACAGATGAAGGAACTGACAGTTTGTCCATGCAGAATGCTTTGTACTGTGAATTGTCAGCCAGTTATTACATATGGAAATACAATACCTGCGATATTACAGGACTGTTTCATTACAGACGGATATTAGATGTTACAGAAGAACAGCTGCATTTACTGGAGATAAAGAAAATAGATGTCCTTCTGCCGCTTCCGTTTGTGTGTTATCCGGATGCATCAGGACAATATGGCAGATATCTGCTGAAAGAGGATATTTGTGTCATGCGCAAGGTGCTTCATGAATATGAAACAGGTAGTATGTCTGAAATAGAAAGTATTTTGCAAAGCCCGTATTTATATAATTACAATATGCTGATAGCACGAAGGGAAGTATTTAATGATTATTGCAGTTGGATATTTCCGCTTTTGAAAGAGATTACAGACAGATGTGAAAAGGAAGACAGGGAGAAACTTCCACGGTATGTGGGGAGAATCGGTGAAGTGATGACAAGTCTGTATTTTATGTTGAATAAGCGAAAATGGAAGATCGCGCATGCAGAGAAAATCTGGAGGGTTTGAAATCAATAAAACTGATGCTGGTTCATACGATGATGTACATTTTGTCAGGAGCGAAGAATTGCTGATGAAAAATTATATTATTACAGGAGCAACAGGATATATTGGCTCCATGCTGGTAAAACATATAAGGGAAAAGGATCAAGAGGCAGGAATAACGGTCCTTGTGCGAAGCAGGGAAAAAGCAGAAAACAAGCTGCCGCATGATGTACGGATCGTAGAGGCAGATCTGTGTGACAGACAGTGTGTAGAGCGTTTGTCAGGAGCCGGTATCAGAGCAGATTATATTATTCACTGCGTTTCCATTACCGCATCTGCCGAGATGATAACCCATCCTGTGGAAGTGACGGAGAGCATTATTAATACAACACAGAATATACTGGAATTTGCAAGGAATATTTCAATCAGGAGTATGGTGTACCTTTCCAGCATGGAAGTGTATGGGAGTATTGTTGATTCAGATGGACATCGTATAACAGAGAATGAAGTTTTACAGGGTAGGGTGGAACTGTTAGCTTCCCGCAGCTGTTATCCTTTGGGGAAACGTATGGCGGAAAATATTTGCTATTCTTACTTTAAAGAATATGGTGTTCCGGTGAAAATTGCCCGGCTCGCCCAGACTTTTGGGGAAGGCGTCCAGCCCTCCGATGGACGTATTTTTGCTCAGTTTGCAAAGGCAGTCAGAGAAGGTGAAGATATCGTGCTCCATACACAGGGGCATTCCATGGGAAATTACTGTGGGATTCATGATGCTGTGTCGGGAATTATGACGATTTTGGAAAAAGGAGTCAGTGGAGAAGCCTACAACGTGGTAAATGAAGATAGTACTATGACGATCCGGCAAATGGCGGAACTTGTAGCTGATAAAATAGCAGGCGGCAAAATAAAAGTGGCATATGATATACCGGAGGATAACCGGTATGGTTATGCTGCTGATACGGCACTTAGGTTATCAGGGGAGAAGCTTATGTCTTTGGGATGGAAACCGCAGGAGGATTTGGAAAGTATGTATTTTCAGCTTATTAAAGGCTGTTGATAGTATGGTGAGGTAGATATGATATATCAAGGAAGGAATATATATAACCAATTACAGGATACAGAGTCAAAATCAATTTTTGAAAAGCGCCTTATGTATTCCATTTCAGGCAATGAATCATATATTGTGGAAATGATTCATAGTCTGATAGACCAATATGGAACTTATGATGCTGTTCATTGTTTGTTACAGTGGCTTGAGCAAATGGGGAACAGGAAAATAGTAATCTTTGGCGCCGGATGCGCCTGCAGGCAGCTTTTGTGGATATTAAAAACATATGGTATAACAATAGATTATATATGCGATAATAATACAAATTTTCATGGCCGGACAATGTATGGAAAGAAGGTGGTTTCTCCCATACAGTTAAAGGAAATGATAGCAGAAGTATGTATTATTGTGGGCGTGAACTGGTATAGCCGGGAAATTTGCAGTCAGTTACAGGAAATGGGAGTAAATGATAACCAGGTATTTGTATCAGAACATGGATGGTGGCTTGGAAAGGCAAGGCAATATTTTGATACAGATATTATGAAACCGGGCGGAGAGGAAGTTTTTGTAGATGGTGGCGCATATACCGGGGAAGACACCATAGATTTTTTGAAATGGTGTTATGGGCAGACTGGTTATGCATATTTATTTGAGCCGGATGAGAAGAATTACCGGAAATGTATGGAAAATATGAAGCCATATGTGGGAAAAACGGAAGTTTACAACAAGGGGTTGTGGAGCCGTGCCTGTCAGATGGTATTTTCAGATAATCGAGATGCTAATTCGGCAATCAATGAAAATGGCAGCAGCATCGTTTCGACAATGGCTATAGATGAAATAGCAGATGGGAAGCAGATCACATTTATCAAGATGGATATTGAAGGGGCAGAATTAGAAGCGCTTAAAGGGGCAGCAGAAACAATACAGAGAAATAAGCCCAAGCTTGCGATTTGTGTATATCATAAGCCTGAGGATATTATAGATATCCCTGCTTATATTCTCAAGCTGAATGCGGCTTACAGGTTTTATCTGCGGCATTACAGTTATACGGCTACGGAAACAGTTTTATATGCACTATGATTATCCCGGCTCAAGGAGAGACGGTGTATTTGGGTTTGCTAAAAATACAAGACAAAAAACAGAAAAAATAAAGAAAATAATAGTAAAATCAGTTGACGTAGGTAAAAGTATATGTTATAGTTATCAGACAAGAAAAGATTTAGGTCTTTTTTTTATGCTCAAAATCCGATAAAAGACTGGAGGAATTCAAGATGCGTACAAGAATTACATTAGCATGTACAGAATGTAAACAGCGTAACTACAATACCACTAAAGATAAGAAGACACATCCCGACAGGATGGAGACCAAGAAATATTGTAGATTCTGCAGAACTCACACATTACACAAGGAAACCAAATAATTGTTCATATGATTGAAAGGAGTTAAGGATGGCAGATTCTGTTAAAAAAGAAAAGACATCACAACCCAGTTTCTTTAAAGGCCTGAAGGCTGAATATAAGAAAATTGTATGGCCTGATAAGAATGCAGTCTTAAAGCAGTCCATAGCAGTTGTTTGCATTTCCATAGTGTTAGGAGCTGTTATTGCCATATTGGATTTTGTAACGCAGTATGGTGTGGATTTCCTGACAAGTCTGTAAGGTGAAACGTGGAGGTTTAATATGGCAGAAGCAAACTGGTATGTAGTACACACCTATTCCGGGTATGAAAATAAAGTTAAAGCCAATATTGAAAAAACCATCGAGAACAGACACCTTGAGGAAGAAATTCTGGAAGTCCGAGTGCCTATGGAAGATGTGGTAGAAGTTAAGAACGGCACCAGGAAGACAGTTCAGAAGAAGATGTTCCCGGGTTATGTGCTTATCAACATGATCATGAATGATGACACATGGTATGTAGTCCGTAATACCAGAGGTGTTACAGGATTTGTAGGCCCCGGAAGCAAGCCGGTGCCGCTTACGGAAGCAGAGATGAAGCCCCTTGGAATCAAGACAGAAAATGTTTCTGTGGATTTTGCAGAGGGCGATGCTATTGCAGTAGTGGCCGGTGTATGGAAAGATACCGTGGGCGTTGTGCAGCGTATGGATTTTGGCAAACAGACAGCAACCATCAATGTAGAACTGTTCGGCAGAGAGACGCCTGTAGAAATCAGTTTTGCAGAAGTGAGGAAGATGTCATAAAATTGATATTTATATAGAAGGAAACTTCTTTGTAAATATAGAGGAACTTATTAAGGTCCGTAAGGATTTACGGACAGTGGGAGCAGAAACCGGCTTCTTTGAATGCCGGCAGAATGCGCCATACCACAATGCACGTAGTGCATTATTATAGGAGGTGCCACAATGGCAAAGAAAGTAGAAGGATATATTAAGTTACAGATCCCTGCTGGTAAAGCTACACCAGCGCCCCCGGTAGGTCCTGCACTTGGACAGCACGGTGTTAATATCGTTGAATTTACCAAACAGTTCAACGCAAGAACCGCTGACAAGGGTGATGTGATCATTCCGGTTGTTATTACAGTATATGCAGATAGAAGTTTCAGTTTTATTACGAAAACTCCTCCTGCTGCAGTACTCCTTAAGAAAGCCTGCAACATTAAGTCAGGATCAGCAACTCCCAACAAAACTAAGGTTGCAACAATTTCCAAAGCAAAACTTCAGGAAATTGCAGAATTAAAGATGCCTGATCTGAATGCTGCCAGTTTAGAAACTGCTATGAGCATGATTGCAGGTACAGCAAGAAGCATGGGTATTACGGTAGAAGACTAATAATCAATTTGTAGAGTGGGAGACACTTCAGGATGTGTCGCTTGAACCATAGGAGGAATTAATAATGAAACATGGAAAGAAATATAATGAAGCTGCAAAGCAGGTAGACCGTTCAACAACATATGAACCTGCAGAAGCAATAGCACTGGCAAAGAAAACAGCAGTAGCTAAGTTTGATGAGACAATTGAAGTTCATGTTAGAACAGGTTGTGACGGACGTCATGCAGAACAGCAGATCCGTGGTGCAGTTGTATTACCTAACGGAACAGGTAAGACAGTTAAGGTTCTGGTATTTGCCAAAGGTGATAAGCTCAATGAGGCAGAGGCAGCAGGCGCTGATCATGTTGGCGGCGAAGAGCTGATTCCCAGAATACAGAAAGACGGATGGCTTGATTTTGACGTAGTTGTAGCTACTCCCGATATGATGGGTGTTGTAGGACGTCTTGGTAAAGTCTTAGGACCTAAAGGCTTAATGCCCAACCCCAAAGCCGGTACAGTTACTATGGATGTTACAAAGGCTATTAACGATATTAAAGCCGGAAAGATTGAGTATAGACTGGATAAGTCCAATATCATTCATGTTCCCATCGGAAAAGCTTCCTTTGAAGAAGAGAAGCTTTTGGAAAACTTCAATGCCCTTATGGAAGCAATTGTTAAAGCAAGACCTTCTGTATTGAAAGGACAGTATTTAAGAAGCATTACCCTTACTTCAACTATGGGACCTGGCGTTAAGGTCAACGTAGCAAAATTCTAATTAAAAGCAGAATAAGAATACAAAAGCCGCTTTCGCAAAAGGAAGGCGGCTTTGCTTTTTTAAACAAGTATGATATGCTGATAATGTAAGGAAAGAATGACGGATATGGGAAAAAACAAACAGGTCAAACAAAATAAAAGGCGCTCGCCGATAACAGTCTTTTTAGTGACCTTAAGCCTTGTCCTTGGCATAGGTCTTAGTTTCATGCTGATTTATTCCGGGTTCACAGACAGGGAGACTATCAGTTCCGATCTTATATCGGAAGAAAAGAATGTGAAAGCAGAAGATAAAAATAACGCACATTCTCTGTGGGAAAGGATTCCTGAGGAGACCAAGGAGGAACAGGCAGAAGCAGCAGGAGAAAAAGGTGGTGGCAGATATAGCGATATTTTGGCTGATCCGGAATATATGGCTGCCAATCATATTTATGAAAAGCCTAATAAGACCGATGGGATAGTGACTATCGGGTTTGTAGGAGATATTCTTTTTGATGATGAATATGCAATAATGGCCAGTCTGTTAAGTCGTGGAAAAGATTTGGAAAATGCCATATCGGAGCCGCTTCTTGCCAAGATGCAGGATGTGGATATTTTAATGGTGAATAATGAATTCCCTTATACTGACAGGGGAACTCCTACGGAAGAGAAAACTTATACTTTCCGGGCAGATCCATCTACCGTAAGCTATCTTGAGGATATGGGAGCAGATATTGTTTCTCTTGCCAATAACCATATTTACGATTTTGGCGAAGTGGGATTTCTGGATACGTTAAATACCCTGGAAGAGCAGGGTATGCCTTATGTAGGAGCAGGCAGAAATCTGGAAGAAGCTTCATCCCCTGTTTACTTTATTTCAGGAGGTATGAAGATAGCCTTTGTGGCAGCTACTCAGATTGAACGTTTGGACAATCCTGATACCAAAGGAGCTACGGAAAATACGGCGGGGGTTTTCAGGTGCTGGAATCCCCAAAGACTGTATGAAGTAGTGGCAAAGGCCAAAGAGGACAGTGATTTTGTAGTAGTATATATTCACTGGGGCACGGAAAATGTATCGGAACCTGACTGGGCACAGTTAGAGCAGGCGCCGAAACTGGCGGAAGCAGGTGCGGATCTGATCATTGGCGATCATCCCCACTGCCTGCAGGGTATACAGTACTTTGGCGATGTGCCGGTGATCTATAGTCTTGGAAATTTCCTTTTTAACTCTAAGACATTGGACAGCTGTATGGTACAGGTGGATATTTCTTTGCAAGGCATTGAAAGTTTTCAGTTTATTCCTGCCATACAGCAGGACTGCCGTACGGATTTTGCCTATGGAGAAGAGAAAGACAGGATCATTTCCTATATGAATAGTATTTCTTACGGCGTCAACATTGATGCAGAGGGAATGGTCACTTTAAGATAAAATAGTATTGACAGGAAAATTACTTTATGATATTTTAATAAAGGTCGTTATGACCATGCCGAAGACAGTAGGTGCCGGGAGCGAAGCTCTAGGCGTAAGCGTATCGCCTACCGAGGAAATGAGTTTATTGAGGTAAATTCTATCCTTCCGTTTTTCGGGAGGATTTTTAATAAACTCCTTTCGGCAGGAAATCTAAAAGGAGGTAAAGAAATGGCTAAAGTTGAATTGAAACAGCCCGTTGTAAACGAGATTTCAGCGAATATTAAAGATGCTCAATCTGTTGTGCTTGTTGATTATCGCGGACTTACGGTAGAACAGGATACAAGACTTCGTAAGGAGCTTCGTGAAGCAGGAATCACCTACAAAGTTTACAAGAACACTATGATGAATTTTGCATTCAAGGGAACGGATTTTGAAGCACTGGCACCTTATCTTGAAGGACCCAGCGCCATCGCAATTTCAACCGAGGATGCAACAGCTCCTGCAAGACTCCTCTGCAAGTTTGCAAAGGAAGCAGATAAGCTGGAAATTAAGGGCGGTGTAGTGGAAGGCATTGCCTATGATGCAAAGGGCATTACTGAAATCGCAAAGATTCCTTCCAGAGAAGAGTTACTGTCCAAGCTGCTTGGCAGCATTCAGTCTCCTATTACCAACTTTGCACGTGTTATGAATCAGCTGGCAGAAAAAGGCGGAGCATCCGAATGCGAAGCGCCTGCACAGGAAGAGGCTACAGCAGAAGCTGCTGAAGAAGCGCCTGTAGAAACAGCGGAAGCTGTAACAGAATCTGAAGCAGAAGCACCTGCACAGGAAGAAGCTACAGCGGAAGCTGAAGCAGAGACACCGGCAGAGTAACAGCTAAGGGGTCATCTGAAACAGAAGACTATTTTAGAATTTTTGAAAACAATGAAATGATATTTTGAATGGAGGAAATGAAAATGGCAAAGTTATCCACACAGGAAATTATTGACGCTATCAAAGAGTTAACAGTATTAGAATTAAATGATCTTGTAAAAGCATGTGAAGAAGAATTCGGTGTATCTGCAGCAGCAGGCGTTGTAGTTGCAGCAGCAGGCGGCGCTGATGCAGCACCTGCAGAAGAGCAGACAGAATTTGATGTAGAGCTTACAGAAGTAGGACCTAACAAAGTTAAGGTTATTAAGGTTGTTCGTGAAGCAACCGGTCTTGGATTAAAGGAAGCTAAGGATTTAGTTGATTCAGCTCCGAAGGTATTAAAGGAAGCAGCATCCAAAGAAGAAGCTGATGATATTAAGGCTAAACTGGAAGCTGAAGGCGCTAAAGTTACTCTTAAGTAATTTTATCTGTTGTGCAATAAGCGAATATGATCCCGGTCTTTACATAGAGTACAGGCCGGGATTTTTTGCGAAAATTTTCCAATTTCGAAAAAATTTGGTTGACGCTGAAATAGATTTGTAGTAATATGGATAGTGCACTATTGTGGTGTGGTATGCATATTTGAAAGCAGATCAAGCTTCACAAATCATAAAGAACGGGGTGAAATGTCAATGGAAAAGAACAGAATACGTCCTATTGCCACAGGCAAGAACATGCGTATGAGTTACTCACGACAGGAAGAAGTTTTGGAGATGCCGAACCTGATAGAAGTCCAAAAGGATTCCTATAAGTGGTTTCTGGATGAAGGCCTCAAAGAAGTTTTTGAGGATATTTCTCCAATTGAAGATTACAGCGGACACTTGAGTCTTGAATTTGTAGATTTCGAGCTGTGTGAGGATGACGTAAAATATTCTATTGAAAAGTGCAAGGAGCGGGATGCAACTTATGCGGCTCCCCTTAAGGTAAAGGTTCGTCTTTATAATAAGGAAAAGGAAGAAATCAGCGAACATGAAATATTTATGGGTGATCTTCCTATTATGACAGAGACAGGCACTTTTGTTATTAACGGTGCGGAACGTGTTATTGTCAGCCAGCTTGTCAGATCTCCCGGTATTTATTATGGTATTGGACATGATAAGATCGGTAAGAGACTGTTCTCTTCAACAGTTATTCCTAACCGTGGCGCATGGCTGGAATACGAAACCGATTCCAACGATATTTTTTATGTGCGTGTTGACAGAACCAGAAAGGTTCCTATTACAGTACTTATCAGAGCTCTCGGCGTTGGCACCAATGAGGAGATCAGAGAGCTGTTTGGTGAAGAACCTAAAATTGAAGCCAGCTTTTCCAAAGACGTTTCTGAAAATTATCAGGATGGTCTGTTAGAGTTATACAAAAAAATCCGTCCCGGAGAGCCTTTAAGCGTTGAAAGTGCAGAGAGCCTTATTAATGCAATGTTTTTTGACCCCAGAAGATATGATTTGGCGAAGGTGGGCAGATATAAATTTAATAAGAAACTGGCATTCAGAAACAGAATCAGAAACCATGTCCTGGCAGAGGATGCAGTAGATCCTTTCACAGGCGAAATCCTGGCAGAAGCAGGAGTTAAGGTTACAAGAGATCTGGCAGATCAGATTCAGAATGCTGCAGTTCCTTTCGTATATATTCAGACAGAAGAGAAGAATGTTAAAGTTCTTTCCAACATGATGGTTGATATTACGAGCTTTGTGGAGTGTAATCCCAGAGAGCTCGGCATTACGGAAAAAGTTTATTACCCTGTTCTTTCTCAGATCATTGAGGAATTCGGAGAGGATCCGGAAGCTTTGGCAGACGCCATTAAAAAGAATGTGCATGAGCTGATTCCGAAGCATATTACCAAGGAAGATATTCTGGCATCCATCAATTACAATATTCATCTTGAATATGGAATTGGCAATGATGATGATATTGATCACCTTGGCAACAGACGTATCAGGGCTGTAGGAGAACTTTTACAGAACCAGTACAGAATTGGTCTGTCCAGAATGGAAAGAGTTGTCCGTGAGAGAATGACAACACATGACGCAGAAGAAGTTTCTCCTCAGGTACTTATCAACATCAAACCGGTACAGGCAGCAGTTAAGGAGTTCTTTGGTTCATCACAGCTGTCACAGTTTATGGATCAGAACAATCCTTTGGGCGAGCTGACTCACAAGAGACGTCTGTCAGCATTGGGCCCCGGTGGTCTGTCCAGAGAC
>CAZTKJ010000073.1:0-11757 GCA_964614185.1 uncultured Lachnospiraceae bacterium
GCAAGAAAAAGAAAAGAAGCAAGACAGATAGTTGGCCACAAGCATGTATTAGTCAATGGAAAACGGGTAGATATTCCTTCTTATTTAATTAAGGCAGGAGACGTAATTGAAATCAGAGAAAAATCAAAATCCTTACAGAGATACAAAGATATCCTTGAAGTAACTGCAGGTAGATTAGTTCCTGAATGGATGGAAGTAGATCAGGAAGCATTAAAAGGAACAATTAAGAACCTTCCTACAAGAGAAATGATTGATGTTCCCGTAAACGAAATGCTTATTGTCGAATTATATTCCAAATAAACCATATAAGAAGAGGCCTGTCATACGGTTTTACTCTGATAGGCAGACTTGTGTGGAAATTGGAGTATATGGAAGTGTATTTATAATGTTCGTAAAGGAGGGTATTTGCAGTGTTTGATTTTGAAAGGCCAAATATTGAAGTAGCAGAAATCTCTGATGATAAAAAATATGGCAGATTCGTAGTAGAACCCCTTGAGAGAGGGTATGGAATTACTCTTGGCAATTCACTTAGAAGAATCATGCTTTCTTCACTTCCCGGCGCAGCAGTAAGCCAGGTTAAGATTGAAGGTGTGCTTCATGAGTTCAGTTCTATTGAAGGTGTTAAGGAAGATGTGACTGAAATCATCATGAACATCAAGGATCTTGCAATCAGAAACAATAGTGATACAAATGAGCCTAAAACCGCATATATCGAATATGAAGGTGAAGGTATTGTAAAGGCTTCTGATATTCAGGCAGATCAGGATATAGAAATTCTGAATCAGGACCTTACAATTGCAACCTTAAGTGGTAAGAATACCAAGCTTTATATGGAGCTTACCATTACAAAAGGCAGAGGATATGTAAGTGCAGATAAGAATAAGAGTGAAGATCTGCCAATCGGAGTTATTGCCATTGATTCTATCTACACGCCTGTTGAAAGAGTTAATGTAACAGTAGAAAACACTCGTGTTGGCCAAATTACAGACTTTGATAAGTTGACACTGGATGTTTATACAAACGGAACCTTAGTTCCGGACGAAGCAGTTAGTTTAGCTGCAAAAGTACTCAGCGAACACTTAAGTCTTTTTATTGATTTATCTGAGAATGCCAAGACGGCAGAAATCATGGTAGAAAAAGAAGAAGATGAAAAAGAAAAAGTATTGGAAATGAGCATTGACGAATTGGAATTGTCTGTTCGTTCCTACAATTGCTTAAAGAGAGCTGGTATCAATACTGTAGAAGAGTTAACCAATAAGACTTCTGAGGATATGATGAAGGTTCGTAATCTCGGACGTAAATCATTAGAAGAAGTCCTTGCTAAATTGAAAGAACTGGGATTGCAGTTAAACCCCAGTGAAGAGTAAGCGGACAGTGCAGTAAAGCCAAAGTGTATGCAGTGTACTCTCATGAATGGCGTCTGTATAAGCAGACCGGTAACTGCATTCGGCAAGTAAGTCCAAAGAGCGTGGCCGGATGTACCATAAAGGACAGGAATGTCACAATGAGAAGGGAAGGGAATCTTCCTTGGAAAGGAGCCTGACATGGCAAAATACAGAAAACTTGGTAGAACTTCTGACCAGAGAAAGGCATTACTTAGAAATCAGGTAACAGCCCTTATTTATAAAGGCAGGATCATTACCACACAAGCAAGAGCAAAGGAAGTACAGAAGATCGCAGAAGGATTGATTGCTCTTGGAGTAAAAGAAAAAGATAATTATGAAACCGTTAAAGTTACCGCCAAAGTGCCTTTAAAGGACAAAGACGGTAAAAGAGTAAAAGAAGTAGTAAACGGCAAGAAAGTTACTAAGTACGAAACGGTTGAAAAGGAAATTAAAAAGGATCTTCCTTCCAGAATGAATGCAAGAAGAAAAATGATCAAAGTATTGTATCCTGTAACGGAAGTTCCCGCCAATGCTGCCGGCAAGAAGAAAGGCACCAAGCAGGCAGATCTTGTAGCTAAGATTTTTGACGAATATGGCGTTAAATATGCTAACCGTAACGGTGGCTATACAAGAATCGTAAAGATTGGCCAGCGTAAAGGTGATGGAGCAATGGAAGTTGTTCTTGAATTAGTATAATAATCAGTTGTTTAATAAAACCCTGTAATTGATACAGGGTTTTATTGTTTTTGCATCATTTTGCTAATTTGAATGGACAATTTTTACAGAAGTATATATAATAAATATAATGAGGCTTATACATGTTAACTGAGAATTAATAAATTTATATTCTTTTAGGCAGATTTGCATTTGCAATGTAAATTCGGAAGATGAAAAGGAGCGGGGTCACAAAATGAAAATGAAATCTCAAATTATGGCAGTAGCATTAATTCCCTTATTGTGCTTGGGACTGGCAACAATAATTGTAGGTAATATGAGGATCAACCAGGTGTTAACCAGCACTATTGAAAACGGTTTGCGGGCATCTGCAGTTTCAGTAAGGGATACCCTTAGCTATGCAGGAGAAGGGGAATATCAGTTAGTGGATGATGAGTTATATAAGGGTGACTTTAATGTCAGCGCATCATCCGAAATTGCTGATGATATAAGAAAAGCGGCTGATACAGATATTACTGTTTTTTATGGTGATACAAGATATATGACTTCTATTTTGGATGAACAGGGAAACCGGGTAATAGGAACTAAGGCCGGTGAAGATGTAATAGAGAAAGTAATCAAAAACGGACAGGAACATTTTTCTACTGATGTTCAGGTGGTAGGACAACCTTACTTTGGTTACTATCTTCCTTTATATGACAATGGTACAGACCATGTAGCAGGAATGGTATTTGCCGGAATGCCGCAAAAAGATGCCAAAGCACAGATAAGTAAGATTATTCTTCTGATAGTGGGAATCATGGTAGTTCTCTTTGCCTGCTGTGCAGCTTTGATCTATGTAGTAGTGAACAAAATGGTGAAGACGCTGCGTATGGGTGCAGACGCACTGGATGAAGTATCCAAGGGAAAATTGAACATCAGTCTTGATGAAAGCACTTTGCAGCGTAAGGATGAAATTGGTAATATCAGTCGTGCCATTATGCAGTTAAAGAAAGACCTGACGGAGATTATGGCAAATATTAAGGCGCAGGGAAAAGAACTGAATGAGGCATCTGTCTTCTTAAGTGAAAATGCAGACACTGTTTCCGATCATATTAATCAGGTAGAGCGTGCTGTGGAAGAAATTGCACAGGGCGCCGGCGGACAGGCTGAGGAAACTCAGAGTGCAACGGAAAATATTATTGATATGGGCTATATGATCGAAGAAACAACAAATGAAATAGATATAATGAATGATAATGCCAAGTTGATCCAAAAACTTGGACAGACAGCAATCGATACACTTCATGATCTGCAGGATATCAATCAACAAACCAGGGAATCTATTAATATTATATATGATCAGACGAATACGACCCACATTTCCGCTCAAAAAATCAAGGAAGCTACAGCTCTTATTACGGATATAGCGGAAGAAACTAATCTGTTATCCTTAAATGCATCTATTGAAGCAGCCAGAGCCGGAGAACAGGGCAGGGGATTTGCTGTAGTGGCAGCACAGATCCAGAAGCTGGCAGAGCAGTCTAATGAATCAGCAAGGCAGATTGAAGGAATTATCAGTTCCCTTTTGAGTGATTCTGAAAAAGCTGTAGAGACCATGGAAGAAATAAAGCAGATTATGGATAAGCAGAGCGATAATGTCAAAAAGACGGATGAGCAGGTAAATCAGGTGCTTGGACAGGTAGGAGCATCTATTGAGGCAATTGGAAGAGTAGCAGAAAAGACAGCCAGAATTAACGAGGCAAAAATAAGTGTTACAGATACTGTACAGAATCTGACAGCTATAGCGGAAGAGAATGCAGCCAGCACCCAAGAATCTGCGGCATCTGTAAATCAGGTAAGTGAAATTGTCCGTAACATTGCCAATAATGCCAAGACACTTAAGGAAATTTCAGACAAGCTTGACAAGGATATGGAAATGTTTGAAATTTAAGATGCGAGAGGATAAACTTTATGGATGCACTATATCAGGCGGTTAAAAGCTTTTTGAAATCCTTTGTTAATTTGTTCGTGGCACTTATAGAGTTGGTTTCCGGTCTTATTAATTTGCTGGCATCATTGCTTACTAAACCTTTTTCGAAACAGAGCGCAGGGAAAACATCAGTAATATCTTCCGAATATAAGGAAGGAGATTTTGATGCAGCGATTGTTTCGCAGGTGCGTAGTGAGTTGCAGCAGCGGATTACAGGAAGAGATACTTATATACTGGAAATGGCACGCATTGAGACCCTTGAGAGCAGCCGGATCATGGGACGCAAAAAGCGTTTGTATCTTGCTGTGAAAAAGATATTGTTGGAAGAAGAATTTAAAGATACTTTTCTTGTAGAGCCGATACTCACAGAAGAAGCTGCTATAGAAGAACCAAGAATTCCTTCTATCTGTGAGATAAGCAAGGAGGCAATCGGATAAGCAGACTTTGGAAATATCTGAAATCTGAACCTGAAGTTTAATAAGAAATTATCTGATTACAAAAATGAATAGAGAAAAAAGGTAGAAGAAAAGAAAGAGTCAGTCTGGCAGGGCTGGCTCTTTTTTATTGGACAAACCACATAAATAATCAAGACTGACGTGATAATATTGAGCCAGTCTGATTAAATGTCTTATGGGCATTTCATTGGCCCCTCGTTCATAGCGGGCATACATAGTCTGTGAAGTGCCAAGATAATCTGCAATCTCTTGTTGGGTCTTGTCAGAGTCCTCTCTTAAGTTTCGAATACGAGTGATATAATCCATAAATATAACCTATGAATAATAAATTCTATATAGTTCTATAATATTGTTAGTCTATCATAGTAAAAATATTTACTATTGACATTAGTAAATATCTTTACTAAAATATTATTTGACAAGATTCGGATGTCAAAAGCCTTTTATCATAAGTTGATAGGGCAGATTGCATAAAAGTTCTCTTGTTGTCGGGTTTCGCCGAATGAATTTTCTAAGTATTCCAATGTAAGCTGTGAAGCCAGACGCAACCGCCCGTCACGCGCCGTCCTGGCCCGGTACGGGCTTTCGGGGACATCCATGTCCCTAAATTGCTGCTTTGCAGATGGAATACTAAGAAAATCTCAATCGCCTTCACAGGACAGCTTCGTGAACTTTTATGCAATTTGCCAATTAAAGTTTATTGAAGGGACTTTTGACACCCGAATCTTGATAATCAAAAAATACATTTTGGAGGAAATGATGAAAAGAAAAGTTTGTAGTAAAAAAACATTTGTAATCATTGTAATGATAGTAACGCTGATGGCATTGGAATTGGCAGGATGCGGTAATGCTTCTGATAGTAAGGGTCAGGAAACAGCGGCAGATGTTGCACAAAATTCAAGTGAGGAAAGTAAAAAGAGTGGAGGAGAAGCAGGCCAGGCAGAAAACACAGAAACAGAAGAACCAGTGCCAACACCGGAACCCACACCAGAACCGACACCGGAGGAGGAAAAGATTGAATTGCCGGAGATTGACGAGAGGTATGAGTATCATTTCTATTGTCGTGATAAACTAGAAGAAGAACCGGTGATTGGATTTAATGTACCGGAAGGCTGGGAGGCTTTGAGTGGTACGACCACAGTGAGCCGGGAGGATCCGAATGGCACGACTGTCATAGTAAATGAGGCTGTAACTTCGATGAAATTTCATCATCATTATGATATGATTGAGGTAGTCGATGAGCATGATTTGATTTTTGAAAATCCTTTGGAAACAAATGAACAGGCTTTTGTGCCACAGATAGTACTTGATAAGGAAAAGAAAGCGGTTGTAGATACAGCTTTTGGAGAAGCACAAATATATTGGGTATCCATAGAATATCAAGATATTTATAATACTGTTGATGAAAACGTCTACGAAATACAAGAAATTGATGGAAAAAGGTGGTATGTTGTCTATAGGGAAGTGGCTGTTATATCCGTAGATAGGGAACAATCGGTGAACCAAATATTTTTCACTACATGGTCTTTAAATAATATATATAACGGTATTCTTGAAGAAGTTCTTCCGCAAATGCTTGAACCTCAATAAATATTGAAAAAAGAGCCAGGGATATTTTGCCTCTGGCTTTACTCGACCACCTTTTGGAAGTGTTGATAATCTTTGCAGGAATTCCAGTTTCCACCCCAGGTAAATCCATGAGCTTTAAAAAGTTTATAACATAAGTCATTTTCATCAATTTTATATGGAAAATTTTGAGAGCGGTCAACGTATATTTCACTTTCCTTGGGAGAGATATAATCGTTGCCGCTTCCTGTTTTGTCAAATACAATGTACGGATTATAAAAAGGATTGATATCAATAGCGCAGCCAAGGGCATGTTTGCTTAAGGAATCTGTTCCATCAACCATGCGGTAGTTAAAACAGGATGTGTTATTATGTTCCATAGATAAGGTGTCATCACCATTGTAGTCATCGATCAGACGGATGCTTTCAATCTGATATTCATTTTGGTATAGTTCATAGAAAATCTCTATAAGATCCTGTGCGATCAGTTGATTGCAGATCAGTTCACCGGTCTGTGTTTCTCCGTTAAAATCATAGTAAAGTACATTCATATAGCGTAAATCATCATAAGAAACGGCTAATGTATCCGCTTCATCTTCCGGTATTATATTGACGGCTGTTTGTGCAAGGGCAGGAGCAATCCTTTCCGATACAGGAAAAGAAATGCCGGTAATTCTGACAATGACAGCCTCTGTTAAAGGCTGATAGAAAAATCCGTCCTGGTAGTGAACGCTCTCTTCCGTTTCATCGGCAAGCAAATCAGGTACAGGCTCCATAGAAGGAGTAGGCTCAGGCAGTTGATCCGAAGTGGTAGCGGGACTGGGAACCGGAGTAGCGGTTTGAGGTGTCTGGGTGGCCGTAGGAGAGGCATAAGCAATTTCAGGATTTTTTTCTCCATATTCATAGAGCGTTTCAGAACCGGATGTGAGTCTTGCGACAGCAGAACATATCAATATTAACAGTAATAAAAAGCACAAAGGCTTTATCCATTTATTCATAATTATTTCCTTTCCATATTTACATTAAGATAATACCTCTAAATTCCATCTATTGCAAATAAAAGAGATATCTAGTACAATAAGTGACAGACGTAAATTGTAAACCTTTTATATATGTGAGGTAAACAAATGGCTATTATAGAGACCAAAGATTTGGTATTTGAATATATCAGAAGAGATGAAGAAGGCAATGTAGAGGGAATTACAAGAGCTGTAGATGAAGTATCCCTTTCTGTAAAGCAGGGAGATTTTGTGGCAGTTCTTGGTCATAACGGCTCCGGAAAATCTACATTGGCAAAGCATCTGAATGCCATTCTTTATCCTACGGAAGGAACCGTATGGGTGGATGGTATGGATACTGCTGATGATGATAAATTATGGGATATCAGACAGGAAACAGGAATGGTATTTCAAAATCCGGATAACCAGATCATCGGGCAGGTGGTAGAAGAGGATGTAGGCTTCGGACCTGAAAATTTAGGGATTCCTACAAAGGAAATATGGGAACGTGTTGAAGAAAGCCTTAAGGCTGTTGGCATGTATGAATTCAGGAAGCATTCGCCTAATAAGCTGTCAGGCGGGCAGAAACAAAGAGTCTCCATTGCAGGAGTTATTGCTATGCATCCTAAATGTATCGTACTGGATGAACCTACAGCAATGCTGGATCCCAATGGCCGGAAAGAAGTTATCCGGGCAGTCCGGGCGCTGAATGATGTTGAGGGGATTACAGTTATTCTCATTACTCACTATATGGAAGAAATTGTTTATGCAGATAAGGTATTCGTTATGGATAGCGGCAAGGTGGCAATGGAGGGAACTCCCAGAGAAATTTTTAGTCATGTAGATGAATTAAGAAGCTTAAGGCTGGATGTACCACAGGTCACATTGCTTGTCCATGAGTTGAAAAAATGTGGATTGGATATTCCGGAAGGAATTTTAACAACAGAAGAGCTTATTAAAGCTCTGGGATTATAAAGAGGTTAAAAAATGTCAATTATTTTAGATCATGTAAGCCATATATATGAAGCGGATACGGCTATGGCATTTCCGGCCCTTACAGATATTAATCTGGTCATTCCGGAGGGACAGTTTATTGGATTGATTGGGCATACAGGCTCCGGAAAATCAACATTAGTACAGCATCTGAACGGACTATTGAAGCCAACAGCAGGCCATATTTATTATAATGGAAAAGATATTAATGAGGAAGAATTTAATAAGAAAGAACTGCGCAGCAAAGTAGGGCTTGTTTTTCAATATCCGGAGCATCAATTGTTTGAAATTGATGTTTTTACAGATGTATGTTTTGGACCGAAGAATCTGGGATTGGAAAGAAAAGAGGTAGAGCTTAGAGCTTACGCTGCCTTAAAACAGGTGGGGATGGAAGAAGATTATTTTTATCAGTCACCTTTTGATCTTTCGGGAGGCCAGAAAAGGCGTGCGGCTATTGCAGGCGTTTTAGCTATGAAGCCGGAAGTGCTGGTATTGGATGAACCCACAGCAGGACTTGATCCCAAAGGACGGGATGAAATCCTTGGACAGATTGCAAAGTTAAGGGAAAAAACAGGTATGACCGTTATTCTTGTTTCCCATAGTATGGAAGATGTGGCCAAATATGTAGATAGAATTATTGTAATGAATAAGGGCAGTGTGTTTCTGGATGATGAACCAAAGCAGGTTTTTAGGCATTACAAAGAATTGGAAGAGATAGGACTTGCTGCGCCTCAGATTACTTATATTATGCAGGCTCTAAGAGCAAGAGGACTTCCTGTGAATACGGATATTACCAGTGTGGAAGAAGCAAAGGAAGCTGTTTTACAGGCACTTGCAGATAGAAGACAGAACAGAGGATCATTATGTTAAGAGATATTACATTAGGACAATATTATCAGACAGATTCAGTAATACACAGGCTTGATCCAAGGATAAAGCTGGTTACTACGCTCTGCTATATTATTTCCCTTTTTATCGTGGACAATGTTTTGGGATACGTGATAGCAGGATTATTTTTAGCGCTTATTATTAAACTTTCCAAAGTGCCTGTTAAATTCATGGTACGAGGCATGAAATCCATTTTATTTTTGCTTATTATGGCAGTAGTTTTTAACTTATTTTTGACCCAGGGAGAAGTGATAGTATCCTTTTGGAAATTGAAGATTACCAAGGAAGGTATTGCACTGGCAGCCATGATGGCAGTAAGGCTGGTGTTCCTTATTATGGGATCTTCCGTGATGACACTGACCACCACGCCTAATCAGCTGACAGACGGATTGGAAAGCCTTATGAAACCCTTGAGGCTGATTAAAGTGCCGGTACATGAGATTTCCATGATGATGTCCATTGCACTTCGCTTTATTCCTATTTTATTGGAAGAAACCGATAAGATCATGAAGGCGCAGATTGCAAGAGGAGCCGATTTTGAGAGTGGAAATCTGATAAAGAAGGCTAAAGGTGTAGTGCCGCTTCTGGTGCCGCTTTTCGTTTCTGCATTTAGGAGAGCCAATGATCTGGCTACAGCAATGGAAGCAAGATGTTATCGTGGTGGAGACCATCGAACTAAGATGAAGCCGCTTGTTTATCAAAAGAGAGATTTCCTTGCATATGGAACAGTATGCATTTATCTGGCACTATGTGTCGGAATCGGCAGAATATTGTTCTGAGCAAAGAGATTTTCAAAAAGGTGAGAGGATCCAAATGAAGCGGATTAAATTGATAGTAGCCTATGACGGCACTGCTTATAATGGATGGCAGCTGCAGCCTGGTGTGCGCACTATAGAAGGGGAATTGAACAGGTGCCTGTCAGAATTACTTTCAGAGGAAATTCAGGTGATTGGGGCAAGCCGCACAGATTCAGGAGTGCATGCACTCTGCAATGTGGCGGTATTTGATACTGATACATGTATTCCGGCAGACAAGATCTCTTATGCATTAAATCAGAGGCTGCCTGAGGATATACGGATACAGGATTCCCGTATGGTGGATGGCGATTTCCACCCAAGGCACAGAAGCAGCCGTAAAACCTACGAATATAAAATATGGAATGCTCCCTTCTTACTTCCTACCAAAAGGCTGTATACGCATTTTACGTATGTGCCTCTGGATGTGGAATTGATGAAAGAAGGGGCTGCTTATTTGATAGGTGAGCATGATTTTAAGAGCTTTTGCAGTACGTCGGCAACAGTAGAGACTACGGTACGGACTATTCTGGATATTCAGATAGATCAGGAAGGCTGCGAAATTACAATCAGGGTCTGTGGCAAAGGATTTCTTTATAATATGGTAAGAATCATCGCAGGAACGCTTATGGAAATCGGAAGAAAAAGCTATCCGCCGGAGCACATGAAGGAAATCCTGGAGGCTAAAAACAGACAGAGCGCAGGACCCACAGCGCCGGCATGCGGTTTAACCCTTGTTAAATATGAATTTTTGGATTGAAAAGTATATGCGGTCAAGAGGAAAGTAATATAAAAAGGAAAAATATTATTGACACATGCGGATGCTTATAATATAATGTCTTAGTGCGAAAAAGTTTAATAATGCCAGGTGAAATCTCCTTAGCATGGCGTTATAAATAGAGTATCTGTCAGTGTACTTGGAAATTGGAAGGACGGCCCGGACATCCGTGTGGAAGATGAAAAGTACCAAGAGGAAATGTGCGTGCTGCACGTATATAAATTTAACGGAGGTAATATCATGAAAACATTTATGGCTAGTCCTGCTACAATTGAAAGAAAATGGTATGTAGTAGACGCTGCAGATATGACACTTGGACGTTTAGCTTCAGAAGTAGCTAAGGTTTTAAGAGGTAAGAATAAGCCGATTTTTACTCCTCACATTGATACAGGGGATTATGTAATTGTAATCAATGCTGAGAAGGTTAAAGTAACCGGCAGAAAGTTAGACAAGAAGATTTATTATCATCACTCAGAATATGTAGGTGGTATGAAGGAAACTACATTAAGAGAAATGATGGCAAAAAAACCTGAGAAGGTTGTCGAGCTTGCTGTTAAAGGCATGCTTCCCAAGGGACCGTTAGGCAGACAGATGTATACGAAACTTCATGTATATGCAGGTCCTGAGCATCAGCATGCAGCTCAGAAACCCGAAGTATTAACATTTTAATCAAGGGACTGAAAGGAGAAAAGAAAATGGCTAAAGCAGCAAACAAATGCTACGGAACAGGTAGAAGAAAAAAATCAATTGCCAGAGTATATTTAGTACCCGGTAACGGCAATATTACAATTAATAAAAGAGATATTGATGATTATTTTGGATTAGAGACATTAAAAGTTATTGTTCGCCAGCCTTTAGTGGCAACAGAAACAGTTGATAAATTTGATGTTCTTGTTAATGTGCATGGCGGCGGATATACAGGCCAGGCAGGCGCTATCAGACATGGTATTTCAAGAGCATTGCTTCAGGCTGACGCAGAGTACAGACCTGTGCTTAAGAAAATGGGATATCTTACAAGAGATCCTCGTATGAAGGAAAGAAAGAAATACGGTCTTAAAGCAGCTCGTAGAGCACCCCAGTTTTCAAAGAGATAAGGATTATCTGCGGAATGCGGATATGGAAAAGGGCACAACACAAGTTTACTTGCGTTTGTGCCTTTTTAAATATCCGCAATTCCATAGGAAGACAAGAGATGATGAGCAAGGCATGAAATGCCTGCGAATTCAGCACTTGGATTCCGCAGATAATCTGTG
>CAZTKJ010000074.1:0-11686 GCA_964614185.1 uncultured Lachnospiraceae bacterium
GACAGCTTAGTAAAATGCACCTATTTATGGATGTCCTCTACTTTCTTTCACACTAATATCCTCCTGGATCAATATTTATTTTAACATCAATCCATGAGGATATATAGATTACCTATATTTAGTTTACACAAAATTTCTTACAGTCTCGGCATTTTTTATGCAGCCTCCTGCAGCTTCTTTTCGTAAAATTCCATTGGTGTCACAACGCCCAGATTCCTCTGCACCCGTTTATTAGTGTAGTAATCAATATAATCCTCGATTGCCTTTATCAATGCATTCTTTGTCTTATATTTCCTACCATAATACATTTCCCGCTTCATGGTTCCCCAAAACCCTTCCATTGGACCATTATCAATACATCTGCCAACCCTTGACATGCTCTGGGTCATTCCGGCATCAACTATTTTCTGCCGGAATATTTTAGAGGTATACTGATATCCCCTGTCAGAATGAAAAACAGGCTTTGCACCCGGATTAGCTGAAAGAGCTTTATCAAAGGTATTAAAAACAAGCGGATTATCATTGTGGTCACTGTATTCAAACGCTATCGGCCTGTTTCCACACAGATCCAATATTACACTAAGATATATTTTGCCTTTCTTTTCATCTTCTCCAGTACCGTATTTGAATTCAGACACATCTGTGAGCCATTTTTCATTAGGCCTGTCTGATTTAAATTCCCGGTTCAGGATATTTTCGGCAACATATGCCGGGTCTGACGCCGGCTTTGTGCAGCAGTTATACCTGTGTTTTACATAGGACTGTATCTTTTTCTTCCGGCATACCCTGAGTATTCTTTTGTCATTGACATTGATATCGTGATCGTGTTCAAGGGTATCCCGGATCCGTCTGTATCCCATGTCAGGATGCTCAGCATGGATTTTTTCTACCTTTTGGGCAATAAGTTCGTTGAGATTGTCATTCTGGCTGTTTCCATGGTTCTTCCATTTATAGTAGGCTGCCCTGTTAATCCCCAGTATCCTGCACATTTCACTCACCGGATAGTCATCATGCTCTTCGGAAAGCTCTTTTATGGCGGTATATGAATCAAGATGTCTTGTTCTTCTAAGAGTCACCTCCTCCCGATTTCTTCGAGTTTTTTTAACAGGTCTATCTCCATCTGCTGTTTCTTCTTTTCTGCCCTGAGCAGGCGGTTTTCAGCCTTTAACTTTTCCATTTCGCTGAGTTCTTCTTCCGGTTTGGTACGCCCACGCCCGTCCTTAAGGCCCTCTACGCCATCAGCTTCATATTTTTTTACCCAGGAGTAAACCTGCCCATAGGAACAGTTGTATGCTTTAGCAGCGGCTGAATAATCGTTTGAGTTAGTGATACAGTATTCTACAATACGGATACGTTCTTCAAGGGTCGTCTTTCTTGGTTTGATATCTTTCGTCATGAGGTAACCTCCAACCTTTCTTGAGTCGGTTAATTCTACATGACTATTATACTGCTTGACCCATTTTAAAACAGTACTTTCTGCATAAATGCCATACTTTACTGCGACAGACTGGAAAGAACCGCCGCCTGACAGATAATCCAGAACCACTTCTTTCTTGAATTCTGCCGTGTACCGGCATAGATTACTGTTCTGACGATCTAAAACTTCTTCTCCATGTGCTCTGAAAGCAGAGTTCCATCGTTTTACTGTTCCTAATGTGATGCCATACTTTTTCTCAAGCGAATAGAAAGAGGCGCCCTCTTCATGTTCCTTCAGTACTTTTAGTTTGAATTCTTTACTATATTTCCGTTTAGACATAAATATGCTCCTCATATGATAGTTTTGGATATTTCCATTGTCTACCATATGGGGAGCATATCACTGTAAGGGGTTCCTGGTCAGATATCAGAAAGGACATCCTTGAACTGCATATGATAAAGTTCCGTGTAACGGCCATTTTGCTTAAGCAGTTCTTCGTGCTTTCCTGTTTCCACTATTTTTCCTTTGTCCATTACAATAATCCTGTCCACATTAATAATAGTAGAAAGTCTGTGGGCAATGATTATGGAAGTCCGATTCTGCATCAGATTATCCAGGGCTTCCTGAACCAGCTGTTCGGATTCGGAATCCAAAGCGCTGGTAGCCTCATCCAAAATTAACAGCCGGGGATTGCGGAGGAATACTCTGGCAATGGAAAGCCGCTGTTTTTGCCCGCCGGATAGTCCGATTCCGCGTTCTCCTAAAAGCGTATTGAAACCGTCAGGCGCTTTCATGATAAATTCATAAGCGTTGGCTGCTATAGCAGCAGCTTTCATTTCTTCCATGGTAGCATCAGGCTTACCGTACCTTAAGTTTTCCGCAATGGTACCGGAGAAGAGAATGGTATCCTGAAAAACCATACCCATATGTTCATATAAAGAAGCCAGAGTGTAATCTGCCAAAGGATGATCCGATATTAAAATGGAGCCACAGTCTATATCATAAAATCTGGCAAGCAAATTAACAATGGTGGTTTTTCCACAGCCGCTGGAACCTACCAGTGCAACCGTTTCTCCTTCTTTGATGGAAAAGCTGATGTCATTTATATTTGGGATACTGCTTTGAGCATCATATTGGAAAGAAACATGGTCAAACACAATGTTCATAGGCATCTGAGAGGTGAGAGCAATGGCATCCTTCTTTTCTATAATATCAGGAGGAGTATCCAGAATTTCATAGACACGCTCAATTCCGGCAATGGTTCTTGCATAGGTGACATTTAGCTCCGCAAAGCGGCGCAGGGGCGTAATAAGATACCCCAGATAACTGTAAAAGATGATCATTTCACCAATTGTCATTTGACCTTTAATAATAATCAATGCCGACATAGATATGATAATGGCGCTGATGATCTCGGAAAAAGATCCGGAAACAGCTACACCCATGGAAGAAAAACGATTTCTTCTACGGCCATATTTATAAATGGATTCTGAAATACTCTTAAACTGCTGCATTTCCTGTTGTTCCATATGGAACAGCTTTACTACTGCATAGCCGGCCATACGTTCCTGCATATAACCGGAAATGTCGGAGATCTCATTTTGTGCCTGTCTGCTGCTCTTGCGAATGAGGGCACGGATTTTTTTGGTGGCAATGACAGAAACAGGCAGAGTAATAAATGCTACAATGGTAAGGATAACATTAATACGCAGCATCAGGTACAGATACACAATCAGTATAATGGAATCGATCCAGATGTTGGTAGCAACGCTCCAGATAAATCCATGAATTTGCTCTACATCACTGTTAATACGTGTTACCAGAGAACCGGATTTGTTCACTTGATGAAAGTGGGCGCCCATAGTCTGCAGATGTTCATAGAGCTGACAGCGCATGGTGTGCATAATGCGGTTGGATACTTCTTGAGAACCGGCTTCCCTTAAAAAGGCAGCGGGAATATAGATACAAATATACAAAAACAACAGGATGAAAAGCCATTTGTATATTTCATGAATTTTTTGCTGTGTTGTAAGGAGACTTCCCGCCACAAGCACTTCATCAGTGAAGTACCCCATTACATGAGGAAGTATCAGGGGCAGTGTCAATTTTATAATTCCTGCAAGAGTGGAGATAAGGATCAGATACCAGTAGGGTCTGGTATAGGATAATGTGCGGATGGCAGGATTTCTTTTTGAAATTTTGGGTTCCATTTTGTTATACACCTTTCCTTCTGATATCAATCTAACAAGTTTAGTATATAGCAATAAAACTTTGCAATACATTCAATATATAATAAATTTGCTTGCAAAAACTAAGATATTATGACATTATTATAAAATAATAAGAGTTTTTTCGAGCAGAATGGGGATAGAAAGATGGCAGTACCGTTACCGGCAGGAAAACAGATCAATGTGGAAAGAAAACTTTTTCGCTCGGGTTATGCCATGCCTTCTATGGAAATGGCAACGGATCATTACAGTATCGGTTATGTCATTTCCGGAGACAGAAGAACCATTGCTCCTTTTGGAACTTACGATTACCATGCAGGAGATGTGGCTTTATCGCCTATGTACCTTTATCATCAGACTGTAGCGGGATCGAATACGCCCTATGAGAGGGTTCTGATAAAATTTTCCCCTCAGATTGCAGATGAGTTCATAGCAGTTGTAGGAAGGCAGATGTTTGATGAGCTGTATGAAAGAAGAATATTCAGCTTCACACCGGAAGTTCAGAAAAAGCTGGAATATCTATTTACGGATATGGCGGAAGAGTTTAAAAAGGAGCAGCCATATACAGAGTTTATATTAAAAGGAATGCTGTTCCGGCTTCTTTTGATGGTATGGGAGGAAAAGCTTCCCAATAAAGGGGAGGAAATACATGAGACGCTGTTGACTCCGCCGATAGTAGATGCTCTTTACTATATGGAAAATTATTATAACAGGAATCCCAGCCTTGAGGAGACTGCCCGGGTGGCTAATTTTTCTCCTGCTTATTTTTCCAGATTGTTTTCTTCACAACTGGGGAAATCCTATTCGGAGTATCTAAACAGTATAAAGCTACGTCATGTAACAACTTTACTTGTGCAGACAGATAAATCTATTATGGAAATTGCACAGGAAACAGGCTTCTGTCATGGCAATTATCTGAGCGATCAGTTTAAAAAGAAGATGGGAATGACGCCAATGCAGTTTAGAAAAAATGCACTTCAGAAAAAAAAATAAAAATTTAGTAAAAAAGTACTTGTTTTTTACGGAAGACGTGGTAGTATATATTATAGAAATAGTACTTTAGTATGGATTTCTCTCTTTAAAAGAGAGAAAGGGGAAGGATGTGTATCTTATGAGAAAATCAAAAGTCACCAAAATTGTGCTCAGTATGGCACTCACACTGGCACTCGTAGGCAGCACCGTTGCTTGCGGAAGTAATGCAGGGGACAGCGCACTTACAGATCAGGCAGCAGTAAGAGAAGCAGGCGTTCCCGCTGATGGCATGGTTTATATCGAACCTGAAATGGTCAGCCTGGCAGATTCCTTATCAGGAAATGCAGACTCACAGGCAGCTGCAAAAGCAGCCTTTGATATAGTTAATGCCAGAAGACAGGAAGCCGGTTTAGGAACTCTGACTTGGAACTCTGGTCTTGAGCAGGCGTCAGCTGTCAGAGCTGTAGAAGCAGCTCAATCATTTTCACACACCAGACCTGATGGTTCCGACTGGTGGACCGTTAACAGTAATCTGATGTATGGTGAAAATCTTGCCAAAGGTTATGCAAGTGCCGATGCAGCAGTTACCGCATGGTTAAATTCTCCTACCCATAAGGCAAACATTATGGATGTAGAATTTACATCAGGAGCAATCGCTATCCATGTAAATAGCAATGGACAGTGGTATTGGGCTCAGGAATTCGGATACTAGAGCAAACATCAAAAAGTACCGCATCATATGATGCGGTGCTTTTTTTTGTCCTTTTGCATGGTGTAGTTCATTGCTTTTTCCGGCATATTAGTGTAAAATATAATTTATCAAAAAGGAACCTACAGATAACAGGAAGTATTTTATGGGAAAGGGCAAAGAAAATGAATAGGAAAGTTTGGCAGATCGTATTGGTGCTGTCCATAATTGTGGCATTAGTATCAGGAATTAATGTTTTCAGACTATCCAGAGAATATCAAAAAGGTATTAATGAATATGCATCTTTGGAACAGTATGTCACTATTGAAAAGGAACTTGTTGTGGCACAGCCGACAGAAGGAACAGAAACAAAGGAAGAAGAGAAAAAATCTCAGATTCCCATATCAATAGATGTAAAGTATGACGAATTAAAGAGCATTAACCAGGATTTCGCAGGATGGCTTTATTATGAGCCTCTGGAACTTAGTTATCCTATTGTCCGTGGAAATGATAATGATTATTATACACACTATACCTTTGAAAATGTACAGAACAGTTCAGGAGCTATTTTTATGGACTTCCTGAATAAAAAGGATTACAGTCACTATAATACCATTATTTATGGACATAATATGAGAAACGGTACGATGTTCGGTTCACTGAAAAAACTTCTGAATGATCAGGATATTGCGAAAAAGAACCCCTATTACTATATCTTTACAGAAGATAAGGCTTATATGTACGAGATATTTGCCGTCTATATTACAACAGCAGATTCTCATACATATGATTTGATCAATAATGAGGAAGAACAGAGTGAATATTTGGAATACATACGAAAAACAGCTGTTTATCTTTCAGACAGAGAAGTAAAACCCGATGAAAAGATAACAACTCTTTCTACATGTCATGGTCTTCACAGTAATAACAGAACAGTTGTCCATGGAGTATTAATCGCTGAAGAGGACAGGTAATGAATTATCAAGCTCCAGTTCTGTGGTAGTGATAATCTGAAAACACGTTACATGAAAAAAGTTTTCTGTTTCGCTTTGAGGATAAACGGGCTCAATGGCAACAGCAAGAGCCTGGGTGTCACTGATGGGATAAGAAAAAGTAAGAGAGTCTGCATAAGACTCTTTTATTTTTTGCAGATATTCTGCTTCATTGGCGCTTTCCTTATACAAATTCAGAAAAACATCGTTTAATCTGGCAAATTCTTCATTAGCAAGATTGGAGGCTTCATAGTAGGAAGTAGTCCGTTCTGCCAGTTTGTTACTTAATTTGTAGTCGGCAGTAGCGCTGACGATAGAAAGACCTGCAAAACATACCAGACACAGGACAACAATAATAACAAGAATGGAAGAGGTTCCTACATTAACACCGTATTGTTTTTTATTGCTCATAAGATACCTCCTTGTCCCGGAAAAGTGAAATATTCAAGGAGTAAATGCACTCCCCGGTCTGCATATCTTCTATAGTAATATTACAGTTCATTAAATCTGTATCTTCTGTAATGTCGGCCAAAAGCTTATAGCTGTCGGTCAAAGCTGATATTGTTTCATTCTCCGGATGGACAGAATGAAAATCTTCATCAAATATCATGGTAAGAGAACCCTGATTTTCTGTTTCCCGGTCAAGAACACAATTTTCAAGAAGATCTGACATGATCCTGATATCACCGTTGCAGCCGTAAAAAGTTTCTGCAACATTCTGTGCCCACAGTACACTGTGTTTTAAAACAACACTTTTGTTGCTGAGCATATGAGACTGAACAAAGAGCTGGATGCAAACAGCGCCTGCCAATGAAAAGAACAGGAGTGAAATGATAAGCTCCATCAGGAAAAGGCCGGTTTTGGAAGAAGAATTATTGCTCATGATCATTTCCTCCTTTGGACTTAGTGCTGACATAGAGATGGTTCTTAATTCCTTCTTCCGTAGCGATGGTAAAGGATAAAAGCCGGTCATTGACCTGTGTAAGAGAAAACTCTGTTACAGCCAGGATATTCTGTCCTGCGGAAGGCGGAAGAGGGGTATCTTCACGTATCATCAGTTCTTTTAAATATCCATCATATTCATAAAGATAAGTAATGTAATTGGTATCACCGGTTTTTTTGGTAATTAAAAGTACAGGACAGCCGTTAAAATCCCCGATGCTGATGGCGCCATCATTATCGGACTGGCGTATTTTTTCCGTTACGTAGGCAAAGGAAGTCCTGCCGTTAAAGTTGGCTTCCATATGGGACACTGTTTTTCCATAAATGTTTGCACCTATGGAAATTAAAAAGATAGCTGACAGCGCAAAGATGCAAAATAGAGCTATTACAAACAAAATATCAATTATATGATTTTCCTGTTGTTCGTTCATGATGATGCCTTTCTTAAAATTACGGTAACGTTGGGACGCATATTGGACCCAACAGGCTGATAATCTACAAAAAATAAATCTTTGTCGTAAATAAGTCCATAATGTTCTTCGATATAATCAAGACTTGGAGGATAATATCCCTCTACTGCATAGCAGTGGGTAATGTTACGGGTCAGTGCAGTCTCTAAGCTTTCCTGCTGCTTTTGTAAGGTAGTATCATGAATAGAAGAAAGCTCCAAAATAAAAATGAGCAGTAAAACAGGGCATATAATATAAATCAGTTTAATATGCGGAAGTTTTATGAAAAAATTCTTTCGAGTGGAAAATCTATTTGACATAAAGTAATCCTTTCCGGCTTAAAGCAGTTATCCGATGCTGGACATAATTCCCATAAGAGGCAGAAGAACTGACATTAAAATCAACCCTACTATTAAAGAAAGGGCGATTACCAAGGTAGGCTCAATAATGGAAATAATATGATTTAACTGTTTCTGGGTTTCATCATCATAATTTTTGGCAATTTGTTTCATAACAAGATCAATGGAGCCGGAGCGGAATCCAATAGAAACCATGCGTGAGTAAAGAACAGAAAAAATTTCTGCTTTGGCAAGGGCCTCCGGAAGATTGGAATCCTTCTTCATTTCATCTTTACACATATTTATTTTAGCACGCATTCCCTCATTTTCTACAAGGTCGGAAATCATATCAAGGCTTCTAAAGGTATCCATACCGCTGGTAAAAGCCAGATACATGCCGCTGGCAAAACGTCCGGCAGCCACTTTATTATAAAATTCCCGGGTCAGAGGAAAACGGGTGAGAAAATGCTGAATTTTAGATCTTCCCACAGGATTCTTGTACAGGATGGCAAAAGTACCGATGCACAGGAAAAAGATAAAGGTAATAACAAAGGAATATTTACTTAAGGTATTTCCAACAGCAAGCAGAGAAGATGCCAAAGGACTCATCTGTGTGCCCAGCTGTACAAATACCTGTTTAAAAATAGGAAGAACTTTCACAATCAGGACAATGATGACAACAAACATCATAATAATCATGATCAAGGGATAAGTAACGGCACTCTTAATGCTTTCGGCAATGTTTTCTTCCCGTTCATAATATTCCGCAAGGGAAACAAGAACATCATCCGTGTTTCCGGATTCTTCACCAAGAGCAATCAGTTTAATGACATAATCGGGAAAAAGACCGGTATCCTGAAGAGCCTGGAAAAACGGATTTCCCTGCCGGCAGGAAAGAGCAATCTGTTCTAAGAGCTCCCGTCCTTCCTTATTTGCTGTATCCTGCATCAAAATATGCATACCTTCGGCAGGTGTAATTCCCGCTTTAATGATCAGGGAAGTCTGTCTGCAAAAGGATGCTATTTCTGCATTGGAAAGAAGCTTGTTCTTTTTCATACTGAAGTCCTCCTTAAAATGGAAACTAATAAATATATTTGGTGACATAATGATTCCCGTCACCAATAAAATTCTTTAAATTCTGTTCACTGGAATTGGCAGCAAAAGTAGGATCCATAATAGACCAATTCTGCCCGTCAAACTGAATAATACCGTTGACCCAGCCCTGATCTTCCACATAAGTGCTGATCCATGCGTGATATGCCTCACCTGCATAACCCACCTCCAGGCGGGTAGGAATCTGCTGGGAACGCAGCATGCTTGCCATAACTGCAGCATAATCAAGACAAATACCGGTCTTCTTTTCAAGAATTTCATCCACATTGGGAATATAACCGCTTTGCACGTTTTCTGCCTTGTCGTAATCGTAAGTAATATTATTAAGAACGTATTCATATACGTCAATGATCGCTTCCAAATCGTCATGAGCATCTGCTACCAGCTCCTTAGCAGTGGAAACCACATTACTGGAAGCGTTAAATTTAACATATTGGTTAGGATAAAGGAAAGGTCCTACCGTATTGGAAATAGCAACTGACAGCTGCTGTGAAAAAACAGTAGCATACTGGTTACCTTCCACATTTTCATAGACACCAAGCTGATATATACCATCTCCGGCAGACAGAGGAAATACTTCGTAATCGTTACCTGCCAGATCGTAAGTATAGGTCATATAATCAGGACCGGAGAGCTGCAGCTTGACCCTGTTACTGCTGCCCGAATAGCAGGCCATAATATACCCTTCATCCATGTGAGAGGCATCAATGGTAACATAGCTGTTGCCGTAAACAGTAATGCCGTCAGCAACAGGAACCAGACATACAGGGGTGTTGTCCCTGATTGCGGTAGAAGAAGAAACATATTCCTTCTGGCGGTTACAGCCGGTACTGTATAGAATCATACAGAATAACAAAAGATATGCAGTTTGTTTTAATAGTTTATTTAACAGTCTCATATGTCAATTATAATACATTCGTTTTTCTTTTTCTATAAAAAGTGATAAAGTGTGGGCACTAATTCTAAAATAATACATGTGAACCAATGATGCGGCAATAATATGACGGTAAAAAGCCGCATATAATAAATCAAAAGAAATCAGGAGCAAAGCATGCTGAATTATATTTGGGCAGCGATGATTTTAATAGGAATTCTATACGGAGCTGTTAACGGAACCATGAAGGAAATCACGGAAGCAGCTCTGTTAAGCGCCGGAGAGGCCGTTTCTTTATGTATTTCCATGGCAGGAATCATGGCATTTTGGGTGGGGCTGATGGAAATAGCAGATAAGGCAGGATTAATAAAACGTCTGACAGATTTTCTTTCACCTTTTGTTTCTTTCATGTTTCCCGATATTCCTAAAGAACATAAGGCCAGAGATTATATCTCTGCCAATATTATAGCAAATATTCTGGGTCTGGGATGGGCTTGTACACCGGCAGGTTTAAAAGCCATGGAAGAACTGGCAAAACTGGAAGAAGAAAGAGGAAATCCGGCATATAGTGGGATAGGAGGGAAAGAACGGATTGCCAGCAATGAGATGTGCACATTTCTGATACTGAATATCTCTTCTTTGCAGCTGATACCTGTTAATATGATAGCTTACCGGCAGCAGTACGGCAGCGTGAATCCGGCAGGAATTATCGGACCGGCTATAGCGGCGACCTTTGTGAGCACAGCGGTGGCGGTGGTGTATTGTAAGGTGAAGAGTAGAAAGCGGAGAGTGTGAAACTCTTTTTGTGCATTAATTAATAAATCATCAACCGTGGTATCCAGCGCACGGGCAATCATCAGTATTTTTTTCAGGCTGGAATACATCTTTCCCAGTTCAATTCGGCATAGATAGTCCGGTGTGATTCCGTCTTTGTCATGTGACAGAGACGGACTTTCTGTATTCTGAAGGTGTACGTCCGTATACTTCCCGAAAAGATTTAGCGAAATAACTCATTTCCTGAAATCCACAATCTTGTGCGATGTTATAAATCTTATCTGTGGTAAAATGAAGTTTATAGGCTGCCTGCTGCAGACGATAGCTTTTCAGGTAGGCAATAGGGGTGGTGTTAATGGCAGCATGAAAACAGCGCATGCATTCACTGACGCTGATGGAACAGACAGCAGCGATCTCTGATATTGTTATATTTCGGTCATAGTTATTCCGAATAAAGGAAATCATTTCTTTGATTCGGGCGTTATCTCTCTGCGCTTTGCCGAAAGTCTTTTTGTTTGTAACAGGCTGGTGCATACAGAGCAATTCTATAATGTGAGACAGGTCATTTCTCATATGCAGTTCATATGCATATTCTTCGGTTTTAGCGGATTGCCATAATGAGGCAATACTGTCGATGATGCTTTGCTGCCATGAGGAATCAGGCAGAAGGTGCAGCGCGGCGCAGGATTCATTTTCCATTAACGGCTTCATATATTTTAGCCAAAAAATACTATCGGTACCGCCGGTTACTAAGCGTGGATGGAACACGATAGAATGAAGATGGCACGGTCTGCCATCCAAGGAAGAAGCGCTGTGGAGTATGCTGCTATTGATAAAAAAAGCTTCTCCGGAGTGAATATGATATCGCTCTGAACCGATTTCAACAACAGCGGTTCCGC
>CAZTKJ010000075.1:0-11322 GCA_964614185.1 uncultured Lachnospiraceae bacterium
GCAGCTTTGGACCAGCGGGAAATATCCGTCTTCATATCGCATACATAGATGTAAACATTATCAGATGCTGATGCAAACGCTTCAAACAATTCATTGTTGAAAATATCACTCACGCTATCACCTTCCAACCTTTCTTAATCCAGCCTTACAACCTGATTTTTTCCGGCTGTCTTTGCCATATAGAGAGCCTTGTCTACCCTGCTGTAAAGCGTATCGGCAGTTTCATCCTTTGACTGGGTTACTCCAATACTGACTGCTTGGCATCCGGCAGTTCTTCATCCAGACAATCGCAAATATGCCGGATATGCTAGAGAATTCGAAATTGTTTCATGTCCTTCTCCTTCTTATTTATTTATAAGTTCTTCCACTTTAGGCATTTCTGGTATACCTGCACCCCGGAAATCCACTGCAGCCATAAAACATACCAAACTTCCCTTTTCTTAAAACCATTTCATTGCCACAGGAAGGACAGTACAAGTCTGCCGTCTCTCCCGGCAAGGCTTTTTCCATTAACTTTCCAAGTTCCTCATAACACTTCTGATTCATCATACAGTCAACCAGTGCCCGGTGGGCGCCCTCTGTTTCTATCTGAAAATGTGCTGCCACATCCACAAGCCTATGGTGGGACAGCTCCGGCAGATACTTCTTTGCCATATACAGTGTATCCACATAGTCATTATTTACTTCTTTCCCCAGAAAAGTGAGGGCTGCATCATAGACAAAGTTCATATCAAAGGTATGAACATTATGTCCTACCAATATACTTTCACCAATAAAAGAAAGAAAATCCTCCATGACACTTTTTAAATCCGAGGCATCTGACACCATCTCATTGGTAATTCCATTTACCGCAGTTGCCTGTGGCGGAATAGGTCTCTTAGGATTTACCAGGGTAGAAAACTGCTCTGCAATCTCATGATTTCTTACTTTAATTGCCGAGATTTCAATAATGGCATCTTTCTCAGGATTGATTCCCGTAGTTTCTAAATCAAATACAACATAGTCATCCACATATCGATTCAGTCTTTTTCCTTTGTTTCTCTCTCTCATTTTATCCTCTTCCAGTTATGATTCTCTTTACATTATAACTGTATCCTTGAACTAGTTTCAACTTAAAAATGTTTTAGTGGCTTCTGCTATCTCCTTTGCCCTTCTGTTCTTGCTAAGACCTTTGGTCTTGACTTGACTTTTCTTATTTTATTGATATACTTATAAATCGGAAAATTCATTAGGATTTTTCGATGTGAAAGACGTCAGTTCGAGACCTTCCTGACGAAAAACAAAACTAAAGGAGAACATATGAATATGAAAGAATCTAACAAAGTACTGCTGCTTGTCCAGGCAGCTATGATTGCTGCGCTCTATGTAGTGCTCACCTTTATCGCTAATGCACTGGGACTTGCATCTTCGGCCATTCAGGTCCGTTTCTCAGAAGCTCTTACTATCCTTCCCTACTTTACGCCTGCTGCTGTACCCGGCCTGTTTATAGGTTGCCTGCTGTCTAATATTTTAACAGGCTGTGCCATGCCGGATATTATTTTCGGTTCCCTGGCAACTTTAGTGGGCGCATTATTTACCGGAAAGATCAGAAAAGATCAAAACCCCCGCAGAAAGCTGACGGGGTCTCAATCTTGCAGCGCAGCAAGCTGCGGGGGCTTTGACTCCCGCGGCATTCGCCAAATGGATGCTGACGCATCCGCTCGGCTCATTGCACGCGGAAATAAATGGATGGCGCCGATACCACCCATCGTATCAAACGCCATCATTATCCCTTTTGTATTACTATTTGCCTATGGAATAAAACCTCTGTGGTTTTCCTTTATAACTGTAACCATTGGAGAAGTTATTTCCTGCGGCGTCTTAGGCATGCTGCTGCTTTTTGCACTTCAAAAATATGCCGGCCGCTTATTTACGGAAAGTGAATCATAAAATTTCATCTGCCGGAATGCATGATATGCACATTTCCGCTGTTTGCTTCCGCCTGGATCAGGCAGGACGGGTTCTCTCCCATGGTTCCCTCTGCCTGATTCCCTTTTTTATTATAAGTAAGAACTTCCTCAAAATCCGTACGGACATTGCCGCTGCCTGTCTGAATCTGCACTTGGAAAGAAAGCTCTTCCGGCAGTGTCATATGAATGTTTCCACTTCTTGTTTTCAGTGACATATCGCCTGTTATCTCTAAAGCGTCTGCTTTAATGTTCCCACTGCCGGTTTCCATGGAGCCCTGTCCCGACAGTCCTTCCGCCGTTATATTTCCGCTCCCTGCCTTCATGCTTATATTGCCGGAACTTCCATTGACTTTGATATTACCACTTCCTGTCCGGACCTCCAGATTTCCGGCCATATGTCCCAGAGTAATATTTCCGCTGCCCGCCTGAATATGCAGCTTTTCTGCTTCAGAATCCTTCCATTTGATATTGCCGCTGTTTGTCTTTACCGTTAACTCTTCTGTTTTCAGTGCAAAATTACTCTCTGTGGTAATATTTCCACTGGCAGCTTGGAGTGATAGATTCGTAAGCCCTTCTTTAGGAATATAAAGTTCGATTCTCTCTTCCTGGTTAAACAAACCAAAAACTGTAATGGCTCTCCTTTGTCCGCCGGTTATTGTAACGACACGGCTGCCTGTTGCAGAATCTGAAAACTTTTCAACATCTGCTTTTGTTTCCCGGCTGCTGATAAGATATTCTTTAATAATCACGGTATCACCTTCTATGGGATACACTTTAAGGTTTTTACTTCCGTAGGTGACCTGTAGTTCATCCATTTCTGACAACGGAAGTTCTATTGTATTACGCAACTCTGCCCGACCTCCTAACACCCAAAAAAATGTGTTTCCTCCTTCCTTCGCTTCCCTTACAGAGAAAAAACTGATTGCAGCAATGCAGGGCATCATAATTGCAGCAGCAATCCATACACCAATCCTATTCTTCATCTGCATCACCTGTTCTTTCTTCTTCCACTCTGTTCCTCTCCCTGCCTTCACGCAGCCAGCTAATGAGCGGATAATAAAGAGGTATTGTCAAAAACACGACCCAGCCCGGATGCCACAGAAACCAAAAGAACCCAAGAGAAAGATAGATCAGAGTGACAAATATAGGATAAGCAAAACAATTCGGGTTCTTTTGATATATAGCCTCCACCAGAGAATACCAGATGGGAACAAAAAGGAAGAGCAGCCAGCCCGGATGCCATGCATTCCACATCGCACCGATTATAAAATACAAAACTGTGACCACGATCCACATAGGGAAATGATGGTAATTGGAAAACCATTCCTTATCATATTTCTGTCCGCTATCCGAGGTCTTACCGCCGCCAAAGCTTTCCGGCTCCATGTACTCTTCCCTGCCGGAGGATTTCTCATCATCTAATAGTTCAAGATTTGGTCTCGGAATCTCATCCTCTGTCTTAAGAAGTTCATCTAAAGAAATACCATAAAGCCTTGCCAATAAAATCAAATTATCTGTATCAGGAGAGGCTTCTGCTCTTTCCCACTTGCTTACTGCCTGTCTGCTTATTCCCAGTTTTTCTGCCAACCCTTCCTGGGACAGATTATTTTGTTTTCTTAACTTCACAAGTCTGTTTGCAATTTCAATATTCATTCTAATATCTCCTCATTTTGATTCTCGCGAGTGTCTATATTAAAACATTTTTCTCTTGTTCACACTACCAATTCTGGTTTGAAAGACCCGCAACTATCGGTTGCGGGTCCTTGTTTTTCCATATTATCTTCATTTAGCTTCCATTTTTCATGTAAGTAATAAATATGTTTCCGTTCTTTTCAAACCATTCTCTGGAATCGTTCATACCCATTTTATAAATAGCGCCTTCTTCCTTGGGATTCATAATGACCGTATTCATTTCATTAAATCCGATCAGCAGCACAGCAGAACCATCTTCTAACATTACCAATACCGGAATATCCTGATTAACATAGTAAAGCATAGCATCCAGACTACATCCCGTAAGATCCAGTATGGTGGCATTTTCCAGATTATCCCCCAAAATCTGTAATACACTTTCTCCCCTGTTTAAGAGATACTGGGTGTTCCTGCTGATTCCCTCATATTCAAGTATTGTATCCAGACATACCGCTAAAGAATCTTCTGTTTCCGTTGAGGCTCTTTCCTGGATTGCCATAATCTGGTTTTTAAGCCTTCTGTTCCCTTTCATCCATATATAGGAGCCTGAATCATTCACTACTACTCCGGAAACACTGTTTGCCAGATTTACCGCATTTCCTTCATCCATGAAGATTCCTTCAACCCCATTCTTACCATATACATAATATCTGCCGCTTTCTTTATCTATATCTTCAATGTCAATATCTCTTCCGCCCTCAAACAAAACTTCCTTGGGAGTCAAGAATTTCATAGATGCTTTCTCAATATCTTTTTTCAGGGCAATCTGTGTTACCTTTTCATAAATATCCACTGCCACTACTTCCAGTGTATTTAAGGCATCCACTGTCACCTCCGCGTTCATGATCTGATCATCCGGAATGCTTTCATATTCTTTTTCACCGCTTTTTTCCACGCGCTTTAAGGTTATCTGATTTCCTTCTACGCTTCCTGCTATTACATAGACATTTTCCTGCTGATATTCCTTCAGAATTCCTTCCACTTCATTTTGGATCCTGATACAGTACATAGGGAAAATAGTACTGCCTGCATTATCAGGCACAATATCATCCTTTTTGGCAATACCGTAAATGAGATCATCTCCCATAAATCCGATAGGTTCAATTGCTTCACCGGGACCTGCCTGAATACTGCTTCCAACACCGGTATTCAGATTCATCAGTATCAATTCTGTTCCCTGATAAAGTTCTTTTTCCTTCTGCCATACGATCATCTTATTGCTGTCCGATACCTGATAGCATCCCTCTTTTAAATCCTTTACTATTACCTCATAAGAACGGTTTCTGGCGCTGATACCGTAGATTTCATTATCCAGCATCAGATACAGCGTCCCCTTCCTGTTGACGTAGGTAAGCTGTTCTACTTCTGCCATCAACAGCTCCGGTGACTTGTAATATGGCACATAAACCATTTCTTCAGTAGTGTTGACAGTACTGTCATAATAGTAAACAGAAATTCCTACCTTTCCTTCATGGAGTCCTCTGTTCATATATCCGTATACCATAAAGCTTACGTTGCCGCCTTCGTCTACATTTAAAATGCGGATATTATACTTGTCATACAAGTCTCTGCTGTCCTTTGCTTCTCTATTATAAAACCCAAAAAGAAAAGCCAGTTTATTGTCCTCTATATTATAGCTGTATAACCGACGGTTGGTAGTAAATGCAACTATGCTTCCGCCATCGCTTTCTGTCAAAGATATGTCTTCTCCTGTAATGCCCAGGAATATCTTATTGTTTCCATAGACGTCCCCTGACGCATTAAAAATCTGGTTCATGGTTCTTTCATAATCCAGCAGATACATACGGTCTGCTGTATAACGCACTCTGTAAAATTCTTCTACTGCATAGTAATTGGTGCTTTGCCCGCTCTTGGCCCAGACAAAATACTTCAAAAGAAAACTACCTGTCTGGGATGCCAGTTCCCTGATCGTAACCTTAGGTTCCCCTATTCTGGTGACTTTAAGGTCGCCCCAGGTCACCTGCTGGAAGCTGCTGTGAATCGTCACCTTGCCTAAAGTCGTATTATCTCCCTCGGAATTGGATTCCAGATATTTGGTCAGTTCTTTTGCCGCTTCTTTATCAAAGGTCTTCTTTGAAAAATCCAGCACATAATCCAGCTTTTCTGCTGCGTAATAGTTTTCAGAATAAATGACTCTGGTATAATAACGTATTTCCTGATCCTCTCTGGTGGTCAGGATAATGACCAGCACATATTCTTTATTATTATCAATCAGATCCTTTATTCCGAAAGTAACATTAATTTTGTCGTCTTCTTTTTTAAACTCCTGTATTTTAGTGCTTTCTACAAGCCGCTCGCCATCAATGCTTCTGATTTCATATTCTATTCCTGCAATTTCCCTGTCATAACAATCTATTTCAATGGAGATCCTTCTTCCTTCGGAAAGGGGCGTAATGCTTTCCCGCATATAATTTACTTCCATAACGTCATCATATCCGTGGAGTTCATTAATGTAATTTCCCTCATATTTCACAGATACGATGGGGAAAGATGCTTCTGCCATTTCCACTGTCATATCAGTATTCCCTTTGTTCATAATGCTGCCGATGACAAAAAGAGCGGCAAAAAACGTCACTGCCACAATCGTCCATCTGATAATATATCTCTTCATTCCCAATCTCCGTTTTCAAACAGTTTCAAAAGCATTCCCTTACTTTTCCAGTAGATCCTGAAGCGTTGTATGAATATGGAAAAAGTCTGCTGCCTCCCGGATCCCTGTTCTTTCATATTTCTCATTCTTTACTGCTCTTATCAGTATATTCTTGGGGGTGTGCTCCATATCAATAAACTCCAGGATTTGCGCATCATACCCCTGTTCTTCCAGCAGATTTGCCCTGATGGCATCTGTTAAAAGGGCTGACATTCTTTCTTTGATCAGTCCATATTTAAGAACCGGACTAAGCTCCTTGCTAGCTATTTGCTTATTGACTTCATGCTGACAGCAGGGGACGGAAAAAATAACCTTGGCATTCCAGTCCACCGCTTTCTTTAATGCATAGTCAGTGGCGGTATCACAGGCATGGAGTGTCACCACCATGTCCACCTTGTCCGCATCTTCAAATCCGGCAATATCTCCCTTCAAGAATGTAAGTTTTTCATATCCATACTTCTTTGCCAAAAGACTGCAGTTTTTGATCACATCTTCTTTTAAATCCAAACCCGTAATTGATACATTTCTGCCTTTAAGCTCATGCAGATAATAATAAAGAGCAAAGGTCAGATAGGACTTGCCGCATCCGAAATCAATAATATGAATCTCCTCTTCTCCTTCAAATACCGGAAGAATATCCGCTACAAACTCCAGATACCTGTTGATCTGCTTGAACTTATCATATTTTGAGCGGACAATTTTTCCTTCCTTGGTCTGAACTCCCAAATCGATCAAAAAGGGAACTGCTTTCCCTTCTTCCAAAATATATTTTTTCATGCGGTTATGGGAGAGGATCGGCTTTATGATCTCTCCTTCTTCCGCTTCTGTTATTTTCTTCTTCATTGTTTTTACTGTGACTTTCCCCTTCTTACTGACCAGAGCAGTAAGTCTGCATTCGATGCTTTCTCCATCCAACTGCCTGAAGTCCTGCTTCATCAAATCCAGTATCTGTAACAGGGCCTGAGACTTGTCCATGTTTTCATGAAATACTTTTGTTTCTTTATAAACAGTTTTCTGAAAAAAGAGCTGTCCTTTTACCAATACCGGACGGATTTTTATTTTAAACGCGCTCTCCTTCTGTCTCGGTTTACTGAGAATGATCTGATACAGTTTTTCAGACAGAAGGGAGGCCAGAGCTGTCTTTAGTTCTTCCATTTTACTTCCTCATAAACATAATCTCAACTAAAATCTTAAAATTCCACGGTGGGAATTGTGTCTTCTTTTATAAATTTCATAAAAAAGCAGAATCTGAACCATATCACCCACCCATTCCCACTTTTCAGGGGGTGTTTCTTTTTCCTCTTCTTTCGTTTCTTCTCTCTTTAACCTGTCAAGAATATCCATAGACAGTTTATAAAGCTGCCATCTATCCGGAAACTCATCATAGATCATACTGCCTTCATAATCCAGTTTATCCAAAATAGATGCTATCATTTTCTGGTATTTCTTTGCTTCAGAAGGATACATCTGCTGCAGATATTCCAAATCCCTGATAATAGAATCCTCCTCCTGATAATACATAGGCAAAGGGTATGTCATATAAAAAGGCAGAACTTTACGCTCATACATCACTGCAAAACTTCCTTATCTCTTTACAGTTATAGTATGCAGGTGTACTTCATGCTGTTCAAACAGTTTCGTAAATTTCATCCATGCAGCTGTCTTGTCAGATGCAAAACAACTCTCAGCACGCTGACTGCCCTTATGTTAACAGAAAGGGGCAGTTAGCTTACTGCCCCTTTTGTCTGTTCCTATAAGTAAATATCTGCTATTTCAAAATATGGATACGAGCCAGTGCTCTCTGCAGTGCTGTTTCTGCACGCAGGATATCGGTTTCGGGTGTTTTGGAACGAAGTCTCTCCTCCGCTCTCTCTTTTGCCCTGTTGGCACGTTCCCCATCGATTTCTTCCGGCCACTCGATAATTTCAGCCAGAATCACTACTTCATCCTGAAGGATTTCTGCAAAACCCGCATGGAGCGCTGCTTCCTTGGTTCCTTCATTCTCCGTAATAGTAATAATACCGGGACTGATGATCACAGTAGTAGGAACATGTTTCTTTAAAACACCGATTTCTCCTTCAGTAGTATTGAACTCTACCATTGAGACTTCTCCCTCATAAAACACACGATTGGGAGTAATGATTTTAAGTGTAAACAAATTGTTATGATCTGCCATCTGTATCCTCCCCGTTCCTACTTAACGCGGGCAAGTACATCATCAATGCTTCCTGCATTTAAGAAATAACTTTCAGGTATGTCATCATGCTTACCTTCCAGGATTTCCTTAAAGCCGCGGATTGTTTCGTTAATCGGCACATATTTTCCTTCCAAACCGGTAAACTGTCCTGCTACAAAGAAAGGCTGTGACAAAAATCTCTGCACTTTTCTTGCACGGGAAACTACCAGCTTATCGCTTTCTGACAATTCATCCATACCGAGGATTGCAATAATATCCTGCAGCTCTTTGTATCTCTGAAGAATTTCCTGAACGCCTCTGGCCGTATTATAATGCTCTTCTCCTACGATTCTGGGATCCAGAATTCTTGAAGTAGATTCCAAAGGATCCACAGCAGGGTAAATACCAAGTTCTACAATGGCACGGGACAATACGGTAGTTGCATCCAAATGGGCAAATGTAGTTGCAGGTGCCGGGTCTGTTAAGTCATCGGCAGGCACATATACTGCCTGAACGGATGTAATGGAACCGTTCTTGGTGGAAGTAATACGCTCCTGAAGAGCGCCCATTTCTGTCTGCAGGGTAGGCTGATAACCTACTGCAGAAGGCATACGTCCAAGAAGTGCGGAAACTTCCGAACCGGCCTGTGTGAAACGGAAAATATTATCAATGAATAACAATACATCCTTTCCGCCTTTATCACGGAAATACTCTGCCATGGTAAGTCCCGTAAGGCCAACTCTCATTCTTGCTCCGGGGGGCTCGTTCATCTGTCCGAATACCATGGTAGTCTTATCAATAACGCCTGACTCTGTCATTTCGTGGTAAAGGTCATTTCCCTCTCTGGTTCTTTCGCCTACACCGGTAAATACAGAGTAGCCGCCGTGCTCTGTAGCAATATTTCTGATCAACTCCTGAATCAATACTGTTTTCCCTACACCGGCGCCACCGAATAATCCGATTTTTCCGCCTTTCTGGTAAGGGCAAAGAAGATCAACTACTTTAATTCCTGTTTCCAACAGTTCCTGCTGTGTGGACTGTTCCACAAATTCAGGTGCAGGTCTGTGAATAGGTTCATAATCTACTCCATCCGGAGCGGGTTTATTGTCAATGGGATTACCCAGTACATTGAAAATACGTCCCAGCGTATTTTCACCGACAGGTACGCGGATAGGAGCTCCTGTTGCAATAGCTTCCATTCCTCTTACAAGTCCATCGGTAGTTCCCATGGCAATACATCTAACTGTGTCATCACCCAGATGCTGTGCCACCTCTACTGTCAACTCTTCGCCGTCCTTTAAAGGAATCTTAACGGCTTCATTGATCTCAGGCAGTCTGCTGTCGAACTTTAAATCCAGTACGGCGCCAACGATCTGTGTGATTTTTCCAACGCTCTTTAAATCTGCCATTTTTTCCTCCTATGATATTGCATTCGCGCCTGCAATAATTTCTGTTAATTCCTGTGTGATGGAACCCTGACGTGCTCTGTTATACAGAAGAGTCAGATTGCTGATAATATCTGCCGCATTGCTGGTAGCTGAATCCATGGCCTGCATTCTGGCGCCATTTTCACTGGCCACAGATTCTACCATACCACCGTAAATCAGACTAGTGATATATTTGGGTATGATCAAATCCAGTGCTTCCTCATCTTCAGGCTCAAAATTCATAGGTGCCTTGTTTTCTGTCTTATCTTCCACTGCTGCATCGGCAGACGCATTTGCATCTACCTCCACAGGAAGAAGCTTTAACAGTGTCGGCACATGTACCACCGTATTTTTAAATGCGGTATATGCAAGATAGATCTCGCTGATTTCTCCCTTTTCAAATGCCTCCAGCACATCTTTGCTGACAGCCATGGCATCTGCATAGACAGGTTCCTCAATTATGCTGGAATAATCTGCTTTAACTTCATATTTCTTAAGCAGGGCGTCTTTTCCCTTTTTACCAATGGCGTAAATGCTCAAATCCTGATCTGCCAGTTCTCCTTGTGTAACCAGTTTGATCACATTGGAGTTATAGCCGCCTGCCAATCCTCTGTTAGAAGTAATCAGAATAACGGCTTTCTTTCCACCCTGTCCCGGGTTGAGGAATCTGTGATTCAGATTCTTTGTACGGGAAAGAATAGACTGAACGGTATGATACATACATTGAAAATAATCATTGGATTTTTCCGCATTCAGCTTTGCTCTCTGCAGCTTAACAGTAGAAACAAGCTTCATGGCTTTGGTAATCTGCTGGGTGCTTTGTATACTGCTCTTGCGCCTTTTTATGTCTCTCATTGAGGCCATAATCTAATCACCTTTTCTTTCTGCTGCTATTTATTTAAATGCTGCCTTAAATTCCTGAAGTGCTTTCTGCAGTGTTTTTTCTGTTTCCTCAGAAATCATCTTTTCCTCTGCAATGGCAGAAGGAACCTGAGGATACTTGGTATCCAGGAATTCAAAAAATTCTGCTTCGAATCTTGTAACATCCTCGGTAGGAACATCTAACAGATATTTTCCTGTAACTGCAAAGATAATAATTACCTGATACTGTACAGGCATGGGCTTATACTGAGGCTGTTTCAATACTTCTTTGATTCTTTCACCCTGGGCAAGCTTTTCCTTTGTATCGGCATCCAATTCGGAGCCAAACTGTGCGAAAGCAGCCAGTTCTCTGTACTGAGCCAGTTCCACACGGATAGGCGCTGCAATCTTCTTCATCGCCTTGATCTGTGCTGCACCTCCAACACGGGATACCGACAGACCCGCGTTAACGGCAGGGCGGAAACCTGAATTGAACATTTCTGTTTCCAGATAGATCTGGCCGTCTGTAATGGAAATAACATTTGT
>CAZTKJ010000076.1:0-11242 GCA_964614185.1 uncultured Lachnospiraceae bacterium
GGTGATGAAAGCTTATATGATTATGACAATAACAGCTTTGGATTCCCTAAGGGTGATCTGTCAGGCGTGAAGGAAAAGACAGGTAAACCTTTAGGTGCAGGGCCTTACATTTTTAAGGATTACTCCAATGGTGTAGTATATATGGATGCGAACCCGGATTATTTCAAGGGAGCACCCAAGATTCCACACCTGAACTTCATGGAAGCTGCTGAGGCAGATAAGGTAACAGGTATTACAGCAGGTACTATGGATATTACAGATCCCAGTTATTCTACTGATATAGCAAATCAGGTTGCCGATATCAACGGCGGAAATGCTGATTTGGACGGTTCTGTGATCACCACCCGTTTGATCGATTACCGCGGTTACGGTTATATAGGTATTGCAGCAAACAATGTAAAAGTAGGCAGCGATCCGGCTTCCGAAGAATCCAAGAATCTGCGTAAAGCCCTTGCTACCGTAATTTCAGCTTATCGTGATGAAGGTATTGATTCCTATTATGGAAACACAGCATCTGTTATTAACTATCCCATTTCCAATACTTCCTGGGCAGCGCCTCAGGTTACGGATGACGGTTATCAGATTGCTTATTCCGTAGATGTAAACGGAGATCCTATCTACACAGACGGAATGTCCACAGAGGAGAGATATGCAGCAGCCCTTCAGGCAGCATTAGGTTATTTGGAAGCAGCAGGTTATACTGTAGAAGACGGTAAGGTTACAGCAGCTCCCGAAGGAGCAAGATTAGAGTATCAGGTAAATATCGGCGCCAGCGGTGCAGGCGACCATCCTTCTTTCCTGATCTTAAAGAATGCAGGCGATGCACTGGCTTCTATCGGCATTACGCTGACAGTAAATGATCTTGCAAATGCCAGTGATCTGTATGCTTCTTATCAGACAGGTGTTGCTGATATGTGGTGTGCGGCATGGCAGGCAGGTACCGATCCGGATATGTTCCAGCTTTATCACAGCAATGGTTCTACCAATTACTATCAGATTAACGATGGTGATCTGGATGAGCTGATTGAAGCAGGACGTCTTTCCACGGATCAGACTTATCGTAAAGGTCTGTATAAGGCAGCAATGGAGATTATTATGGACTGGGGCGTAGAACTTCCCGTTTATCAGCGTTCCGAATGTGTCATGATGTCTACAGAGCGTGTTAAGACAGAAACACTTCCCAATGATATGACACCTTATCTGTCATGGACTCAGGAAGTTCAGAATATAGAAATGAAATAAAAAGAACAATGAATTCCCTGCTCCGTTGGGGCAGGGAATTTTTATACAGGTTGAGAAGGAGGGCTTTTTTGTGCGTAATTATATCATTAAGCGTGTTCTGTTATCAATCCTCATCCTCTTCTGTGTAACATTCATCATCTATGCGATTCTGCGCTGCCTGCCTGCATCGTATGTGGAAACTATGGCAATGCAGCTTGCTATGGCACCGGGGGCGAAGCCTTATGAAGAATGGATAGAGCAGTTGAATGCTTCCTTTGGATTGGATAAGGGTATTATTGCAGGATATTTTATCTGGTTAGGAGATTTCGTGGTTGGAAACTTTGGCGATAGCTGGAAGTTTACGGTTCCGGTTATTGAAAAGTTTCGTAATGTTGTCTGGTTATCTTTTGCTATGGGAGCAATTGCTTTTATTCTGGAGCTGCTGATTGCTATACCTCTGGGTATTATTGCCGCCACCAGACAGTATTCCAGAGCAGACTACGCCATTACAGCAGGCGCGTTGATTGGTATTTCTCTGCCGCCTTTCTTCTTTGCAACTTTGTTAAAGCTTGTTTTTGCTGTGAAACTGCAGTGGTTTGATGTATCCGGTCTTGTGGGACGGACCTTTGCCCAGATGTCTTCCTGGGAACAGTTTATGGATAAGGCGCATCATCTGGTGCTTCCCATTGCAACGCTGGTGATTACCTCCATCGGCGCCCTGATGCGTTATACAAGAACCAATATGCTGGAGGTTTTAAATGCCGATTACATACGGACTGCCAGAGCAAAAGGCTTAAGCGAGCATAAGGTTATTTATAAGCATGCTTTTCGTAATACATTGATTCCCCTTGTAACGATCATCGGCGGTTCTCTGCCCGGCCTGTTTGCAGGTGCACAGATCACGGAGACATTATTTTCCATTCCGGGAATCGGGTGGACGGCTTATCAGTCCATGATAAGCGGTGATATTCCCTTTACTATGTTTTACATGACATTTATTGCTATTTTGACACTGGCAAGCAATCTGCTTACCGATATTCTCTATGCCGTGGTGGATCCCCGCGTGCGCATTGCCTAGAAAGGAGGAGTACGGATGTCTGATACAATGAAGCAAAATGAGCAGAGTAACGTATCTTCCGAGGAAACTCTGTCCTTAAATGATGACCGGCGTGTTAAGACACTTTCGCCAGGGGCGTTGGTAGCAAAGCGTTTTTTCCGTAATCGTCTGGCAGTTCTGGGACTTGTTATGCTTACCATAATGTTTCTGTTTTCCTTTATAGGCGGCATGGTTTCTCCCTATGGAGAGGATGAGCAGTTTTATACCTATACCTATCTGGAAAAAGAGTATGTTGGTGTGACGAGAAATGAAGATTTTCGTTATGTTTCCGCCGAAGGACAGGATTTTGGTTCAGCAGCACAGGCGCAGTTTCTGATGGCGCAGATGATGGATAAATCAGAGTTTGATTATAAAGATGTCAACTATGGATTAACCCAGGAAGGGCAGGATTTTTATGCAGTGTCGGTAGACGGCACTGTGATTGCAATTGCTTATAAGGATATTGTAAATGCAGCTGATGGCTTCCCGGATCCGTCCTTTGATGTAAAACATGCGGCATTACAGATGTATACCAATGGTAATACAGGAGCTTTTGGTGTTGAGGGACAGGATTATACGCTGGATGAGGATGGAAATATTATCCAGGGAGAAGAAGTGATAGGATATATCAGCCGTTTTGTAGTACAGTCAAAGGAAAACGGTGTTGTTATTTCCAGAGATTTCAAAGAACGTCTGGAAGAAGTTCTTGACGGTGATGGTAAAGAGTTTGCCTATACAGGTACGGACGGCGAGGAACATAATTATACCATTACTTATGATGCCAGCGCCAAGGTCTGGTCTGTTATGCAGGAGACAGAGACCTATGTTTACAGTCAATATGAGTCTCCCTCTGTAAAGCATCCTCTTGGTACGGATACAAACGGAATGGATATGCTTACCCGCCTGATGTACGGCGGAAGAGTTTCTTTGATCATCGGATTTATTGTTGTGATCATTGAAACGGGATTAGGAGTTATCCTTGGAGGTCTTTCAGGATATTTTGGCAAATGGGTGGATAATCTGATCATGCGTATTGTGGATGTCTTTTATTGTATTCCGTCTCTGCCGCTGGTTATTATATTGGGGGCTGCCATGGATGGTATGCGTGTGGATCCCCAACTTCGTATGCTTTATCTGATGCTGATTCTCGGTTTCTTGGGATGGCCCAGTATTGCCCGACTTGTCCGCGGACAGATATTGTCCTTGCGTGAGCAGGAGTTTATGACAGCGACTGAAGCCTGCGGCATCCGTGTTTCCCGCCGGATATTTAAGCATCTGATTCCTAATGTCATCCCCCAGCTTATTGTTACCTGTACTATGAGTCTGGGTTCCGTAATGCTGACGGAAGCTACCTTGTCATTTTTGGGACTTGGTGTAAAATTCCCCTTTGCTTCATGGGGAAATATTATCAATGATGTAAACAACTCCTATGTTTTGACTACTTACTGGTTTATTTGGATTCCGGCAGGTGTCTGTCTGTTGATTGCAGTTCTGGGATTTAATTTCGTGGGTGACGGCCTGCGTGATGCTTTTGACCCCAGAATGAAGCGTTAGGGAGGGAGAATGATTATGGCTAAAAATAAACCGGAAGGATATCTTACTGCGAAAGAATCCCGTAAGATTTCCAAAGAGAACCGCCGTATTACCAATCAGTTTGAAAAAGAACGTAAGCGGAAAAACGTGCCGGAGTCGGAATATCTGACGACCATGCATAATGCGGATAATGCGGTGGAGTTTGATAATCTTCACACCTATTTCTTTACGGATGCAGGCACGGTAAAATCTGTGGATGGAGTTACCTTTGAAGTACCCATTGGAAAGACAGTGGGTGTAGTAGGGGAATCGGGCTGTGGAAAGTCTGTTACCAGCTTATCTTTGATGCAGTTGATTCAGCGCCCTCAGGGACAGATCGTGGAGGGCGAAATCCGTCTCAACCTCGGGGATGGAAAAGCCTACAATATTGCGAAAACCCCTAATGAGAAAATGATGAGTCTGCGGGGAAATCATGTTTCCATGATTTTCCAGGAGCCTATGACCAGCTTAAATCCGGTATTTCGTATTGGCGAACAGGTGGATGAAGTAATTTCCCTGCATGATGGAGAAGGAAAGACAAAAGAAGAAGTAAAAGCACGTACCATTGAATTATTGAAAATGGTGGGGATTGCCAACAGTGAAGGAGTATACCGCATGTATCCTCATGAACTTTCCGGCGGTATGCGTCAGCGTATTATGATCGCCATAGCCCTTGCGTGCAATCCGAGGATCATCATAGCAGACGAGCCAACAACGGCGCTGGATGTGACGATACAGGCACAGATTCTGGATCTTCTTCGGAATCTGAAGAATAAGATCAATTCTTCCATTATGCTGATCACCCATGATCTGGGTGTGATTGCGGAAATGGCTGATTATGTTGTAGTTATGTATGCCGGACGTGTGGTGGAGAAAGGAACGGTACGGGACATTTTTTCCAATCCTTCGCATCCTTATACAATCGGTCTGATGGCATCAAAGCCGGTAGTAGGCAAACAGGTGGACAGACTGTATTCCATTCCGGGCAAGGTGCCAAATCCTGTAAATATGCCTGATTACTGCTATTACAGAGATCGTTGTGAAATGTGTGTAGACCGCTGCGAGGGTGAGTATCCCGGAGAAATCAGCTTGTCGGAAACCCATAAAGTCAGCTGCTACCGTTTTTATGATGGAAAGGGGGAGAAATAAATGTCAGATGCACATATGATGATAGAAAATGATTATACTCCTGTTACTTATGACCCACAGTATATCCTGATGGTCAATGCTCTGAAAAAGTACTTTCCTATTAAGGGCGGCATGATTTCCAAAACGGTAGGATATGTGCAGGCAGTGGACGGCGTCACCTTTAATTTGAAGCGCGGCACAACCATGGGACTGGTGGGAGAGTCCGGCTGCGGTAAGACCACCACAGGACGGACCATATTGCGTTTGTCCGGTGAAAAGACCGGTGGAGAAGTGCTGTTTAACGGACAGGAAGTTTACAATCTTTCTAACAAAGATATGCGGACTATGCGCACCAAGATGCAGATCATCTTTCAGGATCCTTTTTCCAGTCTTTCACCGAGACTGCCTGTCGGAGAGATCATCGGTGAAGCTGTCAGAGAGCATGGACTTGTAAGCAAAGGGGAATTTGAGGATTATATTGACCAGGTCATGGATAACTGCGGTTTGCAGCCTTTTCACAAGGACCGTTATCCCCATGAATTTTCCGGCGGACAGAGACAGCGTATCTGCATTGCCAGAGCTCTTGCTTTGAATCCTGAGTTTGTAGTCTGTGATGAACCGGTGTCGGCGTTGGACGTTTCTATACAGGCCCAGATCATTAATCTGCTGAAAGATCTGCAGGAAAAATATAAATTGACCTATTTATTTATTTCTCACGATTTGAGCGTTGTAGAGCATATATCTGATACAGTGGGCGTTATGTATTTAGGCAATCTGGTAGAGTATGGGGAGACAAAGGATATATTCAAGAATCCTCTGCATCCATATACAAAAGCATTGTTTTCTGCAATTCCCATTCCGGATCCGGATGCGAAAATGAACCGGATCGTACTGGAAGGTACGATTCCCTCTCCGGCAAACCCACCTGCGGGATGCAAGTTCCACACCCGCTGCGCCAACTGCATGGAAAAATGTAAAGAGGTGGCACCGGTGCAGAAAGAAATTGAACCAGGTCACTATGTAGTGTGCCATTTATATGATGACGTATGAGCCGCAGGGAACACTTTGAAGATGACGGACGTACCGTTGCCGATATGAGCGAGCTGGTGAGTACCGGTCTGTTTGGCAGACGTTCCCATTCTTCCCGGACTGAAAAAAAGAATGTTTATGGCAGCAGTGATAATGACGGCGCAAGTCAGCGGAAACCGTGGGAAAATCCGCCGTTTACATGGAAAGAAAGATTACGTTATATGGGAGTGGCGCTTGGCGCGGCACTCTCTATAGCGTTTGTATTTCTTGCCGGTCTGGCGCTTATCATTTGGCTGATCACACTGTATGCTTAAAGGTAAGACATGGAAAAGAAAAGGATATTGACTTTTTTGGCCTTTTCGTACTATTATGTATCATAGAAACAGGAACAAAAACATAAGAGGTAAAGGCTATGTTTTGGAAAATGACAAATCTTCAATTAAAAAAAGGTTATACCAATCTCCTTTAGGGGGATAGTGCGCCCATTTTTAGGAGGATTTGTATTGCAAAATATCAGTAAACATATTTAGCATCAGGATACAAAATAAAAAGAAAACGCATTATCTCCTTATCAATTTTAAATGGCAGCAGGTTTCAGAAAATGCTGCATCAAAATTGGATAAAGGAGATTTTTTTATGTTTAATATTAAGAAACAGATAAATATATTATATATAACTTCCGTACTTGGTAACTTATCTATTACAGGGGCCTGGGTGGCCATACTTGCTTCCAGAGGATTTTCGCTGGTACAGATCGGTCTCGTTGAAACGGTATTTCATATTACCAGCCTTATTTTTGAAATACCCTCAGGCCTTTTTGCAGATGTATACGGCAGAAAAAAGATGCTTATCATCAGCCATATGATGGCTGTGGCCGGAAGTATCATTATGGCATTATCTGGCGGATTCTGGATGGTCTGTATGGCTATTGCCTTTCATGCATTAAGCTATAATTTTGCATCAGGATCAGGAGATGCACTGGCTTATGATTCTCTGAAAAGCGTCAATCAGCAGGATACGTACGAAACATATTCATCTAATCAGATGATCATTTATCGGATAGGAAGTGCAATTTCTACGCTGTGTGCCGGAATGGCGCTCTTTATGGGATACAGGCCGGCATATCTGTTAAGCGGCCTCACACATTTTATTACTTTGCTGATCACACTTAAACTGGAGGAGATCAGAATCGGCACAGAGGAAGCAGGAGCCGGAATGGAAGAAGTGGATAAAGGAATGGGAGTAGTGACCAAAATATTAAAAGAAATATTAAGGTATTTCGCAGACAGCATATTATTTTTGAAAAACAATGGTATGGCTACGAAACTTATGTTTTTCAATTCACTGGTAGGCGCCATTGACATACTTTTATTGTTTTTCCTGCAGGCAAAACTTACATCCGCAGGAATTTCAAACTGGGGGTTGGGAATAGCGCTTTTTCTCATGGAACTGGGAGGAGTAGCAGGAGCCAGGCTGATTACCAGGGTAAAGAAGGTCAGATACCGGCATATATTTGCCATTTGTTCCATAGGTGTAATAACAGGTGTTTTGTTTGAACATACAGGAATCATTCTGGCAATGAGCCTGGGAGGATTTCTGTCAGCTATGGCAGATGATGCCCTTCAGGTAAGAACTGATGCGAGACTTCAGGACATGTTTCCTTCAGAACAGAGGGCAACACTGATATCCATATCATCTTTTACATTTTCGGTGATTATGATCGTTTTGTCCCCGCTTGCAGGATATTTTTTCTCTGTATGGTAAAAATTCAGTATGATTATTTCATCGGAAAAGGGAGGAAGGAGAGAAAAGTGTAATGTTTGGGAAAAAGAAGAGAGAGATACCTAAAGTAGAATTTGACAGGGAGAACCAGCGGGCTGTTTTAAAATGCAGTATCTGCAACGGTGAACAGGTGGTCGGTTTTAAGGACAGGCAGACAGGACACTTTACGGAAGTCATGCTGATCAAAAATCCCGGTGACCTTAGCCGGTTTTTGGCAATGTATGATCTGGAAACGGTGACAAAGGAGTACTAGGTAATTATAGGGGCAAAAGGGCCAATATTCTGAGAGGATCAGAGATTGGCCTTTTGCCCTTTAGAGATTATAACTCAATGACGGCTGTTGCCGTTTTTTCACGGAATTTTACATCATGTTCTACAAACAGCATGGTGGGCTGATAATCCAGTATCAGTTTTTCAATCTGTATTCTGGAAAATACATCAATATAGTTTAAGGGTTCGTCCCATATATAGAGATGTGCCGGTGTAAGCAGACTTGCAGCAATCAGGACTTTCTTTTTTTGCCCTTCGGAATAATCTTCCATATTTTTCAAAAACTGGACCCGGCTCATGTCAAGCTGCCGCAGTATAGCGCAGAACAGGCTTTCCTCCAGATTCTGCTTTTCGCAAAAATGGGAAAGGGAGCCCTTTAGCATGGAAGTATCCTGATTGATATAGGAAATGATCAGGCCGGATGCGGTTTCACAGATTCCGGATTCCCTAACGGGTAAACTAATATCATTCACACCTGCTTTCTGTAAAATCATCTTCAACAAGGTGGATTTCCCACAGCCGTTTTTGCCATGTATGGCTATCCGGTCTCCCTGGCCGACAGTAAAAGTCAGATTGGAAAAAAGCGCTTCTTTAGCATCTTCATATTTGAGGGAATAGTCTCTGGCATTGACCAGTATTTTTTTGTGATGGATAAGAGGGGTGATTTTTAAGTCTATGGTTTGTTCCAAATCCACTAAAAGTCCCTCTTTTTCTTCTATCTCCCGATTCATGCGCATTTCCATCTGTTTTACCCGGCTTTGCATCTTTTTTGTTTTAGCGCCGATATAGGCTCTGGCGCTTATGGATCTGTCATGCTCTTTAACAGGATCAAAACCGATTTTTGAACTTTCGTTTTTATCAGCCCACTGTGAAGCACGTGATGCTGCCTGTTTTAGTTTTCCTATTTCTTTCAGATGTTTTTCATTTTCTGCTTTGGCAAACTGATCCTTTCGCTGTTTATTCTCCCACCAACTGGAAAAATTCCCGCTTTGGACTTCAATGGTCTGTCTGTTCAGGACAAGGACATGATCGATGCAGTCATCCAGTAGATCCCTGTCATGGGATACGAGAATAAAACTTTTTTTGGAAGATAAATAGTTTTTAATGATTTCTCTGGATTGTCTGTCTAAATGATTGGTGGGCTCATCGATCAGTAAAAAGTCATTTTCTCCTGAAAAGAGAACAGCCAGTAAAACTTTCGTGCGTTCTCCGGGGCTTAATGTCTGGAAAGGCCGGTACAAAATCTCCGGATCTTCCTTAAGCAGTTCAAGTTCACACAGAACCCGCCAGAACTCACACCCGGGCTTTAATTCTTCTAAGAATTCAGCTGCCGGTAACAGCAGCATCTTACTGGTAATAGAATAGGGGAAATAATCAAATACAGTAGAAGTATGAATCGTTCCTGTATAGTGATATTTTCCAAGCAGCAGATTTAAAAAGGTGGTCTTTCCCTTTCCGTTGCGTCCTATAAAGCCTAATTTCCAATCGGTATCAATGGAAAAAGATACATTTTCAAAAATATTGTCAAAACATCCTTCATAGCAGAAGGTCAGATTGCTTACGTTTATTTGTGCCATATCAATTTCTCCTTTCCGAAAATTTCCATAAAAAAAGAACCATTGGTTGCCAAATAGTTCTATTATGTACGATAACCTCATATGGGAAGATGTTGATACGGCTGCCTTTTTTGCATACAAAAAGAGAGGTTATGAGAACATAATCCACTTTTGGCAACATGATAAAAAAACATTCATGTAATCAAAAGTAAATTATCTCCGCATCTTTTCACCTCTCTCCTTAGAATGAAATCATTTTAGCACGCTTTATTTTAGCTGTCAATCAGCCACTTAAAAATTGCCTTGAAAATCTTAAAGGACAATGATAATATAATCCATGTTACAAATGTTTTATTTCATAATACAAAGAGGAGGAAAATTATGAAAAAGAAAATCATGTCACTTATTCTTGTTGCTGCTATGGCGCTTTCTTTAACAGCCTGCGGAAATTCAGGATCTGGAGCAGCAGAGAGTACAGGCGATGGCCTGAAGATTGCTATTGTAAGCAGCCCGTCAGGAGTAGATGATGGTTCCTTTAATGAAGATAACTACAATGGAATCTTGACATTTATTGAATCTCATCCCGATGCAACAGTTACTCCCGTACAGGAGCCTACAGGTGATACGGCAGCAGCTGTTCAGGCAGTAGCAGATATTGTAGCAGACTATGATGTAATCGTATGCTGCGGTTTCCAGTTTGCAGGAATTGCTACTATCGCTCAGGAAAATACTGACGTTAAGTTTGTATTGGTGGATTCATTCCCTTCTGATGCTGAAGGCAACGAAGTAACAATTGACAATATTTATGCAATGTGCTTTGCAGAGCAGGAATCCGGTTTCTTTGCAGGCATGGCAGCAGCTTTAGAAACATCATCCAATAAAGTTGCAGTAGTAAACGGTATTGCTTATCCCTCTAATGTAAATTATCAGTATGGATTTGAATGCGGTGTTAAGTATGTAAATGAAACAGAAGGCAAGAACGTTGAGATCGTTGAGCTGGCTTCTTATGCAGGAACAGATGTTACAGGCGCTAACGTAGGCGGTAACTATGTAGGATCTTTTGCAGATGAAGCAACCGGTAAGGTGGTAGGCAACGCATTAATTGCAGAAGGTGTTGACATTGTCTTCGTAGCAGCAGGTGCATCAGGAAACGGTGTCCTTACTGCTGTAAAAGAAGCAGAAGGCGTTAAGTTTATCGGCTGCGATGTTGACCAGTATGATGACGGCGCTAACGGTGACAGCAATGTAGTTCTTACATCTGCGCTTAAGGTTATGCACCTTAATGTAGAAAGATCACTGAACGCTATTGCTGACGGTACCTTCGCAGGCGGCAATGTAACACTGCAGGCAGATACAGATTCTACAGGTTATGTAAATGCCGATGGAAGAAATCAATTATCAGCAGAAACCATTCAAAAGATTGATGCAGCTTATGAATTAGTTAAGTCCGGCGCGATTGTGCCTGCTGCTAACTTCAACGGCATTACTCCCGATGATTTTGCATGGTAAGATAGAACTGTTATGAATAAAAATGGGCTGTCGCACTAGCTAAAAATATTTAGCTGGGCAACAGCCCTTTCTTTATTCA
>CAZTKJ010000077.1:0-11095 GCA_964614185.1 uncultured Lachnospiraceae bacterium
ACATTATATAGTTTTTTGCTATACCCCATAAGAAAGAAATACCTTCTCTAAAAAGAACAGTACTTGTACTGTTCTTTTTACTGTCTGCAGATTGGAATAAATTGGCTTGATTAAGAGTATTTTATAGTATAAAATAGACTATATTTGCAAATTTGAGAATGAAACATAATGTGAAAAGCCTGACGCGGGCAAGATGTAGAAAGGATATGTTAACAGAATGTTTTCGGATATTGACCGTTTAAGAAGAGTAGAATATGAAAGTCATTATATTACCGGAATGAGACCTGTTTTTAATAGAAAAGCTTTATTCAGTGATACCACAGAGGACTATGTTACACCGGCAGAGCCTAATCCCTACTCCCAGGTGACCATACGGTTTCGAGGGGCAATCCACAATATTGACAGAGTATATTTAGTGGATAAGAACATGAAGCATTTGATGATGAAGGAAAGTTCTGATGAATATTTTGATTATTTTTCCTGTCAGGTAGAAGTGGAAAATGAAGAATTTTCTTACCATTTTGAAATAGAAGTAGGTAAAATCTCCTGTATCTATGATATCAGAGGTGTAGCTAAGGCTGCTATGGCAGAATATAACTTCCGTATTATCCCCGGTTTTAAAAGTCCTGACTGGGCTAAGGGGGCAGTTATGTATCAGATATATGTGGACCGCTTTTACAATGGGGATCCGTCTAATGATGTACTTACAGGCGAGTATGAGTATATTGGAGACAAGACAGTTCAGGTAAAGGACTGGGATAAATATCCTGCCACTATGGGAGTAAGAGAGTTTTACGGCGGAGATCTGCAAGGCGTCTTGGATAAGATGGATTATCTGCAGGATCTTGGGATTGATGTGATTTATTTTAATCCTTTATTTGTCTCTCCCTCCAATCATAAATATGATATACAGGATTACGATTATATCGACCCTCATTTTGGGAAGATAGTCAGTGATAAGGGAGAACTGCTTTCTGCCCACCAAAAAGAAAACCGGGAAGCAACCAGATATATTGACAGAGTGACCAATAAGGAAAATCTGGAAGCAAGTAATCAATTATTTATAAAAGTAGTAGAAGAAGCTCACAGAAGAGGTATGAAGGTTATTCTTGATGGTGTATTCAATCACTGCGGCTCTTTCAATAAATGGATGGACAAAGAGCGGATCTATCAAAATGCAGAAGGATATGAGTCGGGTGCCTTTATATCAAAAGACAGTCCCTATCATGATTACTTCCATTTTTATAATGAGAATGACTGGCCATACAATGGCAGCTATGATGGATGGTGGGGTCATGATACTCTTCCTAAATTAAATTATGAAAAGTCCAAGGCTTTATCTGACTATGTAATCGGTATCGGAGCAAAATGGGTGTCTCCCCCTTATAATGTAGATGGATGGAGACTGGATGTTGCAGCTGATTTAGGACATAGTACCGAGTTTAATCATCAATTCTGGCAAAAGTTCCGAAAAGCCATTAAGGAAGCAAATCCGGATGCCATTGTGCTTGCGGAGCATTATGGAAATGCCAGAGACTGGCTTAACGGAAAAGAGTGGGATACAGTCATGAACTACGATGCCTTTATGGAACCAATCACCTGGTTCCTGACAGGTATGCAGAAGCATAGTGATGATTATCGGGGTGATCTGTATGGAAATGCAGATAGTTTCATGGGTGCCATGCGGCAGAATATGGCCAGCTTTACCATGCCGTCTTTGCAGATTGCAATGAATGAGCTTTCTAATCATGACCATTCCAGATTTCTTACAAGGACAAATAAGAAGATAGGACGTGTTGACACTCTGGGTTCCCAGGCTGCTGATGAAGGAGTGAATAAGGCAGTCATGCGTGAAGCAGTAGTGATACAAATGACATGGCCGGGAGCGCCTACCATTTACTATGGTGACGAGGCAGGAGTATGCGGTTTTACAGATCCTGATAACAGGCGTACTTATCCCTGGGGACATGAAGATCATGAAATGATCCGATTCCATAAGGAAATGATCCGTATTCACAAAGAAAGTCCTGAAATATTGAGAGGATCGCTGAAGTATCTCCATGGTGAATATAATATTCTCGGATATGGTCGTTTTAATAAAAAGGCTCAGACGATAGTCATGATCAATAATAATGATCACGAGATCGATAAGGAAATTTCCATATGGCATATTGGCATTCCAAAGGAAGGAGCCTGCATGAAGCGTCTGATGCTGTCTTATGCAGACGGATTTACTACAGAGGAAAAACTTTATCCGGTAACAGCCGGTAAGATCCATTTGCAGCTTCCCCCCAATTCAGCCATTGTACTGCGTTCTGAAAAAAAGGAAGAAGGAACGGTTAAGAAATTTTTCCGTTTTATATAATTACATAGGAAATGATGTATCCCATAATCTGGCGTATACCGGAAGGTATTTTATAACAGATTGTGGGATTTATAATAAATGCACGCTGGAAAGGAGAATATGCATATGAAAAAGGAGTTAAAAGGAATATTTTTTTTAATAATGGCACTGGCAGGACTGATGCTCACAGCCTGTAAGAATGAAAAGGCACAGGCCATCAGCTTTGAAGGCATTGGTCCGGAGGATTCCAATCTCTATATAACTCCTATAGAAGGGATGAATGATGATTTTATCCGGGGTGTGGATGTTTCTTCTTATCTGTCGGAAATTGAAAGTGGTGTAGTTTACAGGGATTTCCAAGGGAATGTATTGGATGAAAAGGGATTCTTTAGGCTGCTTGCTGATTCCGGTGTAAACTGCATCAGGATCCGGGTATGGAATGATCCCTATGATAAGGACGGAAATAGTTACGGAGGCGGTCACAATGATCTTGAAACTGCAATTACGCTGGGACAGTGGGCCTCCAAAGCAGGACTGCAGGTAATGATCGATTTTCACTATTCTGATTTCTGGGCAGATCCTGCAAAGCAGAAGGCGCCAAAGGAGTGGGCACACTACTTTTTTGACGAGAAGCAGCAGGCATTCTATGATTATACAAAAGAAAGTTTACAGGCACTGCTGGATGCAGATGTTAATGTAACTATGGTGCAGATCGGAAATGAAATTAATAACGGACTGGCAGGAGAAACTGACAGAACCAAAATTAACACAATGATCAATCAGGGAAGCCGCGCCATAAGAGAGGTAAGCTCAAAAGAGAATAAGGAAATTCAAATTGTACTTCATTTCACAAATCCGGAGTCTTCCTCTATGCCTGATTATGCGGAAAATTTAGATAAGGAAGAAGTGGATTATGACATATTTGCAGTATCTTACTATCCTTTCTGGCATGGGACAACAGAAAATCTTACACAGCAGCTTTCCTATATTGCAGATACTTATGGTAAAAAAGTGATGGTGGCAGAAACCTCCTATCTTTATACCAGTGAAGATGGAGACGGGCATTCCAATTCTGTTTCGGAGGATACTTCCGGAATTGTCTTAGGCTATGACATTTCCGTACAGGGACAGGCAAATGAAGTAAGAACTGTGATGGAAGCGGTAAAAAAGACAGGAGATGCAGGCATCGGTATTTTTTACTGGGAGCCGGCATGGATTCCGGTGCAGGTATATCATGCTGATGATAGTGATAGTGAATCGGTGCTTAAGCAAAATAAGGAGCTTTGGGAGCAACATGGAAGCGGATGGGCTTCCAGTTATTCGGGAACATATGATACTAAAGATGCAAAATTTTATTTCGGAGGTTCATCATGGGATAATCAGGCTATGTTTGATTTTGAAGGAAATCCCTTGGAATCACTGAAAGTATTTAAATATGTGTTTGGCGGTACTACGGCGGAGCTTGCTGTGGAAAAAGTAGAAAATATAGTATTTGAATCGGGAATCGGGAAGACAATCATTCTCCCTGAAGAGATTCCGGCGCTGTTAAACAGTGGTGAAACAAAAAACATTCCTGTTTTGTGGGATCAGGAGCAGATAAATACAGCGACAGAAAAGGGCGCAGGCATCTATGAAATAGAAGGAACTGCCAAGGATGACGAAACAGAATATTCCGTGATTTGTGAGCTGGAAATCAAGAAGATAAATTATATTAAAAATCCCGGTCTGGAGGAAGCGGATATGTCCATGTGGCAGATAGACGGAAAAGGTGTGGACAGAGAAGCTGACAATAATAAAAGATCCGGGGAATATAGTCTGAAATTCTGGAGTGCAGATGCAGTATCTTACAAAGTGGAACAGGAAATTTCAGACATACCTGCAGGAAATTATGAAATGGGAGTTTTCTTACAGGGAGGAGATGCCGGAAAGAATGCCGTATTTGAGTTCTATATTATAGTAAACGAAGAAACTTATACGGCACAGACCAAAGTTACTTCCTGGCAGAACTGGGAAAATCCCACAATAACGGATATTTCAGTGCCTGAAGGAGCGCAGGTTGTCATTGGAGTTAAGGTAGAAGCGGCAGCAGGCGCATGGGGTGCATGGGATGATTTTTATCTATATGAAGCGTCAGAATATTAATTACAAAAATTAAGTGTTTCATTACAAATAAAATACTTCTTTGCAAAAATCTGCCGATATATACATAAAAGTATCAGTTAGGTTGAAGGAGGCTGTAAGAATGCTTCAGATTGCAGTTTGCGAAGATGATGAAAATATGGGTGAATACCTGCGGCAGCTAATGGAAAAACGACTTGGAGATAACAGTAATTGTAGAATTTCGGTATTTTCATCAGGTAAACAGCTGCTGAAAGCAAGTACACAATTTGACATATTTTTCTTAGACATTGACTTGAAAGATATGAATGGAATAGATATGGCAAGACAGCTGAGGCAGGAATCAGAAGCTGTGATCGTATTTGTAACGGCATTAAAAGAGTATATATTTGACGCTTTTGATATACAGGCATTTCAATATCTTTTAAAACCCATTGATGAGCAGAGATTTTTTAGTGTTCTGGATAAGGCGCTGGTTGAATGCAGAACCTTAAAACAGGCGGAACCTCTTGTGATAAGAGTAAAGGGCCTTTATCGAAATGTGCCTAAAAAAAGTATTCTGTATGCAGAAAATGAGGCAAGAAAAATTGTGCTGCACCTAGAGGAAGAGCAGATTACTTACTATGCTAAAATGAGTGAACTGGAGGGACTTTTGGGAAAACAGTTCTTTCGCTGCCATAGAGGGTATCTGGTAAATTTAGGAGCTGTTCAAAGTTACGATACCGGAAGCATACAGCTTAAGAATGGAGAAGTAATTCTTATGGCAAAACAAAAGTACAGTGATTTTGTAACTGCTTATATGGAATTTCTGAGGAGAAAATAGAATTGCAGGGATTCACGGAATGGGCCAATGTAATTACAGATATCATACATCATACCATAAAGGGCTATTTAATGGTTTCTCTGATCACGAAGCTGATACCCATCAAAGCGAAGTTTGTGAAGTATCAGAGATGGGTGTTTTGGGGCACCGTTTTACAATATATGGTATTTTACTTATTGCTTAGCTATTGGAAGGCATTTCGGATTCTGCTTTACAATAGTCCTAATGCGCCTGCCACCAGCAGAATGAGTAATATTCCGCTTTTGATCAGTATTACATTTATGAGTATATGCTGCCTTTTTTTCTTTGGCGGCAAGCGAAGCAGTCTTTTGTATTTGATAGTTTCATTCTATGCCGTAAGTGAATTGATCATGTTTATGATTCATTTTGTCTTCATGGTGATTCTGAATGGCATTATTGCCATAGAAACATATTTTGTAATGGCAGAAAATGAATGGTTTCTCCGGCATTTTGAATTAATAGTAAGTATCATACAGTATTTATGGATGCTGTCTTATCAGATTGTTTTTATATTACTGCTTTTTTTCTGTATTCGGCAGATGAGGAAAAATCTGTCTTATGAGAACAGAGAGTTCACTACTTTACAGCAAATATTTCTGGCAATTCCCAGTATTATGGGGCTGTGTTTCGGTATTATGGTGCGGAGCATCTTTTATGAGAGCAGTGATGTCCAGATAGAATTTTTAATGGATAATTTTCCGGAAACCAATTTTTTGATTCCCTTTATCTCAGGATTATGTCTGGCATCCATTATCTTAAGTACATTGATTTTGAAAAAACTCATTGAAAGCAATGAAAAAGAGATACTGGTAGAAATTTACCAAAACAGAATTAATGACATGGAAGAGCATATGAAGGATGTGGAGCATCTTTATGACGGTATTCGCGGTATGCGCCATGATATGAAAAATTATGTGGCAGATTTGGAAGTTATGCTGCGAAATAGAAGTAGAGAAAATTATACAGATTATTATCAGGATGAAGTTAAGAAATACCTGGACGGCTTATCTGACGCTATGGAAGAGTTGGAAATGAAATGCAATACAGGAAATCCTGTAACAGATATTGTGATCAGCCGGAAAATGCGGGCAGCCAGGGAAAAAGAGATTTCTTTTAGCTGTGATTTTATTTATTTTCCCCAAATGAATATCAGCGCTTTTGATGTCAGTATTATTTTGAATAACGGACTGGACAATGCAATAGAAGCTGCCGAAAAGGAAAAGAAACCATATATCTCTTTAGACTCTTACATCAGGGGAAATATGTTTTTCATTGAAATACGTAATTCATTTACAGGAGAACTGAATTTTGATGAAACAGGAAAGAATCTTCAGACCTGTAAGAAGGAAACAGGACATGGATTAGGATTAAAAAATATAAGGAATTGTGCCGGTAAATATTATGGCAAGGTAGACTGGATGATACAGAATGGAGAATTTGTTTTAACGGTTATGCTTCAGATGGGCCAGTGAAGCTCTTTTAGATTCATTACAGGGAAAAATCTTTTAATTACAAAAAGCTAATTTATTTTTGGAAAATTGCGATATAAATAATGAAGAGATAAAGTAATAATTCAGAAAGGTGTTGGTGACAATGAGTTATAATAAAATCAGTCCGCTTATCGTACAGAACAGGCTTCTCAGTCAGGCAAGGAGCGGTGCAAGAGCCCGCAATACGGCAATAGGAAGTGTACTGAATAAAAGTTCAAATAGTAAGACCGGGTCGGCAGCATCTGATGCAGCAAAGACAAAGAATAAGAATAAGGTTTTGCCTACACTGGAATCAAAAACAAACTATACTTCCATGAAAAAAGCAGGCGAAAGCATTAAAAAGCGTGCCGAAGTATTGCAGAAGATCTACGACAGACAGTGGGAGGAGATTACAGAAGAGGAACGTGCCAAATATAAAGAACAGGCAGAAGAAGAAATTACGGAATTTATCGATGATTACAATACATTGATGAATACTTTGTCCAAGGAAAGCAGCGCGGCAAATAATGCTTATTTTAAGCAGTTGAAAAATTATTTCCAAAGCGCTAAGAGCACTTTGGCAGAAATGGGGATTACCCAGAACAGTGACGGTACATTATCATTGGATAAGGAGACTTTGAAAAAAGCAGATATTTCCATCGGACAAAAAGTTTTCGGAGGAGAAGATTCTTTTGCCGGAAAGGTAAAAGAAGGAGCTGAAAAAATTGCTGCCAATGCGGAAACCAATTTGTCTGTTTTAAACAGCAGTTTATATACAGGAAATTACAGTTATAATAGAAGCGGGAATGATATTTTTGATATCTTGACAGGAAACAATGGTTACAACGCTAAGGGCTAAAGGCCACGAGATTGTGTTTTTATATAGGATAACTCAGGAGAATGATCTCCTGAGTTATTTTTTGTATATTTTTAGCAAAAAAGACATACTACTATTTAGAAAATACGGCAGAAAGAAGACAAATTATGGATGGATATTATGAAATCCGCCTGGAAAGCATTGGCGGACTGGGTGCGAATTTATGTGGAAAAATGCTGGGGGAGCTGGCGGTAAAGTATCTGAACATGAACAGCGCCGGTTTTTCAAGCTATGGATCGGAAAAAACAGGAACACCGGTTAGGGGACATATCCGGTATTGTGAAAAGAAAAGAGAGATCAGAGTACATTCTCCGGTCATACATCCCAATCTTTTGGTTATTTTTCATCAGGCGCTGATAAAGGAGCAGAATGTGTGGGAAGGATGCAATGAGGATACGGAAGTTATTGTGGCATTAGATGGAGGATGGAAAAGGGAGCAGATTCCCATAAAGGTAAAGAGCTGTTATGTGATTCCGGCACAGAAGATAGCCATGGAAACTCATTCCAGAATTAATGTGGTCATGCTGGGAGCTATTGTTAAGGTTATGAGCTTTGGATCGCTGCAGGATGCAAAGGAAATCTGCAAGGATATGCTGGGAAGAAAATATCCTGAAAATCTACAGGGAAATCTGGAAGGCATAGAAAGAGGTTTTCAGGAAATAAGGAAAAAGAAAGAAACAGAAATTTATTCAGAAAGATCAAAAAAAGCAGATGAAAGTGAAGAGGATACAGCATGGGGATATGATACAGCGCCTATAGGAGGGGTCAATCCTATAGCAGGCAGTACAGCGGCAGTAGATGTATCGCCTTCCAGACAGGGATATATTCCTGTTTTTATTAAGGAAAGGTGTATTAACTGTGGTTTGTGTGATTCTACCTGCCCGGATATGGTGTTCCAGTTTGCAAAAGGAGAATATAAAGGCAGGGAAATGATGGTAAACCGGGGACTTGATTATTATCATTGTAAGGGATGTCTTCGCTGTGTGGAAATATGTCCCGTTAATGCCCTGGTGTGTGGAGTAGAAGCAGAGCATCAGGAAAAATCATATTTTCTTCCTAATCAGGAGCTGATCAGAAAACCTGATTACTATTTGAAGGCAGGACCCGACGGTTACATTACATCAGAGTCTTTTCTTACAGAAAAAAGAATGGAAAAAGGAGAAGTATAGTGGAAAAGCAGATCATGGAATATGCAAGCGGTAATGAAATGGCAGCCATAGCAATCCGCCAGATCGGATACGACCTGATGGGTTACTATCCCATTACTCCTTCTACGCAGATTGCGGAAAATTTAGATGCTATGAAGGCCCAGGGTGATACGGATATGATCATGATAGCAGCAGAAGGAGAACACAGTGCTGCCGGGATCTGTTATGGGGCATCTGTGGCAGGAGGGAGAGTCATCAATGCCACCAGTGCAAATGGTCTTTTATATGCAATGGAGCAGTTTCCGGTGCAGTCAGGAACGCGCTATCCTATGGTGATGAATGTAGTCTGTCGTACGGTTTCCGGACCTTTATCCATCAAAGGAGATCACAGTGATATTATGTTCCTGTTAAATGCGGGCTGGCCTATTCTTTTCGCCCATTCTGCACAGGAAGTTTATGATTTTAACATTATTGCCTTAAAGCTGGCGGAAAAAGTGAGGCTTCCTGTGGCCGTAGCCTATGATGGCTTCTTTACCAGTCATCAAAAGTGCAGGTGTATGCGTTTTGAACAGGATCAGGCGGTAAAAAAATTTATAGGGGAAAAACAGGAAGAATATCCTTTTCTGGATTTAGGACATCCTATTACTGTGGGTTCTTATATGAATGAGCAGGACTTGATCAATAACAGGTATCAGCTTCATCTTGCTATGAAACAGGTTGAAAAAATACTGCCGGTTCTTTTTAAGGACTTCGGGAAGATGTCAGGCCGGTATTATGAGGAGGTAGAAGGGTATCGAAGTAAGGATGCAGATACGCTGCTCTTGCTGCTGGGTTCTTCCTTTGAGACATCATTAGAAGCAGTAGATCATTCCCGAAAGAAGGGAAAGAAAAGAGGAGCAGTAACTCTCCATGTGCTGCGGCCCTTTCCCGGTAAGAAGCTGGCATCTTGCTGCCAGACGGCAAAGAATATATTGATTGCCGACAGGCAGGACAGTTATGGGGCAGGAGGAGGAAATCTGTCACTGGAAGTGCGAGCTGCATTACAGAAAAGTGGGAGTCATGCCAGGGTCAAAAGTCTTATTTATGGTCTTGGGGGAAAAGATTTTTTTGTAAAAGATGCTATGAAAATGTTCCTGTGGGCAGAAAAAGAAAATACATCAGATTTTGCCTATTATGGTGTTGCCAAAGGCAAAGGAGGGGATGCAAGTCCTTTTTTTGAAGCATTAACGCCGGATAGGACGAAACTGGATATAACAAAAGCAGAAAGTACATCGGAAGGAAAGGTAAAGGTTGTAGGTGGGAGCCTAAATGAAACAACAAAAATGCCCAAAAGACTGGCGCCGGGACATGGAGCATGTCCGGGATGCGGAATCCCCGTCAATGTAAATCTGCTCTTGCGGGCAATTGAGGATCCTGTAGTGCTATTATTCCAGACAGGCTGTGGCATGATCGTAACAACAGCATATCCCAGAACCAGTTTTAAGGTTCCCTATGTGCACAATCTGTTTCAAAATGGTGCAGCAACTTTAAGCGGAATAGCAGAAGTCTGTCAAAGAAAACAGAAAAAGGGAGAAATTCCTCCGGGAGATATCATCTTTATTATGGTCAGCGGCGACGGCGGCATGGACATTGGAATGGGATCGGCGCTGGGAACAGCTTTACGAGGTAACAAAATCCTGATTTTTGAATATGATAATGGCGGATACATGAATACAGGTTACCAGCTGTCTTATTCCACACCTCTGGGAGCAAGAAGCTCAACTTCGCACATTGGGATAAAACAAAGTGGAAAAACGTTTTTCCATAAAGATATGCCTCAGATCATGGCATCTGCCGGAATCCCTTATGTGGCAACGGCAGCAGAAAGTAATCCAACGGACTTTATAAAAAAGGCAGCCAAGGCTGCATATTATGCCAAAACAGCGGGAACAGCCTATATAAAAGCGCTGTCATCATGCCCTCTCAACTGGAATGACAAACCCTCCACAGAGAGAATGGTAATAGAGGCAGCAGTAAACAGCTGCTATTTTCCTCTTTACGAAATAGAAAAAGGAAAGACAAAGTTAAGTTATGATCCGGAAACGACAGGAAGAAAAATTCCGGTATCAGATTGGCTGGCCATGATGGGAAGGACAAAGCATCTGGTTAAAAAGGAGTATGAAGAAATCCTTAGTCAAATACAGCAGGAAGTAGACAGAAGGTTTCAGATTTTGAAAGCAAAGGATGAGAACCCCATACTGTGATGTGCTACCCGTCAAGTAGACAATTAAAAAACAAAAAGTTTTTCTGCCCGGT
>CAZTKJ010000078.1:0-10914 GCA_964614185.1 uncultured Lachnospiraceae bacterium
TGTATTCCACCAGCGGATCTCTCTGTCCATATGCCTGAAGTCCTACACCCTGACGGAGCTGTTCCATATCATCGATATGATCCATCCACTTTCTGTCAATTGCTTTAAGCAAAATGACACGCTCTAGCTCTCTGATGTTTTCTGTTTCAGGGAATTCTGCTTCCTTGGCCTCATAAAGTTTGACAGCTTCTTCTTTTAACTGCTGTTTTAAAGCATTTTTCTTAGGTGTGTTAATATGGCCTCTGTTCACATACTTTAATGGAATGGTAGGCAAAAGCAGTGTATTTAATTCTTCCAGATCCCAGTCATCAAAATCACTGTCATCGCCGATGGAAATATCTATTGCATTTTCAACAATATCTGTAATCATCTTGTAGATAGCATCACGCATGCTTTCTCCGTCAAGAACACGGCGTCTTTCCTCATAAATGATCTCTCTCTGTTCATTCATGACCTGATCATATTCAAGCAGATTCTTTCTAATGCCAAAGTTGTTACTTTCTATCTTCTTCTGAGCAGATTCAATGGCATTAGTCAATGCCTTATGCTCAATTTCCTGATCTTCCGGAATTCCCAAAGCATTGAACATATTGATCAGTCTTTCGGAACCGAATAACCGCATCAGATCATCTTCCAATGAAATATAGAATTTGGACTCACCGGGATCGCCCTGACGTCCGGAACGTCCTCTTAACTGATTATCAATACGCCTTGATTCGTGACGCTCCGTACCGATGATCTTAAGACCTCCAGCCTGCCTTGCCGCATCATCCAACTTAATATCAGTACCACGGCCTGCCATATTCGTAGCAATGGTAACAGCGCCATGAATACCTGCATCAGCTACGATTTCAGCTTCCAGTTCATGGAATTTGGCATTCAGAACCTTATGGGGAATTCCCTGCTTGTTTAAAAGAAAACTCAGTTCTTCAGAAGCTTCAATGGTAATAGTACCTACCAGTACCGGTTGATCCTTTGCATGAGCTTCCTTAACTGCCTCTACAATGGCATGAAGTTTTTCTTTCCTGGTCTTATAAACAGCATCCTGAAGATCCTTTCTTGCCACTGGCATATTAGTGGGAATCTCTATTACATCCATGCCGTAAATATCACGAAACTCTTTTTCTTCTGTCAGAGCCGTACCTGTCATGCCGGCTTTCTTTTTAAATTTATTAAAGAAGTTCTGGAAGGTAATAGTGGCAAGTGTCTTGCTCTCTCTTTTTACCTTTACATGCTCTTTTGCTTCAATCGCCTGATGAAGACCGTCTGAATAACGCCGTCCCGGCATGATACGTCCTGTAAATTCATCTACGATCAGAACCTGATCATCCTTCACCACGTAATCCTGATCTCTGAACATGAGATTATTGGCACGAAGAGCTAAGTTAATATTGTGTTGGATTTCAATATTCTCAGGATCCGCCAAATTCTCAATCTGGAAGAATTTCTCTACTTTGGCTACGCCCTGGGCAGTCAGGTTGACGATCTTGTCCTTTTCATTGACAATAAAATCGCCTGTTTCCTCTCTTTCCACACCCATGATGGCGTCCATTTTGCTTAAGTCTTCCATATCTTTTCCACGCTGCATCTGTCTGGCAAGAATATCACAGAACTCATAAAGCTTAGTGGATTTACCGCTTTGTCCCGAAATAATAAGTGGTGTTCTGGCCTCATCAATAAGCACCGAGTCCACCTCATCGATAATGGCATAATGAAGATCACGAAGCACCAACTGTTCCTTATAGATGACCATATTGTCTCTTAAGTAATCAAAACCAAGTTCATTATTGGTTACATAAGTGATATCACAGCTATAAGCTTCCCGCCTCTCTTCTGACTTCATGCTGTTAAGCACAACGCCTACAGAAAGTCCCAGAAACTTATGCACTTCTCCCATCCATTCTGCATCACGCTTTGCCAGGTAGTCATTGACCGTAACAACATGCACGCCTTTGCCTTCCAGGGCGTTTAAATATGCCGGCAGCGTAGAAACCAGAGTCTTTCCTTCACCGGTCTTCATTTCTGCAATACGTCCCTGATGAAGAATAATACCACCGATCAGCTGTACCCTGTAGTGCTCCATATTCAGTACACGTCTGGCTGCCTCTCTTACCGCTGCATAAGCTTCCGGAAGAAGTTCGTCTAAAGTCTCTCCTTCAGAAAATCTCTTCTTAAATTCTTCTGTTTTTCCTCGCAGTTCCTCATCGGAAAGGGCTTGCATGGAAGGACGTAAGTCTTCTATTGCCTGTACTGTATTTTCTATCCTTTTTAATTCCCTTTCACTGTGGGTTCCAAAAACCTTTTGAATTAAATTCATGCTTTACCTCACTATTTTAAGCCTATACCTATTGAGCTGTTTTTACAGCCTTTTGTCTATAAGGATAAAAGACTACAAATCTCATTTTAGCAGATTTACCTGCTTTATTCAACCATTATGTATGTCTTTAGATTTCTCACTGTCTATGGAACATTTCATAATTACATAAAAGAGCGCAAGCCAAACAGCTTGCGCTCAACTTCTGATGCAGTTTCCTGCATGAATTCTTATATCTCGTTTCCCGGAAACTTGGGAATTCCTGCAAATCCCTTTTCCAGATCAGCATCTGTAGGAATATAATCGGACATTTCCCCGTTATTGAAGCGTTCATAGGCTACCATATCGAAATATCCTGTACCGGTAAGTCCGAACAGTATTGTCTTTTCTTCCCCGGTCTCCTTGCACTTTAAAGCTTCGTCAATAGCAACTCTGATAGCATGTGAGCTCTCCGGTGCCGGAAGAATGCCTTCCACCCTTGCAAACTCTTCCGCTGCATTAAATACAGAAGTCTGTTCTACACTTACTGCCTTCAGATAGCCATCGTGATAGAGCTGGGAAAGAGTAGAGCTCATGCCATGGTAACGAAGTCCGCCTGCATGGTTTGCTGCCGGAATGAATCCACTGCCCAATGTATACATCTTAGCCAGCGGACATACTTTTCCCGTATCACAGAAATCATATACGTATTTACCTCTTGTAAAGCTGGGACAGGAAGCAGGCTCTACTGCAATAAATTCATAATCTGCCTCTCCCCGCAGCTGTTCTCCCATAAAAGGTGCGATCAGGCCTCCAAGGTTAGAACCGCCTCCGGCGCAGCCGATAATCATATCCGGCTTAATTCCGTATTTATCCATGGCAGCTTTTGCCTCTAACCCGATAACTGACTGGTGAAGCAGCACCTGATTCAAAACAGAACCCAGCACATAACGGTAGCCTTCCTGTGTGGTAGCTGCTTCTACAGCTTCAGAAATGGCACAGCCGAGACTTCCTGTTGTTCCCGGAAATTCCTTTAAGATCTGACGTCCAACTTCTGTCTTGTCTGAGGGAGAAGGTGTTACATTAGCGCCATAGGTTCTCATTACTTCGCGTCTGAAAGGTTTCTGCTCATAGGAACATTTAACCATATATACCTGGCAGTCCAATCCCAGATAAGCACATGCCATAGACAGCGCAGTTCCCCACTGTCCTGCTCCTGTTTCCGTAGTAACTCCCTTAAGACCCTGTTTCTTAGCATAATAAGCCTGAGCAATGGCAGAATTCAGTTTGTGGCTTCCGCTTGTATTGTTACCTTCAAATTTGTAATATATCTTAGCCGGTGTCTGCAATTTCTCTTCCAGACAATAAGCCCGTACCAATGGTGACGGTCTGTACATTTTGTAGAATTTCTTAATTTCTTCCGGAATTTCAAAAAATGCCGTAGTATCATCCAGTTCCTGCTTACACAGCTCATCACAGAAAATACCGCGCATCTCATCAAAGGTAAGAGGCTGCAGTGTTCCCGGATTTAAAAGCGGAGCCGGTTTGTTTTTCATATCAGCACGTACATTGTACCAGCTTGTAGGCATCTCCTTTTCTTCCAGATAGATTTTGTAAGGGATTTTTTTCTCTTGGTTCATATTTTCCTCCATTTATGTTATATTATTTTACTTTACATATTCATGATTTTGCTTTCCCAATTTAGCAGAATTGCTTCACATCTGTCAACCTCAATTTCTTCCACGGCCTCCTTCAGTTCCATAAATAAATCCTTCTGCCAGGAATCATAGTGATATTGGTTCATTTCCTCAATTACTTCTTCCATCTGATCCATGTCAAGATTATCAAGGGCTGTCCGCATTTTTGAAAAACAGTCTTCCCTTATGCTCTCAGAAATATCCTTTTTCCCTGCCTCTTCTTCCTCTTTATCTGCACAGAAAGGTTCTAATACCGGCAGATAGGAAAGATATTTCTCCAGCATTTTATCTGTATCTCTGTGTATGACGGCAATATCTCTTGCATTACCGGCTTTCTCCAAATTGGCTGCTTTTTCAGACAGTTCTATGGCTCCAATCTGCTTGGAAGAGTTCTTAAGCGCATGGACTTCTATTGTATATCCGGTCCAATCCCCCTGTTCTTCCATGGATTTAATCAATTTCGCTTTTTTGTCAATACTGCGATAATAAACCTTTAAAACTTTCCAAAACAGCTCTTCTCCGACCAAAAATCTCATAGCAAATTTTATATCCAGATCACCGACTACAATATTATCTATTTTTCTCGTACTTTGCCCAAGATTCTGGGTATGGTAGACTTTTTGAATCTTTTCAACCGGAAGCCATTGTCTTACCTTCGCAACCAGCATGCGGATTTCAATAGGTTTAGCTATAAAGTCATTCATTCCCTCCCGGCAGAACATTTCCTTTGTTCCTTCCACTGCATTGGCAGTAAGTGCAATGATCGGCACATCATTGTACTCGAAATGAAAACGTCTGATAATACGTGTTGTCTCCACACCGTCCAGTTCCGGCATCATATGATCCATAAAAATAATATCATAATGAGAGTTTGCAATCTTATCAATAGCAGCTTTGCCGCTGGTCACCGTATCTATTTTCATCTTCAGCGGTTCTAAAAGTCCTTCTGCCACAGTCAGATTAACAGCATTATCATCAACTATAAGGATCTGGGCATCGGGGGCTATAAAATCAAATTCCTTTTCATCAGTATCATCATTAAGATGCATTTCCTCTCCATTTAATATCATGGCAATATTCAGTGCAAAAAGAGGCTTCTTTAAAATCAGAAGATTGGAAATATTATAGTCTACATGGTCATAAAAATTAATAAGAAGAACAGCAGTAATCCGTGAATGGGATTTTACATATTCTTCAACTTCCTCCGAAAACATGGGATATTCAATAAAAAGAAATACTCTTTTATTATCCGGAATATTCTCCAGTTCCTTAAGGGAAAGCAGACGCAGATACTCTACCCCCAGAGCAGCAACATCGGAATACAGGCTTTCCTTTACGTAAGGATTTGCAATCAATCCTGCAACTATAATGGAGGATGGATTTTTAATACCAATACTGGGCGTTTCATCAATAATTTTCTGTGGAAGGACAAAGGAAAACTTACTTCCCTTTTCATATTCGCTTTCCAGCCAGATTTTACCGTTCATCAAAGTCAACAGCCTTTTTGAAATGGCAAGTCCAAGTCCGGTGCCTTCAATATTACGGTTCCTCTTACTGTCCACCTGTTGAAAAGACTGGAACAGCTTCCCAATATCTTCCTTTTTAATTCCGATTCCGGTATCTTCAACGGAAATATGCAGTTCAATTTCACCTGGGGATATACTCACATAATCCATTTTAACAATGATTTGGCCCTCAGATGTGAATTTCGCCGCATTATTTGCAAGATTCAGGAGCACCTGCTTAATCCGGATATTGTCTCCCATCAGCCTGTTTGGCAGATTGGGCGCAATATCAAGGATCAATTCCACATCTTTTTCCTTCAGTCTTGTCATAACAATATTAGCTACGTCATATACCATGGACATAGGTTCGTAATCTACTTCATTAATGTCCATTTTCCCCGATTCTATTTTTGAAAAGTCCAAAATATCATTGATAATGGTAAGCAGGGATTTGCCTGCTTCTTTAATCTGATTAATATATTCTCTTGCGGCAAGAGGCAGTTCTTCCCTAAGCGCCATTTCTGCCATACCAATTACGGCATTCATGGGAGTCCTGATCTCATGACTCATATTGGCAAGAAAGTCGGATTTCATATTTCCCGATCTTTCCAACTCAATATTGGCCTGATAAACAAGATACTTGTTATATGCCATATCCGATAATACATCTGCCAGAGTATAAAGGAACTTTGCGGAATTGTCGATAACCTCCTGTTTCACAATATGGACTCTCTGGGCTGCATCAAAGTACTCTTCCGGATTCACGCCGATCTCCTCGGCAATTTTTTTCATTTTATCAGGATCCGGTGCTTCTGTAAGAACCTGCCCTCCTATAAAACATCCCATCATTTTCCCATTTACCATAATAGGGGCAGCAAAATCCATAAGTCCTGCATGGCAGAAATAAATAATGGATGTTCCGTTTTCCAGAGCCATTTCCGAACCCTGCTTGTCACACTGCTCACAGCGCGCACAGCCGACTTTGGATGTTCTTGTATACTTCATACAAAAATCAGAAAAATTAGAACCTTCCGTTACAGCCACACCATCTGCATCTGTGGTAAGTGCAGCCATACCTGTCATATTGGAAAAGCCGTCCTGTATCTTTTGCAAGATTTCGGTATCAATCAGGTCAGTTAATCGTAATTCATAATTTATACTCATATGTCAGTCCTCTTTGTATGTATCTGCTTTTCACATACAACAGTTTAACCAATGATCTTGGCAATTGCTTCTAACAGTTTTTCACGGTCAATAGGCTTTAGCAGATAGCTCTGTGGCTTTAGGATAAGGGCTTCCTGAATTTTCTTTGTCTCTGTAACTCCGGTCAGGAAAATAACCGGTATGTCTTTGGTGGCATCGGAAGCGCGCAGTTTTTCCAATACGGCGGGACCATTTTCCCCAGGCATCTCATAATCCAGCAAAATCAAATCTGTCTTTTTTCTCTCCAAAAATTTTAAGGCAATCTTGCCGTTGACAGCAGTTGCTACATCATATTTTTCATGAAGATGCTCTTTAATCACCTTTAACATCATGGAATTATCATCTACTACCAGAATATGCTTACGCTGCGGCGTTCCTATCCCCTGATCGGAGAACTGGCCCAAAGCAGATATTAACTGAGCATAAGACGGATCTGCATAAATACTCTCTGCCGCAGAGAGCCCTTCCTTATTCCCGGCAGACGTTTCACCAGAGCCTCTGCTTTCCATTAATTTTAAAAGTCTCTCCTGAATAGTACTGACAGATATGGGCCTGTGCAATGTCAGATCTGAAACATTCATTGCAATTCTTTCAAATTCATCGCAGTTTTCTTTGGAGCCGATAAGGACAAAAGGAATACGGGACTGGGATAGTCTGTAATTGACGCTGGCTATCTGATTAATATCATCCCGGGATTCATTATAGAGACAGCATATAAATATATCCGGCGAAAAATAATTGATATGTCTGATAACATCTTCATACCGGATGGAAGTAGTCATTGCCTCAAAATTATCATTCATCTGAACAAAGAAATCATCAATGGCTGAATCATTATTTCCTGTTATTAAAATCTTATATTTCATATCTGTCTCCATTCTAAAGTAATTTAGGTTTATAACATAACTTTACAAAACAATTATATACAATATTCTTTTACATTTCTACTGTCATTTCTCATCCAGCAACTGCATCAGGGCCTCAATATCTTCCGCTTTCGTAGCCCAGCTGGAGGCAAACCTCACTACCGTATGCTCTGCATCAGGTTTATCCCAAAGGTCAAAGCTGACTTTCTTTTGCAATCTTTCTATTTCTTTGTTGGTAAGCACAACAAACTGTTGGTTTGTAGGAGAATCCAGGTAAAAGGAATATCCTCTTTGCTTAAATCCCTCTTTCAGCTTCTTAGCCATCCTGATTGCATGGGCGCTGATTTCAAAGTACAAATCGTCTGTAAAAAGTGTATCGAACTGCACTCCCAGCAAACGGCCTTTGGCAGACATGGCTCCATGTTGTTTCACTATAGTCATAAAATATTCCGGTGCATTTCCTCTTGGAAACACTGCTGCCTCTCCACAGAATGCACCTACTTTTGTTCCCCCTATGTAGAATACATCACAATATTCAGCAATATCATGCAGCGCAACATCTGTATCTTCACTCATTAATCCATATCCCAGACGAGCGCCGTCTAAGTATAGCGGAATTTTAAATCTGTGGCAGATCTCCGAAATCTCTTCAAGTTCTTTTTTACTATATAAGGTGCCATATTCCGTAGGATGGGAAATATAAACCATGCCGGGAAATACCATATGTTCATGGGAAGCATCCTGCCAGAAAGCGCAAAGCATTTCTTCTAACTCATCTGCCTGCATTTTGCCCTGATGAGCAGGAACTGTCAGTACCTTATGGCCTGTATATTCAATGGCGCCGGCCTCATGCACATTGACATGCCCTGTCTGTGCTGCAACCACGCCCTCGTAATCCCGCAGCATGGCAGATATAATGACGGCATTAGTCTGTGTGCCTCCCATCAGAAAATACACATCTGCATCCGGATGACCGCAGACCTTTCTTATTTTCTCTCTGGCGCTTTTGCAATATTTGTCATTGCCATATCCCGGTAATTTTTCATAATTAGTCTCTATCAGGCGCTGCAATACTTTTTCATGAGCTCCTTCAAGATAATCACATTCAAATGCCAGCATATTAAAGATGTTCTTCCTTTCTATTCTCTCATCATAATCGGTATAAGGTTTTCTATTGGCTCACATTCTCTTATAGAAAAATGATATTTTTCTGTAATTCCCTTTTTAACTCCGTTTTGATAATCGTTTTCCCCGGTAGCTCTATTAATTTTCCTTGTATCACCATATTTTTGATATATCTGACGTAAGATATCGATCTCCTGAAAAACAGTAATTCCACCTACATCATCACAGGGTTTGTCAAATTTCCAGACAACATAAATCGGAATATTTTTTCCGGTTTTTCTATCGTTTTCTTTGCACGCAAAATAACTTTGAAGTTTGGGTTCATCAACAACCAGTGTTTCCTTTGGATATAACCCAACTCTTTCTGCCGTCATAAATCCCTGTCCTTCCAGAAACTTTGCTTCTATTCTGCACAGTAATTCCTGATGGGATTTATCTTTATATACATCTATATCAGGATTCTTGTTTATTGATGTTTCCACAGCCAAATATGGAGTATTTTTGTTTACATAGTTGATTAATTCATTAACCAGATCCCTTGATGTATGTAAGTTTTTTTCAAAGGGATAATCCAGTTTAGATATTCCTTTACATTTTCTGCACTCTCCGCATTGCAGACTATTATCGTCCAATTGACTAAGATCTACCTTACATGTCAGCATATTCTTTTTTCCCCTTTTACTCTTGATAATTGGTTACAATCATATGTCTTGCATCTGATTTGAACCGATTTCTAATATTTACAGCATACGTTTTACCATATTCTTCAACAATATATCCCTCATACAGCTCTTCCGTCAATTTTGTCTTTCCAATGACCAGCAATGTTCTGCATGATACATTCCTGAAGTCATTGGCTAACCGTCTATGCTCATCTTCTCCAAATCCATCCCTATAATTTTGATTTCCATAGTCGCTGAAAATGCAGTCATAGGGTGGATCAAGGAACATAAAATCATTACTTTCGGTCATATCGAATATTTTTGAATAATCTAAGTTATAAAGTTCCGTGCGCTTAAGCAGTTCATAATGTTCCTCTGTAATCAAATGAGTATTTAAATTTCTGTATCTTCCAAAAGGTACATTGTATTCTCCATAGGCATTGTATCGTATCATACCTGAATAAGCAGTCTTATTAATAAAAAAATAAATCACTGCATCCATATATTCACTATCAGTTTTATGATTGAATGCATCCCGCAAAGTATAATACAGTTCTTCATTTTTATTCTCTATACGGCTCTCTGGATTTGCTACCTTCAAGCGCTCATATTCTCTTTGATTATCCTCGTAAAGCTTTTGCAGACCATCAAGCTGGAGTCTTATCTCCGGATAGGATTGCTGTATGCCTTTGTAAAACTCATACAGTCTGGTATTGATATCATTTACAATAGCCTTTTCAGGCTGCAGGTAAAAATACAGTGCACCACCGCCAAGAAAAGGTTCTATATATCTGTCATACTCTTTAGGCATGTTTCGTACAAAGTGTATGATTTCCTTTGATTTACCGCCTCTGTATTTAATGATTGGATTCATTGCTATGTCTCCTGCCTGGTACATCTGACGTAATGACTGCTTTATAAGTATAACATAGTTATGGTTTTATAAAAACACAAAAATGTAAGCAGGATCCTTTCTGTATTCCTGCTCCATTGACGCCCGCTATCAGTATATATTTTCTCACTAGAAGAGTTTCCTTTCTATTACCTGACGTTGTTTCCTTTGCAGGAGAAAATCACCAACCATCTCATAAAAACATCTTTGTTCTTCTGTTTCCGCCTCTAATACAAGCTGTAGAGTATCTTCTGGTTGGAGGCTTTTTATATCTTCATAGATTTTTTCATATTTCTTTACATCACACATATGATCACCTCTACATAATCTGCATTGTTTTGAACATATTATACCCCAAACGTTCTTAAATGTTAAGTAAAAACCTCTATTCTGCATTGTGCCGTATCGGTCATCTCTTGTTTTCCAATTGTTATCTGCAGGCAAGTCCCAGACGTTATCTGCGAACAATTCCCAGACGTTATCTGCGAACAATTCCCAGACGTTATCTGCGAACGCAGAAAAGAACTCATAGATGCTTCGCATCTATTTCGTCATTTCTTGCGTTCCTATGAACAAAAACACATAACAAAAGCCCCTTGAATGCAAGCATTCGGGGCACAGATTATCTGCGGAATCCAAGTGCTGAATTCGCAGGCATTTCATGCCTTGCT
>CAZTKJ010000079.1:0-10875 GCA_964614185.1 uncultured Lachnospiraceae bacterium
TTTCCCCTTCATTCAGCCATTTAAATTCCATCTTAAAACCTCCTCGTAAACTTAAATTTTTTCATTAGTCGAATGTATCATGTCAGCAGGAAATCAAGCGCGAACGAAGGGAGCATTTGATTTCACCTGACATGATAACGAAAAAATCTTTGAGCGCGTAGCGCGGCAGCCGCATAGCGGCTGGATTTTTGAGTTTATTAGATCATAAATCTGCGATTTATGATCGTCATTTGCCGCTCGCCGAATAAGTAAACTCATTCTTCTCGCTAACGCTCATTATATCATCTAAGACAGGGCACAAAAAGATACAATAACGTCTAAAAACCGCACTATTTTCCCAAAGTGCGGTTTTGACCGGGTGCATATCCATAAGTCCGCCGGAATTGGCGGCTGAAATAGTTTACAGAGTTGAAGCCGCAGGCATGGCTGATTTCCTGAAGAGTCAGCGTTGTATCGCCAAGCAGCCTGTAGGCGGTTTGAAGCCGGTACTGGATTAAAGCGTCTACCGGCGAACACCCCAGATATGCATTGAAACAACGTCCTGCCTCACTGCGGCTGATGTCAGCGGCACGGGCAATATCATCAAGGGTGACAGATTCAGCATAATGCGTGTAGATGTAGGCCAGCATCTGTTGGATACGTATCTGGGAGTTGATTTGTATGCGTGTGGCTTCGGACTTGGGCAAGTCATCAAAATGTCGGAATAAGTATTCAAAAATACTGTTGAGATCGCGTTGGACAACCATTTCATAGCAAGCGTTACGTTCCCGCAATTGACAGTAAATGTCCTCCACCAAACGATTTACCTCATTGTGCCAGCTGTTTCCGTGCCTGAACAGGATAAAAGGTAATGCGTCAGAGCCGGCGATGGGACGAATATACTTCTGGTAGATCACACTGGTTCCCGGTGCGAATATCATATCGGAAAAAACGATATTGGGCATCGGGTCGGGTACATCGCCGGATACCTGTCGGAATCCATGCAGTATATTACCGTTAATAAATATGCTGTCCCCGGCTTCCAATGTGAGATGTTTTTGTCCCACTTGAAAGTCCAGGATACCGCTCTTAGCTGTGGCAATCTCAAATTCGGGATGCCAATGTAAAGGCCCCGTCCAGTTCGGCAATGTGGCAAGTTCATCATGAAAATATGTGATAGGAAAAACTGATGCGTCGTGAGTTATTTGCTCTCGCAGCTGATGATCAATTGTTATAGGCATAATTTACCTCTCCTATGTGCAATGAAACTATATAAGTAAATCCGTTTACATTATCATACTTTTCCAAAGAATCCGCAATAACGGGTTTTATTAAGGTTACCCTTTTTCATGGTACAAGATTTATTTTAAAGTACTTGTAAAAGACAGCAATTATTCTGAGGACAAATGATGGGAAAAGCTATATAATAGATGCATACTAATTCATAAATGGAGGAATTTGCCATGCTCAATCAAATCAATTTTGAAAATGTTCATCTTTTGCCCGGTCTTTTCAATGAACGCTCCGAAACCAACAGAAGTTACCTTATGGAACTGAAAAAACAAGGTCTTCTCCAGAATTTCTACCTTGAAGCAGGCATTGTAATTCCCATACTTCACGACCCTATAGCTGCAGAAATACATTGGGGCTGGGAAGCGCCCACCTGCCAGCTTAGGGGACATTTTCTCGGGCACTGGCTTTCAGCTGCTTCAATGCTCGTTGCCACAAATAAGGACAGGGAACTTAAAGCAAAACTTGATGTAATTATTGACGAACTTGAACACTGCCGTGTGCTTAACGGGGGAAAATGGATTGGCCCAATTCCTGAAAAATACTTCAAAAAACTTGAAAACAACGAATATATATGGTCCCCTCAGTATGTAATGCACAAGACGCTTCTTGGACTTCTCCATGCATACATATACGCCAGGAATACAACTGCTTTAAACATTCTTGGTCATGCGGCTGATTGGTATATGGAGTGGACAGCTTCCATGGAAGAAAAAAATCCTCACGCAGTTTACAGCGGTGAGGAAGGCGGTATGCTTGAAGTGTGGGCAAGCCTTTATGAACTTACAAAGGAAGAAAAGTATCTGATCCTTGCCCGGCGTTACAGTCATCCCTCTATTTTCCGAAAGCTTGATGAAGGAATCGATGCCCTTACTAACTGCCATGAAAATGCAAGTATCCCCTGGTCACATGGCGCTGCTAAAATGTACGAAGTAACAGGTGACGTCAAATGGCGTGTTCTTGCCGAAAAATTCTGGCAAAGTGCAGTAAATGACAGAGAAGCCTATTGCACAGGCGGTCAGGGCGCCGGTGAATATTGGATCGCGCCTCATCTTCTCGGTCAGTTTATGGGTGAAAGAAATCAGGAGTTCTGCACCGTATATAATATGGTTCGTCTTGCAGATTACCTTTACCGTTTTACAGGGGATGTTGTTTATGCAGAATATATTGAGCAAAACCTCTATAACGGTTTTCTCGCACAACAGAATAAGCATACAGGTATGCCCACATATTTTCTTCCCATGAAGTCAGGCAGCCAAAAGAAATGGGGTACTAAAACCCACGATTTCTGGTGTTGTCACGGCACTATGGTTCAGTCTCAAACACTCTATCCAACCCTTTGTTACTACGAAGATGCGGAAAGCAATCGCCTGATCATAGGTCAATACATTCCCTCCGAGTATAAACGCAGTGACAATGTAGTGGTGACACAAAACGTTGATATGAAGTATTACAATGACGGCGCATTTTTCGATGAATACGATGACAGCAGAATGTCCCGCTGGTTCTTGAAAATTACTGTTAAAGCCAACACCCCTGAAAAATTCACTCTTTCGCTCCGCATTCCGGGTTGGACTAAAAACAACCCCGTTGTAATTATAAATGGCAAGGAAGTTAAAGAGGTTACGGTAAATAACGGATATTTTGATATTGAAAAGATATGGTCTGATGATGTGATAAGTCTTTATTTCACAGCAGCCCTCAGAACTTCATCCCTTCCCGATATGCCCAATATGACAGCTTTTATGGAAGGTCCTGTTGTTCTTGCAGGTCTTTGTGATAAAGACTACGGTATTGCTATGGATAAGGATGCTCCGGAAAGTGCATTATCTTATGTTACAGAGCATACTTATGATACATTCCCATGGCAGCAGAGCACCTATCGTACCACCGGGCAGTCAGAGGATATAACCTTTGTTCCTCTTTATGATATTTCCGATGAGCAGTACACAATATATTTCTCAAAAAAGGCTGATCAATAGCTTCACAATTGAACAGCAGCTATTTCCTGCAAAGTATTGCTCTGTCTTCATCAAAAAGGCTTTACTTTCCGCCTATCGTAAGATGCAGGCATTTGCCTGGACAGTTTTCCACGCATCTGCCGCATCTTATACATTCCGGAGACCTTGATATTTCCTTTATGGAAAGCTCTGCCGGACATACCTTCTCACAAGCCATGCAGGAAATACACTTTTCCTTTTCCCATTGAATTTGAACAAGGCTAAAGCGGTTGAACCACCCATAAACTGCACCCAAGGGGCACAAATACTGACAGAATGGACGGTAAACCTTGACAGACAGCAATATGATAAAAAGTAATATTCCAAACTTCCAGAAAAACAGTCCGCCCACTTGACTGCGAAGAGACTGGTTTGCTGCAAGAAGCGGTATGGCGCCAAACAGTGTGCCTGATGGGCATAAGTATTTACAAAATGCAGGAATCTTGGCGAATCCGCCAAACAAAAACAACGAACCTGTCAAAACAAGAAGGAACAGAACAAGATATTTACCATATTTTAAGATATGATGAAAAGGCAGTCTTTTTCTTTTGCTAAAAATGGGGATTTTATATAAAAGATCCTGCACCAGTCCAAAGGGGCAAAGAAAACCACAGACAAATCGACCTAACAGGCTTCCAAACAAAAACAAAAATCCAAGTGCTGCAAATGGAATATGAAATCCCTGTCGATTCAGCAAAGCCTGCAGCGCTCCAATGGGGCAGGAAGCAAACGCTCCGGGGCAGGAATAGCAATTCAATCCCGGAACACAGACATATTTCAGACTTCCCTGATATATTTTTCCATTCAGAAAACCATATGCATATCCGTTTGTCAGAACGGTAAAAAGGATTTGCACACTTATCCGCAGTCTTTTCATACTTTCACCCGATTCCTATGCATTCCATACAGATCATTACAGCTTTTCTCCATATTACAGAAAACTGGTTCTGGGCAGCACCCAACCCTAGAAATAAAATTCCCATAAGCAGTCCCAAAAGCCATGCTGTCTGTTTACTGTTCTTCCAAAAGCCCATTGATCCTGTCCTCCCATGCTGATTTTTCCATGGCTCCAACTACCGTATCCACAATCACTCCGTTTTGATCAATAAAAAAGGTAGTTGGAACAGCTGTCACATCAGTAAGAAGTGCATAAAAGATTGATTCATTTAAAAGCAGCTGCGTATAGTCCGCACCGGTCTGCTCTATCAGATCTGCAGCAAGGTTTATGTTTTCTTCATTATCTCCTTCCAGTACATCACTGATGATTCCTATGATCCGGAATTCCTCGGGAGCATATTCACCGGCCAGCTGGCCAAGTCCGGGCATTTCACTTAAACATGGATTGCAGTAAGTTGCCCATACATTTATCATTGTAAGCTTCGACTGGGAAAAAACTGCGGAGGAAATTTCATTTCCTTCCACATCCTGCCCTTCAAAAACTATTTGTGAAGATACTTCTTCGCTCGCCAGGTATAAAGGATCTGCTGTTTCCTGCAAAGAACTGTCTTTTGCCATTTTCTCTATAGCCGGCCTCTTTTCTTCCGCACATCCGGTTAATAAAAGGGCCAGTATAACCGGTATAACAACCAAGTATTTGCTATATGCTTTTTTCATGTTCAATCCCCGTACAAATCCTGCGTCTACACTACCTTTCAGTTCTCATTCACCTTTGCAAGTTTTGCTGCCTTGATCTCAGCAGATCAGGCGCTTCAGTTCTCATTCACCTTTGCAAGTTTTGCTGCCTGATCTGCGGCAATACATGCATCAATGATCTCCTGGATATCTCCGTTCATGATCTTATCCAGTTTATACAGCGTAAGTCCAATACGGTGATCCGTTACACGTCCCTGAGGAAAATTGTAAGTACGGATCTTTTCAGAGCGATCCCCGGTACCGATCTGGCTTCTGCGCATTTCTGCTTCCGCATCATGTCTTTGCTGCTGCTCCATATCATAAAGCTTTGCTTTCAATAACGCAAAGGCTTTTGCCTTATTCTGCAGCTGCGACTTTTCTGTCTGGCTGTATACTACAATCCCCGTAGGATAATGTGTCAGACGCACTGCCGAATCAGTAGTATTGACACACTGTCCGCCGTTTCCTGAAGCACGCATAACATCAATGCGGATATCTTTTTCATCAATAACAATATCGATGTCCTCATCTGCTTCCGGCATCACTGCAACACTGATGGTAGAAGTGTGTATACGTCCTCCGGATTCTGTCTCAGGCACACGCTGTACACGATGCACACCGCTTTCATACTTCAGTTTGGAATAAGCGCCCTGACCGGAAATCATGAAATTCACTTCCTTCATGCCGCCGATACCGATTTCATCGACATTCATCGTTTCCACCTTCCAGCGCTGTCCCTCTGCATAGTGAACATAAAGACGATATATCTCAGCTGCAAACAAAGCTGCCTCATCACCGCCTGCACCGGCACGGATTTCCACAATAACATTTTTGTCATCATTAGGGTCTTTAGGCAGCAGGAGAATCTTAAGTTCCTGCTCCAGTTCCTCAATACGCTTTTTCCCCGCATTAAGTTCTTCCTTCAGCATTTCCCTCATATCTTCATCAGATTCCTCTTCCAGCATGACAAGAGAATCTTCCACATCCTGCTTTTTCTTTTTATATTCCTTATAAGCTTCAACAAGGGGCGTTAATTCACTCTGCTCCTTCATCAGCTTACGGAATCTGTCCTGATTATTAGTTACACTGGGTTCCCCAAGTTCCCCCATAATCTCTTCAAAACGAATCAATAAGTCTTCCAGTTTATCAAACATATCTATCCCTTTATCCTTTCCATGGTCTGCACAAATTTATCAACTATTTTGTTACGGTATCAGTCAATTTATCAAGCTTTGTAAACGCCATGCACTACTCTGTCAAGTCCTGCAAAATCCTTGCAGACAGTCACTTCTAAAAATCCTGCCTCTTCCATCAGGCGACTGACACTTTCAGCCTGATCAAACCCTATTTCAAAAAAAAGCATTCCCCCGGGACATAGAAACTTTCCGGCCTCTTTGATGATTTTTCTGTAAAAATAAAGGCCATCCTCTCTGCCATCAAGGGCTGCTATGGGTTCATGCTCTCTCACTTCCTCCATGAGCGTAGGAATCACTTCTGTGGGAATATAAGGAGGATTGGATACAATAAATTCATATTTTCCTTCTACATACTCAAACAGGTCGCTTTGTATAAAAACAGCTTCTTCAGAAAGAAGCCTCGCATTTTCTTCTGCTATGGCAAGGGCTTTTTCGGAAATATCACACCCTGTTCCTTCACAGTCATTAGAATAATGTAATAGACTTAGCAGAATACAGCCGCTTCCGGTACACATGTCCAGAATACGCATGCCGTCATGAAGATATCTCATGACTTCTTCCACCAAAATTTCTGTATCCTGTCTGGGAATCAGCACATCAGGCGTTACCTTAAAGGTAAGTCCCATGAATTCCTGATATCCTATGATCTGTTGGAGAGGGATATGCACTTTGCGTTTAGAAATACAGGCAGCATAGCTCTGATGCTGATCCTCAGGGACCTCTCTTTGGCCATGGACCAATAAATCATTCCTGCCTGTACCACAGATATTCTCAAGAAGCAGCCTTGCATCTAAGGCTGCCTCTTCAATTCCGGCCTCCTGCAGCTGCAAAACACCCCATCTGTAAATTTCCTGATACTCCATTTTTCTATCCTCTAAGTGGGTTCTGAATCACTTTCTTCTTCATCCGCCAGCCAGGAATCATCGATCTCATAACCGAATGTATCTTTCAGATAAGCTTTCCAGTCAAATACCGTTTCCACAGCTTTGATTGCTACTTCCGCCATACTTCTGTCAGGTTCTTTCGTAGTCAATCTCTGAAGCAGCATACCCGGTGCGGAAATAATTTTAACGAAAATATTGTCACTTCTTCCTGCCAGTCTGATAATTTCATAGGAAATTCCTGCAATAACCGGAATCAATGCAATTCGGAACAATACCCTGTAAAGAGGATTCTCCACTCTGATAAAGAAGAATAAAATAATACTTACAAACACTACAAAAAACATAAAGCTGGTACCGCAGCGCTTATGAATTCTGGAACTTCTCATAACATTATGGACAGTTAAAGGTCTGCCCTTTTCAATACAATTAATACACTTATGCTCCGCCCCATGGTACTGGTACAGTCTGCGAATATCCTTCATCAGGCTAATGCCTACTACATATGCGAGAAAAATTGCAATTCTGATGGCACCTTCTATAATGGCAAGAAGAGAGTCATTTCGAATATATTGTGACAGCCATGATGATAAAAAATACGGAATCAAAATAAAAACTCCCACTGCCAGCACTATGGAAAATATCGTGGTTGCTCCCATCAGAATGCTCTCGGCCTTACCCCCGGATACTTTATTAAGCACCTTATCTAAAACAGTTTCCTTCGCTTCTTCATCTTCATAGAAAGAGGCCGAATAATTAATGGATTTCATGCCAAGGACCATGGAATCAATAAAGTTGAAAATACCCCTGACAAAAGGGATTTTCTGCAAACTGCTTCCATGTAACATCCCATGGAATACGTCTACTTCCACTTCGATTTCTCCGTCAGGCTTGCGAATAGCTATTGCATATTCATCTTTGTTTTTCATCATTATGCCTTCTAAAACTGCCTGACCTCCGATTCCTGAGGAACGGTTGGTTTTTTTGTTTCTCATATCAAATACCTCATTTTTATTCACACAAAATAAGGTTGAGATGTAGTTGTAACACCTCAACCTTATTGTTTACATAACCTATTTGTTTACTACACCATATTTCTTATTGAACTTCTCAATACGTCCATCAGCTCTAGCTGCCTTCTGCTGGCCTGTGTAGAATGAATGGCATTTAGAACAAACTTCAACGTGAATATCTTTCTTGGTTGAACCTGTTACAAATGTGTTGCCACAGTTGCAAGTTACTGTTGCCTGATAGTACTCAGGATGAATATTCTCTTTCATTGTTTCACCTCTCTATAAAAACCGTAATTTTATATATGTTCCCATCCAATGCACATACGTGCTTACTATTTACTCGAAACAGCTTTTTAATTGTATCATAGCTTATCATAGTATGCAAGCACTTTTTATCAGATGAATTTTATTTTTTTGACCATATTTACAAACTCCTGATTATTTCTTGTTTTTGCAAACATGTCCAAAACTTTGTCTACGGCTTCTTCCGGTTTTAATCCGTTTAATGCCTTGCGGATAATATTAATTGCCTCCAGTTCATCAGAAGCAAGCAGCAGATCTTCTCTTCTGGTTCCTGATTTGGGAATATCAATAGCCGGGAATACCCGCTTTTCTGAAAGCTTACGGTCAAGCACTAATTCCATGTTGCCTGTTCCCTTAAATTCTTCATATACTACATCATCCATCTTACTGCCTGTGTCCACAAGAGCTGTTGCCAGAATCGTAAGGGAACCGCCTTCTCTCATATTTCTTGCTGCACCAAAAAAGCGCTTAGGCATATGGAGTGCCGCCGGGTCAAGACCGCCGGATAAAGTTCTGCCGCTGGGCGGAACTGTCTGGTTATAGGCACGGGTCAGCCTGGTAATGCTGTCAATTAAAATCATAACATCCTTTTTATGTTCCACAAGACGTTTTCCTCTTTCAATTACCATTTCGGAAACGCGCTTGTGATGTTCCGGAAGTTCATCGAAGGTAGAATAAATAACCTCTACATTAGGCCCTTCAATAGCTTCTTTGATATCCGTTACTTCCTCAGGTCTTTCATCAATCAAAAGAATGATCAGATGAACCTCAGGATTATTCCGCTTGATGGATTTAGCCACATCTTTAAGCAAAGTGGTTTTACCTGCCTTAGGAGGTGATACGATCATACCACGCTGTCCCTTTCCTACAGGACTGATCAAATCCATGATCCTCATGGCAATGCTGGCTCCCGGCATTTCCAAATGAAGACGTTCATTGGGGAAAATAGGGGTCATATCTTCAAAGTTACGTCTCTTAGCAGCTTCTTCCGGTGTATATCCGTTGATACTTTTAACATATAAGAGGGCTGCAAATTTCTCTCCCTGGGTCTTAATTCTGGTATTGCCATCCAGAATGTCTCCTGTTTTTAAAGCAAAACGTCTGATCTGACTGGGCGCAACGTACACATCGCGTTCACCGGGCAGATAGTTGTCGCTTCGAATAAAACCATAGCCGTCAGGCATAACTTCTAAAATACCATGTACGGCAATGCCGCTGTCAAGTTCAGCAGGAAACTTGTCCTCATCAGTTTTAAACTCGTCTTTTCCTCTGTTTTCTTCTCTGGCAGCATATACATCTGCGTCTTCTCTCTTTTCTTCACCGTCTGAAGCCTTCGCAGCAACAATCGATCTGGGATGAACGTCTTTTCCTGCGGCCTTATCTTTTTCATCCTCTTCCAACATCAGTTCTATCAGAGCTGCTTTCTTCATGGTAGATGTGCCTTTCAGTCCTCTGGCTTTTGCAATCGCCTTTAAATCAGCAAGTGCCAAAGACTCATACTTTTCTCTCATAAAATCCTCCATTCGTTTATCAACATCTCTATTTTCATTCCCCTTAGACTATCCGGCCTATGGTGCATTTACTTTATGGGATTTATATTACGACTTGTCATTTGAAATGCTTACTTATGTATTATACAACAAAAAATATAAAATAGAAAGTATTTTTTATAAAATTGCATATTACTGCCTATGCCAATGCTTTTTGATATATAACCATGTATTATTTTCATAAAATATTTGGTCAAAAGATGAGACAATGCAAAATATAATTTCTTATTATAATTCAAGTTTAAGCAGCAAGAAAAATAAAGCAAAAAAACACCGGGTATCTAACCCAATGTCTTTTAGATATTGTCAAATTCTAATAAGTTAAGCTTTTTTAAATTCTTTCTTCCCCAATCAACATAAATAGCATATATTATATATTTCCATCTGTATCTGTTTTGTCATATCCCACACGTTGCAATCCTGATTCGACAAGATCGTCACCGATATGTCTTCTTTCGGATAATAGTTAAATCTGGCGGCAACGCCGTCATTCTGCCCGTCTTTATAGATACAGAAAGGCTCTTTGCTATCCGGTAGGAAAAGAAACTCAAATGCATAACCGTTTCTTTCATATAATCCGGGAATCCCCCACCATTCTTTTTCCCGCGTATATGGGCAGTGGGCCGTAAGAAGCAGTTTTGCATGTGTATCATCCAGCAGGATATTCTTTTGTATCGCGGTCAAAAAAAGATTCATATCTTCCGCTGTTGTATACGCCCCTCCGTCCGGCGTTCCCATAGGAGGAAAACAGTAAATATTTTTCTTATATCCGATTACCCTGCCGTCTTCATTATACAAATTCAGATATCCTTCAGCCGTATTTTCATTGACAGAATCCATTGATAAAAACGCGGTATTTCCCATTCCCGCCCTCCGAAACACATTTTCTGTCACGTATTCCCGATAATTTTTGCCTGTGATTTTTTCTATTGCAAGCCCTAACAAAACAAAGGAACAATTACAATACCGGACGTCTGAACCCGGTTCAAAATTAGGCTTCTTATAAGCAAAATTTTTCAAAAAATCTCTGC
>CAZTKJ010000080.1:0-10846 GCA_964614185.1 uncultured Lachnospiraceae bacterium
ACCCTATAGCAACAATTAGGTCGTAATGTTACAAAAATGCTTGACCACAACAAAAAATTAGCGAAGAAATTAAATGAGCAGGTGTCTGATTAGAGGAGAAGTATGACGCAAATAGGGAAAAAGATTTTAACTTTTATTCAGGAAAAATTTCAATTAGATGATGAAAAAGAATTAGCTGAGTTCATTAATGAAAATGTTGAAGATATTTTGGAATATTGCAGCGTAAAAGAAGATAACAGAGATAGTTTTATTGATGATTATTGTTATAATTCATCGCCTAAATTGGAAGAACTTGCAAAAGAATTAAGTGAAAATAATATAGAGGAATTTTCAAGAATAAATATAAGATTGAGAAATGGATTTTACTATCTATCATTAAGTGATTATGCCAGAAATAGCGATTGTAAATTAGTTGATAAATATGTTGCTATACTAGATGAATTATGCGTATCGGAAAGACAAGATAAAGGGTTAATATATGAACAGTTTTGTCAAAAATGGCTACAAGAATATTGTGATGAAGTTAAATTGACGCCTAAAAGCAATGATAAAGGTATAGACATAATAGGAAGGATTGTTGCTGAAACCTCTTTTAATGAGTTGAAAAATATTCAGATTCAGTTGTTGGTTCAAGTTAAATTATATAAAAATAGAGTAGATGTCCCAGTGATACGTCATCTGATAGCGGATAGCATATTTCTTTCATTTGCAAAGGAAGAGTGTAGTATCTTTAAACCATCATTACTTTGTGTTATTAGTCATTGTGGATTTAGTAAAACGGCTATAGATTTTGGTGACAATAATCATATTTACCTGCTTGATAGTAAAAATATGATTAGGTTGTTGGAAAAGAAAGGAAAATTAAAAGAATTTGAATGCATAAAATATTTAGATAATTTGAAAATATGAAGTGATAGATTGCATTTTGTTGATATATTTGTTTATGAATAGGAAAAATTATGGCGGATAATTTAACAAAAGAACAACGGCATAAAAGTATGTCACATATCAAAAGTCAAAATACATCTATTGAAATTAAGCTGCGAGTTGCACTGTGGCATAATGGATATCGATATCGAGTAAATTACAAGAAACTGCCAGGAAAACCAGATATTGCAATAACAAGATATAAAATTGCAATATTTTGCGATAGCGAATTTTTTCATGGCAAAGATTGGGAAGCATTAAAACTAAATTTGAAAAAGGGAGATAATGCAGATTATTGGGTTCATAAAATTGAAAAAAATAGAAAACGAGACGAAGAAATAAATAAAGAATTGTTATTTAGAGGATGGACTGTTGTAAGGTTTTGGGGAAAGGATATCTTAAAGAATGTCGATGAGTGTGTTAAAGTTATAGATGAAATAGTGTGGGATATTAAGCTGCCATGTGAGGAGTTATAAAGTGCTAGTAATAACTGTGATTCTATTTTGGTTTTAAAAATTTGAAAACTTCAATTAATATGATTGAAATAGAATAATTTAAACGCAAAATACCATAAAATATTATGATTTATTAATTAAAACATTGAATTTTGGGAGATTTTCGAGAAAGTGGATAGTGTCAAGATTTTTTGCAAATTTGGGATTATGAATAGAAGTCTGTAAATATTGATCATCTATAATAATAATGGGCGAAAGGCTTGAGAATAAGCTTTTCGCCCTTGCTTTATATATGACAGTTGCAGATTGGTATGTCAAAAGTATCTGTCGATAGGGCAGGACGATTTGCTAACGTAGATAACGTATAATAGATGTAAGGGTCAAATCCTTCGCCTTGGCTAGTTAGCATATTTGTGAATAATCCGGGGTGAAATCCCTCACCTGTCCGGCGTATGGAAAGATAACGTATAATAGATTTCGCAAATTCTAGTTCCATAAAAATAGACATGGTCTATAGCCGTTTGGTAGAATAAAGTCACCACAACAAAATTCACCGAAGGAGGCATAAACCATGTCTGATAACATTATACAACTAAACGAAGACTTAATAAAGCACGATCTGAAAGACCTTGTCCGCTCCAGTGTGGAGGAAACCCTCAATGCCCTTTTGGACAAAGAAGCGGATGAACTTGTAAATGCCCAGAGATACGAGCGTTCCAGTGACCGTCAGGGCTACCGTTCCGGTCATTATAAAAGAAACTTCCAGACCACTGCCGGAGAGGTGGAACTGAAAGTACCCAAACTCAAAGATGTTCCTTTTGAGACGGCCATCATTGAACGCTACCGCCGCAGGGAATCTTCTATAGAAGAAGCCCTGATAGAGATGTATCTTGCAGGAGTATCCGTGCGCCGTGTGGAGGATATCACAGAAGCCTTATGGGGAACAAAAGTATCTTCGGGTACGATCAGCAATCTCAATAAAAAAGCTTATGAGCACATCGAAAACTGGCGTACCCGAAAACAGTCTGGAGAATACCCGTACGTTTATGTAGATGGTGTATATCTCAAACGCAGCTGGGGCGGGGAGATACGGAATGTCTCCATTCTTGTTGCTATTGGTGTAAGCAGTGACGGATATCGTGAGATCATCGGTGCAGCGGAAGGAACGAAAGAGGATAAAGAAAGCTGGCGCAGCTTTTCTGTATGGCTGAAGGAACGAGGGCTTACCGGTGTCAGGCTTATCATCGGAGACAAGAATCTTGGAATGCTTGAGACTATACCGGAAGTATTCCCGGATGCCCGATACCAAAGATGCACAGTTCATTTTTATCGGAACATTTTTTCTGTTATGTCGCGCAATAAAATTAAGTCAGTTGCCATGATGCTGAAGGCCATCCATGCACAGGAAAGTAAAGAAGCTGCCCGTGAGAAAGACCGCCAGGTAACAGAAAAGCTGAAGGAAATGAAGCTCAGGTCCGCAGCAAAGAAGCTTCAGGATGGCATAGAGGAAACCCTCACCTATATGGACTTTCCAACCCAGTACTGGAGCCGGATACGGACAAACAATACCATAGAATGTCTAAACCGTGAGATCAAACGCCGGACAGAGGTGATTGGAGCCTTTCCGGATGGGCAGAGTGCCTTGATGCTGGTATGTGCTAGACTGCGTCATGTGGCCGGAACCTGGTGGGGAACACGCCGCTACATGAACATGGAGCATCTCGCCAAATCAGAAGATGAGCTGCTGTCTGATATCATAGCCGGCTGATTACCGGCTGCCAAACGGCTGGAATTCTTTTTGCGAAAAAATCTTGACACTATCCGATTTCGTTGACATATCAAACTGCTGCCCCAAAACTTCGCCAATGTTCCAATGGACTCATGTTTTCTAATGATGTCCTGCTCCGTTTTATCAAGAATGCAGATTGCATCATCCGACATGCTGTTTACCAACATTGCATTTGGTGGTGCTGATCTTCCATGCAGGAAGCATGCCGTCAAAACAGTCCACGATAGGGGAATAATAAATCTAGTTATGTCAGTAAGTCATTTCTGCTCAAGAGCATCCGCATGGAAGTTCCGGAAGGTGATGTTGGGAACGGCAGGTGTGATTTCTCCTTTATAAGAATTATATCTGTTTTTTGTTTGAACTTAACCTTCAATCTGCATTCTGCCACAATCCTTCGGACGCTCTTTTCTGAGATCCGGATTCCTTCTTTTGCTGATAAAGCATGGCTCCTGCGGTATCCATATCTTCCCATGTTTTCAGAGAATAATTCTGAAATGTGAATGCGTAGTGTTGCATGTTTATTAGAAGATGTCAGCTGCTTCCGGATAGGTTTAGTTTTTGTAAAAGTACCGGAAGTGAATATTTAATTTATTTTTCAGGGCGCAATGATCACTTCCTTCTCTCTGTTTCTGAGAGCAGTCATCTCGACGCCGGAGTCTTTTTTGAATACATTCAAAGTTTCCTTTAAAATATCGGTCCCCCGGCTGCATATCCTGCATTTGGGATTTAAGCATTTCAAATTTTTTTGATGAACTTTATCTGCCTCCTGGCGGTTCGCCACGGGAATCATCATCATAGTTCATAAGTGTAGAGGCTCCTTTCAGAATGTGCTTTTTACGCCAAGTGTAGATGCTGAATCTGCTGTATCCGATTTCTTCTGACACTAATTGTACGCTTTCACGAAGTTTAGAACAACAATGAATTGTCTCAAATTTTAACTGTAACGGCAGAGACCCTGGATGATCCGGGGCATTACTAAATCTTTTTCGAGGCATTTTGCTTATGGAAGGAGAATCACGTTTAGCAATCCAGTTATGCAGTCTTTGTCAGGTTGGGTATCCCAGCTTTTGCCCACTTTGTTTATAGATTTGCACTGATCATAAAGTCGTGACTCGTTTACGTTTATAAATTGAATATACTTTTTGATTCTCCTTTCAGAGTCTTGCTAGTGTCCAATGTTATGTTCACATCCCGTTATTACATAAGAATTGAAATAGTAGTAATTTGTGCAATATGAAATGAAAAATTGTTTTTGTTTTTGAGTACATAATATAAATTGGGCATGGCTTTTGGAAGATAGTATAATTTTATGCGATTAAATAAAACATTATATTGGAAAATATATAAACTGATAGAAATAATTATAAATATTGCTAATTATTGACAAAATATTTGAAATTGTTATAAAATAAAAGCAATAAATCGATTTTAAAGAAAATACATTTCGGGATGGTAGACTAGAAAGGAGGAAAATTGTGTCATTTGATATATGGAAACCATTATATGTAGATAGATTTGATTATGAAAAGTACTTATATCATTATACAAATTTCGAAACAGCAATAAAAATAATATGTTCGAATGAGTTACTTTTTTCTTCGATAAATAGGACAAATGATACCTCTGAGTCGAAAATAAAAATTTGCTTTGAATATAAAGATACTTTTAAGGAATCTTCGTATAAAGAAATGGTTTATAAGATAAGTAGCTATTTTAAGAAATACACTCAAATAGTGCAATTGTTGTGTTTTAGTACAGACGTAAAAATTAGTGAAAATGATAAACAAAAATATTTACACGCTATAGGTTCTAAAGATCAATATTATGATGTTTCTGGAAGAGGTTTTGCATTACCTAGAATGTGGGCACAATATGCAAATAATAATGAAGGAGTTTGTTTTATTTTTAATAGGAAAAAATTATTGAAACAAGTTGAAAAGAAAATTGCATTTACAAAAAGTGGTTCGGTTAAATATAAAAGGTTCTTTGATAATTATATAATTAGAACTGATAAAATGGAATCTTTATATGACAAAATCACTTTAGTAGCAAACGGAACATTAACTCTATTAGATATGATTCAAAATGATAAAGATTTTCTTACATATAATTTTTTTGAAAAATTAGATGATTGGAAAAATGAGCATGAATATAGAATAATTGCATTAATTGATAAAAAGGATAATTTGGATTGTCGAATACCTATAGTTGAGATGTCATCATATTTAGAAGGAATAGTTATTGGTGAAAAAATGGATATAGCCTATGAAAAAACTATTAAATTGCTTGTTGAATCTAAATGTAAAAAATGTGATGTAAAGAGGATACGATTTGATAATCGAGTGTGTAAATTGATTTAGCGAATAGAGGATAAGGATATGTCAACAAACCCTAAAAATATTATACGTCAAGAGTTTTTAAAAAATTTTACTAAAAAAATAAAAGACAGATATATTTTACTTGAAAAAGGAAATCAGAAATTTAAAGATATAAATGATTTAATATCTTCCATTAATCATGAGCTGAATTTAATTATTCAGGAATTAAATCTAAAGATTAAAGATAGACAATTACCTTACATAACATTACACAGTTATTATGGTAATATTATACAAAATAAGAGAGTCAGGGTATTTCTGCATAATGATGATACAGATACTTTGTTTGAACGTGATATTCAAGGGCAGGTTGAAATAGATACAGAAATATCACATATATTAGATTTGTTAGTAGCATCCAGTTTTAAAAAGATAACTATAAGTACATTATCTTGTGATGCAGAACTTATTATAGATTACAAATTGTTGAAGAATGCTGTTATTGATATAATATTAGATATAGTTATGTTTAACTCTTATTCCTTTTTAAGAAGTATGAGTGTAGAAGAGAAAAAGAAATTTAGTGAAAAAAAATATCTTTTTTTTAAAGATCAAAGCCTAAATAGTTTCTATGATTGTCCAAAAGATAAAATGATGTACTACTCGTTAGCTTTTTCTGCAAGACATGAGGAAAGCTTTAATATTATCGATTATATTAATTATTGGGACAAGTTTATTGATAAATATTACAATGGTTGTCAGCATCAGGAAAAAAGTATTAAAGAACAGCTAAAACAACATGTTGATTACGAAGAATTACCGCATGATGTTCATAGAAAATTTGAAAATTTATTGCCAGGAGCTTACTTGCTTTTGAGAACAAATAAGGATAGGACAGAAGACTTACATCCTACAATTTATTCACTCTTTGGAATCAGAAAATATAGAAAGGGAAAAATCAAAATAGTCTCTATAGATGAATTTGATACATATAGGATTCTGATGGAACATTTGGATGTCTCAGCCTTTAAAGTTGTTAAACAATGACAAGTAAAATAGCATAAAAAGTTATACTTATAAAAATATAGTTCCATGAATAAAGGAATTGAATTTTGGGTTTGATTTAGGTATATAAGAGTTATTTATTGATTAAAACAAGGAGTTTAGAGATTTCTCTAGGATCTTTGTTATATGAAAGTTTACTTTAGGGAATTAAAGTAATTGCACAAGGAAGTATATAATAAAAATAGAATTACTATAGAGAATTTTAAGGAGATAGAGTGTGAATGTGATAGAAATGCTAATGAGTAATTCCTATGCTTGGCTTTTGCTTTCGTTATGTACTGTAGCTTCATTGATTTTTGCAATATATACATGGATCATGGGAAAGAAAACAAAAGAAATTTCGATAGATAGATATACAAATGAAATTGTCAAAATGGGAAAGAGTCCTATTCAAAAGTTAGAGATGAAATTTGAAGGCAAAGCTATTCAGGACTTGTCATCAACTATCTATTTCATTTGGAATAGTGGTAATGATGTAATAAATGCTAATGATATGGTTGGAGAAAAAGCTATAAGAATTACGTGTGAAAACGAACAGTTTTTGGATGTTAAATTAATTAAACAGAGTGATGAAAGTAATTCTTTTCGAATTTTGGATTTTAATTCTACAAAGATAGAAATGACATTCGATTATATTGATAGTGGTGAAGGATTAAAATTTCAAATTTTACATACCGGAACTGATGAGGAAATTCATGTTGAATATAAAATAAAAGGTGGAAAACCTAAACGTGATTGTGTAGAATTAAGAAAAGAAAGTGGAATAAAGAAAGCCATAAAAGCTATTGTATATGAGATAATTCCCATGATTATTTGGCTTTTGATTTTTTTAATGGCAGCGTTATTTAGCAATGCAATTGGAATTACTGGAAATGGACTTCTCATTACAGCTATTGTTCTGTCAATTCCGTTAACTTTAATAATGATACTTATTTTTATAAAATTGAAGAATGTAGTTAAGCAAGTATTTCATCGAGCGATTCCGAGTACATTGAAAAACGAAAACTAAAGAATAGAACGGTTTTATAGAGTCTCTAACTGAGAAAATCTAGAAAACAAGTTCGCAGTTGACCTAAGAAGTGATAAAAGTAGCTTGGTGACATACTGAAAGATGCAGAATATCTTTATAATAACATCATGATAATAAAAATTTGAAAAGTATCGAATACAATGTAAATAATAAGTAAAAAACACCAGAAATACAAGGTTGAATTAGTTGAAACTGGGATTTGTTTTTTTATTTGATCTAAAAAATAGTTGGTGAAAGAATAACGAAAGAACTAAAGAAATAGAAACTAAAATAAGCAGCCATAGCGCTGCTTATTTTTTATCGAAAATGAAAAATGATGCAAAAATGATGCAACTTTGATGCAAGTATGATGTACGGTGAGTTTATAATAATCCATGTCGAAACAAGGAAGGGAAAGGTATGGGCGGAAATGAATAAAAAGATAATGGCATTTGCGATTAGTCTTATGATATTGTGCAGTATGACATGGATCGGATGTGGCAGACAGGAGGAGCATAAGGAGGATCCGGCGGGAAATGAAAAGAATTGGCTAGATAACGTTGAGTTTTTTCAATCTCCGTTTGCCTACAGTGAGCAGAAAGAGGGGGATGACACCATCGTCTCTATCGGCAGCCTGACCATTACTCTTCCGGTGGGATGGAAGATAGAGACAAGACAGGAAGATGGAATGATACAGTATGTTTTGGTGGATATCCATTCCCAATGTGAAAATGAGGAAATTAAAGGACATAAAGAAGGCTATGAGCATGAGATCGTGATTACACCATATGAAATTCCACAGATGCCGGAAGATACATTGCAGCTGGCAGCGGTAATGAAAGAGTATTTTCCGGTTCCCATTCTGTACGGTCTTAAGGGCACAGGAAAGACTGAGGAGATTAAAGGATGTTGGATGCATGGAGAAAATCTTGATACCAAGGAAAGAGAGTATTTTCTTTTTTCAGGAGAAAGTTTTTCAGAGGAGCGTTCTACAAGAAGAGAATTATTTCATGTCAGGGAAAACATTTATACTGCTTATCAGAATGAAGTGGAAGGGTTTGCAGAGTTTTTGGATAATGAGTTAGTAGGAATAAGTGACGAACTAATAACTGATTGCAACAGTTTGAAAATGGAATACTATTATTCGTTTAACAGGCAGGGTGAAGATTCTCTGTTTGCTGTGATGGAACAGTCAAATTCAAGCCAGAAGAGAGACGGAGCAATTGCAGTGTATCAACAGGGAAATTATGATACGCCTATTGTCTCTTTGACGCCACAGGAATTTTATCCGGATAGGATAAAAGTTTTGGATATTGATAGGGATGGGAATGATGATTTTATATGCAGATATTGGCTGCTAAATCCTCTGACTTCGCTTTCCTCTGTAGATGACATGGCGTTTGACGGATATTTATGGGATGAGGAGCAAAATACTTTTCTTTATACTGCCGGAGATGTGATGCTTGCAGAATATAGTTACATGTGGAAGAGAAGAGATGCGCCGGATTTCCAAAAGAGAGCGGAGCTGATTCCGGAAGGTCTGATTGCATACTTGTCAGAGCATCTTCTGGATGGCGAGGAGGAATTACATAATGCGATACTGCCACTGGTATCGGATCGTGAACTAACTATAGAAGAAGTACAGAAGCTTGCAGAAGATAATGTTGACATAAAAAATGAGATGTTGAGCACGGCGATATCCATAGACAGATCTGGTATATGGCTTCAGGTAGATGCAGATAATGACGGCATAGAAGATATTTATCTTCGCGAGTTCATGGGAGGAACAATGGGATATGTTTACTCTTATCTTTTTACCGGCAGAGAGGATGGAAGTTACGAATTGACAGACGGCCTGAGAGAAAGGTGGGAGGAATTTTACTTCATTGACTGGGAAGGCAAAAATTATCTGGCAAAGATCACCTATGATTTTGGCAAAAAGGTTTATAACGGAATCTCAATGGAATATTACGAAAATGGTATTTATCAGGGTGGAGTCTGGCTTACCATTACACTAAAAGAAGGAGACGATTGCCGGGAAATTAGAACCTCTTATTTAAAAGGGGAAAACTATCAAAGTATAGAAGAAAAACTACTGGGATTTTCCAGAGAATACCAGATCGAGGAACGAGTGGGACCGGGAACGGCAGAGACCGAGTTTGAAGAGGATGAATATAGTGAGTATATAAGAAGAAGCTGTGACCTCGACAATGATGGGGAAGCGGAAGAATATCAGATGTCATTTTTCCAAGCGAACGGTTATTATACGGTGAGCCATATTAAGTTTTACTCAAATGACGAAGAAATTAATACTTGTGTTAAAAGAATGTTGGATGAGGAGAAAGTGTACGGGATTCCAATAAATATGTGGATTGACAAGACAGAGTATGGGAATATGATCTTCATTTTATATGAGGAGGGACTATGTGATTTTCATATCTGCGGCTGGCTGATGTCTGAGAATGGGGAGGAAAAATTGATACAGGTGGATTGTAAGATACAAACGGAAGTGACTCCAAATGTCTTATACAAAGAATCAGGGTGGTAATTGATATAAATTGACTTATCCTTTGCCCATGATAAAATAAAGGATATAAAACAATGCTGCGCAGGAATGGAAAGTGAAGCGTCTATTATAATTATAGGAATTGTTCAGTATAGAAGTAAAGATCCGGTTGGCTTTTGGTCGGGAAAGAAGCCGCCCGAAAAAGAGCAGATTACAGATGTAAAAGCTTATAATCGAAAGCATGGTCTTATGTGGATTTTATTAGGAGTGGGATTTATGTTGTTACTTCAAATTTTATGAGGAAATATCAATGAAAGAAATAATAGCATATGAAATGTCATTCGATAAAACATTAGAGGTTGAACCAATAAACGTTTATTCTGACTATTCTCAAATCAAAGATAAAATAAAAAATATTTTTCTTTATTTGCAAGATGGAGTAATAGTAGGCGCTGTTTCTTGTTATGGAAATGAGGTAGATGATTTAATTGTTGAAAAATCTTTTCAAGGACAAGGGATAGGACAAAAATTGTTATTGTGGGGAATAAATCATATAAAGGAACAAGACTGCGAAGAAATTATTTTACATGTGGCTGAATGGAATCAAAATGCAGTAAAGCTGTATTTGAAAAATGGATTTAGGATCAAGAAAAAGGAAAAGGTTCGTTAGATTTAAGCTCGATTGGAAAAACAGTTGGCTTCCGAAGATTTCTTCGGAAGCCTCAGACTGTAGACAAAGTCCGAGGCATTCGCCTCGGATTTTTCACGTCAAAAGAA
>CAZTKJ010000081.1:0-10844 GCA_964614185.1 uncultured Lachnospiraceae bacterium
CCTCCAACTTTGCCGAGATGATGATAACGGGTGTGCTCTTGACAGAGCGCAGCTCTTTCAGCACTTCCTCTCCCGTTTTCAAGGGCAGCATCAAATCCATAAGAATAATGTTATAGTCACCCGACAACGCTTTTTCAAGTCCGTCAAGTCCGTTTTCGGCACTATCCGCAGAGTAGCCGCTTTTCGTTATGATACTGCAAAGCAGACTGTTTATCGTTTTGTCGTCTTCTATTACGAGCACAGAGGGCATGGTCTCACCGCTTTCTTTTGTTTTGAAGGATAACACTTACCTATACAATTTCATCATAGATCCGGTGAAAAATCAATATATATTGAACTTACTTGGGAATTGTATAAATATTCTGCTTTCATAGATTACTCTGCTTTTCCTGGCAGATTATAATAAGCAAAGCTCCTCTCTATGCTCCAACAGCCGTATCAGCATATGCTCATTGATTTTGGCCAGGTCACTGTACTTCTCCATCTGAGAAAAATATGCGACACAAATCATCTGGATAGAAAGAACCACATAAGGAACAGCCTTCTTTTCCTCCTCCGTCATATGAACCACATCATCATATCCTTTCAGGATTTGCCGATACAATGGCAGCCATTTCAAGATACACTCTTCCCGGTCCACAAAGTTTTCCGATAAAATCCCCGTAGCCGCATAACATGGGTCGAAGAGGCGGATGCAGTATTCCGATAGCTCAAAATCTGTGACGCCGGTCATGCTACCCTCCTCTATGAAAATATAGCTCAGGTTCATGTTCCGATGGATGACCTGCTTCGGCAGCTTTTCATAAAAGGCTCCAAAATTCCGCTCATACTCTTTCACAAAAGAGAGGGGCAAATCCACCCTTTTCCGCGTCTTTTCCAGCGCCCATGTGCGCACAGAATCATATAGATGATTTTCCTGACAGATATCCGAATCCAGCCTGCATAGAGCCTGATGAAGCTTTCCTGTCATTTCTCCGAAGCGATATGCCATCTCCTCGTCCCCCTTGGTAAAAAGTGCTCTGGAATCGCAATGGGTTCCCGCTGCTTTCCGGCATAAAATGCAGAAGATATCCCCATCCTGCACCACCAACCTGCCATCCTTCGCAGAAACCGGCTCCGTAACATGAATGCCTGATTCCCTTAATGCCCTCGAAATATCTGCATGACGCTTCAACCCGCCCGGAATGGCCGAAATCTTCAGGATATATTCATCCCCTATCTGAAAATCGTTCTCAGAAACCCTGCCGCTCCCCTCATAATAAATTTCACTGACTGCTTCCTGTTCCATTCCCCAATGGGATAAAAGTCCCTGAATCCCTTTCTTTGACAACATAATCTTTTCCTCCTGCTTTAAACAAATTTTATATGGTCTGGCAGGACGATGGTCTTTCAGATAATCAGAGGGACTACATCCATATTCCCGGCAGAAAGCCCTATAGAAACCGGCATAGGTATCAAAGCCGTATTCCAGCGCAATATCCAGCATTCTTCTTCCCGCTGAAATCTCACAGATGGCATGAGCAAGCCTTCTGCGCACCAGGTACTGCCTGATAGGCATGCCTGTGGCCTTCTTAAAAAGGTCGCTGTAATAAGCTTCAGAATAGCCCGCCATTCTGCTTAAATCCTTCAAATGAATATCCGTCTTCAGGTTCTGTTCCATATAATCCAGTGCAAGCTGAATCCTGTCAAAATAATCTAAGACCATCTTATCCGCCTTTCAAAAGTACTTCCTGCAGGAGTTCTTTTATGCTATTCTAACATGGAATGCCGGGAAAACATTTCCGAAATCAGGATTTGGCAAAATCGCTGACCTACATCTCCTCCCCAAACACCTTTATGCCCTTTGCACTGACATGTAACAAGGGAACCCGGCAAACGTGTGATTCTACCTCTGCTTGGCTCCCTGGAAAGTATGCTTTCGCAAAACTGTATTCTTTCATTCTTTACTATATATATTTATCACTTTTACATTATTGATACTTATAACTGGTTTTCCTGAACCTGATTCAAGTCCGTTTTTAAGTATGTTCTCTGAATCGTTTATTGTACCGCCCTGAAGTAAGTTTAATTCCATTCTCACATCATCAGGAAATCTATCCAAATAAACCGAGACACCTCTAAATATATTTGATTCTGAACCCTCCAGCGTGATATTGTGTTCCAAATAGTCCGCCTCTAAATCAAGATATACAAATGAGTTATTTGCATGGATCAGTACATCTGAGTTAACAGTATATAAAGAAATTTGACTAAAATCGCCTGTTACTTCAATTTTTTCAAATTCTTTTTGAGGTATGTAAATATTGAAGGAGCCAAGGATATTATTATCTTCCGCATTTTCCATCATAATGTTAATGTCAATCGTATCGCCATTCTCGTCACAATAAACTTTATATGTATGGTCGGTATTCAAATCTCCATTATGAAATTCAAAGTACTCATGTTCACTCTGACTGATGACAATGGATCGGGCATTACCGCTTATATTAACATGATGAATATTTTCAGCCGTGATATCATCATATAATTTTTCTGTTCTGTCCTCAATCTGATGCACAACGTCCGAAGCAGTGCCGGACGATCCATCCGCCCGGGTAGTACATCCGCTGATTGTAAAAATCATTATTACTGCAACAAACAACAATATCATTCTATATTTCATAACATAATCTCACCTTTCTCAATTCCATTGACATCCATGCCCACAAGCTCCTGCCTTGAGAGTAGTAATGATTTAATTGATCATATTAAGTTTGTTATCGACAAGCCATTGAATATCATCTTCAAATATGGTTTTATACCTTAATGCAATTTCCATGTCTGACGGATCGATTCCATTCGTAGTATATGCAAAAGAAATTTTATACTGCCATTCTCCCGGATATACATTTAATTCAGTATCTATGTCAACCGCATTTTCTATATCTGTTCCTTTTTTATAAAAAGAATAGGCGACTTTACCTGTTGGGTCATATACTTCAAAACTTACAAAGGAATCAGGCGTCCAACTGTCACGGCCAGTTCCATCTATAAGATTTTTTAGAATAATTGTAATATCTATACTATTATCATGGTTCACATAAAAGCTGGTTCCTCGCCCGCCTATTACCGTTGGCATAGCTTGTTCTGAAAAGGAAACACCTGTATTCACTATATAGCCATTTTGAATATCCTCTTTCGTTTGCTCGTAAGTTCTATAATGATCATATATCTGACCAGACAACGGAGAATCAGCCTCAATTTCAGCAGATGATACTTCCGTATCAGATACAAACCCCCATACAAATGGAGCAATCAGCCTTGCGGTTACAGATGTTTTTTCAGCCGGCGTTTGATTTGTGCTTAACCGCACATGCCAAGTACCGGGATATACAACATCTGTCACCATAATCATATCCTTTCCATATAGATACTCTTGACTTCCTGATTTAAATCCATCTTGATTAAATGTATATGTCCGTACCACTTCACCATTTGGATCAATTACTTCAAGCGTTCTGTGACTATCCCCATCGACAACCGCATTTAACTGAATTTTGGCATCATCTTCTGTGATGTTAATTGCAACATCTTTGGTTGTTATCTCTTCACCTTGTTGAAAGCCGATAATTTCGACCGAATGTGTACGTAAAGAAACGGTATCCGTCCCGGCATTGAGATTTGTCCGATTATGTGTATTAGCTGCATATGCTCCTAAAAAAGTAGATCCACAAACAAGCATAGCCGTAAAAAACAAGGATATAAAAATACCCCATTTAGGTATTCTCTTAAAATTCATAATTGCATCCAGTCTTTCTTTCAATAATTCCTTACTTTCGTTCAATGTGAGAGAAACCAAAGAATCCTTGTAACTTCCACCAAACCCTATGGCATTTAGCAGGGTATCACCATAGGCTCTCTGCCCCTGTGTGTCAAGCCCCCGTATGACAGCTTCATCACAGGAGAGTTCACAAACCCTGCCTATTTCTCTGCGCATCAAGTAAACAAACGGATTAAACCAATGTACACAGACGGTAAACTGTACCAGCCATTTATAAAACATATCCCGCCGTTTGAAATGCATCAGTTCATGCAAGATTGTATAGTCAAAATCCGTAGGCGGCAGTTCGGCAGTAGGGAGTATAATGCAGGGGCTGAAAAAACCAATCAGCAATGGAGAGGAAATCAGATTATTTGTGTATAGCTCCACCGAGGTTTTTATCTGGTTTCGCTCCACCAATTTTCCAAACTGTTCCAATAAATCAATATCTGCTACTTCCATGCAACCGGACCGAAGGTATTTAACAAAGTCTTGATAGATCGTGATTTTTCGAATAAACAGGATGAGCGCTGTCACCAACCAGCCAATCCAGAGGTTTTGCCATACCACAGTTACTATGTTTCTGACGAAACTATTGGCCGATTCCATCGGCACCCTTTGTTCACTATGCAGATTATTTTGCTCATCTATTACCTCATCTGCTTTAGGTTTATCAACTATACCGCCCTGCCATGTATAAGGGGAAACTATCTCCGTCTGTTCCGCTGTCTTGTCAATTCCTTGAAAAAGCATTGTCATCAGGTTTGTTTCCGGCGCAAATGGAAGAAGCAGACGAGCGACTACCACGAGCCAAATATAATACTGCCACCGTTTGCTCAACCGCTCTTTGAGCAGGGAGCAAAGCAGGAAAAGCAAAAGGATCAGCAGCGCTCCGGAGAAGGAAAGCGACAAAACTACTTTCAGTATTTCATTCATTTATCGCGTTCACCACCCTTCCAATGTTTCCTCAAATCCTCGTAATCATCGGGGGAAAGTAGGTCCTTTTGAATAAGCGTAGAAACAAGACCTTTTGCATTACCCTCATAAAGTTTATCAAGCAGAGTTTTGGTCTGCGCCTCTTGATAGTCCGTCTCTGAAACAACCGCAATATATTGATTGCGGAAACCTGTTTTACTTGCTTTCAAAAAACCTTTATTAGCCAGACGCGAGAGCAAAGTTATAATTGTGTTTTTCGTCCACGGAGTTCCTTTATCTTCTAACGCCTTGATGATTTCCGCATATAGAGCTGTGCCATCGTTAGCCCATATAATTTTCATGAGTTCCAATTCGTAATCTGATATTTGTTGCATATTAACCTCCATTCTTGCCAGCAGCCCGCAAATTTGGGCGTAAGTACAAATTTGTGTGTGAAAAATTTATTTTTCACACTATCCTCCTTATGTAGATTACATTTTGTACTCCACTGTCAGGATAACATTTTGTACTCCAGATGTCAATGGTGATATGCGTAGGAGTAAGCATCCCCAAAAACACCTGTTTTCAGATTAGCTTACAAATTACCTCTAAGTCCCCCGCTTTCCAAGTCATTTCCGTTATCAAGCCGCCCTGTCTGTCTATGAAAATGACAAACCGCCGCATATGGAGTAAATCCATAGCGGCGGTCTTTTTCGCCATTATTTTTTAATATCCTTTACAAAATAGTTCTCGGCATTAAACGGGATTATCGGTCACACAAAACTAAAGTATAATCTCATATCCAATTATCATTTCAGTTGCTTACCCAACTATTAGGATCTTCATATCTATGATAACCTGCAGCATAACCGCCTCTATATTTTACCGTCACATACATAGTTTTTTCACCCTCCTTTACGAGTTTCACATAGCAAACGCCGTCTACAAACTTATCTGTAATATTAACTTTTTGGTCAAGCCAATAAACCCAGACAGAACCGTCATCTTCATATTCTACATCCGGCATCGTCAGATACTCCATTAGTTCTTCCTCTGACATGGGTATTTCGCTTCCATCAGGTGCAAATTCAACGCCGCCTCCAGCCCTAAACTGCTCATTTCCGTTGGCATCAGTATATCCCATACTATAAGTTCCAGCTTCGTCAAACTGAATAGTTACATTTGTACAATCTCCATGAATCCATACCTGAATCGTGCGCTGAATGCCACCTACATCCATGGCATATGTAACTGTGGCACTCGCCATAAATATTACACAGGCAGCAATAGAAGCCGCTATTGTTTTAACGAAATGTTGTTTTCTTATTCTTTTCACTTTTTCTACCTCCAAAGAAAATTCATTAGCTGGACGAACTACCGAAAATGCTTTCTTATATTTTTCTTTATTCGTCATATCCCCAGTCCTCCTTTAAAGTGCTTCGAAGCAATAATCTTCCTCTTAACAATCTGACTTTCACATTACTCTGTGTCAGCTTCAATATATCCGCAATTTGATTTACAGAATAATCCTCATAATAAAACAAGTGAATCACTATACGGTACTTTTCAGGCAAATTCATCACCGCCTCAAAAAGTTCAGAGGAATCCTCTGACTCGAAAACCAATGTTTGTATGTAATCCTCCAGCGGCAATGAATTTCGTCTGAAAAAAGTATTGCGTTTGTTTTTTGCCTTGTTGATCACTACTCGAAGCAGCCATGCTCGAATATGCTGCTCGGATTCAAACTCCTTTTTTTGAGACCAATACTGAATGAATGCATCCTGAACAGCATCTTCGGCATCCTGCGTGTTTTTACATATACTAAAAGCCATGACATAAAGGTTGCTTCGATATTTTTCAATTATCATCTCTACTGGTAGTTTCATAAGCATGCTCCTTTGTTCTTTTGAAAAGCCTTTCACTAATAATACAAATGAAAAAACTATAAGGTTACAAAAAGTAAGAATATTACATTTTGAGAAATAACGGAGATGACATAAAGAATTAAATTTTGAATTGCCAAAAAAAAGAAGCCATCAAGAACAGCTCCTTTCTCTCTACCTTTCATTTTCCCATGTTCTTTTTACCGTTTTACTCGTACACTATTTAGCAAGCTCCTATACTATTTGGCAAGGCTCTATAAAAAACTGATTTGGCTATCTTTTAGTGATTTCACTTTTCTGTCCATGATCCTGTCATCAGAAGTAATGGTTCCACATAATAGTGCAGAATCTTGGTCATATAACTTTACATTATCTCGTACTCTGTTATCATTAAAGTTTGCATAACAATATTTGCAGCCATTAAGACAAGTATTATATGAGCCTACTTCTACACTTTCAACGCATCCACACTCTCCCCTCTGGTTTTTGTCCTTTTCAACAATCAACTTACAACCTAAGATTCTCTCAATTAATTTTTTGTCTATACAGCTTCCATGGCAAATGCCTACTTCCTGAAGATTGATCTGCTCTGCACAAGTTTCAATTATTAAATTATATCTTGATGCAATTTGTGCCATTTTTTCTGCCAGCCTGATCATTTCTTCATTTGTCATCTGCCTGATATCAAGTTCCCTTGTATTTCGTTGTGTTTTGGAGTAAAAATCCATAAAGCTGATAACTACCTTCTCAGTATAATCTGCAAGATTACTTGCTATTTCTTCAAAAGCCTTTAAATGATACTCCATTGTATATCTCCTGCTTATCAAAATAGGATCGTATCTCCATATTACTTTTTCTTTTCCTATTTTTTCAGACAAACGCTTAAACGTTGGAATAAGCTCTTCTCGTTTATTTGGCAGGTTTGGCTCAACATCCTTACCATATCCTGTCAGAGTAAACTGAAAATAATATGCATAGTTTTTTAAATGCTCTAACTTTTCAATCATATTTGCAGGGTTCTTAGTCCAAAACACAATACAATCTACCACATCCGGTGATAAATCTATTCTACTTATCTGATGCGGGTTCATAGGATTCCGCACATATAAAAAACCTTCTTTAATTCTATTAATAAACCAATCTGAATAATAGTTGGGGACATCTGTCCTTCTACTCACACTTAAAATCATATCGGATCCTTTCTATCAAAAGATATTTGCCTCTAATCTCCTTAAGGGTCAAATCCCTGATTCTTCCCCTAAATTTCTCCATCCAAACCGAATGATTGAAATGATTATGGAAAGAATAGCAATCGCTTCGTTGATAGCTCCTCCCCAAGAGTGCACCAGTATATCGTAAAGAAGAGTACACGGAGAACCAAATAGTTGCGACAATCGTATCTTTTGAGCGTTTTTTGTCCAATATCCAATACTGGTAACCGTAACAGATACGAAGGGCAAAACACTGATCCATCCTGCCCATGTGTATATCGTCATTGCCAGTAATGACGATATAATTACCGCTAAAGTTACTTGGCTCCTAGCCCACTTCCAATGGTTTGATTTTAGTAAGAGCAGATTTCTTACAATATTGATGATCAGGCTTATTGCACCGGTATTGGCACCCATCAGAAAGAACTGGACACAAAAAACGATGCAACCCACCAATTGACACAGAAACAGCGCACGATTAGACCGTATCTGGTAGGAAATAATGAAAAGGGCTACTCCCAAAAAGCCAATACCTTGAATAATATATTCATTCATGTGATGCTGACTACCCTCCTCATAATTCTTTAGATTAAAGTCTGTTTTTCTGGTTCAAATGAACAATGTACGTGCATTACTTTCCAATATCTCTATCATACCATGTTTGATTATAATAATTTAGGATTTTTTCAAAAATCTTTGCATTGATCAATTAATAGAACGCTTGACATTTCAAAACATAAGAACTACAATGAGACTGTTCACGCGGAGGCGGATTATTCAGAAGAAATAACGAGCCGGATAAGGTGATAGGCTGAGATGCCTGTTTTCTTATCCGGTTTTTGTATGTCGGAAGGCATTGAAAGCAGAAAGGAATCGAAGGTATCAATTAATATGAGAAAGGCAGTTGACTTTACAGAAGGAAAAATACTTGGTCCGCTTATGAAATTTACTGGACCAATTTTGCTGGCAATGTTTTTGCAGTCCATGTACGGTGCTGTGGATTTACTGATCGTAGGAAGGTTTGCGTCCACAGTTGATGTTTCTGCTGTTGCAACCGGCAGCCAGATGATGCAGAGTATCACCGGGGCGATCACAGGGCTGGCAATGGGAATAACGATTCTTTTGGGACAATATATTGGTGAAAAGAAGCTGGATCAGGCAGGGAAAGCAATCGGAAGCGGAATTGTCCTGTTTGCCATGATTGCTATAGCGGCAACAATTATATTTGCAGGATTTTCAGGTTTCTTTGCGTCAGCACTCAAGGCTCCCGAAGAGGCATATGAAAGTACGGTACATTATTTACAGATCTGTGCCCTGGGTATTATTTTTATTATCGCTTTTAATGCCATGGGCAGCATTTTTCGTGGAATAGGAGATTCCAAAATGCCATTGCTTACAGTCAGCATTGCCTGCATTTTTAATATTTTAGGCGATCTTCTGCTGGTAGCTGCTTTTCATATGGGAGCATCAGGAGCTGCCCTTGCAACAATCGCGGCTCAGGCAATAAGTGTATTGCTTTCTTTTATTATTATTTCCAAAAAGGAGCTGCCCATCAATTTTTCAAAAAGCTACATAAGACCGGACATGTTTTATATGGGGAAAAATATTGAAATTTGGTGTTCCGGTTGCATTACAGGATACTTTGGTGAGTCTGTCTTTTTTGGTCATCATGGCGATCATCAACCAATTGGGATTGACGAAATCGGCAGGCGTCGGGGTTGCCGAGAAGGTATGCGGCTTTATTATGCTTGTACCATCAGCCTATATGCAGGCATTGTCCGCTTATGTTGCACAGAATGTAGGCGCAGGAAAAACAGAGCGCGCAAAAAAGGCACTGTATTATTCCATTGGAACTTCCATTCTAGCAGGAATAGTCATGTTTTCTGTCTCTTTCTTCCGGGGCGGGATGCTGGCATCCATATTTTCAAATGACAGGGAGGTAATATGGCAGGCGGCAGATTATCTGAAGGCTTATGGTATCGACTGTCTGCTTACAGCAGAATTATTCTGTTTCAACGGCTATTTCAGCGGTCTTGGAAAAACAACTTTTGTTATGCTCCAGGGCATATTTGCAGCTTTTTGTATCAGAATTCCTGTTTCCTTTATAGTCAGCAGAATGGCAGGAGCTGATTTATTCCATATAGGACTTGGAATACCGGCATCAACAGTTGTACAGATTTTGCTTTGTCTGCTCTTTATGCTCTATTTAACAAAGAAACAATTAACTGGAAAAGAACTTAAAAGATAGAATCTCACCTGTACCCAATCTGCCGGAAACCGGGGAATCCTGCCCTGCCGGCTGTGGCTTATTGGTAATATGGCATCTTATAATCTCCCCAGTTTCTCCAGAAAAGTTACATAGAACTGCCTTTCTTTGATGCGCGCCTGCTGTTCCTCAAGACTTCTCACTTTATTCGGTTCTAATGGATTATCAAAATCGTATAAAGCCTTTTGAGCTGCCTGTATTGCCGACTGTACTGAGTTACCCAAAATATTCGTATAGTCCCGGCCATAATAATGAGCTATTACCTGCTGTATATGCAATTCAGTTATATGTGTGCTTCCATTACTTGTCATGCCCAGACCGTTGATTCCAACTTCTTTCACCGTCTCCATCCATGCGTCTTTTACTGACTGCGGGGCTTTCGATCCAACCAATTTAAATGCTTCTTCATCCCAGTCTCTTTTACTTACTTCCACCTTTTCTGTTATAGTATCAGCAAAATTCTTTTCTGTTTCTGCTTTTGTGGCTTTATTGCTCGTATATCCCGTTGCTAAATAACCCACTCCTATTCCATTAACACTCATTTTTCAGATCCTCCATCGTTATCAATTATTTTGATGGTGTATCCATGATATTCTTCTCATATACCGCAACTGAAACCGCCTTGCTCTGGTAATTCCTTCTGTCCATTTCCTGTGCCAGCATTTTGCGTTTCAAGGCGCTTTCCTCCGCCAGCCTCTCATACTCTGCGTGTTTCGCTTCTCTTGCCCTACGCGCATCAGCAAATTCTGATGATGAAACGGTAATTCTCA
>CAZTKJ010000082.1:0-10284 GCA_964614185.1 uncultured Lachnospiraceae bacterium
ATATATAATATCGCATAACCATAATTTCCATTTTGCATCAAAGTATATGCTTCCAACGAAAAAGTTGAAAATGTGGTAAATCCTCCACACAGACCAGTTTTCAAAAGAAGAAGTGCATGTGGTGAAACCTCCTTTTTCGTGGCGATACCAGCGATATATCCTATGAGAATTGCACCACAAACATTTGTAATCAATGTCTGCAGTGGAAATGTCTGCTTATATGGTATCAAGCTGATAGCATAACGAAACATAGATCCTAAAGCACCACCTATTCCTACAAACACAAATTCAATCATTACAAACCCCTTCCAAATCCCGATTTCTCTTACCACACTATCTTAATTGATATAGTATAATCTTGCTTTTCTTCTTCCTTTTCAGAAAAGTGTTCCCATTAGACACTCCACAAACTAAAAATTAAGAATATCTTTCCAAAATCCCCTTATAAACCCGATATGCCAAATAAATCCCAACCGAGCAGTCAAACACTAATAAAACTGTTCCGGCAATAGGAAAGACTATAAATAAAATCCCGGTTAATAAGAAGAATAATGCACACTTTTTATATAATCCGGCTATTTCCGTATTATAACCTTTTACGTCCTTAACCTTATCTTTTAGTGAGGTATCTCCACTCCAAAAAATAATAGGCTCCCTACTATCTTTATTATAAACACTTATAACAAAGAAAGGGAACGCACATAATAAGCAACTTACCAGAGCTATTATTCTTCCAACCAATATACCAACCTCCTCAAATTCCGATTTTGTTAGTGCAATTATAACTTGTTTTTAACGGGTACGCAATTCCAAAAAGAGAGTTTTTCTTTTGCGATATATTCGTAAATGTTGTCTAATTCACGTATTGCTTTTGGATTGATTTTTACCCAAATTTGTATTTTGTGTCAAAAAAGAAACTGCTACAAAAGCAGATAAATACACTACTACTTTTGCAACAGTCTCTTTTTAGGTCATAAATAATTGTTTACGGTTTTATACTGCTTCGTGGAATGTTCTGGAAATAACATCTGCCTGCTGTTCAGGAGTAAGCTTAATGAAGTTTACTGCATAACCTGAAACACGGATCGTCAGCTGAGGGTACTTCTCAGGATTCTTCTGTGCATCCAATAAAGTATCTCTGTTTAAAACATTCACATTCAGGTGATGTCCTCCCTTTGTTGCATATCCGTCTAATAAACCTACTAAATTATCAACTTGTGATGCGCTTGCTGCCATAATAAAAACTCCTTTCCTGTTCTTTCTTATATTGATTGTTTATTTTTTCTTGTGGTATTTTTACTATAAACTTTTTTTAAAACAAAATCCGTAACTATGGTTACGGATTTTAATTTTTTTTGTTTTTATATTCATACAATTATGCTATTGAGGTGCCAAAAGTTCTGATTGGAATTGTTGCATGCCGATTGCACAAAAGAATTTAGGCAAACGACTTTTGCACGATGAAGCCAAAACTCAAAAATCGTGGAAGCCTTTGCTGAACACGATTTTCGCCTTGGGAGGTTTGGCGGAATGGTTCGTGCAATGGAGTGAGCATGAATTCTTTTGTACAATCTGACAGCATCAATTTAAATACAGGACTTTTGATATCCGAATCCTATTGGCAAAAAATCTCAATGGCTTCCCTGTCATGAATCATAATATTTTTTCTGGATACTTCTATTAATCCGTCTGCCTGCATTCTCATCAGCTCTCTTGACAGCGAAGGCCTGGCTGCTCCAAGAAAATCCGCCAGCTGCTCTCTGTTCATTTTCAGTTCCACATTTCCTCTCTCATCCATGGCATCAAGCAGCCAGATTGCTATACGCTCCCTAAGTGAGGAAGTGCTGATAATGTGAAGCTTCCTGGTAATCTTAAAATTATTTTCAGACAAGATCTCCAGCATATTCTGAGTCAGCTGTTTATGATGGTTACATGCATTGGAGCAGAAATGATAAAAGAAATCCCATGGCATTTCAAGAACAACGATATCTGTCATGGCAATTGCATCATACCAGTACTGTTCTTTATTTCCAAAAAGGAATATTTCGCCAAATACATTGCCTTCCTCCACCAGATACAGCACATCTCTTTTTCCTGATGTAAAGTTCTTACATATATGTACCTGTCCTTTTAACAGAAGAAAAAGTTTGCTGGGTTTTTCTCCCTGTTCAAAAATATAAGTCCCTGCCTTTTCTTTTCTTACCCGTGATTTAGAACATGTTAATATCCGCTCTCTCTCTGCTTCCGAAATGGCTTGAAATAATTTTACCTCCGCCAGCATATCCATAATTCTCATGCTCCCTTCACACAATAATAGGCGTTTGCGAAACTCCTATCTTCGTAAGCTGAATTGGGCATATTGCATTCCATAAGCAGACCCTTGAAAAACGCCAGTGCTTAGTAAGGTATTTTCGAGCTTAGCACTGTTGCGTTTTTCACGGAGCAAAAGCGTGTCTGTGTTGGAATATGCAATATGCACAATGACACTCTACAAAAAAGAGTTTCGCAATTGCCTGTTTGACAACAGACTTTATAATGCGCCAAGAGCCTGCCTGCTTACTGATAGTCTCTCATAAAACTGTCCGTAAAAATCCGCTTCCTCATACTGTTTTACATAAAATTGATTTAAAAGATGCATATGAATGCTTTTACTGATTTCATCATTTTCCGTTTTCTTTAAGATATTCTGTATTTTCTTAAGGAAAAAATGCCAGTCTCTGATATACTGTTCATAAAGCGACAGCTGTGGGATTCCCAGCCACTTCTTCAGCTTGACCTTCGTTTTATTAGGATAGGCACATTCATGGACCTGAAGAAAATATTTAAAATCTTCTCCTTCGTAAATTCTGCCCATGGGATACATTCTGCAAAATCCCGGCCTGCTGTTATGAATGCTGCATCTTCCCTCCTCATCCAAAAAGGTACATCCCCCTTCTTTGCGGATTTTCAGGTGTGGTTGAATAATTCCGTCTGTTACGGCAAGCTCCATCCTTTCTGCAAGCAGCGTCTCAAATCCCACGTGAAGACATTGTTCCAGCTGGAAAATATCATAGGGATCCAAAATAATCGTATCATCCACCACCTGGCAGCATTCCGAACATCCCTCACAGTCATTACATCCTATTTTCACCATATCACCAGCCGTATAGAGCCTGCCGTCTGATATTTCACTTAAATCAATATCCCGTTCCACGATACTTCTCCTAAATCCTTTGCAAATTGAAAATCTGTCAGACAGATTTCAGGGCATTTTCAAGATCCCGGATCAAATCCTCCTTATCTTCAAGTCCACAGGAAATCCGAACCAGTCCTGATGAAATGCCTGCCGCCTTTAACTGTTCTTCCGTCATCTGGCGGTGCGTAGTTGTTGCCGGACTTAAACAGCAGGTCCTTGCATCCGCTACATGTGTCTCAATGGCAGCCAGCTTTAGATTCTTCATAAAGGTTTCTGCTCCACTGCGTCCCTTTTTAATTTCAAAAGACACTACTCCGCAGCCGCCCTTTGGCAAATATTTTCCGGCAATTTCATAATAAGGATCACTGGGAAGTCCCGGATAATTTACATATGATACTTTAGGGTGCTTTTCCAGAAACTCTGCCACTGCCTGTCCGTTTTCCACATGTCTCTGCATCCTGACATGCAGAGATTCCAGACCTAAGTTTAAAAGATAAGCATTCTGTGGAGACTGTATACATCCAAAGTCTCTCATCAGCTGTGCTGTACACTTGGTAATAAATGCACCTTCCCTGCCAAATTTTTCGGCATAAGCAATACCATGATAAGATTCATCCGGCTGGCACAATCCCGGGAACTTGTCTGCATGAGCCATCCAGTCAAATTTTCCTGCATCAACAATGGCTCCTCCCACGGCAGCCCCATGTCCATCCATATATTTTGTTGTGGAATGAGTGACAATATCTGCTCCCCATTCAATAGGCCTGCAATTTACAGGAGTGGGGAATGTATTGTCTACGATCAGCGGCACCCCATGTTCATGAGCTGCCTTTGCAAATTTTTCAATATCCAGTACTGTCAGTGCAGGATTGGCAATGGTCTCTCCAAATACTGCCCTTGTATTCTCTTTAAAAGCATCCTTTAGTTCCTCTTCGGTACAATCCGGAGAAACAAAAGTAACCTCAATACCCATTTTGGCCATGGTCACGGCAATCAGGTTAAAAGTTCCGCCATAGATGGAAGAGGACGCAACGATATGGCTGCCGCATTCACAAATATTAAACAAGGCAAGGAAGTTGGCTGCCTGACCTGAAGATGTAAGCATGGCCGCCGTTCCGCCTTCTAACTCTGCAATTTTAACCGCCACATAATCATTGGTAGGATTTTGAAGTCTTGAATAAAAATACCCCTCTGCCTCCAAATCAAACAGTTTGCCCATATCCTCACTAGTATCGTATTTAAAAGTGGTGGACTGGATAATAGGTATCTGGCGCGGTTCTCCATTGCCCGGAGTATAGCCTGCCTGAACACATTTTGTATTTATTCTGTAATCGCTCATTTTTTTCCCCTTCCTATATGAATAAGATTATATTCTTTAGCCTACTATGTTACTCATTCCCTGTCAACAACTGCCGTCCCCTTTAAAACTTCCAGGTGATCACAAAACTTATACGCTGATTGAATATATTGCCAGAATATTCCCGCAGCATTATGTTTTGTAATCATCTGTTAAAGCTTCTCCTGCGGCAGCTTCGTAAAGTGCATAGGAAACATTTCCCCGTCCCAGTCCCAACAGCATATCGTATTCCTCATAGCCATATTCTTTCAAGTCCGGGTAATCTTCCTCCCAATCAATGTATCCACTTGCAATTTCTTTCTCCACAATTTCCGTTCCATATAAGGAATAATGCATGATCTCATATCCTCCCATCTGACCCATGTAACGCACTAATCCCTTCTCTCCACTGACATACAACGCACTGTGGAATCCGCTGTATTCCCCGCACAAAACAGCACTGTCATTCTCTATGGTATAAATTTCATAGAGGTAATCGGCCTCACACGTTCCCGATTTAATGATCAATTCCGGTATTTTGTTTTGATCGATATCATATAGTACATAGTCAAAGTCGCCGGGAGATCCCTCTGCTCTTCTATCAATGCATTCCATTCTCTCAGACATCAGAACTTCTTCATATATAGGAATATAATCAGCCCTGATTTCTTTAAAAGAGGCTGTTTTGTTTTCTTTTAGAGCTCCTACGACATCCTTTGTCTCTTCTAAAACTCCCGGAATGTCAATGTGGTACTCCCATAAGTAGTCAAGGGATATGTCATTACTGGAAAGATATGCATTCATCAAAACAGTATCATACCCTGCTGTTCCTTTTATAAATTCTTCTTTAGATACAGGCTTTTGATTGCAGCGATAAATTCCTCCTTCATATCGGTATGTATCTTTTACCGTGCCTTCCTTCTGATAGTAATAATTGGTATAGCAGCACATTTCCTTTTTTTCTTCACATATCTGTACTACCGGCATTCCCTCTTCATTTTCAAATACTGTCAGAAAGCATTCATCGGAATCCCAGTAGCTTGTCTGAAAAGTCTTAAAGGAGCTGACATGATCCACCATAAGCAGCTGCTTCATTTCTCCTTCTTCCAATGTCCATATTTCCACCTTGTAATAATCTGAAAGAGGAAGGGGATGCTCATTCATATTCACGCCTTTAGGCTCTCCATCAGCATAAAGCAAAAACAGATCCGGCATTCCGTCTCCATTGTAATCCATCAGATTGACCCCGCATACTCCTGTTAGATAACACATGCCGAATCCATAATTGTCATTTACGGAATAGATATCCGCCTCTCCGTACTTAGCCGCCATTTCCTCATACTTTTTTGCATATTCTGTATATGGGTTATTCACCGGGACTTTCAGCTGAAACTCATCATCTTCCTGTATCATTTCTTCCGGCAAAATTGTTTCCTTCGGCATTTCTTCCGGCTGTTCCTTCTCTTCTATGTTTTTACATCCTTCCAAAAGCGCCACTATGCACCATAGTCCTAAAAAGACTGTTAACCATTTTTTCTTCATATCTATCTTTCCTGTGAAGTCAAAAACTCCGGCATGAAACATACCGGAGTTTTGCATGTGTAAATATTTCCCTGTGATTACTGATTACTGATAAAGTGATTTTTCTACTTCATCTTCAAAATCATTCATATCAGCAGGCAGCCATGCAACTTTTTCCTTGTCGCCTACTTCTACTGATAACTTCTGGCATTCAACTTCAAATTCATAGGGATCTGCAACGAGTTCCAGTGTCTTCACTCCTGCAATGATGTCCTTAAGATACTGCTGCATATAAGGAGTTACACAGGACATATCACCTGCCATAATTGCATAAGCATCATCTTCTGTAAGGTTTGCTTCCAGATTCTCAGACATAACATTAGCTGCATCAACCATGATCTGTTCTAATTCTGCCTCTGAAATTCCATTTACTTTTACGGTTACAATAACTTTGTCTTTTTCCTCAGAAGTAATTTCTGTAGTATAAGTAACCTTATCAAATAATGCGCTCATAGCATCTGAAAACTCTCCCAATTCTTCCTCTGAAATTTCCAGACCCATACTTTCAAATTCATACTTTAACTCTTCAATGATTTCCGTATCTTCACTTGCTGCAACGCCATCTTCGAAAAATGCGTTATATACATCCTCTTCTGTCTCGTAGCCAAGCAGTTCCATCATCGGTGCCGGATTATTCTTTGCGGAAAGTTCATATAATGCACTGATATTCTGGTCTGCAGGAGTCAGTTTTGCTCCACAACCTACGAGTGACATACCCATTACTGCTACAGCTGTCATAACAGCCATCAATTTTTTCTTTGTACTTTTCATACTAAATTCCTCTCCTTCAAAATTGAAATGAAACATATTGATTATATCCTTCCAAAGCCAATATGTAAATAGTATAAACAATAATTTTTCACATTTTTAACACAAAAATTTCACCTTTTTTCACATTGACCTGTGGACTTACTTATGATATCATGTTCTTTAATCTGCTCTATGAGCAGCAACTGACTTGGCAAGTTATAACCAACTTATAATACTACCAGGAGGAAGCAGCTATGATCACCATGCAGCATATTTGCAAAACCTATAAGGTTTCTAAACGCGATGCCGGATTTTCTTCGGCTTTAAAAGCTCTATTTTCCAGAGAATATGAATATATTCACGCTCTTGATGATGTCTCCTTTACCATTGATGACGGTGAAATGGTAGGTTACATAGGCCCCAACGGCGCCGGAAAGAGCTCTACTATCAAGATCTTAAGCGGTATCCTTACCCCGGATGAAGGCATCTGCCGCATTGACGGACTGATCCCATGGAAAAACAGAATAGAACATGTTAAGAATATCGGCGTTGTCTTTGGACAGCGTTCCCAGCTGTGGTGGGATGTTCCTGTGATGGATTCCTTTGAACTGCTGAAAGAAATCTATCGGATCGACAATGATTCCTACCGCCGCAGCTTAGAGCATCTGACAGAATCCCTGGAGCTTTCACCCCTGCTAAAGATGCCTGTAAGACAGCTTTCTTTAGGACAGAGAATGCGCTGCGAAATTGCTGCTTCTCTCTTGCACAATCCTAAAATCTTATTTTTGGACGAGCCTACTATCGGTCTCGATGCCGTATCTAAACTGGCTGTCCGGGATTTCATTTTGAAACTGAACAGAGAACAGAATACCACTATCATCTTAACTACTCACGATATGCAGGATATTGAAGCGTTGACCAATCGGATCATCCTTATCGGCAAAGGAAGCATTTTACTGGACGGCACTATTGATGATATCCGAAAGGGACATGAGAGTATGGAAGAAGCATTGGCCTGCTTCTACAAAGCCCATCAAATATAGGAGGTAACGCTTTATGAAAAAGTATCTGGCTTTTTTCCGCCTCCGCTTCAGCATGGGACTTCAATACCGGGCAGCTGCCCTTGCAGGAATGACCACGCAGTTTGTATGGGGCGCCATGGAAATTCTGATGTTTCGCGCTTTTTATCTTGCAGATAAGAATGCTTTTCCTATGACCTTTCATGCCACTGCTTCTTATGTATGGATGCAGCAGGCTTTTCTTGCGCTGTTTATGGTATGGATGATGGAGAATGATATATTTGACGCCATTACAGACGGCAATATTGCTTATGAACTGTGCCGTCCTATTGACATCTATCCTATGTGGTTTGCAAGAAGCCTTGCAGGCAGATTTTCCAAGGCAGTTCTGCGCTGTATGCCGATTCTGCTGACAGCTGCCTTGCTTCCGGCTCCTTATGGCATGATGCGGCCTGTAAGTCTGTCCGCTTTTCTGCTCTTTCTCCTTACCATGTTTTTAGGGGTTTTGGTCACTGTTTCTTTTTGTATGCTGATTTATATCACCTGCTTTTTTACCATATCCTCTATGGGAATCCGTATGATGGCAGCATCTGCCGTAGAATTTCTTTCAGGAGCAGTCATTCCCCTGCCATTTTTTCCCGAAAAGATACGCCGGATCCTGGAGCTTCTTCCTTTTGCTTCCATGCAGAATGTGCCTTTAAGAATCTATAGCGGAGATCTTGCAGGAAATGATCTGTGGAAAGCTGTAAGTCTGCAGATTTTCTGGCTGATGGTACTGACCATGGCCGGCAGCGTTTTAAATGCTTTTGCCATGAAAAAAATCACCATACAGGGCGGCTGATGAAAGGAGGCCAATTATGCGGTTATATACAAAATATCTGATGATTCATTTAAAAAGCATTATGGAGTACAAAACCTCTTTTCTTATGACATGTACTGGACAGTTTTTGACCTCCTTTAATGTTTTTTTAGGAGTTTACTTTATGTTCAGGCGTTTTTCTCATGTAAATGGATTCACTTACAATGAAGTGCTTTTATGCTTTGGCATAACCCTCATGGAATTTTCCTTGGCGGAATCTTTTGCCAGAGGCTTTGATCTCTTTTCTCATATCGTAAATAAGGGAGAGTTTGACCGGATCATGGTACGTCCGAGAAATGAAATTCTTCAGGTATTGGGAAGTCGTATAGAATTCAGCCGTATTGGCCGTATTCTGCAGGCTGTAGTTATGTTTGTTTATGGACTTTCTATCAGCAATATCAACTGGACCTTTTCTAAATTTCTGACTATCATATTTATGCTATTAGGAGGAACATCAGTATTTAGCGGACTTTTCCTGATTTATGCCTCCATCTGCTTTTTTACTTTGGAAGGTCTGGAATTTATGAATATTTTTACGGATGGGGCCCGGGAATACGGCAAATACCCTGTTTCTGTTTACGGAAAAAGGGTTTTGCAGTTGTGTACCTTTGTCATTCCCTATGCCCTGATCCAATATTATCCTCTTCTCTATCTGCTGGACAGAGGAAAACCTTACTATATCCTGCTTCCCATCCTTTCCTGCCTGTTTCTTGTTCCCTGCCTTTTACTGTGGAAAAATGGGGTACGACACTATCAGTCCTGCGGTTCTTAAAAATAATCGAATTGATTTGTCAGATAAATATAGGCGTCTTCCAATGATGCCTTACCTGGTTTACAGTCCGCATCCGGTTTTTCTTTGCTCAAAATCCGCATTTGTATTCCATTTTCCGTATACTGTTTCGCAGAAATCAAATACTTTTTCTCCAATTCCTTGGCTTGTACAGAATCATCTGTCACGAAATCCCACACCATTCCTTTCCCGTACTCCAATAGCCCTGCCATACTCCCTGCATACAAAAAGCGTCCTTTTTTCATAACGGCAAGCTGATTACAGGTAGCTGTCAAATCTTCTACTACATGGGTGGAAAATAAAACGGTACGTCCTTCTGAGAAATCAACCAGTAGATTTCTGATACGGATACGCTCTTCAGGGTCTAATCCGGTGGTGGGTTCGTCAACGATTAAAAATTCCGGCTCATTTAAAAGTGCCTGAACAAGCCCGACCCTTCGTTTCATGCCTCCGGATAATTGTTTTATTTTCTTTTTACGATGTTCTGATAAACTTGTTTTATCAAGGTAATACCCGATGCGCTCTTTGCATATCTGTTTGGAAATACCTGATAAATCCCCCATATATTCCAGACATTCCTGCACTGTCAATCCTGGATACAAGTCAATCTCCTGTGGCAAATACCCTATTTTTCTCTGTATTTTCTCATAATTCCCCTCGCTGTAGAGTATTCCATCAAGGGTTACGGTTCCGCCTGTAGGTGATAATATTGTCGTCAGCACCCTCATCAACGTTGTCTTTCCTGCCCCGTTTTCTCCTAACAGCCCAAAGATT
>CAZTKJ010000083.1:0-10155 GCA_964614185.1 uncultured Lachnospiraceae bacterium
GTTCCAAATTGGCAAAGGAAATCATAGCCACCAGTAAAAAAAGCATGATATAGTTGGAGGCCGTCTTTTCAAAACCGATTGCATATTTAACGGCATGTCCCAGCGCCACAAATATAGCTACACCAATAAGAGCGCTATTCATAATGGTCTGATCCACTATAAAAATATGCAGCACATTCAAAATCCACGCTATAACCAATACAATAAAAGTGACACGCATACATTTCAGCGAATAGTTATTAGCTTTTTTAAACTCAGCCTCGTTTACCATACTTTCCAATCCTCCGCATTCTTTATCCTTATATTATTTATTTTACTCCAAAACTAACATTTTACAATAAACAACAAAATTTTTTCGCAAGGAGAAATTCCTATAAAGCAAAAAATACACTGTTGGATATACAGTTCAAGAACACAAATCGTTATTAATCTGCATTGCTTCCTGCAAAAAGATCTCTGCTTCAGCTTCCCTGCCCTTTTGCCTTGACAGCAGCCTCCCTAATTCTATACGAGACTGAATATCCCGGGGAGCAATTTCTATTATCTCCCGCAAAAACTTCTCTGCTTCAGCTTCCCTGCCTTTTTGCCTTGACAGCAGTCTTCCTAATTCCATACGAGATTGAATATGTTTAGAATTAATCTGTATTGCCTCCCGCAAAAATTTCTCTGCTTCAGCTTCCCTGCCTTTTTGCCTTGACAACAGTCTTCCTAATTCCGTGCGAGATTGAATATGTTTAAAATTAATCTGTATTGCCTCCCGCAAAAATTTCTCTGCTTCAGCTTCCCTGCCTTTTTGCCTTGACAACAGTCTTCCTAATTCCGTGCGAGAATGGATATTCCGGAGATCAATTTCTATTATCTCCCGTAAAAACTTCTCTGCTTCAGCTTCCCTACCTTTTTGCCTTGACAGCAGCCTCCCTAATTCTGTACGAGATTGGATATCCTGAGGGGCAATTTCTATTATCTCCCGCAAAAATTTCTCTGCTTCAGCTTCCCTGCCTTTTTGCTTTGACAGCAGCCTCCCTAATTCCGTACGAGACTGAATATGTTTAGAATTAATTTGTATTGCTTCCCGCAAAAATTTCTCTGCTTCAGCTTCCCTGCCTTTTTGCCTTGACAGCAGCCTCCCTAATTCCGTACGCACCGGAAGCTGCTTTGGATTACATTCTATTACAGAGAGGAATTTTTCTTCTGCAAGGGAATCGTTTCTTTGGCTTGCTTCCCAAATCCCCCATTCTGTGTAGAGTTTTATTATCAATAGATCGTCTTCAATATCAGGTGCAATGTTTTTTAAAATAGTCTTAACTGTGGGGCTGTTCCCAGAGACATCCCTTTGATTCTCTGCCCATAAAAAACCTAAACACAAATTTGCTCGTCCGGTTTGCGAAAGATTGCATGTCCCTCTTTGTATCCGAACATATATGTTTTCCATATATCTCCAGTAATTTACTTCACCAATAGGATGCTTTTTTCCCTTTCGTATTTCCCACTTATTCACTACATTTTCCAAAAATACATCTATTTCATTTTCATCCATTACTTCAATTAAATCAAGTACTAACGAATCAATAGTAACTTTATCTCTATTAAATAGGAAAAACAGTTCCGCAATCACATCATGCTTTGGCTGAAGTGTCCTATTCCCTTCTTGGTATATAACTGGTTCAACATGGCGTGGTGCAAACAGTTCACACAGCCGATTCCTCAGCTTGCGCTCATTTAACTCGAAGTATTTGCAAAACAAAGATAATGACAGCGGAGTGTTGAAAACTTTAAGTGCTGCAATGATACCATACAATTGAATATCTGAATCCACATCCTTAAACTCCTGATTAATCAGTTCACCCCATTCTTCCCAATCCAATTTGATACTTTCTGGTTTTGAAGCAACCTTTTTCAATTCAAAAAGTGTTCGGTAAATCAATTCCACCAAACTGACATATGGTTTTCCGTACTGGTTCAATGTTTGGTTTGTAATGGATAATTGATCCTTTTCACTGATTATACCTTCTTTTACCATGTAAGAAGTGCATTTTTCCAGTATGTTTTTTCTTCTTTCCCGGTCTTCCGGAAAAAAGTGGGACCGATAGTCCTTTAAATGATATGTTCTGTCACTATTAATGCCTTGCAGCACAATGAGTTCTGCATTATCAAACCATCGCAATAATAAATCCTGGTCAGGATTTGCAAGCAATGTAAGCCTGTTTTCTCGCTCTGCCATAAGAAGCTGTAGTTGGACTTTATGAGGCCACCTTGCTCGCAAACTTGAAAAAGATGCCCTTCCTTCAAAGGGATTATCGATACACAACAAAACACGCTGTCCTTGAGGTACAAATTTGATTAGGCAATCAAAAAATCGGTCTGCCACCTGTTCTGTTATAATTTCTTTATTTGATAATGAAAGCCAAACTGCCAAACGACCCGAAGAAACCCATTGCACAGCTGTGCTCATCATCAGGCTTGTTTTCCCCTGCCCTCCATTTCCTGTAATTATAACGGGAGAACCGTTTTTAACCAACTCCATTACTTTGTATGCTGCCTCTTGATGTGGAACATCCTCGTCTGCACTAATAACCTGAAGCATCGTGTGGAAATCATTGTCAACGGTAAAGAAATTTTTGATAGTTGAATCACTGCAAGAACATCTTGCATCATTGACATAACCAGGGCCGATCAAGGTCGCTATATTACAAAATCCTTGAATATCCAATTGTTCTTTTATCTGAGAAGCTGCCTCCAATACTAGTGGTAAATCTGCCAATTTTTTAGAAATTTTCTCCAGATGATTCTGATTCAAAATGTCATGTAACCATGTCGAAAATTCCGGAACCGTCATCCATTGCTCCATTAAATAAGGTATAATGATCTCGGCTTCTTCTTCGCTTGCAATATTGGATGAAACCATATCATTTCTGCCGGGCAAGATGCTACGCTGCAAACAGGTTTCCCAATATCCTAAAATATCCTCTTTATTGGGGACACCCAAATCATCCTGTCTATACTTTCTAAATCCACAATATTGTTCATAAGCTGCTTCTGACTTTTTTCGCATTGTGTTCAACGTGTCGTCAATATGATTTTTGTTTTGATTTCTAAAATGATCAAAAATTGTTATCAATGATCCAGCAAGTCCTATCGGATCATTTAGCATAACAAAACCATTTTGGATTATATCCAGAATATTAAACATTTTTTACACCATCCTCTCTTTAGTAAGATTACCAAATCAAAATAAATGCCAGTATCGAAGATGATACAGTATCATCACTTATGTTTGACATATCTTCTCTTCGCATTTTATTTTCTCTTTTTAACAAAAACTATACAATACATTTTTTGTTACTGTCAAATTTCAATATAAGCATCATCATTTGATATATATATTAAAATAAATAAAAAATATTTGATTTTTCTATTTATTTTATTGTGTTTTGTGTACTTTATCATTTTGGTTTTCAATTATATTAAGCATATATTTTCTTCATAAAATTATAATCAAGTTAATAGTTACTATGTTTCAAAAAATCTAAGTTCTGTGAAATTTTCTCCTTTAGCAGTAAAAAATGCTGCTCTTATGGTCAATTGCCAATAGAGCAGCATTCTCAATATTAATATCCTCTTTGGTGAGTTTGGATATTTACTTCCATTCCAAAACGCTCCTTCTTTTCCTGTACCTCCACCTTTCTGTGGGTTTTTCTCATTTTTCTGTATTTTCGGGAAATGAAGAATTTATTGTTTAATGAATTCAGACAACTTCCCCATCATGTGTCAAAAGCGATACGTTACTAATTCCCTCTATTTTTGAAATATCTGCTATCAATTCCTTATCCTGTCTGACTTTTACTTCATAAATTAAATCCATGCCGCCCTGTGTAACATTCTTTGAACGCATCTTATAACGCCCGGCTTTTTTCAACAAATTTAAAATGACATCTTCTATTTCCACATTGTCTGCATTTATAATTAATAAATATGGACTGAGTCTGACCGGAAGTATATCAAGCAAGAGAATCCCGATGGTAACTAATAATGCCATAATAACGGCAATTTTATACAATCCGGCGCCGCAGATAATACCTGTCCCAATTGACCAGAATAAAAACAGCAAATCCATAGGATCTTTTATTGCAGTTCGAAATCTTACAATGGACAGTGCACCTACCATACCAAGCGAAATCACAATACTCGACTGCATAGCCAGTATAATTCCTGCTGTTACCACTGAAATCACCGCCATGGATATATGAAAACTCTTTGTATAAAAAGCGCTTTTACTTACCAGCCTATATACTCCGAAAATATACATGGCAACAGCAAATGTAATCACAAACGTTATTATAATTTTAGCTGTTGACAAATCTGCATAAGAAAAGCCCTCTATTACTGTTTTTTTAATAACATCATTAAAGTTCATCCCTGTACCCTCGTATCTTAAGTAGCTATTGCTCTTGCATAATAGTATTTTGAAAAAGAGCATCTTTGAAGTGTTCCTATATTAAGCGCCTCATATAAATACTGCGGAAACAGCGCATCATATTTGATTTCCAGTATACTGATTCCTTTTGAAAGCAGAGGTACCGACATAATCCGCTTATCCAGAAAATGCTGCACCTTACTACTACCACTTATATTTTTGTCAAAGGTAATTCTAACATTTCCCTTAGGCTCCACCCAAGCCGACCTTTCATATTCCACAATACAGACCGGCCGCATTCCTTTTAGTTTTATTTTGGTATACAATGCTCTTTCCTGCTTTGAACAGTTATTCGCCAAATTTTCTGCCTTACCGTTTACATAATCTATACAGACTTCTTTGGAAAGAACACTCACATCTTTATGTATCCGGTCCCATTGCCTTATCTTCTGTTCTAACTTAATGAGCGTATCATCACCATTATATATTCTAATCCTAATTTTTTTTCTGTTCCCGATGCCATTCTCATTTTCTCTCCGGCATGTATCCTGAAAGTCATCAAAATAAAGACTCCTAACCATATAACTGTTTCCGTTTTGATAGCTATCCGGACATAACAACGGCTTTAATCTGTATCTAATAAGTTCTAAATCACTATCTGTTACAAAAAATTTCAGTTCATGCCTGTAATTCATAGCTAACTCCCCATTTGCCCGATATATTCATCCAGAAAATCAATTCTCTTATCAATGTATTCATAAATATATTTATCTGCCCAATCATCACTTCCTACCTGCCATAACCATGCGTTACGCATACCGGCGCCGGAAGAAGATAGATATTGATACTGTGTATCTACAATCTCTCTCAAGTTCTCTTTTGTAATGATATTTTCCCTAAGTTCCTGCCAGCGGCTTTGCATCAGCTCTCCTATCCCCGCAGAATCATACAGATACAATTTATAAATATCCGGCGCCCAACTCCATGTACTTTCACAATTTTTCTGCTGGTATCTGTTAAAATGGCATTCATACTCATCCACCCACGAATTTCCCCATGTCATATTAAGATCCCAGGGAATCTTAATGAGCTGGTAACTGCCGTCTTGTTGATAGTCTGCCCAGAGATACATATTTTTCTCTACATTATCATCAGCGGCACTTAACATGATAAACAGATTATAATCTATCGCATTTTCCATATTAAGAAGCGTTCTTCCCGCATCATAATCCTCAAACTCCTCATATAAGAAAAGAGAGGTCCATTGCTTAAGCGGTTCCCAGTCCTGCAAAATAGGTCGTGAAGGATATTTCATGATAAAGCATGGATTCATGTCATCTGTTAATTCACTGTAAAAATCATCCTCACCCGGCACACCCATTTGTTTCCACTTATATAAAATATCTTTATCGTTTAATGCAAGTTCCTTTTTATCTATCCGCTCCGTTAATCCATAAACTCCACGATATTGTCCATCTTTAAACAATTCCACATATTCCATACTAAGACCTTCATCGTTACTTACCTGGTTATTGCCTGCAATCTGCTTCCACACTTCATAAGAAACTTTGTTATGTATCATACCATCGTCATCATAAAGCGCATGCAATATCCAGTCATCATCCTGGCGCATTCCCAAAAAAGAAACCTTTTCCTCTGTCAAAGTTAGGTGATAATTTTCTTTTTCATACTGTCTTGTCGTATTGCCGCGTATTTGCCATGTACATGTCATATCAGGATAGCTTCCTCCTGAACGGTATTGATCGTAGAGCCAAACTGTTCCGCTTTTTTTTTCATTTTCTTCCGTTTCTGTCGTCAAACAAAGTATCGGCATTCCCGTGAAATACACATTATACATCCAACACTGTGTATCTGTTATCCAAAATAAGCGAAACACCTGATTATTAGCGATTGCCTCTGCCTTGTCTCCAAAAGCTGCTTCTTCCAAAAAATAGAGATGCCCATCCGGTACAGATAGCCACCCCTGAAAATTTTCTTCCTGCATAGACTGCGGAATCAGAAGCATATTTTGCTCCCTGTCATAAGCTATTTTCGTATCCGATAAGGTAATACATGGTTCTAAAAACATTTCTTCTTTCCCCATGCATAATGTCTCTATTTCTTCCATGGAAAGAACACTTACATTCATGATATTTCTGCTAAAAGCTGCCTGCACATGTTCCAAATTCAGATATAAAGCCAGAATACATACAGACAGCACGATAAATCGTAATTTCTTCATATACTATATGTTGTCCCTTATGCTTTTTTTTAAAATAATATCTGCTAATACCACATTTTACTACTATAAGTTGTTTATTGCAACCCATTGAAGGTTTTTTTCCTATATCATTATTAAATTGGAGGATTTTGTTATGTTTGAAAATCTTGGAAGCAAACTAAAAACATTACGCATGAAAAATCAATTATCCAGAAAGCAGGTTGCTGAATTAATTGGCATTTCTGTTAGTATGATTGGATTTTATGAAAATAGCGAAAGACTCCCATCGCTTCCTATTCTTGTCAAACTGGCAAGCCTGTATAAAGTAAGCGTTGATTATCTTCTTGATATTACGATCAGCAGTAAAGAGACTCTGTCTTTAGAAGGGCTCACGGAAGAACAGATTAAGATCATTAAATTGACAGTTGAATGTTTTCACAATGTTAAATAATGATACCGCCAGCTCAAATAATAATAGCTGACAGTTTCCGTAATATATGAGCATTGTCATTTTCCGGAAACCATCAACTATAATAAATTTACTCCAGCAAATTATCATCACAGTATATCTTATCAAAATCATTGATAGACACTTGCGTAACATGTTCTCCATTCCAAAGTGCTTCTTCACTTGCCTCATATACTTGGCATTTCTGAATCAAAAAAATACTGAATTCAATTCTATCATTTGTTTCTATATATTAGACTACTTATCAAACCCAAATGTGGCATAATAAAAAATTTCTATTTTATTTTTTAGCTACTAAAAATAAAAAGGCAGCTGATTTTCTGCTAAGATAAACCGCCGCCAAAAGTATAAAATATTCAGTTTTTCATATTTATTTTTCAAATTTGGAATAATAGGCATCTTCTAATTTGAAGTCCTCTTACCATTACGCCTTTATATCCATATTCAAGCCTGCTACTCCCCCATTGTCCTTATCTGCTTTGGGAACAGCTACATTTTCATCATCTTTGTCAATGACTATCATGCCTTTCCACTTATCGCCAAACTGTTCCTTGCCTGCTTTGTCCAATTCTTCCTGCAATTTTTCCTTTTCTTCCCGGTTTGCCTGACGCTTTTCTTCAATTTTTTCCTGTTCCCGCTTTTTTTCTAATCTCTGCTCTCTTATTTTATTGGCATAGTCCGTCATTTCCTGCCCATAATGCCGCTTGCTGGTTGGTTCACTAATTCCCCACCTGCTGATACCTCCATTTTTATCAATCGCCCAACCTTGTGCTACTATACGCCTTCCTCTTGCTTCATGGGTTCGTATATTTTCTTCATCTAATTTCTGCATACCGGCAATCTGTTTTTCATACTCTGCTTCTAACTCCGGGTCATTTGCCATTTTTGCCAAAAAACGTGGGTCGATAGCAACATTTACAGTTGAATTAGAACCATATCTCATTCCCTTAGTGTAACCGGCGGCTACAAAGTTGTAATTGCTGTATTTCTTGGAAAGATATGATAATTCGTCTGTTGCTGTATTCTTAATACCCTGCTTTCGGGCATCATACGCAGAAATCCCTTTTTCTGCTTTTTTGATCAGCTCTATAAACTTTGCACCAAATTTTTCGCCATCACTATTATGATTAAGGGCATGATCAAGAATCTGCTGCATCAAATCATCTAATTCATTACATACATCAGGGGCTTTTTCCTTTAAAGTATCGTGCCAGCTTATATTGGTATTGTCGATACTATGACCGTTTTTCCTGCTCTCTACCAAAGCCGCCATTCCGTCACCTGAAAACTCCACGATTGTATCATCGCCATACTGCGAGCGAATGTCTTTCATTGCCTGCAATGTTTCTTCCCTGCTCATTTTGTCCATTACCTTATTGCCGTGTTCGTCAGTTGTATTGAACTCATAACGGACAAGTTTATTCTTCGCATTTCCGCCAGAACCATAATTTCTTATCGGCTCTGTCCCCTTGTAAAACTGTTCATAACCGTTATTAATATCGATTGACATTATATTATCCTCCTTGACCTTGAAACTAGCCTAAAGCATTTCTAATATTCGCCCCAAAATGTCCTCATTTTTTTTATATTCTATTATCAATATACCGTTTTCCAAACTTGCTGTGTCTAAATACCCAAAACCACCGCCGCCGCTACCTATTCCCGGCATCTTATAATATCCGCCGACATAAAAACAGATATTTTCACATGATACAGTACTGTCCTTCAACAATTTCTGAAAACTTTCCGCTTTTATATAGATGTGCCCTTCATCATAACTGACTGCTTCCCTTAATTCTTCTCCATCACTTATAAGCTTTGTTCCTGTTCCCATATCATACACAACAATGGTGTCATGCAGATTGCATCTGCCATAGGAAACCTTCTGCATGAAAAAGATTGTACCTGCCACACATAATATTGTTGCCATCAGCGTACCGACTGCCGCAATTTCCTTAAATGGTTTATACTGAGTAATCCTTGTAACCCTTTGGCGGACACTCTTGTACTCCTTATCCCCCGCAAAGGTGGCATACATATTAAAATTTTTACTTTCTGCCTGCAAAATCACCATACTCTTTAGCAAAAGCTGTCCGTAAGCATATGCCTTTCCCTTATCCTTCCGGATTGTTACGAGATCACAGATTTCTTCCATATCTTCCCGGAAATACTTTGTACCCATGGCAAGAAACGGATTTGGCCATAATAAAACCCGTAATACATCCCACAAAAGGTAAAACAGTAAATGTCCCAGTCTGATATGTGTCTTTTCATGAAGCAGGATCGTTTGAAACTCTTTATGGTCATATTCCTTCAGTATGATTTCCGGCATGACGATCTTCGGTCTGAACACCCCTACGGTAGACGGTGTGACGGGCATTTTGGTAACATAGATAACAGTACCGTCCACTTTCCTTTTTTCCATGCTTTCAACCATTTTATTCTGTTTACTTCTTCTGCAAAAGAGCAGGGCTGCATATAAAAACACACTGCATAAATACAGCCAACATATCCATACATGGTTCATGCACATTTCTGTAAATCTTGAAAAAAGTTTTACACCTATTCTGTTTTCATAAAAAAACTTCATCTTGCCAACAAACAATACAGGAATGAACATACTCCATAATGCGCTTTTTAGAAATATCTTGTTTTTTAGTACCGTTTTCCGCAGAGCAAAAACAAAAGCAAACACTACGAAAGAAAACAGCACACATCTTACAAGCTGTATCACATAATAGACGGCGCATAAATTTAAAAAACGTATTCCATCATCCCCAAATACTCGTGTCATCATTCTCTATCATTATCCTTATCTTTGCACTGTTCTAAAATTTCTTCTAATTCTTGAAGCTGTTCTTCCGTTAATTTTGCACTCTGCAACAATGCCGCCATTGCATTCTTCCGGCTGCCCTCAAAATAGCTGTCTATAAACTTCCGGCTTTTTTCCTTCTGACATTCCTCTTTTGATTTCATAACAGAATAATGGTAAACTCTTAAATCATGTTCATCTACGGTATAGCTCAAAACGCCTTTCTGCCATAAACGGTT
>CAZTKJ010000084.1:0-9814 GCA_964614185.1 uncultured Lachnospiraceae bacterium
GGCTGAAAAGTATCTTAAAGAAGCAGGGAGAGGTCATATGGGGCTTTGCCAACGGTATAGACCTTTCTCCTGTATTAGATCAGCCTTTGGCTAATAAAGGGTATGGCAACTCCACAACAACGCCTTATGATGTGACGGATGTAGAAACAGCAGACAGGGTGCTTCTGGCACTGGCAGAGACAGTGGGAAACCGCTTGAGGGAAGATAATGTACAGATAGAAGTGGTGTCCGTGGGTATTAAATACAAAGACTTATCCTATGTTTCCCATCAGAAGGTATTACAGATAGCCACTAATCTTATATGGGAGATATACAGAGCAGCTTGTGAACTGTTTCTGGAGCTGTGGAACCACAGACCGATCAGACACTTAGGGATACATACGAGCAGAGTGATAAGCGGTGATTTTTACAGGCAACCCACATTGTTTGATGAAATTGATTATGACAAGTTGGAGAAAGTGGATAAAACAGTAGATTCCTTAAGAAAACGGTTCGGCATGGACTCGGTGATGCGGGCAGCATTTTTGAAACAGCCCATAGACCATATGAGCGGAGGAATCTCCAGAGAGAAACGGACGGTAGATTATGACAGGATAATGATAGAGTGAGAGAGGATGGGGATATATGGCATTTGGTATAGGTACGAATACACAGAAGGCAGATGCCGATTTCATTAAGGGAAAGCAGAGAGAGATAGCCTGTCAATGCTGGTTTACCAGCAAGGGAAAGGTGACACCGCTCATGCTGAAAATCGAGGATGAGGACGGTGAGATACGTACAGTCCGCCAGATTCAGATACTCACACAGGAGGAAAAGAGGTATGCCGGAGTGCGGTCATTGGAGTTTGACTGCATCATAACGATCTTAGAGCAGAAGATTGATGTACAGCTGATTTATTATAAGGAAGAGAACAGGTGGGTGTTAGTCTATCGATAACACCAACATGCTAAAGTAAATAGTACTGCCAATTTGCCAGAATAGAAGGAATAATTGCGAAGGAGGATTTTGTCGGATAATATTACATGTGGTAGTGGCAGAGTGGTATGGTGGAAGTGCAGTAAGTGTAAATATAATTGGGGAGATATGATTCAAATCAGAAGTAATGGAAGGAAATGTCCTTCATGTGGTTATACAGTGAATCCAAGGAAACATTGATGAAATCTTTGTGCGTAAACTATAAAGATGAGTATAAAGTTTAAGTATATCGAGATATAGAGGGATATATGAAATGACAAATTTGATTGTATGAGTCTGGAGGAAAAAGTGAAAAAATTTAAGGATTATAAAGAGAATTGCGTGGTAACTCGTATAGGTCAACACCTATGTTCTTATCAAGGACAAATTAGTGTTTTAGAACACTATCGCATCGAAATAGAAATTATGGATGTACCGCGGGAAGTGTATTTACAAATACGAGAAATGGAAAATGCTATATTATGTTTAGAGACAGATAATAAACAGGTAACAGCAAGACATTTTATGCTTAGGAAAATGATTGGAACACAAACAGATGAAAATTTTATATGTCATTATTTTAAGGTGATAATTGAGGCGTTCGATGTTTGTTGGGGAGAAGAGAGTTGTGTAAGTGAGACTGAAGAATTTCTTTTTGATGGTTTCTCTTGTAGTGTTACAGAGGGAACAGAGTTAATCGGATTAACACCTTATGAAGAGATTGACAGCTTGAAATTTTATAATACAGAAATGGATTTAGATATAAAAGCGGAAGTAAAGGAATTGCATTCAGCGTTAGGATTTTCTTGTTACGCTTTTCATGATGTCACCAGAAGAAATTCAGAAATTAGGTTTGGCATAAAGAGCCATATCCGATACCAGACAAAGGAAAAGATGGGAATAGATGTTATAAAAGAAAAATTATATAACATGATTCTGTTTTTGGAAATATTGAGTGGTGAATTAATTACAACTACTCAAGTTACATTATATAAAGGTGAAAAAATTTTTGACTATTTGGGGAATTGTAATTTTCCTAAAGATAATCTGACTATTTTTAATAAAAATAAGGTTGATAGCAGATCGTTTATAAGGGAAAGCCTATTTAAAATATCTGATTTTGCACCATTTTTAGATGATGCGGCTAACTCATTTGGTTTATTAGTTAAATGTAAGAAATTAGCTTTTGATGCTTATAAACAGGTATTGTTGGATGATGATGTTGGAATTTCTACAACCAACAAATTTCTAAAAATAATGCAGATTATCGAAGGTATGGAAAGAAATGATGTTAGTGAAGAGGAACAGAAAAAGTTTTATAAGCAAAAGGAAGAAATTCTTTGTAAACTTAGCAGTGAAGAGGATAAGAAATTTATAGAGAAGTATTGTACGAATAATGGAGATAATTTTAGTAAGTGCATTCAAAAAATAACAAAAAAGCTATAGTGTCTTTATCGGGACTTTCTAATAATGAATTTAGAGAATGTCATATACATACGTTACTGTGCAATATTAAGAATGACAGAGATGTTTATACTCATGCATCACATACGAAAAATCCTATATTAAGCATGGATGAAATTTATTGGGTAGTTGTTTGTTATAAAGTGTTTTTTAGGGTGGAAGTGCTTTTAGAATTGGGAGTAGATGTAAATCTTATCAGAAAAAGATTTTCTCGGGATAGATATTTTGTGGGAAGCTACAAAGAACTTTTTAATTTGAAGATAAAGCTTGAGGAGGATTTGGAAACTGGAGAATATGACAGAATAATGAGGGGATTTGACTGATATGAAACTATAATGACATTAAAAGAGATTACATAAATGATTTTTCCTGAAAATGAAAAATTAATTAGATTTTGACGCTTTCATATGTTTAATATCCCCGCTATTTGTAGTATTTAGAAAGAGATAACACAGGAATTAAATACCATTTGTACACTTGCCCCGGCAGAAATGCCGGGCCTTTTTGTGTCCCTTTTTATTATATATCTTTTCACATCTCTTGTGCAGGGAACCTGTGCTGGTTACTTCCCTTAAAGGAGGATTGATTTATGGATACAATAGACAGTTATGAAATCTACAGGATCATACTGCTTGAAACAGGGTACGGCAACGTTTTGGGCCGTATGTCGAGGAACTCGGAGGTTTGCGGTTTGGAGTTTAACGGAAACTACATACAGGCGTGATTACTACTGGAAAAGCAGTTATGAAGACAGGGACATTGTAGAGCACATTTTCCAAAAAGGGAGGAGCGCTATTGTATTTTTTACGGAATGCGGAAAAGGCGGAACACAAAATGGCTGTTTTCTATCGCTATAACTCAACACAGTGACTAATGGACATTGCTACTTTTACATAGCAGGAGAGAAACAGCCCGGTCATGATTATCAACTATGGCGAGGACAGGCACCGTCCGTTGGTAGGAGGTCGCATCCTGATATCTGAATGTAATCTGCATAAAAGCGAAAACACAGGGGATAACCGCTCGTATCAGAGATGTGGCTGGAGGACTTCCTGTGTTTTTCTTTTATTCCATCCCGCGGAATTGTGCTTCTGCTAAAAATGGTTTATCATTATAAATACAAATCGAGATTGAATTTCAAAATACTATCTTTTTGCAGGAGGTTAATTATGTGGGAAAATATTGAACAAGATAGACATTATACAGGCATATTTAATATTGGAGATGAGCATATATCAGGAGAGCTTATCTATAACAAAAAAAATGGTGTAATTTTACTGAATGTAATAAAAGAATTGGAGGATGAATTCTGCTTGGGAAAAAGTTATGGAACGTTCAGTGTGATAACTGGCAAATTAAACTCTGGTGCAATTGTTACGCTGTTTAATAATCGTTGCACTAACAATCACACACAGGCTTTTCAGTCACAACGGCTAAATTTCCGTGCTGAATATATGATTTGGGCCAATAAGGAAAATCCAGATACAAAGTATAATAAAATAGTTTGTGTTTTAAAAAACGCATATGAATGGAGTGGTCTGTCTGCATTTGTAGAGTCTGATTCAGGGCTAAAAGTAATAGAAAATGCAGAAGAAAAATCATATAGCTGGTTTGGCGCGAAAATCACATTTTCTACGTATCTTAATAATTGGTTGCTTATACCTCCTCATGACGAAGAAACTAAAATAGTTCAACGGCTTATAGTTGCAATAGAAATGCCTGAAAAACACTCCCCAAAAGAGTTTGTATCCTTTAGAAATAAAATTATTTCTTTAATATCTTTTGCTATTAAAGATAATGTAAACATAGAAGAGGAATATCTGCTTGATTATGATGACTCTTATACGGTGGCAAAGGATTTTGTTGATTATCACAAACATTACTTAATGACATCAGAAGCACAGAGAGATATCTTCAAGTCTCAAATTTGGAAATATAATTTTACACTTGAACAAATACCAGCTGAGAAAGATATAAATAGTGAATTAGTCAGATTGGAACCGGTTTTTAATCTCTATTTATCATTATTTAAATATCGTGATATGCCACCAGAGATGGTATTCCTTAATATAGTTCAAGCATTAGAGACTTTTCATTCTCGATTTTTTTATAATGACAAAAAAGAAAAATATATAAAATCGGTGGTAGAACGTTTTGGGCAATATCCTAATTTTGAAATGTATGAAAGGTTATTATTATGTGATACTCAAAAGGATGAAAATTGCCATTATATTATTTTAGTATCACGATTAAATGATTTGCTAATAGGCAGAGAAAATGGATTGTTTTTAGAGTATTACTGGGGGGATAAAAATTATGCACAAACAATAGCAGATACTCGCCATTATTACACGCATTACGGGAAATCAAAAGAAGCAAAGGCTTTAAAAGGAGATGAACTTCTGGAAGCAATTTATATATTGAAAGTTCTCTTGGAATACCATATATGCCTTGTGCTGGGTATAGATAATAAGGATAAAATTGCTAAAGAATTGGAAAATCATTATCACTGGAAACAGCTTGACGAAATGCAGTCTCAAAAAACAGGGCGTTAATTCGCAAATAAAGTTCGTTACTATTTGCATGGTACGAGTTTTTTATTAGTCATGCGAACAGATAAAGCCTCCTCTTTTTTGAAAAGGGGAGTTTATTTTTTGTGTTTCTTAAGTCGAAATTCTTTAATGAAAATGTCGAATGTAAGATGTTAATAGATATATATTATTACCATGACACTATAACGATCCCCATGCCGTTACTGGCATGGGGATTTATTCTTTTAATAGGAGGTTTTAAAAAGATGGGAATAAGTATGATTGAAAAAATCTACAACAGTTTGATGGATGATGATGCGTATGGTGATTTGCCAAAGACAGAAGAAGCAAGGAAGAAATTAAAAACATATGCCATGGACAATCTCCTCAGTTCCGACGATGAAGAATCATACAGGTAGTGGATGGGATTTGAGAGAATTGTCTCAGAGTTCGGTATGGTGAATGAACAACAGGGATTTATCTTTGGATTTAATTATGCAATAGAGTTACTTACGAGGGGATGGAAACCATGTAATAGTGGCAAACTGGACGAGAACATCAGGAGTGAATATTCTACATTAGCAGTAGGGAAGATCAATAAGATGGACAAGGTGGAGGATATACTCAAAGAGCACGTTCCAGAAGAGAAATTGAGGAATGTAATGGATACCTTTTGTTTGTGTCTAGATGAAACAAAGCATGCAGTATTTGAGCAAGGGTTTCTTTGGGGAATCGCAACAATGAAAGGTGGTAATAGAAGTGGCTGCTGCATATCTGCTATTAAGTGCAAGTAATCTGTTGCAAATCCCATAATTTTACAATTATTTGAATATAAAAATAGCATATCTGCAATCAAATGTATCACATCTGCAACAGTTCTGTGTTTTTCAGGTGAAATAAGGATTTCCCATATAGCCATTTGGGTTTCACAGAAAATGTAGGATTAAAAATATTCTACATAAATGTATGCATATTATGCGAAATAGTATGCATACATTTTATGTTTATTAAAATAAGTTTTATCTATGATGCATAAAAAACTACACTTTACGATTGGATTTATGCTATTGGCTGTTGCTATACTTTGCTTGGATTGGAGGTGATAAAGTGGTCAAGATCGATTTTAACAATATAAACGACAAAATCATTTATGAGGCTTTTCATGTTGAAGGGAATGAAGCAGAGGCTCTGAATGACAGCTATCTGGAACTCTTTGAACTGATCGGGCGTGATGCAATGCTTAAACTGTTTACGCATTTCCATGGAGATAAGATTGACTGTCCTATGCGGCTATATCGCCCGGAATTTATTGCAGACCTTGCAAAAGGTGAAACAGACAGGCGTGAACGGGCTAAAATCGCAAGGGCAGGGGGTTATTCAGCAAGGGTAATTGAAGGGCTACTGAGCAAACGTCGCAGAGAGAATGAAACTGAATAGTATAAAAGGAAGGAGATAAAATGAATTTAATATTAGCGAGGATAGGCGACAACAAAGTACAGGTTATTAAAGTATTACGGGATGTATCCAAGATAACCTTACAGGAAGCCAAAGAGATTGTTGAAAAAGTACGAGCTGGCGAGGAATATATCATCGAAGGTATTCAGGAAGAAGATATGCAGTTGGTTGTTAAGAAGTTTATGGCTGCTGGTGCAGAAGTAATATTTCCTGAAGGTTTTGTTATGGATGAAACAATGGAAGAGAGCAAAGATGAATTTACTAAGAAAGCTGACAAGATATTTGAAAAGGTTGATAATGTTCTCGTCTCTGTTTTAGAATGGCATAAGAATCGTTTAAATAATTATAGCGTTCCGGCGATTCTCCTGCTCGTTGTTGAAGCATTGATTGTAATAACGTTATTGATCAAGTATTGGGAGGTGATAGGTGCAATTTTCTTACTTGCTGCTTTTGTAGCTCCTTTTATCTTTAGGAAAGATTTCGATGATGAAAATCGTAATAATGTAAAAGTTTTATTGAGAGAAATGGGAAGTGGGATCATTAAGTGGCTTAAGTGGATAGCTATTATTGTGGTCATTGTTGTTTTAATAAATTTTATTGCTAATAGATTTAACCCTACGGCCGTAGTTCGCAATTCATATTTTGAAAACTTTAGTACTGATATCACTATTGGAGAAGCATTTGATAGGGGGTTTGACAGGGGAGAATGGGAAGAATTTAAAGAAAATGGTACTCAATATGTCAGATTTACTGGGTATTATGTATCCTACGAAACGAGTAATGGAGATAAATTTGGCAATACATGTCAAATTGATTTTATAGTTAATGGTGATACATTTGATATTGCACAAGTGCGGGTAGATGGTGCACCGGCGGGTTCCCTTTCATCATTTATTCTGTCAGGCATTTTATCGAGTGTTTATGAAAGAAATGGTGTGAGTTATTAAATATTATGGGATTTGACATTAGAGTAATAGAGGTGAAAATATGTTTTGCCATAAGTGTGGTACACAGCTGGCAGATGGAGCAGTGTTTTGTCATAAATGCGGTACACAGATGTTATCGGAAAAAGATGTTCTGATGTCATCAAAGGAGAGCGTGATAAATAATACTGCCATACAGCAATCCGCGGAGAGAGAGATTAACAGGTTGGCTGATAATCAGACGCACAACAGTCGAGAAGCTACACCATTGAAAAGAAAATCAAGGAAATTACCTGTTTTTATAGGTGTGATAGCTTTGGCTCTTATCATTGGAATTATATTTTTGGTGATAGGAAGAAAGAATGACAATAACGGGTATGATGAATCACCTGATTTTGTGGAAGAGATAAAGAAAAATGATTCTACTTTGTATGAGGAAGTCAGGCTAACGAAAACATTTACCAATCAGAAGAGGGGAATATCCTTTCAATATCCTGCGGAGTGGTCGATACTGGATTCATCGGGAGAATATTGCATTGTAGAAATGGTGGATTCCAGAAATACGGCATCTCATATTGCAACATATAGTGTGAACATAATTTTTGATCAAGACCCCTATGGCGTGTATACACAGGATAAGGCTTCGGTACAGGAAAATGTGAATGAATATGGCGAGTTTCTTGGTTTGGAGGACAGGATACTTGGTGGTGTACCGGCAAAAGTTTTAAAATACCAGAAGGAAGGGCTACGCAGCGATGATATTGTTACAATTTTCTGGTACAAGGCTGGGGAGGAAGTTTATCAGGTGACCTGTTCCTGCACAGCATCCACGATAGAAACTTACGAACCAATTTTTGAGGCTATTATGAACAGTTATACCGTGAATACCGCAGCATTAGAACAATTGCAGGAGGATATCTTTGGGTTTGAGACGGATTATAGAGAAGAATATATCTATAAGATTCGAGAATTATCTGCAAAGGATGAATCGATTCAGTTTGCTTTGATTGATTTAATTGATAATGGTGTACCGGAACTGGTAGCGGAGCATTCCGGATATGATGTCAGTGTATTTACATGTGTTGACGAGGGGATTGTTACACTGATGGATCAGTGGCCTTATGGTGCTATGGGTAATATGGGATATGAATATCTGCCAGGACAAAATATTATCCGCAATTACAATATGGAAAGCGCTGGGGCAATTGTTTATGAATCCTATATGAAGGTTGATAATAGCTACGAGATTGTAAATATTTACAGTGATGACATCAGTATTCGATATGTCAAGGATACAAATGCTGATGGAATAGTGGATGGGGAAGATGAATACAGTGATGATCCTATTTACTATTACGGCGAAACAGAAATTTCAAAAGAAGAGTATATATCCTATCAAATTGTTGGTGAATATGAGCAAATTGGAGGAAGTATGTCTGCAGACGCAATGATTGATATTCTCAGTGGGGATGATGAAGCGACTGAGATGTGGTTAGAAGATTTTGGGGCGACAATAGAAGATTATTATAGATTAAGTGGCCTTTATAGTGATGGCACGGGGGAAGGCGATATAAGTCTCAGCATTTATACATCACAGGAAGAGGGGGAAACAGCAATTGGAACAGCTGCATTATATACGGATGATGAAGAAATATATTTGGGTGAAATATGCCTGCTTGAAGAAGGCGTTTATAAAATCGAAATGGAGACAGGAGATGAAATTATATTAAAGGAATCTGAGGGCGAAGATGTTATTGTATTGCAACTGTATGGAAATGGGGAATATTTAGGTGATTGTTGGATGATAGAACATTATGAGCCATAGCAGGAAATACAATATAGCAAAGTTTTTTAAACATCCGAATATGTTATAAAGATTATGCGCTCTGAAATGGGTGAGCGGTTTACTATGTGTGTTGATATCAACATATGGCAAGATTATAGAAAGTAGTTACATTTTGCTCAGAACATATAACCATAGTGAACGGTTTGCCCTATAGAGAGCATTTTGTATTATATGATATTTGCTGGTTTATATATTTACATATCGTATATACCGCTCATACATTGATATATTCTTTCAATAGTATTAGGCGTATCATCAAACCAAATGGCATTGTGAACATGCAAAAACGAAAGGAGAACTATATGGGCAAACTGAAATTATTTGAGAACATCTTAAAAGCAGTATCAACATTAGCGGCTGCACTCATATCTTTTGTCAAATTTATTGGCATGGCTTTTAGTATGAAAACAGAAAAGGCATAGTTTTTATTGTGGGGTATTTTATATTATGGCAAGGACATTATTCATTCAAAGGCAGCTTATGGAAAAAGATATCAAAACAGAATAAAGGATGTAAACAGGGGCTTTCCATGTGGGAGCTCCTTTTTGCATTTTGTTACCAACACATGGAAAAAGAGAAAAGGAGATAGTGTGAAAGAAAGTAGAGGACATCCATAAATAGGTGCATTTTACTAAGCTGTC
>CAZTKJ010000085.1:0-9759 GCA_964614185.1 uncultured Lachnospiraceae bacterium
CATGCTGCATCAAAAGTAAGCGCTATCTTAGGTTCTTTTGTTTCTACACAGTAAATGGGCAGTTCTTTGCCATTTACACTGTTGCTTACGCTTACGTTGGCTTTTACCGTTACCATAACTCCACGAAGCACTGCAAAAGCAGCCAGAACATATACGCCGTATTTCAGCCCCAGGAGCATTCTCTGTTTTGCATATTCTTCTCTGCTCTGTCCTTCTTTCCTTGGAGGAAAAATCTTTATCTCCTGTATACATTTTTTTATGTACTTTCCATAATCCTTCATACAAAAACACCTGTCATAACTGTTGTTATAGTTTATGACAGGTGAAGTTCGTCCTATGTGAATAAGCTTTTATTTGTCTTTGTGATATTTTTCGGGAAATCTATAATTTCATCTGTTCTAACTGCTCTATGGGAACTGCCGGACTGTACAAATACCCTTGATACCAGCAGCAGCCGGTCTCCTCCAGTATTTTCTTCTGCTCATCTGTTTCCACATACTCTGCCAGAACCTGAATATCCAGATTCTTTGACAAGCCGGAGATGGAAGTAATGATATCGCAGCATCTGAAGTTATTCATAACTCCCTTACTCAATTCCCCATCCAGCTTAATTAAATTAAACAAACTGGTCTGTAAATACTTGATGGATGTGCTTCCCATGGAAAAATCATCTATTGCAAGCTCAAAGCCCATCCCTTTGATTCTTGTCAGCCGTGCAATAAGTTCTTCGTTGATCTGCAGGGAAGCCTGCTCTGTAATCTCTATCATGATCTGCTTGCAGTACTCCGGATGTTTTCTGCTCAGTTCCGCCAAAAAGTCTTCCATTTCATCTGACTGTACGGCTGTTCCTGTAAGATTGACGGATATCTTGGCCTTCTGTCCAAGTGCGCCTAATAATCTGTCCATATCTTCTATTACTGATGAAAATATCAGTTTTTCCAAATCCAGAAGCTTTCCTGTCTCTTCCGCCAGTTTAACCACTAAGGGCGGATAAATCATTCCATAATAAGAATGTCTCCAGCGAAGCAGCGCTTCCGCTCCCTTACATCTTCCCTGATTATCAAACTGAGGCTGATAATACATAGTCAGTTTTCCCTGACGCATCTGCGTTCCCAGTTCTCCTGCCAAATCTCTTGCCACCAGTCCCGCATCATTCTTTAAGGCCAGCAGCTCTATGGGTTTTCTGGTTTCTTCGCTTTCCTGTAATGTATGTATCAGACGTTCTATCCTTACACTGAAATCATTCAGGCTCTCATTTTCCAGCAGTCTTACAAAAGGCCGGTAAATAAGCACACCTACTACCACATTGATTACCTGCAAAACGGAGCCTGCCACCGAACCCGTAGACAAATATCCTCCAAGCAGTATAGGCGTTGTCCACTCTACTTCATGAATCGGCAGCGGCACCAGTCCCATAGACATGGCTAAGAAACTGATCAGGATCAGCACCTGTGGCGTAATCAGAAACGGAACTAAAAGCAGCGGATTAAATACTACCGGAAGTCCAAAAGTGATGATTTCATTGATATTGAATATCATGGGAACAAATGCAAACCCGGATAATTTCCGATTGCTTTTGCGCTTACTGAATAAAAGGATGGCAATAAGCAGACAGAGTGTACTGCCGCAGCCTCCCATCAGTACAAAAACGTCGAAAAAGGTTTTACTGAATATTTCCGTTGCAGGCAGCCCCTGATTGACCAATGCGGCATTGATGTCTATGGCCGGAGCAAAAATACTCTGGCTCGCAGATTCCAGTACATCATTTCCATGAATTCCGAAAAACCACAATAAATTCAGTGTCAGTTCAAAAAGAAGGGCTGTCCCCAATGACCTTCCCATATTTTTAAAGATATAGTTCATGACTTCCGTAAATAACATATGGAAGCCGCTGACCTGGAAGATTCTGCATATGATCATATCTGCCAAAGCAAATACAGCTGTTACGATTCCCAGAGGGATAATGGAAAAAATCATATTATGAAAGGCAGCATCTGTTCCCTCTGCATAAAGGCGTACCTTCTTCCCCAGTTTCCGGTCTATTCTGTCATATAAATAAGATGCCGTAAGTGAACAGACAAGTGCCGTGAAGATCCCCTGTGCCCCAAGGATATTCATATCCATTTGCTCTTCGGAAAAAGCACCGCTAAATAACACAAAGCAAATCAGCGATGTAAAGACGATTCCATAATTATGAGGCCGCATAGTCATACGCTGTCGGATATAAGACAGAGAAACGCTCATTACCATATAGATTGCTAAAATTCCGAAGGTTGCCTGATAAACGGCATAAAAGAATCTGCTGATAAAGCCGTTTCCAAATCCCGCAATGAAGCTTTGGTATGGTGTAATTGGCAGTGAATACAACATCAGCGCTAAAGAACCCACCAGCAAGATCGGTGTCATAAAGACCAGACTGCCTCGTATGCAGCGAAGCAGTCCGGAATTGGTCATTTTAAAATACAGATTTCTCATGAGACTGAGAAATTCTCCCCTTTGTCTTTTCATATTTCCCCACAACAATTACTTTTACAATAAACTTTTGTATAACTTTGTAATATCTTTTACATTTATGTCTTTGGATTGCTTAAATGCTTACTTCTATTTTACATATAAAACCTTCTCAGGTAAAGTGGCTTTTATCTTTCTCTCAAAAATCCATCTGAATAAGCTCTACCAGTATCTGCACGATCTTTTCCATAGAATCTGCACTGATATATTCAAACCGTCCATGGAAATTATGTCCGCCGGTACAGAGATTCGGACAGGGCAGTCCCATGAAAGACAATCTGGCGCCATCAGTACCTCCCCGGATAGGAATGATCTTTGGCTCTACTTCCAGCTTTTCCATGGCTTTCTTAGCATTTTCAACTAAATGGAAATGCTGTTCTATGATTTCCCTCATATTATAGTACGAATCCTTCATGGAAACAACAACCGTATTTTCGCCATATTTTTTATTTAAATAATCTGCCACATTCAGAAAATGTTTCTTTTTGTCTTCAAACTTTTCCCTGGAATGATCTCTGATAATATACTCTGAAACTGCACTTTCCACTGTTCCTTTTAAGGTATCCAAATGATAGAATCCCTCGTACTTTTCCGTATACATGGGATTTTCAAATACCGGAAGCATATTCTGGAATTCCATGGCCAAAAGCAGGGCATTTATCATCTTATTTTTGGCATCCCCGGGATGTACGCTCCTGCCGTTAAAAGTGACTTTAGCTCCTGCCGCATTGAAATTTTCATACTCCAGTTCTCCCAGTCTGCCGCCGTCAACGGTATAGCCATAGTCAGCGCCAAACAGCTCCACATTAAAATAATCGGCTCCTGCCCCAACCTCTTCATCCGGGGTAAATCCGACTCTGATTTTTCCATGGGGAATTTCCTTATGAGTCAGAAGATATTCTGCCGCTGCCATGATTTCTGCCACACCGGCCTTATCATCAGCGCCAAGAAGCGTCGTTCCATCCGTTACGATCAGCCTTTGTCCCTTATACTCCGGCAGCTCCGGAAAATCCTCTGTCCTCATTACAACATTTTTTTCTTCATTCAGCATAATGCTGCCGCCATCATAATCTTCAATGATTCTCGGCTTTACATCCTTTCCTGTTACTGCAGGAGATGTGTCCATATGGGCGATCAGACCGATTATCGGCTTATTTTCCATCCCCGGTGTGGCAGGAACAGATGCATACACATAACAATGTTCCGTATCATAAGTAATCTCCTCTGCTCCCATCTCTTCCAGCTCTTTTACAAGCAGTTTTGCCAGATCATGCTGTTTTTCCGTAGTAGGACAGGTGGTGCTGTCTTCCTCCGATTGGGTATCGATCACTACATACCTTAAAAATTTTTCTATTACCTTTGACATTTCCTTCCTCTTCCTTTCTGTAATATTCATACTATTTTTTCTTTATCCCATCAACATGGACACCAGAGGCATGGTGGCCACTGACAGGATGGTAGTAAGGGCTACTCCTTTCGACGCCATCTCGTAATCCCCATCATACTGTTGCGCCAGCATGGCCGTCATACTGCCTACCGGTGTTGCCAGCATCACCATACAGACACCGCATATAATGTCATTTTCCACAAACTGTCTGATAAGCAATACTCCCACAATAGGAATCACCAACAGTTTGATAAAGGAAAACAACAGCAGTTTTCCATCCATAAACAGCTTCTTTAAATGAATTCTGGATAAAGATGCCCCAATTACCATCATACTTAAAGGAGCTGTCAGGTTGCTTAAATGAGTGACCGTAATTTCTATAAATTCCGGCATGGAGATTCGCAGAAGATAAAAAATAATGGTAACGATACAGGCAACAACACCCACGTTGAAGATCCTGCCAAGGGAAATCCCCTCTTTCTTTTTTTCTTCTGTTCCTGCTGTCATGGCCGCTACTCCATATGTATAAATCAGCACATTATATGGGATCATGAAAAGAGAAGCATATAGCAGCGCCCCATTTCCATAAACTGCAGAAATAACAGGGAATCCCATAAACCCGATATTGGAAAAAACTGTCATGGCCTGATATGTTCCCCTTTTCTTCTTTTCAATAAAAAGAAGTCTTGGAATAAACATAGCCAGCAGCACAAGCGCTGCGTATACAGCCACTACGATACCTGCTACCATAAGCAGTTCTCTGCCCTCCATTTTATTTTCACCCATACAGCCCGTAAGGACCAATGCCGGATTGGCAATATTGACTACAATAGCTGAAAGCTTTTTGCTTACCTCCTCTGTGATAATCTCCTTTTTACTGCAGAAGAACCCGATTCCCATCAGAAGGAAAAGTACCACCATTTGTTGTAAAAGCAGCATATCTTCTTACCTCACTTCGTTCCTTTCCATCTACATCCTCATTTGGCCCCATACTTAAGCACCTCTATATTGAGCTTTCCCTTTCTGCTTAAGCCGGAGCTGCCTGTATAAATAAACTTTCCAAATCCCCGGACCGTTACCATATCGTTTTCTTTTAAAAGATAACTGTTATTTTCACAAAGCCTTCCATTCACAAAGACCTTTTTCTGCCTGAAATACTCAATGCTTTCACTGCGGGAAAGCCTGTATACCTTTGATGATACTGCATCGATCCGCTCTGAAGAAACCTGAAACGTCAACTTTTCCAAGTCTTCCTTTTTCCCCGGAATATCCTCTGTTTTTTCGCAGCGCACCGGCGTATGCTTCACCCGGCTTAAGTTTTCCACAATATAAGGCGCTATGGCATCGGTGCAGAAAAGATATCCCTCATTGTCTTTTATTATAATATCTCCTAAAACACTTCTTTCAATTCCCAGGTTCATTAAAGCGCCTAAAAAGTCCCTGTGGCTTAAATCATCTGCAAATTTCTGCATCAGGGGTTGGATCTTCAGACATGTAATGGGAAAATCCTCTGCATATCCGAAGAGTTCTTCACTTCCAAACCTTAAGATCACTCTTTCGCAGCTTTCACTTCCGCCAAAAGCCGTGACCGGCACATAGCAAAGTTCCCGTTCCAGTTCATAAAAATATGATATTTCTGCTAATCCGAGAAATCCGGTAAAAGTATATGTATTACTGCTGTAAGCTTTGTCCGCCAGTTCCCTGAAACGCTTCTTTACAAGTTCCTCTTCCACTTGTCTGTATGCCTCTCTTTCCTTTAAGCAGCATTTTTATCATGCCGCAAACCTCCCTATAATATATATGTTTATAAGAAAATGCCGGAAAGCATATAATTTCTTTTCATCTTATGTTATATTTATCCTAAAAGGAAGTCAATAATAACCTGTAACAGATATAAGGAGAATCCTATGAATCTTACCGATGCAGTCAAAAGTATTATCAGACCTCACGAAACAGATATTCTCACTCCTCTTTCCACTGTCTTTGGAGAATCCCTTGACCGGAACAATATTTTACCGGAATATCCCCGCCCCCAGATGGTGCGGGATTCCTATATCAATTTAAACGGCCTGTGGGATTATGCCATTACGGACACTCCGGCAAAGCCTGATTGTTTCCAGGGTTCCATTCTGGTACCCTTTTCCCCGGAAGCGTCGCTTTCCGGTGTAAACAGACAGCTGAAACCGGATGAGTATCTCTGGTATCAGACCATTTTGCCGGTTGATGCGGATGCTCTTTTATCAGATAAGCATTTGATCCTGCATTTTGGCGCTGTAGACTATCTGACAGAGCTTTATATTAATGAAAAGCACGTGCTTACCCATGAAGGGGGATATCTTCCTTTCGAGGCCGATATTACCTCCTATCTTCTTTCCGGGGACAATTTCCTTACCCTCAGAGTCCGGGACTTTACTGATGTCAGAAGTCAGGCCAGAGGGAAGCAGACACTAAAGCGGGGCGGCATCTTTTATACTGCCCAAAGCGGAATCTGGCAAAGTGTCTGGATGGAGTGGGTCCCCTCTTCTTATATTAAAAAGCTTCAGGTTCTGGCAAATTACGATACCCGCAAGGTCACAGTACATGCCACACTTCACGTAGACGATATAGCCTCCGACATACAGGTTGTGGAAGAGACGGTTATCTCTGAGGATGACTTCCATCCCTGGAGTCCTGAATCTCCTTACCTTTACGACCTCAGGATATCTTATAAGGAAGATACCGTTACCAGCTATTTTGCCCTACGTGCTTTTACCATAGAAAAAAGGAATGGCATTCCCTACTTCTGCCTGAATCATAAGCCTTATTTCCTAATGGGGGTGCTGGATCAGGGGTACTGGCCGGATGGTCTGTATACTGCCCCTTCTGATGAAGCCCTGATCTATGATATCATGACCATGAAAAATCTCGGTTTTAATATGCTGCGAAAACATATCAAAGTGGAAAGCGCCAGATGGTACTATCACTGTGACAGGTTAGGCATGATCGTGTGTCAGGATATGGTCAATGGCGGCAGTGCCTACCATATGCCTGTAATCAGCTATCTTCCCACACTCTGTCCCGGGCTTGCTTCCCATCTGAAAGATTCCCACTATGCCGCTCTTTCCAGAAAGGATGAAAAGGCACGTATCCAATGGGAAAAAGAATGCATGGAAACGGTAGACTATCTTTCCTTCTTCCCTTCCATTGCTATCTGGGTTCCTTTTAATGAAGGCTGGGGACAGTTTAACACACAGCGCATCACCAATCTTATTTACCATAAAGATAACACCCGCCTAGTAGATTCCGCCAGCGGATGGTTTGACCAGCAATGCGGCGATTTTATCAGCGTCCACAATTATTTCAGGCCTCTTACGGTTCCTGTTAAGAAGTGGGGAGATCGTGCCTTTTTCCTTTCAGAATATGGTGGATTTGCCTGTCACATTAAAAACCATTCCAGCGTGGAGAGAGTTTTTGGTTATAAACGTTACGATACCCTTGCGCAGTTTAAAGAAGCCTATGAAGAACTGATTCAAAAATCCCTGTATCCATTACGGAAACAGGGACTGTCCGGAGCCGTCTTTACCCAGCTTTCCGATGTAGAAGAGGAAGTAAACGGCATATTGACTTATGACAGAAAAATCAATAAGCTTCTATGATGCCATCATTCTGTCCAGTTTCTTTCGTACATGGATATATGCCGGGAACAGGAAAATATCTGCAAAGATCCATGCCATGGGATTGGCAAAGCAGACACCGATAAAACCGAAATTTGGAACCAGAAACAGACCTGCAAGAGCTCTTGCCGTCATTTCAAACACACCTGCCAAAACGGCAAAGGTGCTAAAGCCCATTCCCTGTATCATGAAACGCACAATATTTACAAAAGCAAGGGGGATATAAAAAGCGCTGTTGACTATCAGCATCATCCTGGCATTTGCAAGGACTTGTATTTCTCCTCCACCTACAAACAGATGGGCAAACTTATCGCCAAAAAGGAACAGGATGATAAAAGCGCATATGGCGTAAGCCACACCCAGAATGCTGCAGGAAAACAGTCCTTTTCCCAGCCTGTCCAGCTTCTTGGCTCCCACATTCTGACCGCCGTAGGTTGCCATAGTAGACCCCATGGCATCAATAGGACAGCAAAAGAACATGCTTACTTTACTTGCTGCAGTTACGGATGCCACTGCTACGGAACCTAAAGAGTTTACAGCCGTCTGCAAAATAACGGAACCGATAGCCGTAATAGAATACTGCAGTCCCATAGGTACTCCCATCCGGAAAAGCACCCGGATATGAACAGGATTTATTTTCCATTCTTCCTTCGTAATATGAAGGATCTCAAATTTCTTTATAATATAGAACAGGCAAAGCAGCCCTGAAATCAGCTGGGACACTACCGTTGCTACCGCTGCTCCCGATACTCCCATCCGGAAAACCACAATACACAAAAGATCCAGTCCTATGTTCAGCATAGAGGAAATAAGCAGGAATACTAAGGGCGTCTTGGAATCCCCCATGGCACGGATAATGCCGGATAAAATATTATAGAGGTATGTAGCAGGAATACCGATAAAAATAATCAATATATAGTGATAAGCATCTTCAAAAATATCTTCCGGCGTATTCATCCGCATCAGAATATTCCTGCAAAGCAAAGCTACTGCCGCTGTCATGATCACTGCAAAGATTCCGGAAAGCCATGCACTGTTAGCCACAACCTCTCTCATACCGGAATAATCCTTAGCTCCGAATTTATGTGCAATGGGAATTGCAAATCCATTACATACACCCATGCAGAATCCGATCACCATGAAATTCAAAGAACCTGTAGCTCCTACGCCGGCCAGGGCATTTACTCCCAGGAACCGTCCTACAATCACAGTATCCACCACGCTGTAAAACTGCTGAAATAAAAAGCCGAATAAAAGCGGTATGGAAAAGCCGAGAATCAATTTCATAGGAGAACCTGTCGTCATATCTTTTGTTGAATTCTTAGCCATTTCTTATTCCTCCCAGAATACTTATTTCTTCCAGAATAAGAGTATAATCATATTCTTTAAAAAAGGATAGTAAAATTATATATAAAAAAAGTACAAATCTATTTCCTTTTTTTGAACAATATTATTAAACCAAAAAATTTTTGCAAAAAAAGAAGCAGTGGGATATTACTTCCCATCTGCTTCTTTTCATATTCTCTCTCTTATGCAAAAGGATTCTCAGATTTATAGAGCATTCCCTTAGGCTGATTAAAGCCAATCTCCTCAAGCTCTACTCCGATATATTTATATACTTCATACAAAGCTTTTCCGTAATGACCAAACATAACAGCGCCATGATGAGGATAATTGCCCTCAATCAGTACATGGCGGTAGAATCTTCCCATTTCAGGAATTGCAAATACACCAATGCCGCCGAAGGATTTGGTAGCTACAGGAAGTACTTCACCATGTGCTATATATCCCCGAAGTTTGCAGTCTGCTGTGGACTGTAAACGATAGAAGGTAATATCTCCGGGAATAATATCGCCCTCTAAGGTTCCGTTGGTAACTTCTACCGGAAGAGAACGAGCCATGATCATCTGATACTTCATGCTGCAGAAAGAAAGTTTCTTAGCGTTTGTATTGCCGCAATGGAATCCCATAAAGGTATCCTTATGTGTATAATCAAACTTGCCCTTGATAGATTCTTCATACATATCATCGGGAACCGTATTATTGATATCAAGCAGTGTTACGATATCATTACTGATTGCCGTACCGATAAATTCGCTTAAGCATCCGTAAATATCTACCTCACAGGATACGGGAATGCCCATACCTGCCAAACGGCTGTTTACATAGCAGGGAACAAATCCAAACTGTGTCTGGAATGCGGGCCAG
>CAZTKJ010000086.1:0-9642 GCA_964614185.1 uncultured Lachnospiraceae bacterium
TTGCTCTTGCATCAGATATTCTTGGATCAGCAGTGACAACAATTACATATGGAAAACATAAGAATATTGACCTGAAACGAGGCTGGATCATGCTGACATGTATTCTCACCATGAGTACAGTGGGCAGTTACGTGGCATGGCTTGCAGGGAATGTAGTATTAGGCAGTTTTACGTTGTTCCTGACATTTTTCATTGGCATCCGTTTCCTGATAAAACCGGATACATCACGGGAAAATACAGTGGTCAAAGGAGAAAAGCTTGATTGGAAAGGCGCAGCCATATCCCTTTTTTTCGGTCTGACCATCGGATTTGGCACAGGTTTTGTCGGAACAGGCGGCGGTATGATGATGCTTGTAGTTTTTACCGCATTCTTAAGCATGGAACTGAAAACTGCTGTGGGAACAAGCACTTTTATTATGACTTTTACAGCTCTTATTGCATCGGTCAGCCATATCATTATCCACCCGGCAATCATTCTGGAGCGCTTTGATGTTCTGTTGATATGTATTGTTGTTGCAACTACTGCATCTCTCGTTTCCGCCCAGTTTGCCAACCGGGTAAAAAACCGTACGGTTGGACTTGTGACAGGGGCAGTCCTTACTGTGCTCGGCGCTGCCATGCTGATATTGAATTATTGGCCAATCATAAATTCACACCAAGAATAACCGCACCCAAAACAGACAGTACAACACCGGTTGCACGGTTTAATGTCACTGCACTGGCTTTATTTGCGAATTTAGCGGCAATTCTTGCCCAAAGCAGTGTGGATGCTACACAGAACAGCAGACACCATACATCCGGCATGCCGCCAATGGCAAAATGGCTGGCAGCGCCTGTAAAGGCTGTAAAAGCCATGATGAACACGCTTGTCCCAACGGCGGTCTTTAGTTCATACCCTAACAGGCTGGTTAAGAGCAGGAGCATCATCATTCCTCCGCCCGCACCCACAAAACCGCAGATGAAGCCGACTGCTATTCCGCTGGCAACTGACTGTATGATGCGCTTTTTTCCGCTGACTGCCTGCATGGATTCCTTTGTTGTCATAACAGGCTTGACGATAAATTTGATTCCGAGGAGCAGTGTCATAAATACTGAGAAACTGCCCATGGTAGTATTTGGAACGCGGCTTGCGGCAAAACTCCCCACCAATGTAAACAGCAGAACAGTCACCATCATTACAAGACCATTTCGGATATCAAGGTTTTTATTTTTCCCATAGGTGTATGCGCTTATGGCGCTTGCAAGAACATCGCTTGCAAGGGCAATGCCCACCGCCTCATAGGCCGGCAACCCCAGAAAAGTGATCAGCATAGGACTGATTACGGCAGCGGCGCTCATCCCCGCGAATCCTGTTCCGAGTCCGGCTCCGATTCCTGCGATAAAACAAATTATAAATTTAAACATTATTCTGTCTCCTTCCCTTTCAGATAAACATTGATATTGTGCAGGATACGGTCATTATACTGTCTCATGCCGGTAATTTCTTCCTGTGAAAACCCACCCAGCATGATGGAAATAAATTCCTCCTGCGCAATCTGCCCATCATGGATGATATCCATAGCCTCTTTGCAAATCCTTAAATGCGCCGTCTTGCGGTTACATTCCAAATACTCTTTTCTCAGATAATCACGCTGTTCCAGAAGTTTTATGGAAGATGATACCTGGGATTTTGACAGATATCTAACCTCAATAATGTCTGTTGCAGTGTCAAAACATGGATTATTAGCTAAAAAGAGAAGGATATCCAGTTCCATCCGGGTAATGTTATGCTTTACACAGACTCCTTCCACACATTTTGAATAAAGTGTCTTAATTGCATTTTGATGTTCCCATGGATTTAATGGAAGCATTGCATTCTCCTTTTTGTTCTTTTTAGAACTATTTTAATATAGGAATTCTTTTTGTCAAGTGTTATAAGAAAAGGAGCCTCACAGCTCCCTTCTCTCGTCTTATCACTTATCTTTTTGTCGCTTTACTCATACACTATTTCATAAAGGCCGATATCTTTTGTGCATCGTGATATCCCTTTTGATATAACTTATGTAAAGCATTTTTATCACGTCTCAGGGTATCGACTCCACAGGTATCATCCGGTGCAATGATCAGCGCCCATCCCTTCTTTGCATACTCCTGCGCCTTGGCAACGCCCTCGTTATACCTTCGCGCCCGCTCACACAGCTTTTCTGCAGCCAGCGGATATTTTTTTCGGATTCCGGCAGCAAAGTGCGCATCTTGTTTGGAAGTACGAAGGATGTGTTCCGGTTTTGTCAGAATCAGGACTACCCTGTCACAGCCAAGCTCAAACGCTTTTTCTATGGGAACAGGATCGCCCAGTGCACCATCATAGTAAGGAATTCCGCCTATTTGATAAGGTTTACAAACAAAAGGGATGGATGAAGACGCTTTTAAGATGTCATAACAATCCTGGCGCATATCCGTCTTATTGAAAAACTCGGCCTGGCCAGTCAACGCATTCGTGGCAACAACATAAAACTCCATCCGGTTACTTTGAAACGCAGCATAATCTAAGGGGTTTTCACCTCCGTTATTGCTGAGCGTCCCATAGATATAATCCATATCGACATAAGAGCCTTTCCGAATAAAATTCCCAAGGCTCATATACTGTTTCCGAAAACCGTACTCTGTGTAAAAGCAGTAATTCCGCCCTTTTTGTCCTGAGGCATAGGAGCTTAAATTCGCGCTTCCCGCCGATATACCGATACCAAGATCAAAAGAAATCTTCTGATCTATGCAGTAATCGAACACACCCACAGCATAGATACCCCGGAAACCACCGCCTACATCTATAACACCTGTTTTCATAATCAATTCCCTCTTCTTATGGCTTGCAATAGATCCATAATACTTCTCCCCTTATCTTAAAAAAAGTTCAGCTTCTTTTCTTTCGCAGCAGGCCTTTTTAATCGCCAGCGCGGCGGCGGATATCAACGCCCCGTTTACCTTTCGGGCAGATCGGGGACACCCGACAACACACCGCATGCAGGAAATACATTTTTTAGAATCTGCTGTTTTCAGACTTTCTCTGCTGATTGCCTGCGCCGGACACTTCTTGGCACATAAGCCGCAGCTGACACATTCTTTTGTCGCTTTTGGAACAAGGCCTGCTCCTCCTGCCTTCCTGTAAGGTCGATTGCCCGGTACTTCAAGCGTTGACGCTGACGGCTCTTCATCTATAAATTTCCTGTAAATCTTCTTCGCAAATCTACGCAGTTCTTCCGCATCCTTTTCATCCGGTCTCCCTGCAGCGTACTGATGTATAATAGAATGTTCGGCTACCGCAGAAATGGCAGCTATGACACGGAATTCACAGTTTTCCACAATATCCTGCAGTTCAACGAGAGTATCTTCATATGCACGGTTTCCATACACACAAACAATCACGCATCTTGCCTGATTACCGTTTATTTTCATAAGTCTTCTGGCAGCAAGTTCCGGCACACGGCCTCCATAGGAAGGCACTGCAATCAACACTGCATCCTCTTGCCCTAATTTAATCTTTGAACAATCCGTTTTTGCATCTGATAAATCAATGCGGTTAACCGGTCCTTCCCATTCCTCTGTAATAATATCAGCAACTTTCCCGGTTCCCCCTGTGGGACTAAAAGTAATCTGTACCAATTCCATGCTGCACCTCCTGTAAATTCTAATTTTACATCCAGTTTAGTATAGCAACCACGTGGTGTAATGTCAAGATTTACACCACCAGGCTTTTATGATAGAATGTCTACATAGTCAAAAAGGAGAATACTTATCATGCATATCAGCACGAAATGTTCTATTGCCATTCATTGCCTTATTTTTATCAGCGTATATGGAGAGACACAGAAAGTCACCAGTGAACTACTGTCACTTTCCACCGGAACCAATCCTGTCACCATCAGGAATATTATCAGTGCACTAAAAAAAGAAGGAATGCTTTCCGTAAAATTTGGCACAGGCGGCACCAAGCTCAGCTGCCCTTTGAATGAGATCACATTGTACCGGATCTGTAATGCATTAGAGCCGGATTTTCTCGTCAAATTGATTGGCATTCATTCCCTGCCTTCTCCCCTGTGTCCGGTAGGAAAAAATATCCACAGCGTTTTAAATACCTCCTATACGAAAATCCATGAAGATCTGCGCAGCAGCCTGCAAAGTATCTCCATGAAGGAAATTATGGATAATTACAATAATTTGCAGGTATGTAATGTCAATGCTTGCAGGGAATAAATACAAATTGACACCTTCGACATTTTTCGCTATGATATATTTGAAAATTTAAATTTTTATTCTAATGAGAGTGAGGAGAATGAACATGGATGTAGAAAACAACGTAACTGAAAATGTGAATGACAATGTAAATGACAATGGCGGATTTTTATGGGGACTTTTGGGATGCTGTATTCCGATTGTTGGTCTGATTTTATTCTTAATTTGGAAAGATCAGAAACCCAAAACTGCAAAAGCAGCAGGAATCGGTGCATTAGTTAGTGTGATTATTGGTGTTTTATACTATATCATAGTATTTGTAATCATAGGTGCAGCAGGAATTGCAGGTGGATTATACTAAATTAGGAAAGTTCCTGCAAATTTTCTTTGGTTGTCATGCCAGGCCGGACCGTTCCTTCTATTTCAAGGGGAAGCAGTTTCCTATCTGTGCAAGATGCACAGGTGAATTAATTGGTATGATTGCAGGTATACCTATCACGATTTTATACGGCTGTCCCCGGTTTGGAATCGTTCTGGCAATGATGATCCCATTGATTTTTGATGGTTTTTTGCAGAGACTGACTTCTTATGAAAGCGGTAATATCCGAAGACTTATCACCGGAATTTTATTTGGAATTGCATTTATTTTTGCATTGATATATTTTCATCGATTCTGTATTCGGATTGCCGGCATGATTTTGAGGCTTTTAGGTGCAGATCCTGTCTCTGTAGAACACATGATACAAAGTTTTGGCGGTTAATTGAATAAAAGGTGCTTCCAACAACCGGATAGCACCTTTTATTTTTTTCTTCAATTTCTTTAAATACAACGGTATATTCTGATTCCTTCACTTCATCTGCATCAATAATACTCAGCATAAGGAAAATAATTCCAAATTACAAAAAAATGCTGAAATCGAACAAACATTCTGTTATAATATCCTTACATACTTTTGGAAAGAACTATAGTAGTTTATTTGTGGAAGGAGAATTTCACTTGGAAAAAAATCATATTTATATTGCTATCGACCTAAAATCTTTCTATGCATCGGTTGAATGTGTGGAAAGACAACTCGATCCTCTTACCACAAATCTGGTGGTTGCAGATGCCTCTCGAACAGAGAAAACAATCTGCCTTGCAGTCTCTCCCTCCCTAAAGGCCTATGGTATCCCTGGGAGAGCAAGATTATTTGAAGTGGTTCAGCGGGTGAAAGAAGTCAATATTGAGCGAAGGAGCAAAGCACCCGGTAGACGGTTTACCGGCTCTTCTTACTCTGCTCCAAAACTGGCAGATCATCCGGAATTGGAACTTTCTTATATTACAGCGCCTCCCAGAATGGCATTTTATCTGGAGTACAGCACCATCATATACAATACTTATTTGAAGTACATCGCGCCGGAAGACATCCATGTTTATTCCATTGACGAAGTATTTATGGATGTAACGCATTATCTGAAAACATATGGAATGACGCCAAAGGAACTGGCATCAAAAATCATAAGGGATGTGCTTGATCGTACGGGAATCACGGCAACCGCCGGTATTGGTACTAATCTGTACCTGTGTAAAGTTGCTATGGATATCGTAGCGAAGCATGTTGACCCTGATGAACACGGTGTCCGCATTGCAGAATTGGATGAGATGAGCTATCGGAGACTTTTGTGGAACCACCGCCCTCTCACAGATTTTTGGAGAGTTGGTCACGGATACCGAAAAAAATTGGAAGCTGCCGGACTCTTTACCATGGGAGATATTGCCCGCTGTTCTTTAGGCAGGGACAATGAATATCATAATGAAGACCTTCTATATAATATGTTCGGAGTCAATGCGGAGCTTCTGATTGACCATGCATGGGGATGGGAGCCAACTACGATAGATTTAGTCAAATCCTACAAACCGGAAACAAACAGCATCAGTTCCGGTCAGGTCCTGCAGTATCCTTATGATGCCGAAAAGGGAAAATTAATTGTAAGGGAAATGACCGATCTGCTGGTCCTTGACCTTGTAGAAAAGAAACTGGTAACGGATCAGATGATTCTCACCATCGGTTATGACATTGACAACCTCACTGATGCCAAAATCAAGAACATCTACAAAGGAGAAGTCACAACAGACCATTATGGACGAAAAGTTCCAAAGCATGCCCATGGAACTGCCAATTTAAATAGACCAACCTCATCCACACAAATCATCATAGATGCTGTTATGGATCTGTATGACAGGATTATAAATCCCAACCTCTTAATCCGCCGTGTAACTGTTGTGGCAAATCATCTGGTAGATGAGTCACAAGTAAAGGAAGCAGAACAGTTCGAGCAATTAGATCTGTTTACGGATTATACTTCTTTGGAGAGAGAAAGGAAAGAGGAAGCAGAGAGACTTTCCAATGAAAGAAAATTGCAGGAAGCTATGCTATCCGTCAAAAAGAAATTCGGAAAGAATGCAATCCTAAAGGGTATGAATCTGCAAGAAGGAGCGACTACCATAGAACGAAACCGCCAAATTGGAGGACATAAGGCATGAATGCACAAAATAAACATAAATATGATGACATTATCACTCTTCCACATCATGTATCCAAAAAGCATCCACAGATGTCACCCTTGAACCGTGCGGCACAGTTTTCACCATTTGCCGCATTGACAGGGCATGATGCTGCCATTCGGGAAACTGCACGCCTGACAGATTCTTTTATCGAATTGGATGAGGATAAGAAGGAACAGTTAGATGAACAGCTTCAGTTAATCCGGGAGAATCTGGAACAGAAACCGGAATGCCAAATCACATATTTTCAACCGGATGAGAAAAAAGATGGTGGAGCCTATGTGACTATCCATGGCAGAATAAAGAAAATTGATGAATATAGGCACCAGATAATTCTTGCAGATGGAACAGTCCTTCCCATAGAGCACATTTTTGCAATCAGAGGAGAACTGTTTCAAAATGTAGAATAGGAGCTTACAGATTACCGTCTTTTAAACCCCCAAGCACTTTATAGAGTAATTGATATAGCTGCATAGCCTCCTCTTTATCCAGCTTCACGCAGCCGGCAACACTCTGGGGGATCGAAACTGCCTGTTCTTTCAGTGCCTCTCCCTTCTCTGTGATTTCTACATTCAGCACACGTTCATCCTCTTTTGAACGGGAACGAATCACATATCCCTTTGATTCAAGACTTTTCAGGACCGGTGTCAGTGTGCCCGAATCTAAAAACAATTTTTTACCAAGTTCTTTAACGCTGAGTTTCTTTTCTTCCCAAAAGACCATCATGGCAATATACTGAGTATAGGTAAGATCAAGAACATCAAGATACGGTCTGTATTGCTTAATGATCTCACGGGAAGCAGCATAAAGCGGAAAACACAATTGGTTTTCCAACTTTAACGCTTCGTATTTTGTAGTATCAGTCATTTTTTCACCTTATTCTGATATTATCTTTTTCGCAAAAGCAGAAATCTCCTCAAGATCCGCTGCATTTGGTCTGTTTTTATGGATTTTACCAAACTGTCCCCTGCAATGAAATTCCTCTTGTGCTACTGTTACTCCCACAGTATCTGCCACTTTGGAGACAGGTTTCTTCATAGATTTCATCATGGCAGATGTGCCAAAACAGACGATTTTACCAATATTATCTTTATTCTTGACAATGAATTTTTTCACGGCTTCATCTACATCGAAAGCATAGTAGGAACAGCCGAGAAATAAAATATCGGCTTTCTCATCAAGCGGAGCAGTGACGTCTTTCGCTTCCACGGAAACAGTCTTTGCTACAGCATCTGCTAATTTTTTTGTATTACCCGAACGGGTATAAAAACGAACGGCATATTTCATACAGTACCCCTTTCTTATACTTTTCCACATGTCTCATTATATGCTGCACGGACCGCTTTGGCAAGCTGGTCGGCGCAGGAAGTTGGTCTTCTTCCACAGGTGTTGCCAAACAGTTTTTCTTCGATTTCTTCTACGCTTGATCCTTCCAGTAATTTTGAGATTGCCTTCAAATTACCGTTGCAGCCACCATAAAATTCAATACCTGTGATAATGTTACCATTAATATCAAAGTTAATAAGCTGGGAACATGTATTTTCTGTTTTGTACTCGTAATGCATTATAAACACCCCTCAATCTTCGCTTTTAAATTCTTCATATCTGTAGGTTCAAAACGTGCAACAATCTCGCCATTTCTGTCAATCAGGAACTTTGTAAAATTCCATTTAATCTTTCCGTTGTTTTTATAATCCTTATCCATCTTTTTAGCAATACCTGAAAGCATTATTCCCATTGGCGACTTACCGAAACCTGTAAATTCTGTGTTATCTGTAAGCCACTTAAAAAGCGGAATGGCATTTTCACCGTTCACATCCACCTTGGAAAACTGAGGGAAAGTAATACCATAACGTCCTGTGCAGAAAGAATGGATTTCCTCATCATTGCCAGGTGCCTGTTCTCCGAACTGATTGCAGGGAAAGTCAAGAATTTCAAGTCCCTTATCCCTAAACTCATCATAAATATCCTGCAATTCATCATACTGCGGTGTAAAACCGCAGCCAGTTGCAGTATTTACAATGAGCAATACTTTGCCTTTATAATCAGAAAGAGAAACCTCGCTGCCATCCTGTGCCTTGACCTTAAAATCATAAACACCCATAACTAACCTCCTTTAGTATAATAATCATTTTAATTAAGTTCAATTAAATTGTATCATCTTTATTTGGGGTTGTCAACAGGTATGTACAGGCATATCCCGCTTTACATCAAAATGTTCCCCACTTCCATGATGTTCTGTTCATATGCCGCAGCTGAAACCACCTTTTGAGCTGTGCTGGCCTTATAATATCTCTCGTCTGCTTCCTGCTCCATCAGCTTACGTTTCAAGGCGGCCTCCTTATTCAGACGGACATATTCCTCACGCCTCTTTTTCTTTGCCGCCTGCTCCGCCTTAAACTGGCGCATTTCTTCCTCAGAAGGACCTATGAGTTTTCCACCTGTAGCGCCAAAAACACAGCTTTGTTTTACTTCTCCTTCTTCATCAAGAACAAGACAATAGCTTATTTCCCACGGTTTTGCCACAATTTCCTGCGCTCTCGGTCCCAAAGATGCCAGTGCCGCTCTGTCCCACCTGTCATAATCCGTCTTCCACTTTGCAACTTTGGCATATATTTTTTGAGCATATTCAGGGTCGGCATCCATCCTCTCCTGCAGCTTTTCCGGAATGACAATGCTTATTTTCATGGGACCGACTGCCTGCATCCGCCTTTGCGAAACAGGATCGGACATTTTCGGATTTTTTCCTGTCGGTCTCCAGTCATTCAATTCGTCAACTGTCGTGCTGTTATCAAAATATTTATCAAACGGAAAATCATTTCTTTCCCACAGACCCTGCTGCACATTGCCGGTTCCGACCTTTGTAATCACCTGATAATCCGGAAATA
>CAZTKJ010000087.1:0-9593 GCA_964614185.1 uncultured Lachnospiraceae bacterium
GCGCGCCAGATTGTGGCTCTGGAGGCCGAGGGTTCAAGTCCCTCTATCCACCCTTACCAAGGTTGCCTTTGGGCAAGCTGCTGTTCCTTAAGCCAAGCTTGGTGTATATTGGGCTATCGCCAAGCGGTAAGGCACAGGACTTTGACTCCTGCATTCGCTGGTTCGAATCCAGCTAGCCCAGTTTTTCTTAAATATATTATTGTATATGGGCTACTAGCTCAGGTGGTAGAGCACTTGACTTTTAATCAAGTTGTCCCGGGTTCGAGTCCCGGGTGGCTCATGCAAAGAGTGCTGCAAACAGTCAAATGACTATTTGCAGCACTCTTTTTGTCCTATAAGAATTCGGGTGCCAAAGTCCTGTATTCAAATTAATGCTGTCAGATTGCACAAAAGAAATTCGTGCTCACTCCATTGCACGAACCATTCCGCCAAACCTCCTAAAGCAAAAATCGTGTTCAGCAAAGGCTTCCACGATTTTTGAGTTTTGGCTCCATCGTGCAAGTCGTTTGCCCAAATTTCTTTTGTGCAATCTGCCATGCAACAATTTCGAGCAGGACTTTGACACCCGAACTCTATAAAGCTTACCTGCTTTTAATCTTTTATATGTAATTAATGGTAAAATGGGCTTCCCCGTTTTTATCAATATCCATAATGATAAAAGACGGACGCCGCCCTTCCTGTCTGGGATAGGTAAGGCTTCCGGGATTAACGGCTATGATTCCATGATCTATATCAATCACCGGCCTGTGGGAGTGTCCATACATAACAATATCCACTCCTCTCTCCCTTGCCTCTCTTTTGATCGTTTCATTACTCATGAAAACATAATAGTTATGTCCATGTGTCAGCCATACCTTGTATTTTCCGATAAGAAATTCTTTTTCCCTTGGCAGATCTGAAAAAAAGTCATTATTTCCCATTACCATCTGAACAGGACATCCTGCACTTTTGGCAATCAGATATTCGCTTCCTTCTATATCGCCGCAGTGAATGACAAGATCCACAGGCTCCGTTTTTTTAATTACCTTTAAATAATTCTCGTTATTATGATGTGTGTCACTGACAATTAATACCTTCATATTTTTCCCTCGGCTGCCTTTGTTACATGTTTTCCAACCGTTTTCTGACTGCTCTCAGGGCTTTTCCCCTATGGCTGATTGCATTTTTTTCATCTTCCGAAAGCTCTGCTGTTGATTTTCCATATTCCGGCACATAAAAGATCGGGTCATAGCCAAAGCCCCCTTCTCCTCTTTCCTCATATCCGATTCTGCCTTCAATAGTTCCCACTTCGGTAAATGTGCTTTCCTTTGGCATAGCCACCGCAATGGCGCATACAAAACGGGCTGTCCTTTTTTCGTCCTCTACTCCTGACAGCCGCTCTATGAGATTTGCGTTTTTTACATGATAAGAAGTATCTTCTCCCATATATCTTGCAGAATAGATTCCCGGTTCTTTGTTCAGATAATCAATTTCAAGGCCAGAATCATCCGCCAGTACTATGGCCCCTTTTGCTTCTCTGGCTACAGCTTCTGCTTTGATAACTGCATTTTCCTCAAAGGTTCTTCCGTCTTCTTTAATATCGGCATGAATACCTGCCTCTTTCATGGAAAGGATCGTGGTCTCTTCCCCTCGAATCTTTAAATTTTCAAGGATTTTGCGGATTTCCTTCATTTTTCCTTCATTTCCTGTTGCAAAAATAATCCTTTGCATCCCATCTCTCCCTCTCTGTTCCTTTATCCTATGTTTTCCTGGTATACCTTTATGATGGCGTTATAAATTCCAGTGGCAATTTTTTCTGAATATTCTTCCCTGCCAAGCAGTATTGCTTCCTGGGCATTACTAAGACATCCTACCCTGATGGCCGCTGCCGGTACCGTTGCCTTACTGAGCTCATAGTCTTCCCCTTCGGCTTCCTTTAACCCCAGTGCTTTGCCTTTGATTGCCGTTACCACTTCCCGTTCCAGCGCATCTGCCAACTCCACATTTCCAAATCCCGGTATGAAATAGGCGCTGTTATAAACTGTTTCTGTACCATATATCGAGGAATCTTCCAGACCGTTTACTTCGATACGGATATACATGTCGGCCTTTACCTCATTACCCAGGGCAATCCTCTCTTCTCCTGAAGGATCGATATCGTCCATTCTCGTATAATATGCCTTAATATCGCTTTCATCCAGCTTTGCTTTCAACTTACGGGCAATCAGAAGGGTAATATCCTTTTCTGCCAGTTCCTCTGATGTGTATCCCATATCCGTTCCACCGCAGGCCGGATCGATCACTACGATTTTATCATAAATTTCTTTAGGCGGTTGAAAGCTGATATATAAATTTTCATTTTCCAGAATGGTGCGGCATTCATAAACTCCCGTCATGCCAAAATAAAGGATAATCCCTTCCCTGGCAATATCAAAAGTTCCTTCCCTGACAGCTTTCCTGTTTCCTGAAATGGAATGCTCCACATAGAAATTTTCATCTTCTCCCGGAACCATGATCCAAAGTTCCCGGGTCATATAATGATTCTCAATAGTAATATCATCTGCTTTGCATCCTTCAGGAAGAGGAATCCTCAAATAACTGGTGTCTGCTTCTCCCAACTGAAATGTCAGGTTCTGCCGGGTTCCTTCGGACGCAGCTTCTTTTACCGCAGTGCCATTATTTACCTCATCTTGTGACACGTTGTCGATAACAATTACCTTATCTGCGGACAATCTAAAAATCGTTCCCATAGAAATAAGGAAAAAAATCAGGCTGAACACAGCCGTTCTCTTTATTAATGTCTGCTGCATAATCATCTCTTTCTTATCATAAATTGACTTTATCTTTTGGGCGGTTTGGCTCCCGGGAACTGATAGAAATAGGTTTTCATCATTCCATTGTAAATTTTCCTGTTTTTGGCTGCCTTTAATCCCATATCTTCCTGTGCCTTTTCATAAGCCGTGATCACATACAGGGACCAGTCGTTAAGGGCTTTATATCTTTCGCCCAATGTCCCGTAAAGAAGGGGCAGATCCTTTTTTTCCTCCATCCTTTCGCCATAGGGAGGATTGGTAATGATAAAACCGAATCGTTTACTATGACTGAGTTCCTGTACTCCTCTTTTTTGAAAATGAATTAAAGAATCCACACCTGCCAGCTTTGCATTTTCCCTGGATATGGCCACCATCTTTTCATCAATATCGTACCCCTGGATATCTGTATCGGCAGGAAAAGCTACCATTTCTTTTGCTTCATCTATTACATCGTACCACTCTTTTGCCGGAATCAGATGATGCCATTTTTCAGCGGTAAAGTTCCTGTTCATACCGGGTGCAATATTGGCAGCCATCATAGCTGCTTCTATGGGAAAGGTTCCGCTGCCGCAAAAAGGATCCACTAAAATCCTGTCTCCCTTCCAGGGTGTCAGCATGATCAGCGCCGCTGCCAGATTTTCTGCAATAGGCGCTCTGGCCGTTAATTTCCGATATCCCCTTTTGTGCAGGGACTCTCCTGTCGTATCAAGGGTCACAGTTACCTCATCCTTTAGCAGAAATACACGAAAAGGAAATGCTTCACCATCTTCCTGAAACCAGTTTATCTTATAGACTTCTTTCAGCCTCTCCACCATTGCTTTCTTTACAATGGACTGAATATCAGAAGGACTGAACAGCTTGCTCTTTATACTGGCTGCTTTTGTAACCCAGAATCTGCCCTGCACAGGAATATATTCTTCCAAAGGAAGGGCCTTGATTCCCTGAAAAAGCTCCTCATAAGTTTCTGCCCGAAAGCTTCCTATTTTAATTAAGACACGCTCTGCACTGCGGAGAAATATGTTGGCACGGCAGACAGCTTCTTCATCACCTTCAAAGGTGATTTTTCCATCTTCCACCTGCAGCACATCATATCCCAGATCTATGATCTCTCTTTTTAAGACTGCCTCCAGTCCAAAATGACAGGGAGCAATCAGTTCAAATTTTTTCATTACGAATTTCTCTCATTCTATATGTATTTTTGCCTACACCAATTAAGTATAACATATCCTTTTCTTTTTGAATATATGAAAAAAGGGGATATCCTTTCCGGATATCCCTTTCTCCTTAATACTCGTTGTTTTTCTTATTGCTGTCAGAATAGTTAGAAGAATTATTCTTCTGACTGTTCTTGCTGCTCTGAGAATTTTTGTTTTCCTGATTCTGCTTGTTATCGCAGTTCTGACTCTGATTGTTCTGATTATAATCGTTTTTAGCCATTTTTTGTTCCTCCTGATTCATTAGGTTACAGGAGTAGTATTTTCCATTTTATATTTCTTTATTCAAGGCACTTATGGTACTTTGGTACTATGCTTTCGTTTTTTATTAAAAATTTTACAAACGGTCTTCTCCTCGTCCTTCTTCCAAACGCCTTACATATTTTTCCGGTTCTCTTTGCATATCGATCATGGCTCTGAAAGAGCGCATGACCATTTTCTCTTTATTACAAGTTCTGGGGTTTTTACCTATTTCCCGGATCATATTGTATTTATCCATCTGCCAGACATATAAATCGGAAAGAGAATAACCTGCCACTTTTACCTTGTCCATAAAAGTATGATGTTCTATATAATAAACAAGCTCCTCATAAATATTCCTGCTGCTTACAATATCTGTCCACAACTCATCCGCCCATTCTTTTTCGAGTTCGGCGTATTCGCATATATTGTAGAATCCCTGACAAACTTTTACTTTGGTTGCATCATAAATAATATTCGGCATAAAAATTCTTCTTTCCCTATCTATTTCTGTTCATTCTCTGTCTTTGGATATAAAACGCTGCCACGCTTCGCGAGACAGCTTATTCATACAAATCCCTCCTGCCTTAGCAGGAGGGACTTTATTCCTATTACAATCAGGATTTCTTAACCCATTGTTACAACTACATCATAAGTTTCTTTGCCTTTTACATAAGGAATGATGCATCCTTCTACTGCAGCACCGTCTACTGTGATGCTCTTAATTCCCTTCTCAACATTGTCAGGGTTCACTACCTTAATATTATAGGTTCCTTCCCTGAACTTCCTGGTCAGTTCAAAGTCACCAAATCCCTTAGGAACACATGGATTAATGCTAAGACCTGTATGAGTAGGATATACGCCCAAAATATACTGGGAAATATTAACAAATGTCCATGCAGCAGTACCTGTAAGCCAGCTGTTCTTTGCTTCGCCATGGAATTTAGCATCGCGTCCTGCTACCATCTGGGAATATACATAAGGCTCTGTCCTATGGATTTCACTGATGTCTTCAATGTAAGCAGGGCATGTCTTCTGATAAATTTCAAATGCTCTGTCGCCTCTGCCGATTACTGTTTCAGCAATGGAAACCCATGGATTGTTATGGCAGAAAATACCTGCATTCTCTTTATATCCGGGCGGATAAGAAGATACTTCTCCAAGCTCTAAATGATATTTGGTATAAGCAGGCTGCAGAATCATAACACCATATTTGGTATCCAGTTTTTCCTTAACGGAATCCAGTGCCTTTTTGGCAAGACCTTCCTCAACGCCTACACCTGCAAGAACGCAGAATCCCTGAGGCTCAATATAGATCTGTCCCTCTTCACACTCTTTGGAACCGACTTTCTTACTGTATGCATCATAAGCACGCACAAACCATTCGCCGTCCCATCCGTCCTTCAGGATCGCATCATACATAATCTGTACTTCCTTGCGAACTCTGTCAGCTTCTGCCTGATCATTCATCAATTCGCAGAGCTGTGCATACTCTTCACCATATTTTACAAACATACCTGCTATGAAAACAGATTCTGCAACAGGTCCTTCACTGGGACCAAAAGTCTGGAAGGATTCTCCCGGATGCTCTGAGAAGCAGTTCAGGTTCAGACAGTCATTCCAGTCTGCACGTCCGATCAAAGGCAGACCATGAGGACCTTTGTGATTAACGATATAATCAAAGGAACGTTTCAAATGGTTCATCAAAGGCTCTGCTACTGATTCGTCATTATCAAAAGGCACCATATCTGTCAGGATGGAGGTATCGCCTGTTTCTCTTACATAAGCACTGGTTCCTGCTATCAGCCACAGCGGATCATCATTAAATCCGCTTCCGATATCGGAATTTCCCTTTTTGGTCAAAGGCTGGTACTGGTGATAAGCGCTGCCGTCCTGGAACTGTGTTGATGCAATATCAATGATCCTTTCCCTTGCTCTGTCAGGAATCAGATGAACAAAGCCCAGCAGATCCTGGCAGGAATCTCTGAATCCCATACCGCGTCCGATTCCTGATTCATAATAAGAAGCGGAACGTGACATATTAAATGTTACCATACACTGGTACTGGTTCCAGATATTGACCATACGGTCAACCTTATCATTAGAAGATTTAACTGAATATTTGGAAAGAAGGTTTTTCCAATAATCATTCAATTCTGCAAAAGCTTTGTCAACATCAGCGTCTGTCTGATATTTATTCAGCATAGCATAAGCAGGTTTCTTATTGATGACACCGTAAGATTCCCACTTGTCATCCTCAGGATTCTCTATGTAGCCAAGCACAAATACATAAGATTTGGTTTCACCCGGCTGCAGCGTAACATTGATCTGATGGGAAGCTATGGGCTGCCATCCGCTTGCCATAGAATTCGTGCATGCCCCCTTCTCTACTGCTTCAGGTTCTCCTGCTCCTCTGTAAGCGCCAAGGAATGCTTCTCTGATGGTATCAAAACCGTCAATTTCAGCATTGACTGAATAAATGGCATAGTGATTGCGGCGTTCTCTGTATTCTGTTCTGTGGAAGATAGTGGAATCAACGACTTCAACTTCACCGGTACTGTAATTTCTCTGGAAATTTCTGCTGTCATCATCTGCATTCCACAGACACCATTCTACATAAGAAAAAACAGAAAGCGTCTTAGGTTCAGATGAATTATTGGTGATTTCCAGCTTGCTCACTTCGCAGGTATCATTCATAGGTACAAATGTAAGCACGGAAGCCTTAACATCATTCTTGGAAGAAGTAAAACGGCTGTAGCCGATACCGTGACGGCATTCATAAGAATCCAGTTCTGTCTTAACAGGCTGCCAACCCGGATTCCAGACAGTATCACCGTCCTTGATATAAATGTATTTACCGTTGATATCCGCAGGGACATCATTGTAACGGTAACGGGTAAGTCTTAATAATTTTGCATCCTTATAAAAGGAATAACCACCGCAGGTATTGGATATCAGACTGAAAAAATCGTTACAGCCAAGATAATTGATCCAGGGAAGCGGTGTCTTAGGTGTAGTGATCACGTACTCACGGTTCGCGTCATCGAAATAACCAAATTTCATAGCTTCTTCTCCTTATTCTGTTTTCCCGGCAGTATATTTCCTGCCCGGTGCCTGTCACTTAATCCTTCTGTCAAAGCAGAAAACGATTAAGTTCATATCATAATCTAAATTATACCTAAAAGAATAGTATAATGCAACTATAAAATTGTGCATTTCGCAACAAACTGACAGCTTCCGATTCTCTATATTAAGTTAAAAACTGACTAAAAAATAATGTAAGTATTTACATTTAAGTTCAAATTACTCAAATTATGAGTTTCCATTAAGCTAAACTTTTTTCCTGCTTTGTCAAGGGTCTTATTTTTTTCCCTTAAAACCCTGTCAAATTCCGCTAAAAGTATAAAAAATGCCCAAAAAAAATCAAAACAGTATTGCAAAAGTATCAAAAATGTTATACTATGAAAAGGCGAAAACGATTAAGTATATTTATGTTTTGTTTTGGGAGTTACAGCAAATGGTATCGATGAAGGATATTTCAGCAGCCTGCGGCGTGTCGATAGCAACTGTAAGCAAAGCGTTGAATGACCACAGGGACATCGGTGCAGAGACGAAGGAACATATCAGGCAGGTTGCCAAGCAGATGGGATACTCTCCCAACTCGGCAGCCAAAGCATTGAAGACGAACCGAACCTATAATCTGGGCGTACTGTTTGTAGATGATGACCAAAGCGGACTGACACATGACTATTTTGCTTATGTACTTGACAGCTTTAAAAATACTGCTGAACAAAAAGGATATGACATTACATTTATCAATGCCTGCAAAAGCGGTTTCAGAAGGATGTCTTATTTGGAGCACAGCAGGTACAGAGGATTTGATGGGGTCATGATTGCCTGCGTCAATTTTTATGACCCTGAAGTGGAAGAACTAGTCAGAAGCGAAATACCCGTTGTGACCATAGACCATATTTTCAACAATCGGATTTCTATTATTTCAGATAATGTAAAGGGCATGCGGGATCTTCTTACTTATATTTATGAACAGGGACATCGCAAGATAGCATATATCCACGGTGCAGATTCTTCCGTGACCCAAAGCCGTTTATCCAGCTTCTATCATACAGCTGAAGAACTGGGGCTTAACATACCGGATGAATATATATTGGAAGCCGCCTACAGAGATACCAAGACCGCATATCAGATGACGGAACGTCTTCTGGATTTAAAAGACTCTCCTACCTGTATCTGTTATGCAGATGATTTTTCGTTTTTCGGCGGCATGAAAGCCATTCAGGACAGGGGACTTCGCATACCGGAAGATATTTCGGCAGCGGGTTACGATGGAATACGGGTAGCCAGTCACATCGAACCTCAGCTGACTACTGTTCGGCAGGATACAACCAGTCTTGGAAAACTGGCAGCTGAAAAGCTGATCAGTCTGGTGGAAAGGCCCAAGACCACCATTATCGAACAGATCATTGTAAAGGGAGAAGTGATTCCCGGCAGATCGGTTCAAAAGATTTAGGCATTTTCGGAAGCGGTGCTTTCACGGCATTACTTCCGTATATATAAATGCAAGTAACAAAATACCTAATAATTTAAAGGGAGGAAGTAAAAGTAATGAAGAAGAAATTACTTAGCGCACTGCTTTCCGTAGCTATGATTTCCAGCTTATTAGTTGGATGCGGCGGCGGAAACGCAACAACAAACAACGATGCTCCTGCTCAGACAGAAGCTGAAGCTCCTGCTCAGACAGAAGCTGAAGCACCCGCTCAGACAGAAGCTGAGGCACCTGCTGATACAGCAAGCGGAGACAAGTTCTACATCTATTCCTGGAACACAGAATTACAGGAAAGATTAGCTTATGTATTTGCAGCTAACCCTGGTATGGAAGAAAGAATCGAATACGTAAACGTTGGTGATTCTAACATTTATCAGGACAAGATCGACCAGTTACTTCAGACTCCGGATGCAGAAGATTATCCTGACATGATCGCTTTTGAAGCTGGTTACATCATGAAGTACACAAACAGCGACTTTACTATTCCTGTAACAGATTGTGGTATTACAGATGCAGATCTTGCTGAAATGTATCCTTACACCTTGACAATCCCTACAGACCAGAGAGACGGTTCCTTAAAGGGTGTTTCATGGCAGGCATGTCCTGGTTCCTTTATGTACAGAACTGACTTAGCTGAAAGCATTCTCGGCGTAACAAGCCCTGAAGAAATGCAGGCTAAGATCAACAGCTGGGATGCTTTCCTTGACACAGCAAGAGAAATCAAGGAGAAATCCGGCGATGCTACAAGAATCCTTTCTTCTAACGGTGATGTTGGTAACGTAT
>CAZTKJ010000088.1:0-9018 GCA_964614185.1 uncultured Lachnospiraceae bacterium
CGGTACTTTTGACGTTTCCATTATTGAAATTGGCGATGGCGTCATTGAAGTTCTGGCTACCAACGGAGATACACACCTTGGCGGTGATGATTTTGATAATAAGCTGACACAGTGGATGATTGATGAATTCAAAAAGGCAGAAGGTGTAGATTTATCTGCTGATAAGATGGCACTTCAGAGATTGAGAGAAGCAGCTGAAAAAGCAAAGAAAGAGCTTTCCAGCGCTACAACAACCAATATCAATCTTCCCTTTATTACGGCAACTGCTGAAGGACCGAAGCACTTTGATATGAATCTTACAAGAGCTAAATTTGATGAGTTAACACATGACTTGGTAGAAAAGACAGCAATCCCTGTGCAGAATGCTATGAAGGATGCAGGACTTACCAATTCAGATATTGGCCAGGTATTATTGGTAGGTGGTTCTACACGTATTCCTGCCGTACAGGACAAAGTAAGACAGCTTACTGGCAAAGAGCCCAGCAAGAGCTTGAATCCCGATGAATGTGTAGCACTGGGAGCTTCTATCCAGGGCGGTAAACTGGCAGGCGATGCCGGTGCAGGTGAAATCCTGCTTCTGGATGTTACACCATTGTCCCTGTCTATTGAAACAATGGGTGGAGTGGCTACCAGACTGATTGAAAGAAATACCACAATTCCTACCAAGAAGAGTCAGATCTTTTCTACGGCTGCCGATAATCAGACGGCTGTTGATATTAATGTAGTACAGGGAGAAAGACAGTTTGCAAGGGACAACAAGTCCTTAGGCCAGTTCAGATTGGATGGTATTCCTCCGGCAATGCGCGGAGTTCCCCAAATTGAAGTTACATTTGACATTGATGCAAACGGTATCGTAAATGTATCTGCAAAAGATCTGGGTACAGGAAAAGAGCAGCATATTACCATTACTGCAGGCTCCAATATGTCTGATGAGGAAATCGATAAGGCTGTAAAGGAAGCAGCTGAATTTGAAGCACAGGATAAGAAGAGAAAAGAAGCAATCGATGTAAGAAATGAAGCAGATTCTTTCGTGTTCCAGACAGAAAAGGCATTAAACGAAGTAGGAGATAAGATTGATGCTTCTGAGAAATCAAATGTGGAAGCGGATGTAGCAGCAGTAAAGGCTATTCTTGACAGAACCAAAGATCAGGAAATGTCAGATAGTGATATTGATGAGCTGAAAGCTGCAAAAGAGAAACTGACAAACAGTGCACAGGCGCTCTTTACAAAAATGTATGAGAACATGCAGCAGGCAGGGGGAGCAGCAGGTCCTGATATGAGCGGTATGGGCGGCCAGGCAGGTCCTGACATGAGCAATAATGCAGGTCCGGCAGATGATGTGGTTGATGGAGATTATAGAGAAGTATAAATCAAAAAAGTTCTTCTAAGGCGGCATGGAGGATAATTTAAATGGCAGAGCAGAAACGGGATTATTACGAAGTCCTTGGAGTAGATAAAAGTGCGGATGACGCTGCAATTAAAAAAGCATATAGAGTACTTGCCAAGAAATATCATCCTGATATGAATCCGGGAGATACTGAGGCCGAAAAGAAATTTAAAGAAGCTTCTGAAGCATATGCGATCTTAAGTGATCCGGAAAAGAGAAAGCAGTATGATCAGTTCGGCCATGCAGCCTTTGATGGCGGTGCCGGTGGATTTGGCGGCTTTGACTTTAACAGTGCAGATTTCAGTGATATTTTCGGTGATATTTTCGGTGACTTTTTTGGGGGTGGAAGAAGAAGCAGAGGCAACAGCGGTCCCATGAAAGGATCCAATATCCGTACCAGTGTAAGAATCACTTTTGAAGAAGCTGTATTCGGTGTGGATAAGGAAATAGAACTGACCTTAAAAGATGAATGTAAGACTTGTCATGGAACAGGCGCCAAACCGGGAACCAGTCCTGAAACATGTCCAAAATGCGGAGGAAAGGGGCAGGTAGTATTCACACAGCAGTCTTTCTTTGGCACAGTAAGGAATGTACAGACATGTCCGGATTGTAACGGAACAGGAAAGGTAATTAAAGATAAATGTGCAGACTGTCATGGATCGGGATATATTGCAAACCGCAAGAAGATACAGGTATCTATTCCGGCAGGTATTGATAATGGGCAGAGTGTCCGTATCAGGGACAAAGGAGAACCGGGAATCAATGGAGGTCCCAGAGGAGATCTGCTGGTAGAAGTAATTGTAGGACGCCACCCTATTTTCCAAAGACAGGACTATAATATTTATTCAGCAGTTCCCATTTCCTTTGCCATTGCAGCTCTTGGCGGTGAAGTCGTAGTAGATACAGTTGACGGCAAGGTGATTTACGATGTAAAGGCCGGCACACAGACAGACACCAAGGTAAGGCTTAAAGGTAAAGGAGTACCGTCTCTTAGAAATAAAGAGGTTCGGGGAGACCATTATGTGACACTGGTAGTACAGACGCCGGATAAATTGTCTCATGAGGCCAAAGAACTGTTAAAGCAGTTTGATGCTGCATCAGGTGACAGCTTAAATGCTGCCAAAAATATAGAAACTAATAAAGGTGCGGACAACAAGGAACCTAAAAAGAAAAAATTCTGGAAATAAAATAATAGAAGGCGTATCGGAAAGCGGTACGCCTTTTATGGACTATGGGAGAGACTTATGACAGAACATGTACGAAAGATACTGGAGAGGATCGACAATGAATATGGCACAGAGTATAAATGCTACCTGAATCATGAAAATGCATGGCAGCTGTTGATAGCCACTATGCTCAGTGCGCAGTGTACGGACGCCCGGGTCAATCTTGTAACGGAGGACCTGTTTCGTAAATATAAAAGCATTGATGATTTTGCCAATGCAGATTTAAAGGAACTTGAGCAGGACATTCATTCCACAGGCTTTTACCATAATAAAGCCAAAAATATCATTGCCTGCTGTCAGGATCTGCGGGATAAATTCGGAGGTGAAGTGCCAAGAAGCATTGAGGAACTGACATCTCTTGCCGGAGTGGGGCGGAAGACAGCCAATGTGATCAGGGGAAATATTTATAAGGATCCCAGTATTGTAGTAGACACCCATGTTAAGCGGATTTCAAAAAAACTGGGAGTTACGAAAGAGGAAGATCCTGTTAAGATAGAAATGGATCTGATGAAAAAGCTTCCAAAAGACCATTGGATTCTTTGGAATATCCATATTATCAGACTGGGAAGAACAATCTGTAAAGCCATATCTCCCAAATGTGAAGAATGCTTTTTAAAGGATTTATGTCCTTCCTATACAGCAGAACAAAAGAAAAGGAAGAGCAGAAAGGATAAAAAGTGATCCGGGATTTTACAGCATTAGATATTGAAACAACGGGATTGGAAGCAAAAAGGGACAGAATCATAGAAGTGGGTGCTGTCAGGGTAAGGAATGGGAAAATTACCCATTCCTTTAATCACGTTGTAAATCCCGGAAGAAAGCTGGAAGAGAGAATTGTGCAGCTGACGGGAATTACGGATAAAGAGCTTTCTAAGGCGCCTTATATCGAAGAAGTACTGCCGATACTTTTAGATTTTATAGGAGAGGATGTGCTTATCGGACATAGAATCATGTTCGACTATTCCTTTGTAAAAAGAGCAGCCATTAATCAGGGGCTTACATTTGAAAAACGTGGAATTGATACCTTGAAGCTTGCAAGAAAGTTTCTGCCCCAGCTGGAAAGCAAAAGACTTACTGATTTGTGCCGGTATTATGGAATCCTGTATGATGCTCATCGCGCCGGGAATGATGCCGGGGCGGCAGCACAGCTGTATCTGAAGCTGGCAGAAAATTTCCCCATAGAAGAAGATTTTGAACCAAAAGAGCTGATCTACAGGGTGAAAAAGGAATCTCCTGCAACACAAAAACAAAAAGAACGGTTATATCGGATGATAAAGCAGCATAAACTAATAATAGATCAGGATATAGACAAGCTGACAAGGAACGAAGCCGACAGAATGGCAGACAAAATTATTTCTCAGTACGGACGGATATAAAATTATTTGATCATTTTTTCCAGTGAGGATACAATGTGTCCGGACAAGGGTGAATTTAAGCTTTCCGCAACAGGAATCAGAGCTTTTATTTTTTCCCATTGATCTGCATCACGGTAAATACCTGCCAGCAATTTGTAGGAGGCACTGACATCTGAGTTAGTTGAAATGGCAAATTCCAGAATAGTCCGGGCCTCATCTATATATGACTGATCGTATAAGTGTTGTGCCCAGCTTTGCAGTGTACGGACAAGAGAAGTATACCGCTGGTCATAAAGAGACAGAAGATCAATATTAGGAGCTCCATATTGCAGCTTTAAATCAGTATTACTGATACCGGTAAAGTTTACGATGGGTCCTTCTGATATGGTATAGAGAGTTTCATGATACTCTTTGATGGCTGGATCATCTTTAAGAGTTTCCATTGGAAGAGAGTCAAAGGGGATAGTAATATAGTTAAGATTATCCAGGGATTTGCGGCGTGTATTATCGGCTGCAATTTCTTTTTCCCAGAAGTTGTCGGTAGTTTCCTGCTGAAGTTTACGATGTTTGCGGATCTCATAAGACAGCCATATACAAAGGACGATAAAACTTGCAAAAATTGGGAATTTCATATATAATATCCTTTCAAAGAGTGAGAATGAGGCGATAAAATGTTTAACTTTAACAGCCATAAAAATAAAAGGCTTATTTCATCTATTATTATTATCTTATTAATTGCTGCTATGGTAATTCCAACTTTAGCATATTTAATCCGGTAAAGCAATAAGAGGAAATGGTATGAAAAAAATAATAAAGGGATTTATATGCCTTGGTGTCAGCTTATTTGTATTATGCACATTTGATCTGCACGCACAGGCAGAATCCGATAATACAATTATATCCGGAATTTATATAGGCGATATGCCTCTGGAAGGAAAAACAACGCAAGAAGGCGAAGCTATGGTAGATGCCTACGTAGAGGGACTTCTTGATAAGAATATTACGTTGAAGCTGGTAGATGGCAATGAAATTACCATTACGCCTGCAGATATGGGTTTCCATTGGAGCAACCGGGATGTGATAACAGAAGCGGCGTCCATCGGCAAGAAGGGAAATATTGTACAGCGTTATAAAGCGGAAAAAGATTTGCAGTTTGAAAATAAAAAACTGCCTATTGAATTTGAGATAGATGAAGAATTAGTAAAAGCGATCCTGGCGGAGCAGTGCGCTGTCTATAATGTAGCCTCTGTGAATGCAACTCTGTCCAGAGAAAATGATACGTTTATCATTCATCCCGGAGAGACCGGATATAAGATAGATGAGGAGGCAGCTCTTACCCAGCTTTGCGATTATTTTGGGGAGGGAAGCTGGAACGGGCAGGATGTTTCTATTGAACTGACAGTTGTAGAAGATACACCTCTTGGATCAGAAGAAGAGCTTTCCAGAGTAAAAGATGTTCTTGGCAGCTTTACCACCAGTTTCAGTACATCGGGATCAGCCAGAAGTGCAAATGTGAGAAACGGCTGCGCACTGATTAATGGCACCACGCTCTATCCGGGAGAAGAATTCTCTACTTATGAGGCAGTTTCTCCCTTTTCAACAGATAACGGATATTATATGGCAGGCTCTTATTTAAACGGTCAGGTAGTAGACAGTCTTGGAGGCGGTATCTGTCAGGTTTCTACTACTCTTTATAATGCTGTGCTGTTATCGGAGCTGGAAGTAACGGAGAGACATAACCACTCCATGATCGTAACTTATGTGGATCCTTCTGCAGATGCTGCTATTGCAGAATCTTCCGGCAAGGATTTCCGATTTGTGAATAATACAGACGCCCCCATTTATATTGAGGGTTATACTACAGATGATAAAAAGATCGGATTCATTATTTACGGAGAAGAAACAAGGGCAGCCACCCACCGGGTATCTTACGAGAGCGAAGTGATCAGTAAGACGTATCCTGATACGGAAATAATCTATGCTAATGCTTCAGCGCCTATAGGATCCATATCGGTGCAGTCTGCTCATATCGGATATACGGCGAATCTCTGGAAGATCGTATATGAAAATGATCAGGAAGTAAGCCGGGAAAAGATAAATTCCAGCTCCTATAAAATGGTGCCCAGATCTGCAACGGTAGGCGTTGCTACGGAAGATCCTAACGCTTACAATGAAATTATGGCGGCAATCGGGACAAATAATATAGATCATGTGAAGAATGTTGTGGCAGCACTTGCAGCCGGGGCGGCGCCTCCCGCATCGCCGGAAACACCACCGGCAGAAGCACCACCAGAAGCGGCACCGGCACAGTAATTTTATGTGCTTTTAAGAAAAAGCGAGACAGCAATGAAAAAAGGAAAAATACCAGAAAGCGTATTAAAACGTTCCGTTTTAAAATATACTCATATACAACAAAAAGAAATAATAAAAGGTGCAGAGATAGGGTCAGACTGCGCCTTTTTAAGATGTGAAGATAAAGAGGAAGGTATGAGCGCAGTAACAACGCAGACCGTAACTCTTCCCATAGAAGACGCCGGGAAACTTGCAGTGTATGCAGCCGTAAACAACCTAGCGGCAGCAGGCGCCATAGCACAGGCAGTTACACTGGCAATTACTTTGCCGGAAAAGACACAGGAAGATCAGCTAAAAGAAATTATGCAGCAGATTGAAGATACCTGCAGGGAAGTCAAAACAGAGATAGCCGGAGGACATACAGAAGTTACGGACCTTGTAAAAACACCGGTTATTACAGTTACTGCCATAGGCAGGCCAGTGCAGTGGAAAAAAATAAAAGACAGTGATCCGAAAGATATGGATATTGTAATGACAAAATGGTTGGGAATAGAAGGAACAGTAATACTTTCAAAAGAAAAGAAAGAACAGCTCCTTAACAGATATCCGCTATCCATGATCACCAAAGCATGGGGACTTGAAAAGTATCTGTCTATTTTGCCGGAGGCTGCCACCGCCGGTAAGTCCGGCGTTTATACGATGCATGATGCCAGAAACGGTGGAGTATTCGGAGCATTATGGGAACTTTCAAAAAGTATGGGCGTTGGACTTTCTATAGATTTAAAAAAGATTCCGGTCAGACAGGAAACTATAGAAATCTGTGAATTTTTTGATTTGAATCCTTATGAACTTTTAGCAGGAGGATGTCTCCTTATGGTGACACCGGAGAGTGGAAAACTTATAGAAGATCTGAGAGAAGAAGGGATTCCGGCCACAGTGATTGGCAGAACAACCGGGAACAACGATAAAGTAATTTTTAATGGAGAAGAGAACAGATTTTTAGAACCTGCCAAACCGGACGAAATTTTTAAAGTAGAATTTAATAAGGAGGAAGTTTCAAATGAGAGAACAGCTATTAGCGATTATTGAAAAGAACAGCCGTATTGAAATAAAGGATCTGGCGGTTATTTTAGGTGTAGAGGAGATAGATGTTGCCAACGAATTAAAAGCGTTGGAAGAGGAAGGTATTATCTGTGGTTATCATACCATGATTGACTGGGAAAAGACTTCTATCGAGAAGGTGACTGCCTTAATTGAGGTGCGGATTACGCCTCAAAGGGGACAGGGGTATGAAAATATTGCAGAAAGAATCTATAAATATCCGGAGGTAAACAGCGTATATCTGATTTCCGGAGGTTATGACCTGCTGGTGACACTGGAAGGAAAATCATTAAAAGCTGTTTCCGGTTTTGTTTCCGACAAGCTTGCCACGCTGGAAGGGGTACTTAGCACGGCAACGCATTTTATCCTTAAAAAGTATAAAGACCATGGAACAGTTTTATGTAAAAAATACGAAGATACAAGGGAGAAGATAACACCATGAGAAATCCGATTGCAGATAAGATCGTGGGTATCAAGCCTTCCGGTATCCGCAAATTTTTTGATATTGTCAGTGAAATGAAAGATGCTATTTCGCTGGGGGTAGGGGAACCTGATTTCGATACACCCTGGCATATTCGTGATGAGGGAATTTATTCTCTGGAAAAAGGAAGGACATTTTATACATCTAATGCAGGATTAAAAGAGCTGAGGACGGAGATTACCAGATATTTATACAGGACTCAGGGTATTTCCTATGATGCCCTTAAGGAAGTGGTCATTACAGTAGGAGGTTCTGAGGCCATTGATATTGCGCTGCGGGCCATGATCAATCCCGGTGAAGAAGTATTGATTCCTCAGCCCAGTTACGTTTCTTATGAACCCTGTGCAATTTTGGCCGGTGCTGTGCCGGTTATCATTGAATTGAAGGAAGAAAACGAATTCAGGCTGACCGCAAAGGAACTTGAAGATGCTATTACGGACAAAACAAAAGTCCTGATCCTGCCTTTTCCCAATAATCCTACCGGCGCTATTATGGAAAAAGAGGATTTGGAAGCAATTGCAGAAATTATCCGAAAAAAGGATCTTTTTGTAATTTCAGATGAAATTTATGCAGAACTCAGCTACAAGGGAAAACACGTTTCCATTGCATCCCTCCCTGGAATGCAGGAAAGAACCGTTCTGATCAACGGATTCTCCAAGGCCTATGCCATGACAGGATGGAGACTGGGATATGCGTGTGCACCTGAAATAATTATGGAGCAGATGACGAAGATCCACCAGTTTGCCATTATGTGTGCACCTACTACAAGCCAATATGCAGCAGTTGAAGCTTTGCGTAATGGTGATGAGGATGTGGCACAGATGAGGGAAGCCTATGACCAGCGTAGAAAATTCCTCTTGCATGTATTCAAGGAGATGAATCTGCAATGCTTTGAGCCTTATGGCGCTTTTTATGTATTTCCCTGCATCAAGGAGTTTAACATGACCAGTGAAGAGTTTGCAGAAAGGCTTTTAAAAGAAGAAAAAGTAGCAGTAGTTCCCGGTACGGCATTTGGTGACTGCGGTGAAGGTTTCTTGAGGATTTCCTATGCATATTCATTGGAAAATCTGAAGATAGCTATGAATAAAATAGGAGCTTTCATTGAAAGGCTTAGAAAAGAGGGGCTGTCGCACTAGCTAAAAATATTTAGCTGGGCAACAGCCCTTTCTTTATTCA
>CAZTKJ010000089.1:0-2821 GCA_964614185.1 uncultured Lachnospiraceae bacterium
AATTTTAGTGGCTCCCAAGTGCGAGAACGGTGGCTTCCAAGCATGATAATAATCAGAATCAATTTGCCCCGTTTTGCCCCGATTTGGCATTTTTGTTACATTTTTAACAAACTTGACGGAAATTTCAAACCTTGCAAATCGTGCCAAAACACGGCAAATCACGGCATTTTAGGAGGAAAAATTAACATGATTAAGATACTTTTTGTGTGCCACGGCAACATCTGCCGCAGCACCATGGCCGAGAGCGTCATGACCCACATGGCTGCCCAGCGTGGTCTCTCAGACCACTTTCACATCGCTTCCGCGGCCACCAGCAGGGAGGAGATCGGCAACTCGCCTCACCATGGAACGGTCCGGAAACTTCGTGAGGTCGGCATCCCGGTAGTGCCTCATCGCGCAGTACAGATGACCAAGAGAGATTATGATATTTACGATTACCTAATCGGTATGGACGATTGGAACATCCGCAACATGCAGCGCATTACAGGCGGAGATCCTGAGCATAAAATCTACAAACTTCTCGAGTTTGCGGATAGTACCAGAGATATTGCAGATCCCTGGTATACGGGGAATTTTGATGTGACTTATGAGGATATTGTGGAAGGGTGCGAAGCACTTCTTGACAAATTAGAGGGAGAATTATAGGTATCTATAATTCTCCTTTCACTAATGAGATTGGAGGTCAAAATCCCTGATTGGAACTGTTACATGACAAATTCTTTTATTTAATCTGACAGCATCAATTTGAATACAGGGCTTTTGACACCTGAAACCTTATGAATGTATCTTATTTCTAATACGCAAGCATGCTTCCGTATGCATGATCCAATGTCTGGAAAATGGCATTTGAATCAGTCCTCGAACATTTTTGTTACACCAATAATCGATCAGCCAAACGGCATTTTCATCTGTACTTACGACATTCAGAGATTTTAAGTATTCTTTCCTTTCGTCGGATATTTCTTTTTTCAATTCGTCATAAGATAAGCTTTTGAGTATCTTCTCAGTACTTTCCTTTACTTCAAAAATATAGGAATAAAGTTCCTTCAAATCAAGCTGACTTGAAAAGTCTGCGATCTGTTGTTTTACGAGTTCGTTTCCTGTTGTGATTATAGGCGAATGAATCCGCTCCTGATAATTGCCTACAGTAAATATTTGTTTATCTTCATTTATCAGTATATGAGCAACAATGTCTTCAATACGAAAAATGTGCCAAATAGAATAAGCAATTGTTTTGCTGTGATAGCCATCTGCATTGATAAAGGGGATTGCATCAAATGCTTCCCTGCACAATTCATCGTGGAATGATACTAAGGTTTGCATTAGCTGGTTTCGTAACTGAAATAAAGTGTCAATCCCTTCTTTATAAGTATCTTTCTTTTTGAGTTGTGCCTGCATTAATTTATTAAGTTCAGACCATTCCTTATTCATAACCAATTTATCCTTCCGTGTACATTATCCTTTTATGGCAGCAATTGCATTTTCCATAGCAGCCACAACCTTATCACACCAATTATCAAATTCAGGATCTTCCTTCTGACATTCAGGATGAGAGAGAACATAATCTACGGTATTCTTAATTCCCTGATCTGCCCGGATCGTGGCGGTAAAGCCGGGAACCAGCCGCTTTAACTTACTGTTGTCAAAAACCACAGAATTTGCTTTATCCCCAAGGAGGCTGCCGGCAAAATCATAATCACTGCATGCATCCAAAAACTCTGATGAAACATGCACTGCGTTTAACTTCACGCCCAGCGCATCGGCAATGATCTGATAAATCTGATTCCAGGTTACGGATTCGTCTGAAGTAATCTGTACGGCTTCGCCGATAGCATGAATATTTCCCATAAGACCAACAAATCCTTTGGCAAAGTCTGTATTGTGCGTAAGGGTCCAAAGTGAAGTGCCATCTCCGTGAATAATAACAGGCTTGCCCGCAAGCATACGCTTAATAATGGAATAGCTTCCCTTTTCACCATGGACGCCAAGAGGAACGGAGCGTTCATCATAGGTGTGGCTGGGACGGACGATGGTGACAGGGAAACCTTCCTCCCGATAGAGCTTCATCAGATAATCTTCCCCGGCAATCTTGTTTCTGGAATATTCCCAATAAGGATTTGCAAGAGGCGTTCCTTCGCTGATGCAGTAATGGGAAAGAGGCTTTTGATAGGCAGAAGCAGAACTGATATAAATAAATTGTCTGGTTTTGTCTTTAAACAATCTGTAATCTCTTTCAAGCTGACTGGGAACAAAAGCAATGAAATCAGCAACTACATCAAAAGACAGATCTTGAATCAATGCAGCTACAGCATCCTCATCATTAATATCTGCTTTTAATTCAATGAGCTTGCCATTAAGACCGGTATTTCGGGAACCTCTGTTAAGCAGATAAAGAGTATGTCCCTGCGACAGCAAAAGCCGGGAAATAGCCATGCTGATAGTTCCTGTTCCTCCAATAAATAATATCTTCATACAATACCTCCCAATCATTTTTTCATAGGCAATTGCGAAACTCCAATTTTCGTAAGCCGAATTGTGCATATTGCATATTCCATAAGAAGACCCTTGAAAAACGCCGGCGCTTTGCGAGGTATTTTCGAGCTTAGCACTGTTGCGTTTTTCACGGAGCGAAAGCGTGTCTGTGTTGGAATGGGCAATATGCACAATGACACTATCCAAAAAGAGAGTTTCGCAAACACCTGATTTTTCTTAATTATATCTTCTTTTTGAGAAAATGATAAGAAGAATCCGACCATTACTTACAAATTTGTTATAGAAGAATTGAAATCAGGCAGCTGTGTGGGATATAATACTCTAAAAT
>CAZTKJ010000089.1:2921-8788 GCA_964614185.1 uncultured Lachnospiraceae bacterium
CCATATGAGCAAAGCTCATATGCGCTGCATGCGCAGCTGAAAGATTTTATCGTTCCCATGTCAGGCGAAAACAAATGCTCGCATAGCTCGCGCTTGTTTTCTTGCAGACATGAGATATAATACTCTAAAATCCATATGAGCAAAGCTCATATGCGCTGCATGCGCAGCTGAAAGATTTTATCGTTCTCATGTCAGGCGAAAACAAATGCTCGCACGGCTCGCGCTTGTTTTCTTGCAGCCATGGGATATAATAAACGTCAGTAATATTGCTTTACGGCAAACAGACACAGCAGCGTCTGAACCAGTTGGCTGGCCAGCAGTCCCCATAAATATCCGTTGATTCCAAAGAGAGGAATCAGGAAAAAGACAAAGGCCAGACGGACGATCAGGCTGGCCATACTGTATGCAAAAGTAAGGCCTGTTTTGCCAAGACCGTTTAAAATACTGCCTAAAGTGCTGGCAATATACATCATGGGACACAGAAATCCCAGTATCATAATAAAGTTTCCGGCCAATTCATTTTGATACAAAAGCTTTCCTAAGAAATGTCCGAAAACAAAAAACAGAAATGTAAATAAAATCCCCAGAAAGAAACCATATCGAATTGATTTATGCACTGCTTTTTCCACGGCACGTTTATTTCCTGCCGCAGCTGCTTCTGAAACCACGGGAAGGAGCAGGACACAGATAGAGCCGGTGATGGCATTGGGAAAGAGGATCAGCGGGAGAGACATACCGGTCAATATACCATAGACGCTTAAAGCCGCTGCGTGATCATACCCGTAAAGCATCAGTCTGTTGGGAATAAAAATAGATTCCACACTCATAAGGAAATTAATGATGACCCGGTTTAAAGAAAGCGGGATTGCCAGTTTTAGGAGATTGGAAGAGGCAGAACGCAGTTCGTTTATCTGCAGAAGAGGACCGTAATTTTTAGGAAGCACATGCTCAAAGTGAGCTTTTATGGCAATTAAAGATACGATCATGGAGGCGCTTTCCCCAATGACCAGTCCTACTACCGCAAAGCTGATGGTAGGCTGCATTCCTCTTTGCAGGCAGAAATAGTAAATAACATAGACACTGCCTACCCGCACAAGCTGCTCGGAAAGCTGGCAGAGAGAAGGCACAGTTGTCTTTCTGATACCATAGAAATAACCGTTAATACAGGAGTGAACCGTAGCCATAGGGATAGACAGGGCAATGATCCTAAGAAGAGGAGCGGTTCTTTCTTCCAGCAAAAAGAAAACAGCAATTTCATCTGCAAAACAGTAGATACCCGCAGTGCAGAGCACAGAAACTGTCATGGCAATCAGGAAACCTGAAAACAAGTGGGTAAAAGAATAGCGGTAGTCTTTAGAGACAGTTTCTCCTGCGACATATTTGGAGATAGCAGTCTGCATACCGGCAACTGTCAAGGCAAAGGTCAGTGCCAGAACAGGAGAAGTCAGCTGATAGATGCCCATTCCTTCAGCGCCGAAGACCCGTGAGAGAAAAATACGGTAAAAGAACCCGATAAAGCGGCTGGCGAAACCTGTAAGAGTTAAAATAATTGTTCCTGTAATAAGTGGATTCCTGTGATTTGAACGCAGCATAATGACATCCCGAGAAAAGGCTGTTGTTCATAAATATATGCAGCCGGCAATCTTGACAGAACCGTGTCTGCCGCCATGTTGCAACATGAGAATCCTGCCATTTAGAGGGAAAGAAGATTTGGAAGGAAAAGGATTGTGAAAAATATCATATATTTAGATAATGCAGCAACCACAAAAACTGCAAAAGAAGCAATAGATGCCATGCTTCCTTTTTTTATGGAACAATATGGAAATGCCGGCAGCATTTATTCTTTAGGAACGAAAAGCAAACAGGCCATGGAAGAGAGCCGCCGGATTCTTGCAGAAAGTATCAAAGCAAAGTCATCCGAAATCTATTTTACCAGTGGGGGATCGGAAGCAGATAACTGGGCACTCAAAGCAGCAGCGGAAGCATATAGATCAAAGGGAAAACATATCATTGTCTCTGAGATAGAGCATCATGCCATTCTTAATACCTGTGAATATCTGAAACAGAACGGATATGAAATTACGTATGTAGATGTGGACGAATACGGCATTCTGAAACTGGATGAACTAAGGAAGGCCATTCGGTCTGATACGATCCTGATTTCCGTTATGTTTGCCAACAATGAGGTGGGAACCATCCAGCCTGTTAAAGAAATCGGTGAAATTGCAAAAGAACATGATATTTTGTTCCATACAGATGCCGTCCAGGCTTACGGACACATTCCCATTGATGTAAAGGAATATTCCATTGACATGCTTTCCACCAGTGCACATAAAATAAACGGACCTAAAGGAGTAGGATTTTTGTATGTCAGACAGGGTCTTAAACTCCATTCCCTGATTCACGGCGGCGGTCAGGAGAGAGGATGGAGAGCGGGGACGGAAAACATTCCCGGCATTGCAGGATACGGCGCAGCAGTCAGGAAAGCGGAAGCTTCTTTAAAAGAGCGGATGGAGAAGGAAAGGAGCCTTCGTGATCATATGATAGACAGGCTGCTTAGAGAGATTCCGGACTGCAGCTTAAACGGACACAGGGCCAAACGGCTTCCCGGCAATGTAAATGTCAGCTTTCCTTCTGTTGAAGGTGAAGCTTTGCTCATACTGCTGGATATGGAAGGAATCTGTGCTTCCAGCGGTTCCGCCTGTACCCAGGGACTTCCGGACCCTTCCCATGTACTGCTTGCAATGGGAGTTTCAAGACAGAGAGCCAAAGGTTCTCTGCGCCTGACATTAAGCAGTGACAATACCCGGGAGGAAATTGATTATACCGTGGACAAAATAAAAGAAATCTTAAAGAAATTAAAACAGAATTGATAGATTACTGTAAAGGAAATGTAATTATGAAAGAAAAAGTAATAGTAGGAATGTCAGGCGGCGTGGACTCATCGGTGGCGGCATTACTTTTAAAGGAACAGGGGTATGATGTTATAGGTGTTACCATGCAGCTGTGCGGCAATGAATCAGCAGCGGAAGATGCAGGGAAGGTTGCTGCCGTATTGGATATCCCTCATTATATTGTAGATTTTCAAAAAGAATTCCGGTGCAAAGTGATGGACTACTTTGTAGAGGAATATCTGGCGGGCAGAACACCCAATCCCTGTATAGTATGTAACAGGTATATCAAATGGGAGGCTTTGCTGCGTCATGGCAGAAAACTTGGTGCAGACTATATCGCTACCGGACATTATGCCAGAATTACACAGCTTTCCAATGGAAGATTTACCCTCTGTAATTCCGTAACAGCTAAAAAAGACCAGACTTATGCACTTTACGGACTGACACAGGAACAACTTTCCCATACCCTGATGCCTGTGGGAGAATATGCCAAAGAAGAAATCAGAGAAATGGCTGTAAGAAACGATCTTCCTACGGCTCATAAGCCGGACAGTCAGGATATCTGTTTCATACCGGATGGAGATTACGCAGGCTTTATTGAGAGACAGGCGCCGGATAAAGTGCCCGGTCTCGGCAATTTTGTTACTGAGGATGGAACAGTTCTCGGAACACATAAAGGAATCACACATTATACTATCGGACAGCGTAAAGGACTTGGACTTGCCATGGGACATCCGGTTTTTGTTTCAGCCATAAGACCGGAAACAAATGAAGTGGTGATCAGTGAAGAAGATGTTTTTAAAGAAGAGCTGACCTGCAGTCATCTCAATTATATGAGCATAGCAAAGCTGCAGGAACCAAAGAAAGTTTTTGCCAAGATACGATATGCCCATCAGGGAGAATGGTGCACCATAGAACAGACTGGAGAAGATACGATTTTTTGCCGGTTTGAAAAACCTGTCCGGGCAGTGACGCCGGGACAGGCAGCAGTATTTTATGATGGAGAATACTTGTTAGGGGGAGGCATTATTAACAGCTGACAGGGTTATTGACAGGTAATGCCTGATCATATCCTGTGAAATTCCGGCATACGGTTTTCAAAAGAAACATAATACTGAAAACCACATTCGGACAGTACCCGGGCTGCCGCATCAAATCCCCTGGCAATGGCAGCAGGCTCGTGTGCATCGGAACCTATGGTAATGATTTCACCGCCCAGCTGTTTGTAACGCTTTAAAATATCGGTACAGGGATTCAGCTCCTTTAAATGATACTTGATGGCGCCGGTATTCAGTTCGATCCCTTTTTCCATTTCCAGAAGAGTGGTGAGGATCTTGTCTAAGATATCCCTGTATTTGTCATAAGAATAATCCTTATCCTTGTTTTTCCCATAACGCACTACATAATCAAGATGGCCGTAGACGTCAAAATTGTGAAAAACTTTCAAGTTGTCTAAAATAGAAGCAAAATATTCCCGATAAGCTTCCTCATCACTTCGCCCTTCGTAAAAATACGGATAATAAGGATCTTTGCCGTTGCATAGATGGGAAGAGGCGATAATGAAATCGAAGGGAAAACTTTTGGCATAAAGTGCAAGCTCCCGGCGAAGATGGGGTTGCAGACCAAGCTCTACCCCAAATAATATTTTGATTTGATCTGCGTATTTATTTTTTAAAGTGGCAAGCTCATATAAATAGGAATCTGTATTTAAATCGAACATGCCGGCTTCTTCCGGTTTCACATAGACATAATCCATATCCATGTGTTCCGTAAAGCACATGGTATCCAGATGAAGGGCAATACCCTTCCGGATCATTTCTTCCATGGAAGTAGTGCTGTCTCCTGAGAAATAGGAATGTAAATGGTAATCGGCAGTGATCGGCATAATCATTCTCCTTATGGTATTGATGTGTGCGGCTTGCGCTTTTTTAGTTTAGCTGATTTTGTCGGGAAATGCAATGACATGTATCATAGGGTGGGAAAATTCTAAAAAGAATATTAAAAATGCCCTAAAAATGGAAATATTTTTGATTTACATCTTGAACTTTTTGGACAAATTAGGTAAAATAAATCTGCTGATAAAATTTTGTCAATCTGAAAAGATTGCAAAATAATATAAAATAATTATTCAATTTTAGGAGGAAACTAAAATGGCAGTAAGAGTAGCAATCAATGGTTTTGGCCGTATTGGTCGTCTTGCATTCAGACAGATGTTCGATGCAGAAGGATATGAAGTAGTAGCAATCAACGACTTAACAAGTCCTGAAATGCTTGCACATCTGTTAAAGTATGATACCGCACAGGGTAAATACAAATATGCTGACAGTGTTTCTTATGGTGAGGATTCCATTACAGTAAACGGAAAGACCATCACAATTTATAAAGAAGCAGATGCAAAGAATCTTCCTTGGGGAGAATTAAAGGTAGACGTTGTTCTTGAATGCACAGGTTTCTATACATCCAAAGAAAAAGCAAGCGCACACATCACAGCAGGCGCTCGTAAGGTTGTTATCTCTGCACCTGCAGGAAATGATCTTCCTACTATCGTTTACAATGTTAACCATGAGACATTGAAGGCTGAGGATACTGTAATTTCTGCAGCTTCCTGTACAACAAACTGCCTTGCACCTATGGCTAAGGCTTTAAATGACCTTGCTCCTATTAAGAGCGGTATCATGACAACTGTTCATGCTTATACAGGTGATCAGATGATCCTTGACGGACCTCAGAGAAAGGGCGACAAGAGAAGAAGCCGTGCAGGCGCTCAGAACATCGTTCCCAACTCAACAGGTGCAGCTAAGGCAATCGGCCTTGTTATCCCTGAACTGAACGGCAAGCTGATCGGTTCCGCACAGCGTGTTCCTACTCCTACAGGTTCTACAACAATCCTCGTAGCAGTTGTTGAAGGAAACGTTACCAAGGATCAGATCAACGAGGCTATGAAGGCTGCTTCTACAGAGTCCTTCGGATACA
>CAZTKJ010000090.1:0-8233 GCA_964614185.1 uncultured Lachnospiraceae bacterium
AACATCCATACGTGAATGGTATAAAAAATATTTATCAGAATGCAAGATTTCTCTCAAAATCTTTGAAAAGATTATCTACATTTATTCGAAAAGTGATTGAAAAAATGGTGAATGAGGAAACTTTGGAAAGTCTGACAGAAAACCTTTTAGAATACTTTGACGGCAGTTTTATAAGGGAATATTCTAGATTAACAAAACAGCAAAATATTCATATCTATCGCGGATATATTAAAGCAAAGCTAGATGAAATGAAAGAAGATACCAAACTTCTTGACAGACTTGCTTCGGAATGTATGAAAGAGGAAGAATTGGAGGAAACGGAAGCAAGGGAATATGTGGAGGATATGATTTTATCTTCAAGAAGATTTTTGACGGAAGACTACGACAGGATTATGAAAGTAATCAAACACAAAATAAATGTATATCTTCAGGTAGCAATCGGACGTGCCAGATTTTTGAGAAACCGCGAGGTGGATGAGAGAGGAAATATAGAACAGACTATCAGATACATTGTGGAAGAAATGGAAGAACTGAACTGGAAAGAAAACCTGCCATACGAGATGCATAGTCTATTTACATTGAGAACACAGGAATTTATTGATACGTCATCTCTGAGATATCCAAGAAAACAGAAGACTGTCAGAAAGGCAGTAGTGGCAGAAATAGAGGAAATGACGCAGGAGGACATTGAAAAGTCCAGAAAAGCTCAGGAGAAAGAGGCTTATAATCCATTTTCCAAAGAGAAGATGAAAGAATATCTTAAGTGCTGTATGGGAGAGAAAAGTGCCCTTGCGGTGGAGGAAATGCCATTTGATGATAAAAATGATATGTTGGCAGCGCTGTCAGCCGTAGTGTATGCAGAGGAAAACGGTTTTAAGGTTATTCCGGCTGAAGGCTATTTGGAAACAAATCGGATGCTTCTTAAAAGATTTGTAGTTAGAAGGGGAGATGAGGATGAGCATTGAACAATATATGGAGGATTATACAGCGTCAGAACGGGAAATTTTTCAGAGAGCCTGCAGACGACTTCTGAAGCAGACGTTTATTGTGAGAGACCGAAACGAGGAAAGCAGAAAACTGTATTTTTTTATTTCCAAGAATCCAACCCCATTTTCAGAATATTTCCAGCTGATTGGATTTGATATTGTGGTTGACAGGAATAACGGGGTCATCATGCTCAGCAATTATGAGAATGAATTGGACAGCATAAATGTACAGTCGAACAGATTGTGGCTGAAAAAAGATGAGAGCATTATTTTGTGCTGTCTCTGGATTATTTATATAGATAGACTGAACGAGGGAAATCTGACCAGACCTATTCTGATTTCTGTTACAGACCTTAGATTTGAACTGGAAAAATTTGGGGTGAAGGATGAAGTAGATAAGTCTGTCCTAAAGCGGGCGTTAGATTTGTTTTCGAGATATCAGCTGATTGAACTGAATGGAAAAGTGGGGGATGAGGAGTGCCTGATCCGTCTGTATCCCTCATTGGCATTTGCGTTGAATACAGAAGAATTTAAAAAGTTTGTGGATGTGACTGTGGAGAGAATGAAAGGGATCAGCAAGAGGGAGATGGAAGAGGGAGAGAGCGAGGACGATGAAAATGGAGAAGAATAGAAAAACGGCCACAAAGCTTTGTCTGATTCAATGGTCAAGGTTTCAGAATGTGCAGATAAAATTGGAGGGTTCCATACTTTTTACCGGAATTAATGGCAGTGGAAAGTCTACCATACTGGATGCTATGACTTATCTGCTCACTGGAAACACGCAGTTTAATAAAGCAGCGAAAGATAAGGACAGAACAGTGCTCGGATATGTGCGGGGAGATACAAGAAGTAATGGAAAAAACAGATATCTTAGAACTGGAGAGGTAGTCAGTTATATTGCAATGGAATTTTATTCCCCTGTGGATGATAACACTTTTGTGACTGGTGTTTGTATGGAATCGCCTAATGAGACGGACTGTAAATCCTATTGGTTTGTGTTGCCTGATACGAAGATGGGGGAAGTTGGCTTTGTAGATATACAGGGAAAGAATATGTGTGTATATCCTAGGAATCAGTTGGCGGTAAATGGAAAAACAGTAAAAATGTCCTCGTTTATGTCTCGGGAAAAGGGAGTGGCTCAGGTACTTCGGGCATTGGGACTGCGTTGTGATGTGAAAAAATATCGCAATAAGATTTTGAAAATGATGGCATTTAATCCGGAGAACAATATTGATAAATTTATTCAGGATTGTGTATTGGAGCCAGGAAAAATTGATTCCCTGAAAGAACTTAGGGAGCAGAAACAGAAATTTGAACAGTTGAAAGAAATGTTTCGTAATCTGGAACTAAGTAAGCAGAAATTGGAAATTTTGGAAAAGAAGACCGAGGAATATGAAACAAAAAACAGGAATTATCAGATTCGTGAACTGATGTTTTCTTATCAGTATCTTTGTGATAGAAGGGAAGAAAAGGAAAATATTATTTTTCGAATGAGGGCATTGGAGGATAAACTTGCTTCTGATAAGAAACGTAAACTGGGAATTGAGGATAGGCTGGAACAGGTGGAAGAGAGGAAGCGTATTGCAGAAAGCAATGATTTTGTCGGGGGTGTACAAGGAAGTATCCGTATCCTGGAGGATCAGCTGAGTCACCTGACGGAAGAAATTCGTGTAAATGAGTCTGCATTGGCAGAATTGCTGCAGATGAAACGGCAATTGTTGGGGATAGAGGCATGGATAAAGGAAGAAATGGTGCTTGATCCCATTGATGTAAGTAATGTAAAACGATTACAGGATGAAAAGGTAGATGAAAATGTAAAAAGGGAAAGCTTTATGCATCTGTCGGACAAAATTCTGAAGTTTAGGCAGTTATTAGGAGAGAATCAGGTTCATTTAAAGGACAGAATTAAACAGTTAAAAGAGGATATAGAGACAAGAGAGCGGGATATTAAGAACCTGGAATCCAACAGGATGGTCTTGCCGCCTGAAATAGAGGCAGCAAAGAAGGTGATCGCTCAGGAACTTCGGCGGAAAGGAATTCAAACGGAAGTACGTGTTTTTGCGGAGTTGGTAAAAGAGGTGAAAGACGAGTCCTGGCGCATGGCAATCGAAACTTTTTTGGGAAGAAAACGGTTCCATATTATTGTTGATGGTGCATATTGTGAGGAGGCTATGCGGATTCTGCGGGATAAAAAACTGCATACAGCCAATGTGGTGATTACAGATAAGCTTCCAGAAACAAAGGAAACGTCTGGATCTGTGGCGGAATTGCTGTCTATTCCCAATATTTATGCTAGAAGATATGCCAATTACCTACTGAATGGCATCCATCGATGTGAAACATTGGAGGAATTTCGTGAACAGCCGAAGGGGGGATTGATGAAAGACGGAATGCTTGCCAAAAGTTATGCAGTATCTATGATGAACCTAAAAAGGACAAGAGTTTACCTTGGTGCAGACGCAATTAGACTTCAGCTTGCTCAATTGAAGAAAGAGCAGGAAGAAGAAAGAAACAATCTGGAAGTTAGCAGGAACAGACTGCAGGAAACAGAGGAAAGAATCAGGGAGATTGATGCGGTGGAATGGAAAGCAGAACGTTATGATTTTCACGCACCGCAAAAATTACAGCAGAGCATGATTCAGAGAGATGATTTGCGGACACAGAAAGAGAGGCTTGAAAACGATCCGGAATTTATCGCCATTATGGAAGAGGTGAATCGGGCCAGAGATCAATATAAGAAAGTACAGGATGAAAGAGATGAAATAGTAGGTGATATTCGTGGATGTGAGGATAGGCTGAAATTAGAGAAAGATAAACAAAAAACTATTGCGGGGGAGATCTATGAGGCAAAGCGAGATTATGAGGCAAAGCGGATCCGTTTTCTGGAATTGGAATCGGCAATGCTGGCAGAATATGACAGACTTCGTGGAAAATCGGATTCCTGTCTGGTCATAAAAGGAAAAACGATTCAAAATCTGGCAGCCGAAAGAGATAGCTGTATAAGGGAGATGGAAAATCTGCAGATGGCATATGCCAGACTGGCAGAAATTGATTTAAGCAGAAGAGGCGTGTCCTTCATCCCGTTTTATAGGGGACAACTTAAGGAGATATCAAATATTAAACTGGAAGAGGTTTCCGATAAGCTTGCGGAGCAGGCGAAGACTCTGGAGAGCGCATTTATGAATGATTTTGTAGCAGAGATCAATGAAATGGTATCAAATGCCCGGGCGGAGATTGATTTGATCAACAGAGAGCTCAAGCACTTACCCTTTGGAAGTGATACTTATCGGTTTGTCATGGAGGAAAAGGCTGACAGAAAGGACTTTTTCAGAATCTGCAGAAAAATGGAAGAGATGGGTTCTTCGGAATTTTATCTAGCAAGCAGCCAGACGGATGAGGAGTTGGAACATGATATTCAAAGTTTTATGAGTGTTATTCTGGAAGAGGAAGATGAGGAAGAGTACACGGATTATCGCAGATACTTTACTTACGATATGCAGATTTCTACAAATCAGGGTGATGAGGAGATAGAGGCAAATCTTTCAAGAAAGCAAGGTTCTGCAAGTAATGGAGAAAAACAGACACCGTATTTTATTATATTGGCAGCAAGTCTGATGCAGTGTTATCCAAAAAATAATTGTTGTGTGAGATTGGCTTTTATAGACGAGGCATTCTCGGCGTTGTCAAGGGAAAGAATTGAACAGATGGTGCGCTATTTTGAAGAAAATCATTTTCAGGTTATTTATGCGGCACCACCAGAGAAAATTGGAAGTATTGGAACGTTTATTCAGTCTACTGTAAGCCTTGTAATTACGGGGCGCTATACAAATATGATAGAAGGGCTGGTTAGAATGAATGAGATTTCTGGATAATAAAAATCAGGAAGTGGTGTTGCAACTTTTGTTGGATCAATACGAAAAAAGTAAGACATATACAGGAGATAATGTAATAAAACAAACTTTTTCTATTTCACCTGATAAAGTGTGTCATAATTATTTCGATAACTTTGCGGATGTTATAGAGATAGAAGAGTTTGAGAGAGATATACGAGAACTTTCTGAAAAAGGTCTTATAAAGATGATTGTTCAAGGTAATGAGATTAATCGTATTACTGCGATACAGGAAAAAATATCGGAGTATTACAAAATTTTGGGCAGAGAGGAGAAAAGAGAGCTTTTATTACGTGAACGGAAACTTTATGAAAGTTATATGGGGAAGAGTCAGGTATTGGATAAATTTTGCGGACAGCAGCTTGCAAAGTTGGAGCAGGGATATAAGGCGGATTATCCGGTGAAGAGAGCGGAAGAACTGCTTATGTTAGCAGTAAGAATTTTGGAGAACCAAGAGGAAATTCTAGAAAGAGAACTATCCATCAGTTTTTTTGGAGATAGTAAGACGTTTGAAAATTCTTATCGTGCTGCTGTATGCAGAATTTTAGAGAAAAGTGGTGATTACAGTGAGAAACTGTATGGAACTATGGATGGACGAGAGAAAGAGCTGATTATTCTAGGGGAGCACAATATTCATGCGAATCCTTCTTATATTTATTTGAGAGGGTATGGAGAATTGGAGCTTGAAAATGGAACTATATTGCAAATTCCGCCTGATTATCCGATTGCTCTCTCTACACAGGCGGTAGAAGGGATGAAACGGTTTGGAATAAAGGGTAAAGCGGTAATGACCGTGGAGAATCTTACGACCTTTCATAGAATGCAAAGCAGGGAGGTATTCTACGTTTATTTGAGCGGTTATCATAATACATTGAAACAGCATGTTATCAAAAAAATAGCCGCGGAAAATCCGGAGTTGAAATGGTTTCATTTTGGTGACTTGGACCCGGATGGTTTTTATATTTTAGAGCATTTAAAAAGCGGGACAGGAATTGATTTCGAAACGTTTCATATGGGCGTTACGGATTTGGAGTTATATAAGGAATTTGGGAAAAGATTGGAAAAAAATGATAGGAAGAAAGCGGAGACTTTAATGGAGCGTGGATTATATAGAGAAGAGTTATCTTATATGCTACGGGAGAATATAAAGCTGGAACAGGAAATAATCAGTTGGAAAGAGTATTATTAAGTGTGATAAAAGTAAAATGTATCTAATCTAGACGCAGTGAGTCAACAGAAGTTGGATAGGCTTTTGGGATTTTTAAAATAATTCTGGTTTTGCTAAAAAAAGTATCGTGAAGGAGCGGATGGCTGATCAGCATTTCAATATATATATCATAATGTATTATAGGACTTGAGAATAATTCACTATCAATTTTGCCCCAACTTAGGAATAATCAATCGTACTTCCAACGAAGTATGCGTTTTTCAGGGATTTTGATTAAAAAAGTTCATGACATTAACTTGACACAATTGGGGTATGGGGCGCTGTGTGTGGAAAATAGTCTGCCATTGTAAATTTGAAAAGATTTTGGATTAATAAGCACTTTATTTGTCACACTGGTGTTAAATAAAGTGTTTATTACGCATTGCTTGAATCCTGTATTAATGATTCATATCTGCGGGTCAAACTGCGTTCACCAAAAATAATAAAATTTAATATTTCCCAAACAGGTGTTGAACATTAAATAAATCGTAACAGAAGAAGGAAAATAAAGTCTTATAAAATACAGGTTAAAGATTCCCCCAAATAATTGTTGAATAAGAGCAATTGATATATTTTATTCATAGGAGGGTAGTTATGAGACTCGGATTAAGATGTATGAGAAAATAATGTATGTAGATGAACAAATAATTTTAAGAGATAATTTGCCGGAAGAATTGCAGCATAATTGTATTTCTGAAATTTATATGTTAGAATAGATGCCTAAAATAAAAAATGAATAGTCGGCATGATAAACGGAGAAATGAAGATGAACATTACGGGTACAGAAGCCACATACATAAAGAAAAACCAAATTTACCACATTATTTACACAATTATGGGCATTTCTTTTATTCTCATGCTGATATGGGCAGCAGTGGTAAACCGAGGGCAGTCGCCGACAACGTTGCTTTCCGAGGGAAATATCGCCTTTGACGAGGGGTGGTATCTGGAGGATGGCAGTGCGGCTGATGTTGGTCATTTAAGTAAGATTCCCTCCGTGGTACCTTATCAGGAACAGAGCATTTATCACAGATTGCCGGATGATTTGGAAGAGGGAATTTCTCTGTGTTTCCGCGCCAAAAACATTGATTATCAGGTATATGTGGACGGAGAGCTGCGTTATGAGCCAGTGCGTCGAGAGAGCAGAGTCTATAATAAATCCTATGGAAATAGGTGGAATTACGTTCCGCTTTACCGCGGCGATGCCGGAAAAATTGTGGAGGTGCGTTTTCATACTGTGTATGAGGGTGGCCGGGCATGCGTAGACCATCTCTATCTGGGATCTGCAGCCGGAGAGATAGTCGGCACATTTGCCAGTAATGTGGTGGCTTTTTCAACATGCCTGCTCATATTCTTTGTCGGACTGCTGCTGATCGTGGCAGACATTCCAGCCAATTTGCAGATGCATAAAAATCACGAGTTGCTTTATCTCGGTCTGTTTGCCATAAGCATTGTGGTCTGGTGTCTGGCGGAGACAAGTCTGCTGCAGTTTTACACGGATGACAGCAGGCTCATTCAGCTTATGTCTTGTTGTGCTCTGATTATGATTCCTATCCCGCTGGTACTTTACCTGGATGCGGCTTTTGGCTTTAAGGTGAGGACGGTAGTCCCGATTATCTGTGGACTGTCTGCGGCGGAGTTTGTCATTTGTACTGTCCTGCATTTCGCAGGGGTGATGGACTACCACGAGACACTGATTTTTTCCCACATTATGCTGGCAATCTCGGTATTTTTACTGCTGTATTCTATCCTGAATAAGGTGTTTCGGGAGGGAATAAGTAAGATAAGGAATATTTATAAGGTATTGCGTATCATCGGATTCACGGGACTTAGTTTTGCCGCAGTGATAGATATGTTAAGATTTTATTTGGGCAGTACCAACGACAACGCTATGTTTGTGCGAATCGGTCTGCTGATTTTTATATTGTGTTATGGCAGCTCCAGTCTGGAGAGAGTGATTAACGCGGTAAAGCTTGGGGTGCAGTCGGAGTTCGTCAGTCAGCTTGCATACCGAGACGGTCTGACGGGCATTGGTAATCGGACGGCTTTTCAAGAGCGGCTGATGGAGCTCGAAAAAGAAAAGCAGCATCTTCCCGGAATTGCCATTATTATGTTCGATGTAAATGACTTGAAACTTGTAAACGACAATC
>CAZTKJ010000091.1:0-7654 GCA_964614185.1 uncultured Lachnospiraceae bacterium
TTAGCAGTCCACTTTGCGGTAGGACTCACCACTAATAGTATAATACCATATTCATGAAAATAATCAATCCTTTTTGTGATATGTCAGTATCAATTTTTAAGTAAAAAAGGACATCTACTTCTTTATCAGACCAACAACTGCAAGAATCGCGTTAATCAGACACCAAAATGCCCAGATAACAAGATCACCATAATTACCATATCCTGCAAATCCTATAAGAGCTGCTAACCCAAACAAAATAATAAGTGCAATATTTCCACCTTTTCCTTGTGACCTTCTGGTGGCCACTGAGACAATTCCGCCTGTCAGCATTAAGACTGCAACCAAAATTCCTACTGAGCCGGATGAACCGCCATTATTCTCCAATGCATTCACCATACCTGCAGCACATGACTGAAATACCACCAGTATAAATAAAATCATTGATAAAATCCCCGATACTAATTTCCATGTTTTCATTCTCATATCCTCCTCCCTATTGTGCCGAAAAAGTAATAGGTTCTGAATCTATAATAGTAGAATATAAATCCGCATCATAAATATGGAATTTCAATTCTACTTCTTCGATTGAATCAATTTCATTTTTCTCCAAATCACTCGAAAATACTGTTATGTCATTAATAGATTTTTTCCCATCATATACTGTAGTTGAAAAGAAGGGACTCATCATAAACCCATTGATTGACATATCATCTACAGAAATGCCGATATTTCTTCCGGAATTATTTTCACAGTATAACAAAATTGCTGTTCCCCAAAAGCTATTTTCATCTACGGCCTTTCCTACAATTCTGATTCCACCTTCATTATACAGCTCAGTTCCTGCATCATTTGGCGTGGTATCCATATTGGCATACTCCGAAGTCTGAATGGTTACACACTCCGCATCAAAAATATTATCATATGTAGTGGCATCATATACATAAAAATATATCTCAACTTTTCCCACATTTTTGATTCCTGCCGCTTTCAGTTGCGTACTTGAAAGATAAAGTGTATCATTTGCCTTTTTCCCGGCAGCCACTTCTGATACAAACAAGTCCGTAATCATATAATCATTAACAATCAATGCTTTACAACCAACTCCCACGTCCTGATCTGAATTATTCTCCAGCAACAATTTAATACCATCTCCCCAGATGCTATCTGTCACATACTCCGTTGCAGTAACAACAATATCATCCTGATCAACCAGTACCTGTTCTTCAATTATAACTGTCTCGTTAGATGCGGTAGCGAAATCACTAGTTTGATTATCAGTATTACTGCTTTTACTATCTTCTGTTATCCCTGTTCCCCCATCCACAACGACCTGCTTGGTTTTCCCTGAATCTGTCGATCCGCTTCCTAATGCCATTGTTGCAAATACTACAAAACACAGCATTACAGATAACTTTTTAGTTTTCCATTTCATCTTGAAATTCCTCCCCCAAGTAAACTTTATTTATAATAATTGCAGCCATTATCTCTGCCAGAAATTCCACACCAATATCAAGAATATCAAATGTTCCTTGAACTAAAGGTGCTATTTGAATTATTTCCATAGCAGCTGAGAAAGAAAAGGCCATTAAAAAAATCTTTTCTATTTTTACTGCATTATTACCGATTATGTAAAACAGTACAAAAACTAATGAATATCCCCATAGCATATCAGGAAAATAATTTCTGATGATCCTAAAGAAAACATTATTTATTGGGGTTATATGAATATTGACCATACCGCCAATCATAGCATCCATCTTTTTTACAAAGATTACATCCGGCGATACTAAGCAATAACTAAGTGCACCAACTATAATTGGGCATGTGGCGTTTAAAGCTAAACTAATTTTCTTATTCACACCCCGCACACTCCTTAAACTCTTTTTCACGACATATACTAATGATTGTGAACATATCTCTCGCTTAGTTTTGTAATCCGCTTGTTCTTAATGCTTCCATATCATGTTCTTTCAGTATTTCATTTACTTCGATAATATCTCCCGGACGTTCATTGAAAATTATCATCAGCAATGCATCTCTGGGAATTTTAGCGTATAGCATCGGCATATTATATTTCTTCAATGCTCTTTGCGTTTCCTTTAAAGTCATTTCAGCCGCATAACACATCCTCAATATGACATCTCTTTGCCTTGTTCTTTTTTCCCCTGATAACAATTTATAGCCATATCTTTCAGGAATATCTGCCCGCAAAAACACAATTTGTTGTGTGAGTTTCTTTTCCCTTAAAATATCTTTCATATACACTGTGAAAGCATCATCCATCAGGCTCTTGGAATTCTCCTTACAATAAGAATCAAAATTTTTTATATGCGTACTTCCTAATACTTTTTCTAATTCATCTGTATTTTTTTCACTCATAAACTTCTCCTTCTGTTATAATGTAGTAAGACAACTCGAAAGGATTGATTTTATGGATTATGTTGGACGCCTTGAAATTTCTTACTACAATACAATTGCCACTATAAATAGCACACATAAAATATATCTGGTTCAGCATCAGGAAAGCCAAAAAATATATATTAAGAAAATATTAGATGTTTATAATCTGCACATATATAAATATTTGCAGAGCAATCACATAACCGGCATTCCAAAACTATATAATATATACGAAGAAAATGGTCAACTGACACTAATTGAAGAATTTATCTCCGGTACATCACTACAGGAAATAATAGATGCCCAAGCCCTCTCTATCGATTTAATAGTTCGGTTTATGTGCGAACTGTGCGATATCCTGGGAAGATTGCATTTTCTCAACCCTCCAATAATTCACCGGGACATTAAACCTTCAAACATCATTATTACACCTTATAATCATGTTGTTCTGGTAGACTTTAATGCTGCAAAATATTTGACCAATAAGGATAATTCAGATACCGTACTTCTTGGGACAAAAGGTTATGCCGCCCCTGAACAGTATGGATTTGGTTCTTCTACCCCTCAAACGGACATTTATGCTCTAGGTATTTTGTTAAAAGAACTTTCATCTGCTTTACCTACCCCAACAGACATATTTGATTCTATAATCAACAAATGTACTGAAATCAATCCATCTGACAGGATAGAAAATGTACATAAGCTGAAAGCAGAAATTGAAAAGTTAAAAAGATACATCAGGAGCAAACCACAACTTGCTAAATCTGCTACATGGAGAGATTTTCTCCCACCCGGTTTCAGAACAAAAACTCCATGGAAAATGCTAACTGCATCAGCAATTTATTTATTTCTTGGCTCTGCCTTTCACTTGAAACAGTGGATGTAACAGCTTTTCAACTTTGGATTGAACGGATCCTCAGCCTGTTGATCATGCTGTCTATCGTTTTTTGTTGCTTTAACTATCGCAATATACAACGCTTTATGCCTTTATGTAAGAGCAATCATCGAATAATACGTTATTTTGGCATACTGCTTTTAAATATCGAAATAACATTTTCGCTATTTACCATAATGGTCATATTAATTGATATTTTTTAACTTCTATGTATTTATTGTAGCACATGTTTTTTCTCTTTGTTGCCACCATAATGGTGGCAAATTTTTTTGTCACATTAAAAGGTCTCCTATAATTTCTTATTATAGAAGACCTTTTAAGACACTATTTACAGAAAGTTTCACATTCCTTTTTATGATACAGACCGGCTATTGATATATTCCTAAAAATGATGTTATCTTTCCATAGGTGTATTCGCCGTCAATCAGTCCAAATTCAGAGGCATAATACTTGCTCAATATCTTTACCTGTAATCATTGCAATACATGCCTGACCGCAGGTTTCAGAAGTTGGCTGCTTAATCAGTTTCATTTTCCTTCTCCTTCCCAACTACCGCGCAGTTAATCTTGCCTGAAATCCGAACTCTTCCTCATCCAGCCGATACTCTTTAAGAAGTTCAGGACCGCAGCTCCCCGAACCGATACCGCTCTGGCGGTAATCTATGCAAAGTACCGTATAAGGCGCTTCTTCAAGCTGGTAATTATGCTCTTTCTTTGTCAACTCCTCCTGTGTATAGACCGATGCATTGAATGAAAAAGTTTTCTTTCCGGACACTGTCAAAGCGCTCTTTTCATTATGCAGCACAACATAATCACAGTCATAATGGCTTCCGTTTTCCTGCGGTCTGATATAATCTTCATGCATAGCCTTTACATCTGTATGGAAAAGTCCATGATATCCTGCCCATTTTTTATCAATATAGCTCTCAAAGGGACCAATTCCACAGTATGTCACTTCAGACATATCCTTTGGTAAGAACAGGCGGAGTCCGAATCTTGGTAAGAAGGGGAATATCATATTTTTCTTTACCTTCATATCTACATCCACCACAGCATCCGAATAAATTGTCCAACATACCTGAATGTCCAAAATATGCTGTATGGTAACGGCGGATAAAGAAAGATTTGTCTCAATTACTACTTTTCCGTCTTCTCTATACACCCGGGTCTCATAGGCGCGGGTATAAGAACGGTCATACTGTGCCCGCATCCACTCCTTCTTTATGTTGCGGTCATTGTCTGTAGGCGCTCTCCAAATGTTATATTCCATGGGGCGCTCTATAAGAGTCTGATTTTTATAGACCATCTTTGAAAATGCACCCATAAACTTATCATACGTATAACAGAAATCCGGTGCAGAGACTGTCAGGATACAATCATCCTCCTTCACTTCTATTGTGGCATTATTTTTAGAATTATCAGCAGAACATGAGGAACACTTATCTGCAAATAATTCCTTCACATGCTGATTCTCATTCTCGCTGCTTGAAATCGCCACTTCCTCAAAGCCTAACAAAAATCCTGCCGGAATAAGTTCCGTTGCAGCCTTTTGATAGTATGAGATCTTTATAAAGCATTTTCCTTTATCAGGCACATTAAAAGGAATGGAAACTGCTTTAGTTTCATGGGGCGGAATATCTAAAAGCACACTATCTTCTATAACGCCCTCATCTACTGTTATACCATCACAGAGTACTTCATAGCGCAGCGTCAGGTAGTCTTTCAGATTCACAAAATCCATATAATTTCTTATATGTGCTTCCTTTTTATCCTGATTGAATTCCATAACCCTTGCCGGTCTATGTACATTTTTAAACTCCAAAAGGCCTGTATGGGGTGTACGATCTGGATACACCAGACCATCCATACAGAAGTTGCCATCATGGGGATATTCTTCATGATCTCCACCATAGGCATACATCTTTTTCCCTGTAATGGTTCTTCCGGTCTCTATGGCATGATCGCACCATTCCCATATAAAACCTCCACAAGCTCCGTCATACTGCTGAATTACTTTAAAATAATCTTCCAAATCTCCGGGGCCGTTTCCCATAGCATGGCAATATTCGCACATAATAAAAGGCTTGGTTCCATCTTTCTCAAAATAATCATGTATCTCTTCAATCATTGGATACATGCGGCTGTGTGTGTCAAGATTGCTGTAGTCATATTTCCGTTTTCTCGATACATAGCGGGCGGCTTCATAATGTGTCAGTCTTGTTGGGTCAAATTCTTTGGTCCTCTTAAGAGCCTCTTCAAAGGTGCAGCCATAAGCACATTCATTACCCATAGACCACATAACAACGCTTGGGCGGTTCTTATCCCGCTCTATACAGCGCATTATACGATCCAGTGTTGCTTCGGTAAATTCTGGATTGTCGGCAATCCTTTCATTCCAGCGCTCGCAGCGTCCCTCCCAACTCTCATCCGGATGATAGGCATCCGCCGTTCCGTGACTTTCATTGTCCGCCTCATCAATAACATAAAAGCCCATGCGGTCATATAACTGGTAAAACATGGGAGCATTAGGATAATGACTGGTACGAATGGCATTGATATTGTGCTCCTTCATCACCCTTAAATCCTGCTTTATCTGTGACAGACTGATCACAAAACCGGTAACAGGATCGCTGTCATGGCGATTAGTTCCATGAAACTTTACTTTTGCACCATTGATGTATAAAACCCCATTCTCTGTATGTATTTCACGAATTCCTACATGATCGGTAATGACCTCATTCTCGGTTTCCATGATCAGTGTATACAAATAAGGCTTTTCCGCACTCCAAAGCTGTGCCTCCTTTACCTCAAATGCAGCTTTTTTCTCACAAATACTGTCTTCCCAGACCATCTTCTCTTCCTGATCCAGAAGTTTGATCTTCACCGGAACCGGCTTACTTTGATATTCAAATGAGATTTCTATCTTTCCGCCTTTATAGTCGTCTGATGGCTGGGCTTTGATAAAATAGTCAAAAATGCCCTCTTTCGGCCTTTTCAGAATATATACATCCCTAAAGATACCGCTCATCCTGAATTTGTCCTGATCTTCCATATAACTTCCATCGCACCATTTTAACACCAGTACAGCAAGGGTATTCTCCCCTTCTCTCAGCTTATCCGTAATATCGAATTCACTGGTAGAATGTGACACCTGACTATAACCTATAAACGCGCCGTTAAGCCATACATAAAAGCAGGAATCTACGCCCTCAAAGTTCAAAAATGCCTTAGGTGCTTTTTCATCTTTGTGATAAGTAAAATTGCGCACATACTCTCCGCAGGGATTTTCATAGGGTACAAAAGGCGGATCAATGGGGAAGGGATAACGTGTATTGGTATACTGATGATGATCATAGCCGTAATTCTGCCACATACCCGGTACGGTAACCGTATCGAAGTCCTCCGTATCAAACCCCTCTTTATAAAATTCTTCCTTTACTTTATAAATGCTGTCGAAATACTTAAATTTCCACTGCCCGGAAAGCAGCATAAAACGGTCTGAGTCTTCTCTGTCCTCCACTAAATTATCCATTCTTTCAGAGGCCGGAATATAGTAAGCCCTGTTTGGCATCGTATTCTTATGCAGTACCGATAAATCTTCATAATATTTTGGAACAATCATCTTTTTTCCTCCTTCTGCCTGATTTACCTACATTATAGCTTCTCACAGTATAGAAAGGCTGGAACCCAAGATTTTATGGGTTCCAGCCTTAATTACAACAAGCCATAAATTCTTGCAATACAAGCTGTTAAATTTAATTTTACTTCACCGCACCGGTAATACCTTCTGCGAAAGCGTTCTGTAAGCAGAAGAATACAATTGCGGTAGGCAGGGTACAAATAAGTACCGCTAACATCAGCATACCGTAATCCGTAACATAGCCCTGCGTCAGATTCGCAACTACCATGGGCATTGTCTGACTGTTAGCATCTGTCATGATTACCTTGGGCCATAAATAACTATTCCATGCATTCATAAAAGTAATTGTCATTGCAGCTGCATATGTTGCACGCATTGTAGGAATAAACATCTGGAAAAAGATCCGTATTTCCGATAAACCATCAATTCTTGCCGCTTCCATAATATCATGCGGGAAGGATCTGGCACTCTGCCTGAACATCATGATCAAAAACGGCGTTGAAATTGTAGGCAGAATAAATCCAATGGTAGTATTTAACCAACCCGCTTTGGAAAACATCTGGAAGAGCGGAATCATGGTTGCTACAAAAGGAACCATCATAGCCAGCAAAATAATGCTCATGACCGTATCTTTTGCCTTATCATGAAAGATCTCAAAACCATAACCTGCAAGAGAGCTGACTACAAGTGAAATAAGTGTCAGAATAATTGCATACTTAAAGGAATTTCCTAATGCTC
>CAZTKJ010000092.1:0-7229 GCA_964614185.1 uncultured Lachnospiraceae bacterium
ACAAGTGAAATAAGTGTCAGAATAATTGCATACTTAAAGGAATTTCCTAATGCTCTGGCCACATTCTGGGACCCGATCAGATTCTTAAAGTTCTCTATAAAATAAGTCCCCGGAACCAAACGTCCGCTTATAACTTCCGCGCTCTTATTTGTTGATGCGCAAATCATCCAATACAACGGAAAAACGGATATAAATGACACGATAATCAAAAATAAATACATTAAAAATTTTTTACCTTTAGTCACGCTTATCACCTACTTTCATCTGCAGGAATGCCAAAACAGCAACCAGAAGCAAGATCAAAAATGACATCGCTGCTGCATATCCGAATTTAGGAACATATTTAAATGATATATTATATATATAATGTGACATTGTAATCGAAGCATTGGCCGGACCGCCATCAGTCAGGTTCACAGACTCATCAAACAACTGCAGTGTACCGTTGGTTGACATAATGGCTGTCAGCAAAATCGTAGGTTTAAGTAAGGGCACTGTAATTTTGAAAAATGTCTGGATAGGTGATGCCCCATCAATCTTAGCTGCCTCATAGACAGAATACTCTATATTCTGCAGCGCAGAAAGATAAAATACCATATTATATCCGGTCCAGCGCCAAAGCAGCGCAATAATGATGACTATTCTTGCACTCCATGTATTTGTCAGGAACGCATACGGCTGGGACAATATACCGATTTTCACTAATATGAGATTGATAATGCCATTATTGGCAAACAATGATCTGAAAATAACCGCATATGCTACAAGGGAAGTTGCACAGGGCAAGAAGATCATTGTACGGAAAAGTCCTTTAAAACGAAGATCCTTGTTATTTAGGATAGATGCTAGGATCAATGCAAAGATCAACATGATAGGCACCTGGATAATCAAATAAAAAAAGGTATTTTTAATGGATTGGATAAAGACCGCATCCTGGAACATTCTGACATAATTAGATATTCCGCACCACTCCAATGCTGCACCGTTACCGGCCTTAAAAGATAATATCAAAGCTCTGGCCATGGGAACAAAGCTCATAAAAAGAATCAACAGCGCGCCCGGTGCTAAGAATATCCAGCCTGTCAGATTATGCTTTTTATCCAAAGTCATTTTTTTTGATGGATTACTCAAAATACCCCCTCCTTTTGCTTTTAAAAATAGAACTTTATAAGATAAAAGGGGAATAGCCGGTAAAAACTATTCCCCCTATGTTTAAACCTTTGATTTTCAACCTACTGCATATTGAAGTTTACAGTGTCTGCAGCTCCCTGCATTTCTGTTTCAAGATCAGCTCCATTGATATAGTTTGTAATTGCTGTTGCAACAGCATCACGTCCTTCATAATAATATACACCTGTGATATTAGAAGGTACCTTGGTTGAAAATTCAACTATCTTAGCTGATACAGCATCTCCGCCGAAGAAATCATTGGGTACTGCATAAGCGTCTGAATCACCTGCCGGAGCCCATGTTGCAAGAGCGCCGCTAGGAAGAATATTATCATACAATTCTGTGCTGCCTGCGAAAGTACTTGCAAGGAAATCAAATGCAAGATCTGTATTCTGGCAGTTAGCACTTACAGCCCATGAAGAACCACCGTTGTTAGAGTAGTTAGTTGCTCCTGATACACCTACAAGGCTGGGCATATTTGTAACTGCCCAGTTACCAGCCTGATCTTCTGCTGTCTGGATAGAAGCCATGATCCAGCATCCGTTAATCGTTCCTGCTACATCGCCGCTTACCAATGAACCTACATATTCATCCCAGCTGTTTACTTCGATCAGAACACCTGCATCCTTCATTTCCTTATATGTTTCCATAACGACTTTCAGTGTATCATTACCAACGATGTTTGCTGTACCGTCTTCATTAAATAATGAAGAACCTGCGGACTGCATCATCATCATGATAAGGTCGCATTCGCCTGCCTGCATAGAAATGAGGGGCTTGCCTGTTGCTTCAAGTACCTTTTTACCGTTTTCAATGTACTGGTCAAATGTGATATCTGTAAAATCATCAACTGTAAGGCCAGCCTGCTCCAGATAATCTGTACGGTAGCAGCCGATTACAGCGCCATTATCAAAAGGAACGCCATAGTTCTTGCCGTCAATTACAGAATAAGCCACTTTACCAGATGCAAACTGTGAAAAATCAACACCGCTGTTTGTTAAATCAACAACTGCATTCGGAAAACTGATAACATTCTTCTGGAATGCATTATCCTGCATCAGGAAGATATCGGGCAATGTGCTCATATCGTTTGAGGTTGCTGCTGTAGTAAGCTTAGTCTGAATATCGTCCCAAGGGGTCTCAACAACATTCAATTTGAAATCAGGATGATCCTTCTGATATACTTTTTCTGCTTCATACATTGCATTCAGGTTAAATGCGGGATCCCAGCACCATACTGTCAGTGTCTGATCTCCTGATGAGGCATTTGAAGTTGAGTTGTCATCAGTGCCTGATTCCTTTGCACCACCGCCGCAGCCTGTCAGTATCGCGCTAAGCATTGCGCCAACCAACAGAAGTGATAATACTTTCTTTTTCATTTCTTACTTTCCTCCCATTATTTTTTCAGACAAGGAATTGTGCATTTTGTATATTTTTGCCTGATATTCCTACGCCTGTTTAGAAATTATAACATCTTTCACTCTTTAAATGTATTCATATTCAATCAAAAACTGTGCAAATTCAATCATAATGCAAGGCAAAAATATCTAAATTTTCCTTGTATTTCTTGTGCAAAATATGTATAATTTGATACAGTCTTATTGTCCGCTTAAGTTAAAAGGAATCTTATTCATGAATAAAAAAAGAAAGCAGAAAATGACATACAGATACTATGAAGTACCTCCCGGCAGTCCGGTACTTGCTCTTTTGAAAGAAGACTGGCTGCATAAGGACGCTCTTGACACCGATTCCCTTCATTTTCACAATCATATGGAAATAGGCTATTGTTATAGCGGAAATGACACTGTGACTTTGGGGGATGAGGAACTTTTGTGCGGGAGTGATATGTTCACCATCATTCCTAAGAATTTCCCTCACGGGACAAACATCGGCAAAAAGATGGGCACCTCATGGGAATATTTGATCATTGATGCAGACAGACTGCTTACCGATACATATAAAGATAATCTGCCTTTGGCAGATAAACTCATTCGCAGAGTAAACCAAAAAGTCCACCTTGCCACACTGGAAGACCGGAAACAGATTGCACTTCTGATACAGCAGATCATTGAGACCATGCGGGCTCAAAAAGAATTTTATCAGGAAGAAGTCAATGCTTTGACCCTGGTACTGCTTATCCGTCTGGCCCAGTGGAATAGAAATGCAAAGGCCGATAGCAACCTGCCCCGTCTGGAAAACAGCACGGTTATTTCTCCTGCTCTGGATTATATCAGTATGGTTCCGGAACGACAGATCAAAATCGAAGAACTGGCCGAAATGTGCCATATCAGCGAACCACATTTCAGAAGAATATTTGTAAACTGTATGAAAATGAGCCCGGTCAAATATATCAATCAGGTGAGGATCCGCCGTGCCTGCGATGAACTCAAACGCACCAATGAATCAATGGCAGCCATTTCAGCAAGGGCAGGCTTCTCCACACTCTCAACTTTTAACAGAAACTTCCGGCGCATTATGGGAATTTCACCGCAGCAATGGCGGAAAAACCCCGAGCAATACGAATGGAAGCTCTTGGAATATGACATACAATCGGGGAATGCCAGGAAATCTGACAATCCTAAACTCACCAATTAAAAAACAGCCGCTTTACACATCTGATTCCACTTTATCTCTATATCCGCTACCAATGCAAGCTGGCTTCGGCTGCGGTCCAGATTATGATGCTTATGCTTAATCTTATAATAGATATCTCCCTGCAGATAATCTGCCAAAAAGCGCATACCACATTCCAATGTCATCATCTTGGCTCCCATTGGAAGCATTTCAATCTCCTTATCAGTAAGCTGTCCGCCGCAGCCTTCCAGAAAACCTTTTACATATAACTTATATAGCGGTAAAGAAAGAGAAACTTTACTGGTATCCGGCTCATCCTCCGTAGCTGTATTGGCGCCAAAACGAATAGCATCCCCAAAATCATGCACTGCCAGTCCGGGCATAACAGTATCTAAGTCGATGATGCATATGGCCTTGTGGGTAGTACTGTCCATCATTATATTGTTCAGCTTGGTATCGTTATGGGTTACCCTGACAGGCAGCTCCCCTTTCTTCTGCATATCGCTTAATATGGACATTTCTTCTGCCCGCGCCCTGATAAACTCAATTTCCTTTTTTACTTCATGGGCTCTGTTTAAGATATCCTCTTCCACCGCTTTTTCAAAATCAAGATAACGCTTGAAGGTATTGTGGAAATCCGGAATTGTTTCATACAGGGTTTTAGCCGGATAATCTGCCAATAATGCCTGAAATCTGCCAAATGCCACTGCGCTCTGATAAAAAATCTCTTCATCCTCTACTGTTTCAAAGGTCTTGGCATTTTCAATAAAAAGGAATACTCTCCAGTTATTTCCTTCCTCATCCGTATAATAATAATGGTTATCTATTGTCCTGACAATGCTTAAGGTCTCCCTCTTCGGGTCTCCTCCTGCACCAATAATCTTCTCCCTGAGATAGTCGGTAACATGCACAATATTCTCCATAAGCTCCTGCGTATTTTTAAATATGGAAGTATTGATTCTTTGCAGAATGTATCTCTTTTCTCCTTCAATAGTTACTGCATAAGTATGGTTGATATGACCGTTCCCATGGAGATCAATGGAACAGTCTTTTTCTTCTATTTGAAAATGCTTTAATATTTCTTTCAGATCCATATTATTTGCCCTCCCGCTTTGTCCGACATCTATTGATATTTTAGCAAATGACGGATTATAACGTCTACTGTTTTGAATATTTATTATTTAAAATATTCAACAGGGGCAAAAATCATCGAAAAATGTTGACAAGTCCGCAAATCATTATTAAAATGATGATTCATGCAGCAATAGGAGCACATAAGACTTGTACGCGTGAAAGTGCACGCAGATAGGAGCAGACATGAAAAATACAGTAGAAATCAGATGGCACGGAAGAGGCGGCCAGGGCGCAAAGACCGCAGCCCTTCTGCTGGCGGACGTAGCCTTTAAAGCCGGAAAATTCGTACAGGGCTTTCCGGAATACGGTCCGGAGCGTATGGGAGCGCCGATCACTGCCTACAATCGTATCAGCGAAGAGCCTGTAACAGTTCATTCCAATATTTATGACCCCGATTATGTTGTAGTAGTAGATGACGGATTGTTAGAAAGCACTGACGTGACCCATGGCTTAAAAGAAAGCGGCGCCGTCATTATTAATACGGAAAAAGAACAGGAAGCGCTGCTTCCCCTTTTACATGGCTATAAGGGCGCGGTTTATACCTTGGATGCAAAAGCCATTTCCATGCAGGCCCTGGGAAAGAACTATCCTAATTCCCCTATGCTGGCGGCAGTGGTGGCTGTATCCGGCGTCATAAAACAGGAAGAATTTCTGAAGGAGATGCAGACTTCATTCCAGCATAAATTTTCAAAGAAGCCGGAAGTCATTGACGGCAATATGAAAGCTTTGGAGCTTACCTTTGCAGAAATTGGAAAGATTGGGAAAGGCGGGATAAATCCATGATCAGTGAAAGAATAAACGAAAACAGTCCCTGGCAGGACATAACGGAAGGAAATAAGATCTTCGAGGCCGCTACCTCCAAAGATTTTTGTACAGGTGAATGGCGTACTTCCACCCCGGTCTGGGAGCAGGAAAAATGTAAACAGTGTCTTCTGTGCACTCCGGTCTGTCCGGATTCTTCTATTCCGGTCAGTGACAGGAAGCGTATAGATTTTGATTATGACCATTGCAAGGGCTGCGGCATTTGTGCCAAAGTATGCCCCTTTGGTGCAATCACCATGAAGGAGGGAAAATAAATGGCCATCAGAGAACGTTTATCAGGCAACGAAGCCGTAGCTTATGCCATCAAACAGATCAATCCGGATGTCATGCCGGCATTTCCTATCACTCCCTCCACGGAGATTCCCCAGTATGTGGCAAATTATATTGCAAACGGGGAGATTGACACAGAATTTATTCCGGTGGAGAGCGAACACAGCGCCATGAGCGCCACCGTTGGGGCTTCGGCCGCAGGGGCAAGAGCGCTTACGGCTACCTCTTCCTGCGGTCTGGCTTTGATGTGGGAGGAACTGTATGTGGCAGCATCCAACAGGCTGCCTATTGTTCTGGCGCTTGTAAACCGGGCCCTGTCTGGTCCCATTAACATCAATGCGGACCATTCCGACAGTATGGGCGCACGGGACAGCGGCTGGATACAGATTTATGCAGAGTCCAATCAGGAAGTCTATGACAATTTTTTGCAGGCGTTCCTGATTGCAGAGCATAAAGACGTAATGCTTCCGGTGATGATCTGTCAGGATGGCTTTATTACCAGCCACGGAGTAGAAAATATTCTGCTGGTGGAGGATCATCTGGTCAAAGAATTCGTTGGCGAGAGGGAGCCGGAGCATTATCTTTTAAATCCCAAGGAGACGCTGGCTATAGGTCCTTATGCAGTATCCAGCTATTATATGGAAACAAAACGCGGTCAGCGGGAAGCCATGATTAATGCCCGCAAAGTGATTTTGGAAGTAGCAGAACGCTTTCAGGCTATGACTGGACGGCAATATGGTTTCTTTGAAGCATACCATTTAGAGGATGCGGAGTATGCCATTGTCATTATCGGTTCTGCCGCAGGCACATGCAAGGCTGCCGTTGAACAAATCAGAAATACCACGGGAAAGAAAGTAGGACTGTTGAAAATCCGGGTGTTCCGTCCTTTTCCTGAGGAGGAAATTGCAGCAGCTCTGGCACATGTAAAAGCTGTGGCGATTCTAGACCGGTCAGAGATGTTCTCCGCCACCGGCGGTCCTTTGGGCGCAGAGGTAAGGGCTGCTCTCTATCAGGCAAAGGGAACAGCAGAAACAGTGAATTATCTCTATGGACTTGGAGGCAGGGATATTACAGTGGAAGATTTCTGCCAGGTTTATGAAAACCTGGAGAAGATTGCAACAGAGCACAAAGTAACGGATATGTACGAATATATAGGTTTAAGGAGCTAAATATGGAGGCTTATAATTTTAAAGAAATAATGAATAAACCGGAACGGCTGGCTCCGGGACACAGAATGTGTGCCGGCTGTGGCGGCACCA
>CAZTKJ010000093.1:0-7112 GCA_964614185.1 uncultured Lachnospiraceae bacterium
ATGAGAAAAGCGCTTCTGGTCTAGGACTTACCAGAGGCGCTTTGTCTACAGTCTGTGGCTTCCGAAGATTTCTTCGGAAGCCTTTTTAAATGATTATAATAGCGGTTTATTTTTATGCTTACGCTCAGGCAGTGGGAATCCTCAGTACCTGACCGATATTCAGATTGTCGCTGGTCAGTCCGTTCACGCGTCTGATTGCGTCAACCGTTGTGTTATACCTACGTGCAATTAGCCAAAGGCTATCCCCGGAGCGAACGGTATATTCAAAATATGGGGAGGATGATGTTCCTGCAGAAGGAATTTTGAGTATCTGTCCAATGCTAAGAGCGTTGCCGGATAGTCCATTCAAATTTTTAATGGCGTCAACCGTGGTATTATACCTTTGTGCCAGCCGCCAAAGGCTATCCCCTGAACGGACAGTATATTCAAAATACGATTGATCTGCAGAATTCGTTGACGGAATCCTCAGTACCTGACCGATACTCAGATTGTCGCTGGTCAGTCCGTTCAGGTTTTTGATTGCGTCAACTGTTGTGTTAAACCTACGCGCAATCAGCCAGAGTGTATCCCCTGAACGGACAACGTATTCAGTAACGCCGGCATCGGCACCGGGTGGAAGCACGTTATTTATTCCAAGATAAGTATTATACAATGCCTGCCATGTGCGAGGTCCCACTATTCCATCGGGGGTAAGCCCTGCTGCGCGCTGGAATGCTGCAACTGCCTGCTGCGTTCCTTCTCCGAAATTTCCGTCCTGTTTCGGAGCCGGAATTGTAGAATTAAATTCGGCTGCCACATTCAAAAGATACTGCAGGGTAATCACATCCTGCCCCGATGAACCCAGGCGCAGGACTGAACTTGGGGGAACGGTTCCGATTCCAAGAGAAGTTCCCTCACTGTCAAGATCGGCAAGTCTGGTTACGGATGTATACAGATAAGAAAGCTTATTCCAAGTGGATTTTCCCACGATACCATCAGATGGCAGATTGAAAATACTCTGAAACTTGGCAACTGCCGCCCTTGTACTTTCTCCGAACACTCCCGCTTCATCCGTAATCCTGGGAATTGCGGGGTAATTGCGCCGAATCCTTTCCAGATAAGTCTGAATCGTCTGTACGTCCAGTCCCGTGCTCCCTGTCTTAAGTGCAGTACCGGGATAGGAGGAGAGTATTCCGGTAATAATGTTTGTCTCTGCAATTTCTATATCTTTCGGGTAATAGGAACGTAGTATTTCCAGGGGAGCAAGACCCTGATTTGCCAGTGTGACAGTTCCCCACTGGGACATACCTGAGCAGGTTGCTGTGGTCCCGTTGCAGAAAGATGTAAAATAAGGTGCGCTCTGATCTTGTCTGCGGACAAATTCATTAAATATTTCGTCTACGATCATATTGATGGATTCATAGGTATTCCGCCCATATACAAAATACTGATCATAAGCAGTATTGTTTGTTATGTCGAAGTTGTAGCCGCGGCTTCTGTACCACTCGGTAAAAGTTCTGTTCAGTGCAAAAGTGATAATTGCATAAATATTTGCCTTTAGGGAGGAATCCGGCCATGTAGGATAAATCTCACTGCTGGCAACATTCTTTACATAATCGGGAAAAGATACCTGAACATTGGACGCGGAGGCATCGGGTTTGCCTAAGTGTACCGTAATAGGATTGGGAATGACCACTTGGCGGAGTACCCGGGGATCAGCCTCAGATCCCATTTGATTACGATCTCCCGTCATAGAGACAGCGGGTGGGCCGATTTGAATCTCCGTCACGGTTGGGGCGCGCTGCATTTTCTGCATTGGAATAAATTCAATTGGTTGAATGGCCGTTTCTCCTTCCAGAATCGGAATGCCCACAATATGAACTGAATTAAAGCCGTTGGCAAATGCAAGTACATCATAACTGATATAGGGTGTTCCGGAAAAATTTGGATCTAAGGACAGGGAGGCATCCAGAGTTTCTAAAGCAATTTTTTCAGTTTCACCGCTTTCATCTGTTGTCACGTAATGAGTATTCTGCTCTTCATGATCCATAATCCAGATCTGTACTCCACTTAGCGGAAGCGCATCATGCGCTGCCCGTGCCTGTATGATTAAATAACCTGTAGCCATAAATTATAGATTTCTCCTTTATATCATTTTGGAAGACTGTTTCTCCATATACAATATAGATATGAAGAAAAGGCTGTTACAGTTACTTTATTTTGATGATTAGTCATAATGGTTTAGGAAACTTGATTATTAGGAAAACTTTTGGCAGCAGAGATTTTTGCTTAGTTTGGGTATGATAATGTATTGATAATAGATAAAGTACAAAAGCGGTAGAGAACACAAGGATTTAATGATATAATGAGCGTTAGCGAGAAGAATAAGTGTGCTTATTCGGCGAGCGGCGAATGACGATCATAAATCACAGATTTATGATATAATAAACTCAAAAATCCAGCCGCTATGCGGCTGTCGCGCTACGCGCTCAAAGATTTTTTCGTTATCATGTCAGGTGAAATCAAAATCTCCCTTCGTTCGCGCTTGATTTCCTGCTGACATGATATAATGTAAATCGAGCCCTATCTTACCGGAACCATGCGTATGCAGCCGAGGTGTTGACGTTGAGAGTGATAATAGCCCTTTTAAAACAAGATGGTAGTATGTCGGCCAATATGCTCTCTGTAGCTGTAGGAATTACTGGACGGCTGGCACAGCGTATCTTGGCTAAATGGAGGAAATAATATATGAAAGTAAAGTCAGCTTATACCATATTATGTCTCTGTATGTTTTTGGGGATATTCACAGGCTGCGGAGCAAAAGAAAAAGAAGTAGAAGTATTGCCGGACGCAGAGATTAACACTGTTTTGGAAACAGCAGACGAAGTGTCAGATAAAACGGTAGAAGAAGCGGTAATAGAGATTGCGGATGAAGAAACGCCGGAAAGCGATCCTGAAACATTAAATGCAGTGGGAATGCCCTTAATGGACAACACAGCGCTTTTGGCATCAATAAAAATGCCAAGCGGTAAGGTCAGCGAGCAATATGAGTATGATAAAGAAGGGCATATGCTGCGACATTGGGACACAAAATATAATCATATTTATGAATATGAATATGATTCTGCCGGCAATCTGAGCAGAGTGTCCGATTGGCACTTTGATGATGAGGAATGGAGAGAAACAGACAGAAGATTAGCCGAGCAGACAGAATATGTTTATGACGGAGCGGGTAGATTGTTAGGCTGGATGATGCGGGAATATGGTGATGACGGTAATTTGGACAGATATTTCGTATATGCTGATTCCGGACAACAATCATGGGAGATGAGGTACCTCTTCGACTCGGATGGAAATGTTTCGGAGCAATACAGATATGAATATGATGAAATGGGAAATGAGACTTTGTGGGTCCAATATGATGCGGAGGGAAAAATTAATCTGTTTGAAGGATACGAATGCGATACCTATATATCTTATTATCCATATTCGCGTTATGAAAATACATATGATGATTCTGGTAATTTGATAAAGATAACTGCATATGGTTATGAAAGTAGTAGCGGAACAACATATAAAAAATATACTTATGATGATGACGGACATTTGATAAAGGTGGAGGGAGTTGATGGCGATCCTATCGTTGGAGAATATACAGATGAGTATACATATAATGAAAAAGGGTATCTGGTAAGCACCTTCTCTACGTACAATACTGGAGCGTATGGCCATGAATATGAATATGACGACAATGGAAACTGTATAAAGAAACTGTACAGACACTATGAACGGGATGAAGACGGCAATGTAAGTAAATATGCCGCATCTGTAGCACAAGAGAATCAATATGATGAAAGGAATAGGTTGATTCGTGTCTATTACGCTTATAATGACACCACATATGATTATACATATGAGACAATCGGTGTTGCAGATGAGGACTACCCTTATGATAAAATAGAAATTTATGGTAAGATAGGAGAACGGTGGTATAGAGGAAGAATTATTAAAGATGATTTAGAATAGAAGTCCTGCTGTTTAGTAGGACTTCACTTCTTTCTTGCAAAAATTCCCTATAATATTATTGATAAAATTTTAAAAAACTCTTGACCTTCCACCTTGTGGAAGCCTTATTCTGATTACATCAGACGGGTAAGAAAGGAAATCGTACCATGAAGATCAACGAAGTAGAACAGCAGGTAGGCATTACCAAAAAGAATATCCGCTTCTATGAACAGCAGGGACTTTTGAATCCAATGAGAAATGCCACCAACGGATATCGGGATTATACCGAGGAAGATGTCACTGAGTTAAAGAAAATTAAGTTACTCAGAAAACTTTCCCTTCCGATAGAAGAAATACGCAGGATACAGCATGGCGAACTGCTTCTTGAGGATGCGCTGCAAAGACAGTTGATCGTTTTGGAGCGGGAGAAAATTAATTTGCAGGAGACTTCCGGCCTCTGCCATAGTCTTATGAAGGAGCAATGCAAATATCCCAGTCTTACTCCTGATGAATATTTGGAAAGGATGGTGGAAATGGAGAGGGAAGGAACAAAATTTACGAATGTGAATAAAAACGATATTATTCAAAGAAAGCGTGGCTCCGTCATTGCGGCAGGAACATTTATCCTTTTTATGGTATTTTTGATCTGTGTTTTTATATGGGGTTACGTGACTGACCCGATTCCAATATGGATGCTGAGTGTGCTTATTTTCATCCCGGTAGCGGTGATTATGGCAGTGCTCATTGCATTGGTACAACGGATGAGAGAGATTGAAGGAGGAGAAGAAGATGTTGCTCGTAAATACTGATTATATTTCAGGAAAAGAATTGGAAACATTAGGAATTGTGAAGGGAAGTATCGTACAGACTAAAAATTTCGGTAAAGATTTTATGGCAGGAATTAAAACCCTTGTCGGCGGCGAGGTCACGGAATATACGGATATGCTCAATCAGGCAAGGCAGATCGCCGTGAAACGTATGGTAGATGAGGCGCAGGCGCTAGGTGCGGACGCGGTAGTTAATGTGAGATATGCCTCTTCATCAGTCATGCAGGGAGCGGCGGAAGTGATCGCTTACGGTACGGCTGTCAAATATAAGAATTGAGGATAACCATATGGAACAAGAAATAACAATGAAGCGCACGATTATTTTTTGTGTCATTACTTTTGGCTTAACATGGTTATTGGCAGCATTGATTCCGATTATGGGCTTTGTTTACGGCGGATTGGAATCTCTCATAATAGTGACATTATGTATGTTTATGCCCGCTCTCGGCAATATTCTGACCAGAGTGATCACCAGACAAGGGTTTCATGATTTTAAGCTGGCCCCCAAATTCAAGGGAAACGGACGAAACTATCTGTTTGCATACTTTAGTTTTATAGTCTTAGTGTATCTTGGAGTATTGGTATATTATCTGATCTACAGGGAACAGTTTGACTTAACAGCATTGATTATGTGGAGTCCTGATTCAACGGAATATAACATGCAATTCATACAAATCATCAATTTGGTCGTAGCCACGGCAATCTCACCGATTATCAATGTAATTCCGACTCTCGGGGAGGAACTGGGCTGGCGGGGATACCTGTTGTATGGATTAAAAAATTCCAGTGGCAGCAGTATGAAGGCTGTCCTGGTTACAGGCGTGATATGGGGAATATGGCACGCGCCTATGATTGCCATGGGTCATAATTACGGCACCGGCTATCCGGGTTATCCCTATGTTGGTATTTTGATGATGATTGTTTTCTGTGTTTTGGTCGGAATTATTGAAGGATATATTACACTGCGAACGGACAGCGTTCTTCCGGCAGCAATCTGCCATAGCGCCATCAACGGACTGGGCAGTATCGGTATTTTGTTCTGCAATACAACAGAGTATCGGATGTTTATTGGTCCTGCGTATGTGGGTATTATACCCCTTATACCGACGATTTTATTTGCAGCCTATATTTTGTATAAAATCAAAAAAGGAGCAATATAAGTCCTTTTGTAATTGAATCAAATTATGATGACCATTGTTCGTAATTCAGAGGGGCGGCAGCACTTTAGGTTGTCGCTCCTTTTTCATACTGCCATGGAACATAGGGAAGTATTCCCCATGTAATTTCGTCTGCATAGTGAACTTCAGTATGTATCATTGAACGATAGTCTGCCGATGTAGCTTTGATACAAGGAAACTCGTTACATTCCTTACATTCTGAAATCCCTTTTTGTGGGTAGCACTCTTTAGCGTTGCAATCCGTACAAGAGCAGTCCTTGCTGTAACATCCCGTACACCGCATACTCCAATCAATATTATCCCACATTTTATTGAGATTTGGTATCATTACAGCCCTCTGTTCGTCAGTGGTACCGACATAATGTACGCACAAATCACAGCGTTGACCGCATTTTGAATAAATGGCATTCTCTTTTGAAAACGGTTTACGGTTAGGCTTCTTCTTAATCAATATCAGCTTCTTTACCTCTTCAAGCTGTTCCGTAGTTGTCACATCAATGAACATCCATTTTCCGTCATGAAAAGTTTTTGCATTGTTATAATAATCGCATATATAATTTGAAAAATTTTCTGCTTGTTCTTCAAATATCTCACGTTCTTTTCGCCCAAAGATTATTAAAAAAGTAAATCTGTCCTCATGTGAGTATATGGTGAGAATAGTTTTCTGACCTTGCTTGAATTTCAGTTCATCTTTTCCGTCACCGATTTCATCAAGACGATATTTCCCTCTCATAAATACCATTGTTTCATGACTGATTTTCTCAAGATTATTCATAATAAACCTCCAAATTATTTGTATTTCCTCACTTCTTTTGACAATTCTCACAATAATACACTGTTCCACCCAGAAAATTTGCTTTATGGATTTCATGTCCGCATTTGATACATGGCTCAAATAATGTATTTTTACTTAGCTGGGTAATATATTTTCCCTTTTGTCCAAATAAGTCCCTTTCTGTATCTCGACCACCTTGTTCACACATTTCCTTGAGGATTTTCTTTACGGAAGTATATAACACCATAAAGTCTGTTTCGGAAGCTTCTCTCATGTCAAAGCGCGGATCAATTCCGGCATCCCACAAGATATCCTGCAATACGCCATTCCCAAGACCCGGTATTCTCT
>CAZTKJ010000094.1:0-7034 GCA_964614185.1 uncultured Lachnospiraceae bacterium
TTCGTCCGGGAGTATACATTGGCTTCCGGCGGACCGTACTGTGACTGTGGTTATAAAAAGAAGCAGAGGAATATGTGTGCTGTTTAAAATCAAAGAATAAAAAGCAATAGGAGGTTTAAGCGTTATGCAGGAGCATATCAAAATGATTGATGAAAGCAAAAAAATGAAGATTATCAAGAGAACAGTCACTGATATCCTGGGAGATACCGAAACAGAAGAAATATGGAATACTGCAAGGGAGAGGTTAAGAGAAATTCTTTCCCGATATGATAATATTCCACCAAAGGAGCAAATGCACACAAATCTTATTTTTCCGCATATCGCAGTTTACAAATCGCTGCTTGAAAATCACAGCGGCATGGCTATGGAGATCATGGAGAAGGGCGAAACTGCCGCTGCGGAAAAAACCGTAAAATTATTTAAAAATGTTGTAAAGTTTCCCCTTGGAAAAGCAATCTTTCTCAAAGGCTTTGCAGCAGGCTGTAAGTCGGGATTTGGTTCTGACGCAGGTTTTAAGCACACTGTTTACAGAGCAGATTCAAAATGCTATCAAATGGACGTTACAGCCTGCCCATATGTGAAATACTGCAATGCCGAGGGGTGCGGGGAGTTGACCCGCATTTTCTGCGATATTGATGTTTATGCATACGGTTATCTTGACGGAATAACCTTTGAAAGGAGTCAGACATTGGGAACCGGCGGGAAAAAATGTGATTTTCATCTGTATTCGTCAAAATAACTTTAGAAAAGTAATTTAGAGGAGCTTACGATGACGAGTGAAGAGTACAAAAAATTGTGGCTGAAGGAATTCCGGAAGGGGTTCCGGCTGCATTGCGTGGTTAGAAAACCAGTCTAAGCTTTAATTACGGAATACATGGAAAACAAAGCAAAAAATGCTTGCAGTTCTTTAAAGATGGCTTTATAATAATTTAGGGTAAAGAGGTCCACAGGAGTTCTTTGCCCCATTTTTTTGAAAGAAGCAAGGAAGGGATTACTATGAAGAAAGTAGAAGAGTATGTACGCAGCATTCCGGATTTCCCGGAAGAGGGTATTATCTTCAGAGATATAACCAGCGTGCTGCAGGATCCGGACGGATTGAAGCTGGCAATTGATGCTATGAAAGAGAAGCTGGAAGGGCTGGACTTTGATGTGATCGTAGGAACAGAGTCAAGAGGATTTATCTTTGGCGTTCCGATTGCGTATTCCTTACATAAAGGATTTGTTCCGGTTCGTAAAAAGGGTAAGCTGCCTTTGGAAGTCATTTCCAAAGAATATGATTTGGAATATGGCAGTGCGGTAGTGGAGATGCATAAAGACTCCATCAAACCGGGGCAGAAGGTAGTAGTGGTGGATGACCTGATTGCAACAGGCGGCACCATAGAGGCGAGCATTCAGATGATTGAAGAGCTGGGCGGCGAAGTTGTAAAGGTGATTTTCCTGATGGAGTTAGCAGGACTTAAGGGAAGAGAACGCCTGAAAAACTACGATGTGGACAGCGTCATCATCTATGAAGGCAAATAAAGATCATGAGACCACTTATGAGAAAAGGAGAAAAGTGATGTTAGAAAAATGGTTCAAACTCAAAGAAAACAACACGAACATCAAAACAGAGGTAGTTGCCGGCGTCACAACATTTATGACCATGGCATATATCCTGGCAGTCAATCCCTCCATCCTGTCTGCGTCAGGTATGGACAGTAATGCTATTTTGATGGCAACTGCACTGGCAGCCTTTATAGGTACGCTGGCAATGGCGCTTCTGGCCAATTACCCCTTTGCCCTTGCACCGGGACTTGGCCTTAATGCATACTTTGCCTACACAGTATGCGGTGCTATGGGATATTCATGGCAGGTAGCACTTCTGGCAGTATTTGTAGAAGGCCTGATCTTCATTGTGTTGTCTGTAACAAACGTTCGTGAAGCGATCTTCAATGCGATTCCTCTTCATTTAAAGAGAGGTGTTTCCGTAGGCATTGGTCTGTTTATTGCCTTTATCGGATTCCAAAATGCAGGAATTGTAGTTAACTCAGATGCCACACTGGTTACAGTTATTGATTTTACCGCAGATTTCCATACGGCAGGCATTGGTGCGCTGTTGGCAATTATCGGTACGTTTCTGATTGTTATTCTTCATATAAAAGGTGTGAAAGGTTCTATCCTGATTGGTATTTTTGCAACTTGGATTCTCGGCATCATCTGCCAGCTGACAGGATTGTATACAGTAGTACCGGAAGCAGGATATTACTCTCTGCTGCCATCTTTTAGCAGCTTCAGTCTTGGTGCAATTGGTTTGACTTTCGGACAGTGTTTCAAAGCAGATTTTGCATCTATCAGAATCACAGATTTCATTGTTATCGTTCTGGCGTTCTTATTCGTAGATATCTTTGATACGCTGGGAACTTTGATTGGCTGTGCAAACAAAGCAGATATGTTAGATAAAGAAGGGAAACTTCCCCGCATTAAGCAGGCATTGTTAGCAGATGCAATTGCAACCAGTGCCGGTGCAGTGCTGGGTACTTCTACCACTACTACTTTCGTAGAAAGTTCCGCGGGTGTGGCAGAAGGCGGCAGAACAGGACTTTCATCTGTTGTAACCGGATTATTGTTCCTGTTGTCAATTGTCTTTGCACCGATTTTTACGGCAATTCCCGGTTTTGCAACAGCTCCTGCATTATTGTTTGTGGGATTTTTGATGATTACAGCTGTAACACAGATTGACTTCAATGATTTAACAGAAGCCATACCTGCTTATCTGTGCCTGCTTGCTATGCCGCTTTTATACAGTATTTCCGAAGGTATTGCAGTAGGTGTTATCTCTTATGTGATCATTAATGCTGTATGTGGAAAAGCTAAAAAAATCACACCGCTTATGTATATACTTGCCGTACTGTTTGTTTGCAAGTATATCTTCCTGTAAGTCAATATTTTGCAGATGAAACTTATATTCATATTATGAGAGAAGGGGGAGAATGAATCTCCCCCTTTTTGTCAGCAATATTTCTTTAACTTGGCATTCTTGTCATACTCGCCTAATTCGTCTGCAGAGATATCACCTTTGCCGTCATATCTGTAATAGCGTCCGGAATCAGCTTTGAACTCAATGATACAGTAATCTTCATCATCCACTCCCTTAGGATAGTAGCATTCATCACCTTCATTCCATAGCATAGCCTTATACTCGTGTTCAAAGTGAACAGTAACAGTGCCATGAAAGCATACGCCTTCAAAAGTTTCGCAATTTTCGAAATATAAGCAGGATTTACTGTTTTTTAATAATAATTGTACATGCATGGACGAGGTATTTGTTGAAATTAAATGTAATCCCAGACCCTTATGCCAGGTACAGAAAACTTTTCTGATACTTGGATTTCCGTTACTATCGATAAAACCGATAGAAGCAAATGTAGATTTGTTGACCAGATTGTTGATTTCATCCAGTGTCATAACTGTCGTTCCTCCTCTGTAAGATTCTGTAAATTATTGTTACATCTGTTTAGATTAATACTATATAAAATAGTACTATATAGTATCAATTATGTCAAGGATTAGGTTTCATAAGGAGGCAGCTAACCGGAAATCTGTCGATACATATTTTTAACTGTACACCGATAAACCAGATAATACGCTGCTGCAACGCCTATAAGAATGAAAAAGCATGCAATCATACCGCCCAGTTCACTTCCTGTAATTTTCCCATCGTTGCCAAAAAGCAGGAGCAGATACAGGAGATACATAGCAGTCATGCCTACGGCAGCAGGAATTTTAAATACCGGGTTTGCCTGCCCTTTGATTTCTTTCAGCAAAAAGGCAGGTGGTGCACCAAGCCGCTTTAAGTCTTCAAAGACATAGCGGTTGTTGAGGGCAATGGTCATGCAGCGGGTATAGCTGATGATCATTGCTGCCAGAGAGCAGATAATGGCAATGAAAAGGAACATCATCAGGAACACGGAAAAAGTTCTGGCAAAATCTGTCTGATCCAAAATCCGGCTTTTAGGCATATATTTCCAATAATTTCTGAAATCACTGTTATCAGGCTCGGAAAAATGCAGCTGTGTCATTCTGGGCGTATCGCCCCAGTATACTTCCCCCTTTAGGTTTGTATAGTACTTTGCCACCCGGTCATAATAGGTGGGTGTTTCACACTCCGATCCAAAGGAGGAAACCAGAGTGTAAAAAAAGTCCTGTGCAAATGCATAGCTGTCATCTCCATCAGCGTTAAAGAAAGCGGTAGTTCCCCTCCAGTCTGGCGTAAGCCCTAAGGCAATGGTTTCATAATCTTCATTGTTAAGTACATAATAGCCTACACGATCCGCCAAAAGGTCATAGTGTGTATAGCCTGCAAAGCTGACCGAAAGGCTTTCAAATGTGGCCATATTCGTGAGATTGGCAGCAGTTGCATTTAAGAAGTAAAGCGTTGTTTCATCAGCATTGGCGATTGCCATATAGCTGCCTTTGGCCACAGAAATTTTTTCTCCGGTTAAGGTCTCAAAGGAATCTTCCGAGAAAAATTTTCCTTCATTCAGGAAAGGAATCTGTTCGTAGTGAAAGGAACGGCCCCCGTCCTCTATCTGCGTGGTGCCATCCATGGCAAGAGACAGGTAAGGTGCGTTCTTGTAATCTTTAATGGCAATTCCATACTCCTTTGCCATGGCAGAGATTTCTTCTTCGTCTGGAATCTGCTGATCTGCACGGTAATGATAATAGTAATCGTAGGGGCGTTCTTTTACTTCCATAGTCTGCCCGATGCTCAACATAGGAGCATAAAAGATGGCAAAAGCGCCTCCGGCAATCAGTACGGTACTTACAAGGAGATTGTTCACGGTCTGTTTTCCCTGAAATTTCATCATACTTCTGGCAATGAGATTTTTGTAGGGATGTTTTTTACGGGAACGCCAGCCGTGTATCACCGTGTGCAGCATAATCATATAAAGCCCCACAAAAACCGGTGCATAAAGAATATTGATCCATGCCGGAGAATAGGCGCTGAACAGATTCTGATACATGACGGGAGCCAAATATCCAAGCACCGCGCCTGCAAGAACCAGCAGGATACCAACAGGTCCGCACCATCTTCCCAACTCTTTTACAGGTTCGTTGCGGTGTTCTTCGTGCATCACTTCCATGATATTGGTCTTTTTCAGATATCCATAAGCCGTCAGACAGGAAAACCCCACCACGATAACAAAAAATACTGCCGATAAGTATAGGCATTTGAAGTCAAGCTTCAGTACCATCTGGGTGCTGTCTGTAATAAAAATGCGAAAGCCGTTCCATAGGATCCAGACAAAGGGAAAACCTGCCAGAATTCCCACAAAGGAGGAAAGGGAGCTTAAGGTGAGAACCTCACGGAGCAGGCCGGGAAGAAGACGGCGTCCCGAGGCACCAAGCGCCATGAGGGTTCCAAGCTGCCGTGCCTTTTTCCGGAAGAAAAGTCCGGAGGCATAGATGGTGAAGACAACACATCCAAACAATGCCAAAATAAAGATGGCAACCATTTGCTTGCGGCTGTCACCGCCCTCCGGAAGCACCAGAAGCACGGTAGGGGAAAACATCATAGCAGAATATGCCGTAATTAATAATAAAGAAACAAAATTGCAGAACAGATAAAGTCTCGCTTGTTTTGCATCCGCTTTTTGCAGTTTTTTCTCAAGATTTTTTAAAGTCATTCTACTGTCTCCTTCCTGTACTCTTCTTTTCTGGTGCAGAGTCTGCATTACTCATTTCCCGGATTGCGTCAAGCAGGCGGTCCTGAAAAGCGCTCCGACGGTCTTCCCGATCACCCGGTGCAGCTTCCAGGGTATCATAAACGATGCCATCCTTAAGAAGAATTACTCGGTCACAGAAGGAAGCAGCAAAGCTGTCATGGGTAACCATAAAGATAGAAGCCCCCAGTTTGTTTCTGGCATTTTCAAAGGATTCAATGACTGCGCGGCTGGATTTACTGTCAAGGTTTCCGGTAGGTTCGTCCGCAAGGATCAACAATGGCTGATTGATCAGACTTCTGGCAACTGCGGTTCTTTGACGCTCTCCTCCGGAAACATCTGCCGGATACTTTGCCGCAATATGTTCAATGCCAAAAAGAGCTAAAAGCTGATCGGCAAGTTTTTCGGCTTCCCGATCCACCTTTCCCTGAATGATTCTGGGAACCAGAATGTTTTCCCTTACAGTCAGTCCGTCAAGAAGCATGAAGTCCTGAAAGACAAAGCCCAGTTTTTCATTACGGACCTTTGAAAGATTTTTTTCGTCCAGTCCTTTCAGTTCCTGACTGCCTAAGGTGATGGTTCCCTGTTCGAATGGGATGTAACAGGAAATGCAGTTCAGCAGTGTGCTTTTTCCGGAGCCGGATGGCCCCATAACTGCTACAAATTCCTGATTGGCAACGGATAAGTCAATACCTTTTAGTACGGAATAGGATTTACTTCCGCTCTGATAGGATTTGTGAAGATTCTTTACGTATAACATATTGTGCACCTCTCTTTTTATTTTTGCTGGGTAATTTGTTTAAAGCCAGTGTAGCAGGAAAAAAGAAAGCCGGGAGAAGGGTTGTCATTTTTGGCGGGTTATTTGTAATCTTTGGAAGAGGATTGCGCAATATGTAAAGTTTAGCAGGAAATATGTAAAGTTTGACGGAAGAAAAGTTTTTTATGTGACAAAAAAGGCTAAGGAAAGTAGCTTGAAACCGTCTGCTTTCTCGAATATAATAAAATAGCAGGCAGGGTAATAGAATAAATGGAGGAAATCTTATATGACAATAGAAATATTAAAACGCAGTGTAATGACTATTGTGAATGAATATGCGATTAAGAGAATTACTCTTTTTGGCTCTAGAGCAACTGGTACAAATCATGAAGATAGTGATGTGGATTTGATTATGGAATTTTCAATGCCTGTTTCCCTACTCACTTTGTCAATGATAAAACTAAGACTCGAAGAAATCTTGGATGTGGGAGTGGATATTATTCATGGTCCGATTGAGGAAACGGATCTGATTGAGATTGGAAAGGTAGTGGAATTGTATGCAGCATAGAGATCAA
>CAZTKJ010000095.1:0-6952 GCA_964614185.1 uncultured Lachnospiraceae bacterium
ATCGTAAACAATACGTTGCGCACTTCGCTGTTGGAAAATTTGGATCGCGAGAATAGCTTGATCGCTTTAATCTGACACACATTAGAAATATGTGGTCCTGCACAAAACTCCTCATATTCTCCCTGCTTATAGAAGCTAATTTGCTCTGCATCATTCAGTTCCTGAATCAATTCAATTTTATATTTTTCACCTGCATTCTCCATAAATCTGAGGGCTTCTTCTTTTGACTTCTCACAGACTTGCAGGGAGAGCGACTCCTTTACAATCTTTTGCATTTCTGCTTCAATCGTTTTTAAATGCTCTTCTGAAAATGGAAATTCAAACTGAAAATCATAATAAAATCCATTTTCGATTGCCGGACCAATGGCACACTTCGTTTCCGGATATAAACGTTTTACAGCCTGTGCAAGCACATGTGCACTTGTATGCCAAAATGCCTTTTTACCCTCCTGTTCTTCAAAGTTTACTTCTACAATTTCTCCATTTTTTCGTAGAACCTTCATAATTTGTTGCTCCTTTCTCTTTTTTAGCTTTAACTATTTGGCAACAACATAAGAAAAGCACCCATAAGACCATAACCATATAGTCTTAAGGGTGCACTTAGCACGGTTCCACCTTAACTTTTCACTTCAGATTCTATCAAATCCTATCCTTTAACGCAGGCATACGGTAACACTTACTCATTTCAGCATTACAGCTCTGGAATGGTTTTCGTCTAATTTCCACATAAATAGCTTCCAGCAAATGCTATTCTCTCTGGATGTTTCCAACTAAACTACTTTTTCCGTCATCACTTTTCTTATGTTATTGATGGTACTTTATCACAACTTCTTTATTCTGTCAATGCTCATGTTAACCCAAACGACACGATATTCCTGTCATCTGACAAACACAGCAAAGATGAGGGGTGATTACCTCGTCTCTCTGTCTTTCTTCCCAAGATTTCCTCCTAAATCCTTTTTGATAAATATAAAACAAGATCATCATCATTACAGCAGTCAGCATATTGTTCACAGACTTTATCTTTATACCAAACACCGCTGCCATCAGGAATATATCCGCGTTTTACATACATTCTTTGAGCACTTCCATATCCACTGTGTAATCCCACCCCAAGATAGACCACATCAGAATATGTAAAGGCAATCTGTTCTGCTATATCCATCAGCTTACTGCCAATACCCTTTTTACGATATTTAGCCAGCACTCCAAAGTCAACAATTTCGGGATATCCCTGGTTTGCAAAAGAGCCCCATTCGGAATCAGGATATACGTTTATATATCCTGCAATGTTGCCTTCATATTCTGCTGCTAAAGATATGGACTTGCCTTCTGCCTGATGTTTAAGTCTCATTTCATATTTTTCTACATCGGCATTCCACCCCTGGGCAATTTCCTCGTCCGTAATAATCTGAGCATCACTTTGTTGTAAATCACGTATTGTTATTCCATTCTTATTATAATAAACCATATTTGTACTCCCTCAGATACATTTTAAAGAAACAAAATCACATGATAATGAAAAATCTTTGAGCGCGTAGCGCGGCAGCCGCATAGCGGCTGGATTTTTGAGTTTATTATATCATGAATCTATGATTCCAGCTCTATCACATCATCTGTATATTTCCTTTGCATATCATGTCGCTTTTTTCGAGTTTCGGCTGTGTCAAATATAATTGAAAAATCATAATCCTCCGGATAAAGTTCTGCTGCTGCCACATGAAGTTTTACCCGTTTATGATTGATCCAGATTTTCTTATTGGGCAGCTGTACCCTTAACACGCCTTTCTCATTAATCGGCACGCACACTATTCCTATCTTTTTCTCAGGATAAACCATTACACTATCACCAATTTTATACTTGGTGCTAAGGTCTGTATTATTTTTTGATTTTCCGGATTTGGAGATTCCGGCTGTGCTCCTTTTTACAATGTTACTTTCAGGCTTTTGAAACTTATAAGATTCTACAGCCTCCTGACCATAGGCTGCACGAATTGCCACCTTCAACATTTCACCTGGCATTCCCAGCCTGTCTGCAATATAAAATGCGCAGCTTTCGCCTGCTTCCCCAATCACCATTTGATAGGTAGGACTTAATGTTTCCTTATCAAAAGCCATTCTTGCATTAACTATATCTTCTGCCTTAGCTGCATATTCTTTTACTTCCGGATAATGAGTTGTCACCAGAAAAATTGCACCACTTTTTCTAAGTTCCTCTAATATTGCGATTGCAATACCCATACCTTCTGTAGGATCTGTTCCGGAACCTAATTCGTCCATAATAACAAAACTGTCCTTATTCGCTTCACTTAAAACTTCCAGCACATTTGTTATGTGGGCAGAAAATGTAGACAAATTTTCAGACAGGTTTTGCCCATCACCAATATCACATAAATAAGAGTTATTCATACATATATCTGCCTGTTTACATGTGACATGCAGTCCGCATTGTGACATGATACCATTTAACATGACCGTTTTAATTGCTACCGTTTTTCCTCCTGTATTGGGTCCTGTTATGATAACGCCGCGTACATTTTCGCCTATATCAAACTGTAATGGCACTGCCTTATTTTTATCCATCAACGGATGTCGCGCATCGGTTAGTTTGATTCTGCGTTCTGTATTGATCATCGGTTCTGTGGCATCCATGTCAATGCTCAATTTGCCTTTGGAGAATATAAAATCCAGTTTTTCAATCATCGTCAGATTTTCCGCTATCAATGGCTCTGATGACAGCACCATTGCTGATAAGGTATATAAAATACTATACACTTCATTCTCTTCACTTATTTTCAGCAGCTGCAGTTCCTCATAATATTTTGCAACGCTTGACGGTTCAATAAAAAGAGTACTGCCGGTAGATGATTTATCAATGACGCTTCCGGATATTTTCAATTTATACTCTTTTTTCACAGGAAGGCATACCCGTCCGTTTCTAAAAGTACAGTAGTTATCTGCCATACAGTCCTTATAAGAATGCATGATTTGTTCTGCCCTCTGCTTCATCTGCTCTTCACATTTGGTGATTTGATTTCGTATCTGACCTAATTCTTTGGATGCATAATCATCCACAACGCCATTTCTGATTTTATTACTTATTTCTTCCCGCAATTCCGAAACCGGATTTAGATTTTCATCATAGTAAGCCAGAGAATTATGATACATTTTCCCTCTTTCCAAATAGTCCTTCAGCCTCTTTATTGCAACCAAAACTTTTTCTACCCGCTCTAACTGATACGGTGTTAAACAATTTCCCTTTTCTGCAATCAGCAGGATATCTTTTACTTCAGAGATATTTTGCAACGGCGGCGTTCCCAGTTTTTCAATCAGGAATCTGGCATCTGTTGTATCCTTTAACTGCTTTCTTAACTCATTTTCGGAAAAGCACAATGAAACTTCCCTGATTCTTTCTTTTGCCATGTCAGTAATAGCTAAATTGGCCCACATCTCCTTAACCTTATCAAATTCGATTTGTCTCTCTATATTCATCTTTAAATATCCTTTCACTATAAATTTGGCATTGCCTTACAATAAGCAAAGACTTTCCGATAAAACAAAAAAGCCATAGATACCTTAAGTGCATTAAGATACTATGGTCTTTCAATCTCTATATGATTATTTCATATATTAAGCAATCGTAAGGCGAAAACATTGGCAACATATGCTGCCAATAAATGGGAGACTCCCAGCGTAAGCTAAAAATCACCCTTGCAATATTTATTTTGCAATTTTCTCCATTACAATAACACTTAACATGCAAAATCCTCCTGAAGTTTTTCTTTGTTATACATCACCTTTCATTTTTTGTCAAGTATTTACATCTGTCTTCGGGCAACTATTTTATTTGATGCATGCAGATGTTTTGGGACACCTGGATGCTCATCCTCAAATATATATGACTTAAATTGTAAAATTTCCCAATCCGCATATAATTCTTTTATCTCATTATCTTTTGCCAAACCAATTGCAAAGGGTGCAATGTCCTCTGAGGCCGGTACTGTATCAGTAAAGATCTGCATGATATGTATGCCACCTGCATTGGTATATGCTTTTGCCTGATTTATCATAGCTTTCCAATCCATTTTGGATACAAAATGTAAAGTTCCAAAAGACATAACCATATCATATTTTTTCTCAAACTGATACGTTCTCAAATCAGCAGTAAACGCATTTAACGAAATATTTTCCTTTTGGCATTTTTGCCGTAGCTTTGCTATACCATGTTCTGATATATCAAAAGCATCAACATTACAATAGCCCTGACTTGCCAGGTAAAAAGCATTTTGGCCTTCACCACATCCTATATCAATTATTGGTGACTGCCTATTGAGTAAATGTTCAAATTCTTTAATCGTTGCATTAGGTTCAGCAGAAAATGCAGCAATATTTTCATTCTGATATGCTTCTTCCCAAAATGGCACTAAATCTTTATCCATTAAATAGTCCTCCCTGCTTCACATATCCTCCTGCTTCTTTACCCAATTAACAGAAAAATGTATTATTGATTGTACCATTTCATGAAATGATACTTCGATACATCATCTGTAAAACCAACAGATTTATACAAATGATATCCATCATCTGTAGATTTAAGTTCCACAACACTCAAATTTTTTTCGGTTGCGTCTGACAGGAGTTGTTCCATTAACATTTTTGCATATCCCCTGTGACGATATGCCGGTCTTGTATAAACGTTTAACACTGTCCCCGTTCTGCCGGTTATAAATGCCGGGCTCATTGGTTTTTCAACAATCAGCAAGAAAGCACAGGCAACAATTTGTTCTTTATCCTTCACCAGATAGCAAAAGATATTCTGATTAAGATTTCTTTCAAAATACTTTAGCAGATCCTGCCTGATTTTCTTTACAGTATCCTCATTTAATCCGCCACAGTCCTCTTTCAAATATGCTAATCTTAACTCTGTCAATTGATCAATGTCTGTTAGGCCGGCAATTTTAACCATCATTGTATCCTCCTGCAATATGTAAGTCAATACCCCGCTGTAAACAGCGGGGTTTGTCCAAAGCAATAATCAATCTTTTATTTTTCGTATAGGACGCAGCACTTCATAACCTATTACTTCCGGAAAATGACGCTGATAATCCTGACAAACTTCCTCATTCCACTCATATCCCCGTGTTTTGGGGTCAAAATTCCATGCCAGCTGTTCAACTTTTCCCATTACCTCACCACAATCCTTCAAATAATCAAAAGGCGGATGAAAGAAAACAAAATAGTCACTTGCAGGTAGTTCCCTAATTTCAAACCCATCCGGAATAGCGCCCTGGTAGTCATCCGGTACACCAAATCCATAAAAATATCCTTTTCTTCCATTTTCATAAAACCATCCTGCCGTATGACAGGTAACAATCGGATGAGAAACATGGCTCATACTGTCTATTGTTCCACAAATGCTGTCGCAATCATGCCTGCTCCAAAAATTCATATAATCAGTGGCATCAATATCCCAGATACCCACATATTTATGTGCCGGAATGTGCTCTACACGAACATGTGCTTCCGTCAATAATGTCTGATTCATAGTAGGTCCTCCTTTATTAATATAATGTTCAGGAAAGAAAACGACTTTTAAATTGGAAAGAGCAATAGGAACAGGATTTTTCCGATATGCCGCCGGTGTACATCCGAAAGCACTCATAAAAGCTCTCGTCAGAGCTTCCTGTGAGGAATATCCGTATTTAATTGCGATATCAAGAATGCGGGCATTTGTATCCCTAATCTCCAGGGCAGCCATGGCAAGCCGTCTGCCGGCAATATAGCTCTTAAATGTTATTCCTGCAATTTCATGAAAACGACTGGAACAGTAGTATGGCGAATATCCAATCTGGTTCGACATTTCCAAAAGAGAAGGATTTTCTGTTAAGTGTGCCTCTATCCAGTCTATCATTTTTTGCACAGTCTCATTCCACTCAAACAAAGCCTTTTCCTCCTTATCAGAAACATGATAACATATGATCAGACAGAAAGTTTTGATATAAGTTGTGCAATGGGTGTATTTCGCTCTATGAGGTCTATTAAAATATAACCTTCGCTTTATAGCGTTATTCTGTATATATCGGCCCATGCCCCTTCAAAGATAAAACTTCTCTCATATATGCCGCCATTTCTGACTATAGTTTTGACAGACGGTTCATTATCTCTTTCAACAGAAAGATGTATTTCATTCAATCCAACGTTACCTGCCACATTTAATAATAAATGCAGCATTTCTGTGGCATAACCTTTTCTTCTTTCAGATGGCCGCACACTATAACCGCAATTTCCCATATCTTTAAGAAAATCATTTAATGTATGTCTTAAATCAATAATGCCAACTATGGCATTTGCTTCATCAATTGCAAAAAATGTATCTGTTACCACCCAGTTTGGATTTACTGTTTTAACATCTGCATTAGCTGTTATGGATTTTAACCATTCCTCATAAGATTCAGTTTTATCAAAAAGTTCGCTGCCATTGATTATCATTTCATCATTATCAAAAAATTCTTGTCTGAACTCTATTGCTTTTTCTTTCAATTCTAAATTTGGTCTGATCAATTGTATCTTCACGCTTATTATCTCCTAAATTTTTTCCTGCTGCCTTCCTACATGCATACTTTTCTATTTATTTCATCAATCCGCCATGGAAATAGCATTCATAAACTTTTATTTCTTCACACCAAATTTCTTCATATCCTTGAAACCACTCTATGTTACCGGTAACATTTGACTTGTATATATAATTGCCGGACTGATAATAATCCGGTCCCCTATAAGGATTCTTTTCGTCAGCCGCCCTTAAAGCTTCTTTTAAAAAGTTACCACTGAATCTTTCATCAAGCACTCTGCCGACATAGTTCATAGCATAAACTGCTGTTCCTGCTTTCCATATAGCTTCCTGTCCCGCAAATTGTTCACCGCCAACATAAGTATCATGATAAACATATTC
>CAZTKJ010000096.1:0-4676 GCA_964614185.1 uncultured Lachnospiraceae bacterium
TTGCAAGAAGAATGGAAAATCTGCCGCATCCCGCACCGCCGTCAAACACAGTTTTCACACCTTCCAAATGTGCGAGCAGTTCCTTTTCAATATGACTTTTTTGGATAATGTCATCAATAAAGGTTTCTTCACGATGGCTTTCAAGCTCGCCTTTATCCGGCATATTCCATAAGCGTTCCGATATTTTTCTGCTATAGTCCATAAATCAACCTCCTTTACCGGCTATCAAAATCGTTGCTCCGTCAGGATTGTCCAAGACTTTTTCAATTCCAAACCGGTCCCACACCCTAAGTCCAAAATTTTTTGACATTTGGAAGGTAAAACTTCAGCAAATATCTGATAGGATTGTTCCCAAATCGACATATGTTCCTCATAATCATCCAAACGCTTTGTGAAAAAGTCAGACATTTCCTCCAATGGAGAATTCGATGTGTCCCGAAGCCACTTTTTTAAATCCTGTAAATATTTTTCCGTTGTTTCCATACTGTTTCCCCTATATTTTTTGTTTTATACAGCTGCTATTTTCTTTGTAGTTAAGATATAGTAAACAAAATTTCTAATGTTATTTACTATAACATATTTTAATACTGCATTAAACCTCACACATTTTTATAAAAAAATATAAGCCGACACTCAGTATCAGCTCATATTTTTACTCATTCATTTTTAGAATACATTTGTATTCTTAGGATACGCTGTATGCTCTTCTCCGACAGATAATATTTACAGGCCAATTCTGAAACCTTGCTCCCAGCAAGATAGTCTTTGTAAATTTGCCGGTTACGCACCGAAAGTTCCTGCTTAATTTGTGTGCCTGCTCCCCATGCCTGTCTATGTGACACTTTCCGCGGGATATAAATATTTTCTCCGTCAACATACTGCTGTATCAACTCTATTACCTCAATGGGCAGAATTTCTTCTGCTCTTATATAGCCCATATTTGCCTCCTAAAATTAATATTTTTCAGGAATAGCATTGGCTATAACAATTTAATGAACATAAAGATGATCTGTCAAACACATCATCCGTTGTTTTTATTGCAATAGCCAGTGCTATGCAAACATAACATATCTTCTCATATGCAAATCTCCTTTCTGGAAAAATTATATCTTAGTTATTTATTCTTTCTTTCATATTTTAGAAAATGATACGTTGTATCAAAATATACCTGCTCATCACTGTCAGCAGTAATCTCCCATTCCGGCATTTCATCCAAATTCGGGAAATATGCATCTGCTTCATAGGCACGGTCTATTTTAGTTATATGAGCAACATTGCAATAAGGAAGCATCTGTCTGTAAACACTCTCTCCCCCGATAATATACACATGTTCATCAGGATATCTTTTCAGTTCTTCCATCAGTTCATCTACATTATGGACTACAATTGCGTCTTTCACTTGATAGTTTTGATTCGATGACAGGATAATATTGGTCCTGTCCTTAAGAGGCAGTCCCTGAGGAAATGTTTCCAAAGTTTTTCTTCCAAGAACCACTACCTTGCCTATGGTTTCCTGTCTAAAAGCTTTCTGATCTGCAGGAATTCTGATAAGAAGACTGTTCTTATTCCCAATGGCCCAGTTTTCATCTACTGCTGCAATCAAATTCATATGTCTATACCCCTTTCTCTCTTGTCTGTTTTTTATTTTGCAAAAAAGTATCATATAGCTGTGATATCTCATCAGCTTGATCTCATTTTCATATAATGATTCTATTTTATCATCGTAACAGATCTCTGAAAAGTCCCCTGTTTGTTCATAATCACTCCTTCTGACATTCCTGTAAGCAACCCAAATATTAAATTTACTCAAAACATCAAACTTTCTGTCCTGATCCCTGATATAATAATTTTACGATATCGGAGGGTGAAGGATGCAGAATATAGAACTTTTAATGCTAGCGCTTGAATATATTGAAGTTCATTTAAGTGATGATCTCAAAACAGAGGATATTGCCTCTGCCTGTTTCTGCTCAAAATCCACCCTTGAAAAGTTGTTTCGTAATGTGCATAACATTTCCGTACATGAATACATTATCCGCCGGAGGATGATGTTAGCCGCCAAGAAGCTGTCAACGCAGCCTAAACTTTCAATTCTGGATGTTGCTCTTGAATACGGATATAGCACTCACGAATCCTTTGCACGTGCATTTGAACAAATATGGAACTGTAAACCTTCTGAATTTCGTACTACGAAATATACAGAATTATTCCCGAGGTTAAGTGTACCTCCCAAGAAAGGAGACAGCTATATGATGCAGCTAAAGCATGTAGATATCAGTGAGTTATATGATCTATTTCAGGAAAGGAAAGACTGCTTTTTTGTCCTTTCTGATATTAAACATTTGGTGCCAATCAATGAAATCTCCCTGAAAGCAGGGGATCTGGCAATTCTGGAGCAGATGCGCCGCATGACATCAGCAGCTGGTCAGGAAGATATCGTATTCCGTATTGGCGGTGACGAATTCTGCATACTAACTTCCAGCAATGAAGCCGAATATGCGGAACAAATCGCAAATAAAATCCGTAATATGAATGACCGGACTTTTTCTTATGAAGACCAAGAAATACCTCTTGCACTCCATACATCTACCGTAAGCCTGAAAGAGTGTTCCCGCTGCGAAGATCTCTTTGCCGGATTGCATAACGCAATTAGGAAAATTAAAGAATCATAATCTAACAGGACAGTCCTCTGCGTACTAAGCCGATTCAGTTTGTAATCTGTGCTGTTTCTGGGACTGCATCCGCTCTTTTAGGCATGTGTTTTGACTTATCCATGGAGCCTTTGTAAACCTGATGGTGGATGGCTCCAAGGATAAGTTTGTCCGTTTATTTCTTCTATCCATCAAATGTCTCCCAATCACTTCTCCATTTATGCCAACCCAGGAAATAATCATCTTCTGTTTTCACAACAACTACGACATGATCTTCTTACAACTCTATACGATAGCATACGTACTTGCTGACACAATGAAATCCAAGTTCCAATGTATCTGCCTGCTCCTCATCTTCGTTAAAGAAAACCATATATCTGACGTTATTGCGCTTTGCCTCATTCAGGGCTTTCGTCACCAACAACCTATACACCTTGGCGTCATAGTCGCCGGGGAAATCAATGTCAAATATCTCGGAGAGGATGGAATCACCTGTAAAATAGACTGCTCCCGCAGCAACTCCATCCCGCCAGTACAAATAGATTGTCCAGTTATCAATATCTTCCAGCAGCCGCTCCGAAGTCCAGCGCGAGTGAGCATGCAAATTCTACATATTTTTCAAAATTAGATTCCTTTAGCCTCGTCAACATGACTTGCCTCCATATTCCGATTATAAGTTGATGTTTTTTAATATTACCTATTGAACCCTTTCCTTAAAAATAAAACGCGTTTTTTAATATTACTAATTGCTATTTGGGTATTTAAAGCAACGTCATATCCATGAATGGTTCCTATAGTTTCATTTATTTCAACCTTCGCCCCTGCTTCTTGCAATTTCTTTCCATATAGAATGCCTTCATCATGCAAACAATCATATTCTGCAGTTTCAATATAGGTATCTGGAATTATTTGAGGCAAACTGCTGTGCATTGGAGAAGCACCATAGATATCTTCAGCTTTCGAATTCATGCAATAATATAACCACATTCGCTTGTTGTTTTTTGAGTTCCATAGCGGAGTGTCTGAAAACTTTTTCATTGAATCTGTCTGCATATTGATATCGGTTAAAGGATATACAAGCATTTGAATGCATGGCTGTTTCAAATATTCACGTTCATAATTATTACAAATAAGTGCAGCAATTGAAGCACCTGCGCTATCTCCAGCCACTCCAATCTTTTCATGATCAATTCTAAGTTCTTCTGAATTTTCCATAATATATTTATATAACGCTAAAACATCGTCATACGCAGCCGGATATGGATACTCAGGTGTCAAATGATAATCTGGAAAATAAACCCTGCATTTTACTTTCATTGCATATATACATGCAAGTTTCTTATGATAGGCAGAAGCCTTATAGCTAAATGCTCCTCCATGCACATAGATCAAACAGGGCAGTTTTTCCTTAGCATTTGAAGGCTCAAATATTTCTACTTTAAACTTTAACTCCTTATATCCCTTAATCGTAATATTTTTATTTATAATTTCTTTGGGAACCTTTGTTAAATAAAAGGATATAACTTGAAAAATATTGGCACACTTTATAACCGCCTTATTATATGGCACATTTCTTGCTATTTGCTTTAACTCAGGATTAATCTGTTTTTTGTATTTCATTGACACACATACCCTTCTTTATTTGCCCAAATTATTCTTGTTCATTTTTTCCCTTCATATTCATATACTATTTTTTATGATTAAGAAGTCTGTTTCCAAGATTTAACGGCCATGGCGAAGGTTTTATCTTGGTGGCATTTGCAATGTGATATTTCACGTCTGACTTTTTTAATGTTACACATTCAACCAACAAGCAGACCGCAATCAGAAAATCATCAATCATAAAAATAAGAATAAGCAATATAAATATTCTCAGTGCCATCAATTTTGCAGATGTGTCTGCATCACCGAAAAAAGTCATTATAAGAAATACACATAAATCTACAGATAGTGCCAGTAACAAAACTTTTAAAAAGTTTTTAAGTGCAGACTGCCGTATTCTTTTTAATATGATTTCTTTTTTTT
>CAZTKJ010000096.1:4776-6710 GCA_964614185.1 uncultured Lachnospiraceae bacterium
CATACTATCTCAATGCACTTCTTGCTTGAAACTCATTATCTAGGTGCTCTATAAATCGTTCATACTGCCTTCTTGCAAAATCATCATCACTTAACGCCATAAAAGTAAAATTCGTCATTTCGAAATGATGAAATTCTAAAAGACTTGGATAACAGTCTCTCCCATATATGAATTTTTTTGTAAGTTCATCCAGTTTATCCATTTTATCCGAAAAAGCTTGCCAGTCAATTATTTCCGAATAGAATTTTGCATTTGTTTCTGCATCCTTTATTAATTGTCTAATAGGATAATAATCATAAGGGAATCCATTCAATGTACCCAAGGTTATTTTATTGTTATAAACAAGTCCATATGTCCCGTTGTGTAAGATACCATATACCCCCGAACCTTTAGAATGATAAATCATTCTTTTTTCACAGTATTCATCTGCTACAGTTTTTATTTGTGATAGTTTTTCCTTATCTTCACATTCATCTATCGTTGCCTTTATTACATAAACAGGATAATCTTCACCTATGATATGCCCTACGAAATATAATTTTCTGTCTCTATCCATAAACAAAGTGCATTTTACATTTGACCAATCTTGCTCGGTGATAGGGTGTATATAGTATATCTTTTGGGTTACGGTTTTCATTTCAATTGTCAAATCTTCCATAATTATCCTTCCTACAATACAAATTATACCTTTATTACCTACGTTCCATTCACATCTTGTTCCATCAATTATCATGTTCGTAATTTTCATTAATTCTTCCAGTACCAATACCCATGTCAAGAACTCTTTTTGTATAGATTAAGTGCATGGAATCTATGAATAATTGTCCGTCATATTTGTCCATATATTCTCTCAATGGTTGCGGATCACGAAATGGGTCGTTATTATCATCAATAAGTTTATAGCTATACCTTTAGCTTATAAATTTCTTTTTGCAGGTTTTCTAAAAACATACCCGCATGTGCACCATCCATTTGAGTGTGATGAAATTGAAAAGATAATGCTAATGTATACTTGAACATTCTCCTCTTGTATCTTCCCCAAATTATAAACGGGTTATTGAAAATGCCACTATTCATACCCACGGCTCCATCAATTTCCACATTTGTGATTGCTGATGTACCAATAACCATACTTTCTGTTAAATCTCTGTTTTTACATGTTTTTGCAACCTGCGATGTATATTTCAAATAGTCACGATTAAATCGCATTAAATCAGCATCATAAAGAATATCACAGGAACTGACTTCGCCATCTTTATTTTTTACAATCGTATTGACCGCAAGAGTGTCATATTGCATTAGCTTGTTTCCTACAGGAAGAATATAAAATTCTTTTATATCGGCAGCAGCTTTCCCGATACAATAATCAAGCAACATATTAAATTTAAATTTTTTCTTTTTACTCAGTCTGACAAGCCGTGACACATCTAACGTCTTAAAAAGTGTTACCATTGGGTTTGGCGCAGTCATCCACAATTCAAATGCCGCCGCACGTGTTGTCTGATTTGAATCAATTTCTTTTACCATTTTTGCCTCCATGGGTCATGCGAACATGCTTGCATGTTCATTTGACCCTCAAATCAAGGTTGAAATATCCTGTTCTGTATGAGCATAGGTAATCTTATCGCATATAAGAAATGATAATATAATTACTATCGCCTCTGCCCCTATAATAGCCGCTATAGCTAACTTTCTAAATCATTATACTATTACTCCTAAAAAATTATAGGCATAGTATAATGCGAATTGTCAATTACACCAATCTTTGCATGTAAATTTTTTCCACAGACCCCCATGGAGCAGTTTTACAGTCTATTATTTCAAAACCATATTTTTCATATAAATTTTCATGGTCACTTACTATATATACCTTATCAAAACCAATTGACTTTAAATAATCCATTGAATACTGTATAAGTTTTTGACTTAGCCTA
>CAZTKJ010000097.1:0-6237 GCA_964614185.1 uncultured Lachnospiraceae bacterium
TGATTATATAGTATGGGATGGGTTCAAGGTGTATTTGGAGTATGTGAATAAGGGGTTGATTCTTTTTACCTTTCAGTACATATATTATGCCTTTGAAACGATGCTCTTTTTGCTGATTATCGTATTTGGACAAAAGGCCTGCGAGGTATGGTTTCATAAAGAACAGATTCCTTATGGAGGAATTATATGTGGTCTGACCTGGGGTCTTGCCCATATCTTTACCAAGAATCTGCTGACAGGATTATTGGGGCTGGTTCTGGGGTTTGGAATGGGAAGCGTCTATTTGCTTGTTAATCGGGATTTGAAGAAAGCATATGTTGTTCTGTTTTGCATGTTTGTGATTTAGGGAATATGTTTTGATGGATTGATTTGTTCCAAGATAAAATACTGATAGATGATCATGGATTTGTAAGACTATTGTAAGTGTAAACAGTCATAACCCCTCAAAATACTTCATACAATGTAAAAAAGTATTCTGAGGGGATTTCCTTTGAAAGATTATATCGAGGAACGAGCAATCGATATTGCCAATTATATTATTGAAAACAATGCGACAGTAAGGCAGACAGCCAAGCAGTTTGGAATTAGTAAGAGTACGGTACATATGGTAGTAACAAAATGGAACGGTTTGTGTGGGCAGTGAAGTGATAGGAAAAGTAAGTGAATAGGAGTATTCTAGGAACTGGAAGATTGGACGAGCATCACTGCTCGTCTTTTATTATGGGGTCATGACCCTGTCGAGCGCGCAAAGCGTGCGAGATATAAACCACCTGCTATGCAGGTGCGCAGTGAGTGTTATACAAAAAAATCACCTTTCCGTTATAATAAGGGTGTTCAGGCCAAAATATAACGAAAGGAAAGGTGATTTTAATGGCTAAGAAAGCGAATAGCTTAGCGCACACAAAATGGATGTGTAAATACCATAAATACCATATTGTGTTCACTCCTAAGTATAGGAGAAAAATAATTTATAATCAATACAAAGAAAGCATTCGAGATATCATCAAACAATTGTGCAGCTATAAGGGAGTAGAGATTATTGAGGGACATTTAATGCCAGACCATATTCATATGCTGGTTAGTATACCGCCCAAATACAGTGTATCAAGTTTTATGGGATATTTGAAGGGAAAAAGTGCATTGATGATATTTGATAAACATGCCAACTTAAAGTATAAGTTTGGAAACCGTCACTTTTTGGCAGAGGGCTATTATGTAAGTACGGTGGGATTAAATGAAGAAACAATAAGGAAATATATAAAGGAACAAGAAAGTGCGGACATAGCCCTCGATAAGTTGAGCGTAAGAGAATATGAAGACCCCTTTAGGGGTAGCAAGTAGTAAGAGACCCCTTTGAGGGGTGGCGAAAGCGGCAAAGGCGATAGGCTTGAACGAAGTGAAAGCCAGCGTCTTTAGGCGCTGGCCGGTAGCAAAGGCTTATAGCCGTAGAGCAAACCGCCCGTTAGACGGGCGGTGCTGATTTTGAGTATAACGCTTTGATGAAATAGCGTATAAATAATTTCTAAAAAGGAAACTATATGCAATAAAAAATAATCAAAAACATTTTTTAAAGTATAAAAAATATTAAAAAGCTTTTTATAATTCGTAAAAATAATATATTTTTTGTAATAATTGCAAGACTTATGTAAAAAAATGTGGTACAATATGACTATAATATATCTTCGACTGTACAGAAATAGATGAGAGAAAAGTTTTAATATCTGAACATTAATGTGATAAAGGCTTTCCTTGAAGTTCTAGTAATAGTGGTTTTTTCTAATATAAAAGATTTGACAGAATATATTTTGACATTGGGAAGGATATGCATAGGTTATATAAGGAATTACTGATAAACAATTTCTTGAATGCCAAAGTATAAAAAGCGTTAAATGGTTTTTTCAACATTAGGACACACACTCTGATAAAGACTTATCATTTGTATTCAATTTTATGATGTTAAAAAATCCATTGGTTGAGTATTTGAATGAGAGCATTATTTAAGAAAGGTTGTAAATAGAAAGATGAAAGTTTCTAAAAGACAAAGGAATGTACAAAAAAAGGTATTTGAGTTTTACGTAAAGAATAAGAGATTATGTGATAATAGTTTTGCAATAGCTGAAGATGAAAATTTAGAGAAATTGTATGAGGATGTTAGTGATGAAGATAGTATAGATATACTTTTAACAAAAATATCAACTGTGATATTGACGGCTAATAAGTATGAACGAAATATTCTTCATCAAAGGATATACGGAGTGAATCCAAAAAAAATAAAGAGGATCGAGATTGAATTATTCACAGCCTGCCAACGGTTTAAGAAGATATATGCATATTGGTTTGAATGGAACGATTGTTTTGTTTTAAATATTCACGCAAATGTAACAGGTTCATATACAATAGGTGGTTCAGCGGATATAATTAGGTGGATTTTATCAAATGAGTTCTTATTTCCTAAAATGATTATATCGTATGGCATTTGTTTTGGGACTAGAGGTAATTTAGGAGATGTTGTGATTTCCCGGAAGATATATCCATATTTTATAGGAGCTAAATTAAATGGTGAAAATCTTTCAGTAGTTGATGACTATGTGTTTTCTGTAAATGACGATTTGTATAATAAAATACATAATTTAGAAAATAATAATAAATTTAAAAAAATGGGGTTTGACGTATATTTTCATAATTATATAACCGGAGAAGCGGTTGTGAGTTCTGATTCATTTCGGCAAAAATTTGTTGGTATTACAACACAGGATATTTTTGCAGGAGATATGGAAGGATATGGATTGTTTAAAGAATGTACAAGCTTCCCTTATAATGTACCTTGTATAATTATAAAGTCAATTTGTGATTGGGGAATAGAGAAAAATTTTGACGTGAATGATGAGGAACTTGTATCTGAATTTAAGAATTTTTTATATGCCAGCGAAATAACAATTAATTCTAATGAAAATGTTATTGAGATTATAGAAACTTTAAAAGATAGATTGCAGGCATGTGCGGCAAATTGCGCTTTTGATGTTTTAGAAATAATTGTCCAAAAAAGTATAATAGGTTTATCGATACTTGATGTTATTAGGAATTGGATAAAAAATCGTAGAGGCGTTGCAACTACATGTAGGAAAATTCGAGAAAAAATATTGAAGGAGGTGGAATTATTCAATCTTGGAGTTGGCGTACCAGATTGTTTTGTACATAAATGTTTGGAAATATTGGAAAAAGAAGGAGTGGTTTGTCGCGAACCAAATTGCGAACTAGACCAAAATAAAAAAAATAAATGTAGTGCTTTAGACAAAGATGTTTCAATAGAAATAATACAAAGGGGGACAGTGAATGCATAAGGCGGCGATTAAATTAGAGGATATTTCTTTATTTGATTTGTTGACAGTTGATACACATGGTGGAGAAATTAGCATTCATGATGAATCTGATAAAAGTACTTATAGTTTGATTCCTAGTAGAACAATTTTTTTTAGTCCGAATGGTTTATATGCGGATGTTGAGGAAAAGGGTATGATACTTCTTCAAAATCCCAAAGAATCAGTGAATTTGAGTCAGTTGTTAAAAGAGTGGGAAGAATCCGATGAATCCTGTGTTGTTTTAATAGAAGGATTTGCGGGATGCGGAAAATCAACATTAGTACAATACATTTTGCTAAACCAACTCGGAACAGTCAAATATGATTATAGTTTCTTTAATTATGATCTTGAAGCTCAAAATAATCTTATTATTCATAATGAGATTGGTGAGATTATTAAAAAAAGTAGTATTTATGAAGCAATTAAAAAAAGTTTTTTTGAACAATTTATGAATACGATTAAAATAAATACAAATATTTTTACGGAATTTACATGTTTATTGGAAATCTGCAAAGATTATCAGCCTTTTAATAGCTTGTTTTATGATTATTATAACACCGATACTTATTCTGAAATTATAGCTTATGTCAGAGAAGATGTTATAAAGAATGAAAAAATGATTTCAAAAAATTTATGGAAACAGACGAGTCAAATTTCAAGTTCAGAGTGTTTATTGGCATTGGATTATTTATTTAGACTTTCAATGTATAAAAATAGAATGTTAGATAAATTGTATGTCTGTTATGATAATCTTGATGCAATCGAAGATGCAGCAGATTTAAAAGATTTTGACGATGAACTAGTTGCGTTTAGTTTTCGGATTGATAGATTTATTACATATCTTCAAACAAAACGATTTTTCGATGGACTTAGTTTACCCCATTTTATTATTATGGCTACTTATCGCAAGATTACAGCTGTTTTGGCAAGTATTTCAGATGCTACATATAAAGAAGTGTCAATGGATAAATATGCAGGTGTGGAACAGGAAAGATATATTTATCATATCGATGCAACATCCGTTTTTTCTTACGATAAAATTGTCGCCAAACGAAAGCAATATTTTGAAAATTATTTTAAAGCTGCTGCAAATATAAGCAAAGTTGCAAAAGAAAGAATTATAGATGAAATATCTTCTTGGAATAAGTTGAATCAAAATTTAGAAATTATGCATAACCGCTATGCATGTTTATGGAATCAAAATTATAGAACATGTTCCCTCATAGCAAATGAGCTTTATAAAAAGTCGGCATATAATTTTCGACAATATGTAGATTGCATTGATAATTCAAAAATAAATGATGGATATTCTTCGGTACAGGATGAAGAGGGTAATAACATACTGTGTTCTTATTATGGTGGTAGTGCAATAATATTAAGTAGTGTATGTAAAGTTTTTCATTCTCACCATATATGGGATGAATTTTTGGATTTAACGCCATTAAATCCAGACCCACCTTCGTATAAAAAAGTTTCATTTTCTAGAATTATTTTAACATATATATATAATAGGAACGTATCAGTATCTTTAGAAGAGTTGTTTAATTTTTTTTGTAGAAACGATCTTTTTTCGTATAATAAACTGTGTCATATCTTGGCTAATATGCTGGCTAGAAATAAGGATGGAGTATGGAGGAGACCAATTTATTATTCGAAAGAACTTATATTTTCAGAAAATGCAGGAGATATAGAAAAGGTTCTTATAGATGAATGTAAACGTATAAAAGATGAAAAAAAAGCGTTACACAAATATGAATTTTTACTATGTGATTCTGGAAAAGCCTATGTAGAACGATTAATGCAGGAATTTGAATTCTTTTCTAACAGATTATCGAATAAGAATAAACCACTGTATCTTTGTAAAGATTTCTCTATGTTGAAGAATATTGTAGATAAAGTATATCAGGCTGTTTTAGGTTGTTGCAAAAATATGGAATTGTTTAGACAAAAATACATTGAGTTGAATAAGATTACAGAAGAACAATATTTATCGCTTCCCATTCATCCAACAACTAATATTACACATTCTCCGCAATTGCATACCGAGCGAATAATTTTTTCACATATTGCATATTTAAATAATGTGCGCCTTTATTATTTGGATTCGGCCATAATATTAGATTTGGATAAAAGAAAAGAATATAATGAAATGTTTGTTGATTATATTGGTAGTTATCTTGAATTATATAGTATGTATATAAAATCAATTGCTACAAAACGAAATTTGGTGGCAAATCAATTAGAAGGGATTGTAAATAATATAAAAGAATCAATTAAACGGGGAGATGATGATTTAAAGATTCTATTTCAGTCTATTTCGTTGAAAGGCCATAAATAGAGGATAGGATTTATCCTGATATTTTAGAATGTGAGCATAGTGCCGTGTTTACCCCAGGCTATGTATGGTATATTAGCGAAATGATAGAGTTGATTTAATTTCTTCATTAGAAAAAATATCAAAGGTTTTGAGGAATAACATTCCAGATTTATCTAGTCTAAATAAATGGACAAAATAAACTGCTATTATGTTATAAAGATTATAATGAAGATGCGTAAATTGCACTCGAATGAACTATGGATGGCTAACTAATATCGTAGTTGTTGTTTATGTATTCTTAAATATGTGAAAAGAGTGCTGAGTTTTTCCAGTGTGTTTTTATTCTGTCATACGTTTTATGTAGTAAAGCATATGAGATATCCTTGTGGTTATATATTATTACTATGATACTATAATGATCCCTGTGCCATTTTCGGCACGGGGATCTTTCGTTTTTTACGAGGAGGTTTCAAACGATGGAAAGAATCAGGATAACAGGAGAAAGGGATAACGTATAATAGATTTCGCAAATTGTAGTTTCATAGAAAATAGACATGGTCT
>CAZTKJ010000098.1:0-5878 GCA_964614185.1 uncultured Lachnospiraceae bacterium
AATTCATCCTGAAAACTACGTTGTCCAGTCTGCTCTCCAGCATAACCATCAGGTTTTCACCTGTCATGCCTTTCATTCTGTCAGCTTTCTTGTAGTAATTTCTAAAAGGTTTTTCTAATACGCCATAAATAAATTTAGCTTTCTGCTTCTCTCTTAACTGAAGACCATACTCACTAACCTTTTTACCGGCTCTGCTGTTTGTTCTGTTGGATTTCTTGTCATATCCTAAATATGCAGGTTCAAGACCAAGTGATCTGCATCTCTTTAATACGGGAACTCTGTTTACTGCCATTTTAAATTTCCTCCTAGTATTGTTTACAGCGTTCTTAACGCCTTCTTCCAACTTTTAATTTACAATTCTTTCAATTACCGGAAGAACAGCCGAGCTGTTCTTCTCCACGAAACTTAATCGTTCTTAGGCGGCGTATTTTGACGCCTTAGAATGTGACTTTTCGTGGTTTATACACGACGGCGTTTAGGCGGACGACATCCGTTATGAGGAACGGGTGTTACGTCTCTGATGCTTGTTACTTCAAGTCCACAAGCCTGAAGCGCACGAATTGCTGCTTCACGTCCTGATCCGGGTCCCTTAACCATAACATCTACAGACTTAAGGCCATGCACAAGTGCTGCCTTGGTAGCTGTTTCTGCCGCCATCTGTGCTGCATATGGAGTAGATTTCCTTGAACCTCTAAAACCAAGACCACCGGCACTTGCCCAGCTTAATGCATTACCTTCGTTATCTGTTAAAGTAACGATTGTATTATTAAAGGAAGACTGGATATGTGCCTGTCCGCGTTCAACGTTTTTCTTGACACGTTTCTTTGTCACTTTTTTTGTAACTTTCTTTGCTGCCATTTAAACTAACCTACTTTCTTAAAATTTTACTTTTATCAGTTTCTTGTTGATTTGCTGCTATTTCTTCTTATTAGCAACAGTTCTCTTAGGACCTTTTCTGGTTCGTGCGTTTGTCTTTGTCTTCTGACCACGAACAGGAAGTCCTTTCCTGTGACGGATTCCTCTGTAGCATCCGATTTCTTGAAGACGCTTAATATTAAGAGCTACCTCTCTCCTCAAATCACCTTCAACCATGTAGTCAGCTTCGATAATCTCACTGATTCTCTTTACTTCATCATCTGTAAGTTCTCTGACACGAGTATCAGGATTAACCTTTGCCTTTTCAAGGATTTTATTGGAGCTTACTCTTCCAATTCCATAAACATAGGTTAAGCCGATTTCCACACGTTTTTCTCTAGGTAAGTCAACACCTGCAATACGAGCCATTTACGTTTCCTCCATTTTCTTTACTGGCAGATATCCTTATGAATGATACCTGCTTCTGTATGCCTTAGCATACATGTTACTAATTGATTGAGGCATGGTCTATATGCCCAACCGGACGTTTCCGATCTTTCCAACTGCATATCTTGTTCTGCATAATCCCCAGAATATAGGGAGAAAAATTTTCACAGAAAATTTTTCAATAGCAAAATCTCCGATTTTGCGTTGGTATCAACAAGTAATCACTAAAGGCTCCTTAGTACTATTTATTAGAATAATCAGTCCGATGTTTACAACCGGACTGCAGCCGCTTTCATAATAAATGGACAAGAACCCTTCTGCTTTACCGCAGTGGATTATCCTTGTCTCTGTTTGTGTTTCGGATTCTCGCAGATTACTCTGATACGTCCTTTTCTCTTGATGATTTTGCATTTTTCGCAAATCGGTTTTACTGATGATCTAACCTTCATGTTAAACCCTCCTTTCAAAAAAGACCGTTTTACATTATAGCATGGCAAAGTAACAAATGCAATACCTTTTTCCAAAGATATTGCATTTACAACATCGCAATTCTATTTATCTCTCCATATAATACGTCCTTTTGACAAATCATAGGGAGAAAGCTCCAAAGTCACTTTATCACCGGGCAGAATGCGGATAAAGTTCTGTCTTAATTTACCGCTGATATGTGCCAATACTTTATGACCGTTTTCCAATTCTACCTGAAACATGGTATTGGGCAGTTTCTCTACTACTGTTCCCTCAATTTCAATTACATCCGCTTTTGACATTTGCTACCTCCTTATTTGGTTCTGATCTTAATTGCAAACTTGATTTCTTCATTATATATGGTCTGTGCATTCTGAATTTTCGCTGCAAGTGCTTCATCCATGCCTGCTTTTACCGGCTGCACATGTTTTTTCTTCTTTTTTTTGGGATTTTCAATGGTCCTTATCTTTCCATCGGCAAGATATACATAATCATCATCTTCTTTCAGCACCAGATACATCCGGCCTTTATCATGTCCTGCCTTGGAAACTGCAAACATTCCTGTCATAAGCTACCTCTTTAAACCTTCAGGCAAAGTAAGGATCTCCGGTTCCCCTTCCGTAATCAACACGGTATTCTCATAGTGAGCTGAAAGAGAGCCGTCCTGTGTTACTACCGTCCAATCATCGGAAAGCCATTCTACTTTATAGCTTCCCATGTTGATCATGGGTTCTATGGCAAGAGTCATACCTGGCTGCAGTTTGATTCCCCGCTTCCATTGTCTGAAATTGGGAATTTGCGGAGCTTCATGTAAATGCGTTCCTATTCCATGTCCCACCAGATCCCTTACTATCCCATATCCGAATTTACTGACATATCTGTCTATTGCACCTGAAATATCAAAAAGATGATTTCCGGCCTTTGCAAATTTGATTCCTTCAAAGAAACTTTGTCTGGTAACTTCTATCAACTGCCGGGCTTCTTTTGAAATCTCTCCTACCGGATAAGTTCTGGCAGCATCCGAATGATACCCTTTGTATATCAATCCGGCATCCAGACTGACAATATCCCCCTCCTGCAGAACACGTTCCTTTTTAGGAATTCCATGCACTACTTCATCATTTACCGAAACACAGATTGAAGCGGGATATCCATTGTAATTAAGGAAATTGGGTTCACACCCATAGCTTCTGATCAGTTCCTCACCAAGGTGATCAATATCCCATGTGGAAATGCCGGGTTTTATGGCTTCACCAAGTCTGTCATGTACTTCAGATAGAATTCTGCAGGATTCCCTCATAAGTTCTATTTCTCTTGCAGATTTAATTGTTACTGCCATATCATATGCCTCCGTATCAGTCTGCCAAATCTTGCAAAACCAATGGCTGTTACCCTAAAATATTTACAATAGCTGCAAATACATCTTTCATATCTACAGTACCATCCACTGTTTTAAGAACACCCTTTTTGCTGTAGAAGTCAATTAATGGCTGTGTCTGCTTATGATAAACCTCAAGACGGTTTTTAACTGTTTCCGGCTTATCATCGTCACGAAGTACCAGTTCCTTGCTGCATGCATCGCAGATTCCGTCCTGTTTGGGAGGAATATGTTCAATATGATAGGTTGCTCCGCAATTTAAGCATGCGCGTCTTCCACTCATTCTCTTAACAATATTCTCATCAGGTACTTCTACATTGATTGCATAATCTATCTTATCGCCAAGTTCCGTAAGTGCCTCATCAAGGACTTCTGCCTGAGGAATGGTTCTTGGGAAACCATCCAGAACATAACCGTTCTTGCAGTCATCTTTAGCCACTCTGTCAAGCAGAATTTTCACTGTCAGTTGATCGGGAACCAGCAGTCCCTGATCCATGTATTTTTTTGCTTCCATTCCAAGCTCTGTGCCATTTTTAATGTTGCTTCTGAAAATGTCACCTGTAGAAATATGCGGGACATTATATTTTTCCGCTATCATCTTTGCCTGTGTACCTTTTCCGGCACCAGGAGCTCCCAACATAATAATTTTCATAATCAGCCTCCCTTGCTTCGTCGCTGCTTGCGTTGCAGCTTCGCTCTGGCGCATTCGCTGCGGCTCTGCCTTCGCTCATGTGCTGCGTTCGCCAAAAGTATGAATTTTCATGTAAACATGAAATTCATACTCTTGGCTCACTTTAACGCAAGCTAGAGGTTAAGGGAAATGTGTTTTTATTTCTCCGTAACCTCTAGTTCCTTTAGCACTGCATATTAGTCATTTAAAAAACCTTTATAATTACGCACTACCATCTGTGATTCGATCTGTTTCATTGTTTCCAGAACAACACTGACAATAATAATCAGGCTGGTTCCTCCAAAGGATACGGAAGCATTGAATATACCATTGAATATATAAGGAATTACACAGACAATGGTAAGTCCTATTGCACCGATGAAGATAATATAATTCAGGATTTTTGTTAAATAATCGGTGGTAGGTCTGCCGGGTCTGATACCGGGAATAAATCCACCAGACTTTTTCATGTTCTCTGCAATTTCAAGAGGATTAAAGGTAATGGATGTATAAAAATATGCAAAGAAAACAACCAGCACAATATACACCACAAGACCAATAGAATACAGCGGTTCTTTTGGATTACACCAGTTAGAGGAATTAAGTCCTCTTAAAATGTGCGCCCATACGCCGGTCCCACTATACTTAAAGAAACTGCAGATAACAATGGGAAGCTGCATAATGGATGATGCAAAGATGATAGGAATAACGCCTGCCGTATTCACCTTTAACGGAATAGCTGCTGTCTGTCCGCCTACCATTTTTCTTCCCTGTACTTTCTTTGCATACTGAACGGGAATCTTCCGGACACCGTCATTGAGAACAATGACCATAACTACCATTCCTACGATAATAGCCAGTATGACTGCTGCTGCAACTACTGCAGTTGCAATGGGTTTCCCTTTTACAAACTGCTCAAACAGCAGGGAAAGATCCTGTGGGATCCTGGAAATAATATTAATGACAAGGACTATGGAAATACCGTTTCCTACGCCATTTTCCGTAATTCTTTCACCAATCCACATAAGGAATGCACTTCCGGCCGTCAACGCTGCAACAACTGTAATTACATTCAATACATTGTATTTCTCAAGAAGTCCGCTGCCGCCAAATCCAAGGGCCATTGCTGTTGATTCAATAAGCGCAAGAGCCACTGTTACGTACCGGGTAATAGAAGCAATTTTCTTTCTTCCGTCTTCTCCCTCTTTCTGCATTTCTTCCAGTTTCGGTATTGCAATTGTCAAAAGCTGCATAATAATGGAAGACGTAATATAGGGAGTAATATTTAATGCCAAAATGGACATATTCAAAAATGAACCACCTGTAAAGGCATCAAAAAAGTTGAATGCATCACCTGTCTGCTGTGCAAACCAGTTAGAAAAATAGTGCCTGTCTACACCGGGCACGGGCAGCTGTGCTCCCAAACGGATTACAAACAGCATGGCAAATGTAAACAATATCTTTTTTCTTATATCTTTAATTTTAAATGCATTTTTTAGGGTCTCAAGCATTAGATCACCTCTACTGTTCCACCAATAGCTTCAATTTTTTCTTTTGCTGATTCACTGAATGCATGTGCTGTAACTGTAAGCTTCTTGGTAATTTCGCCGTTTCCGAGGATCTTTACTCCATCCTTAGGATTCTTTACAATTCCTGCATTGATCAATGCCTCAATATCTACAACAGCACCATCATCAAACTTGTTAAGTGCACTTACGTTGATTCCTACGATTTCCTTATGACTGGGGCATGTAAAGCCTCTTTTAGGAATTCTTCTGTATAAAGGCATCTGACCGCCTTCAAATCCCGGTCTGGGTGCTCCTGAACGAGCCTTCTGACCTTTATGACCTTTGCCGGCTGTCTTACCATTTCCTGAACCGTGTCCACGACCTCTTCTAAAATTATCGCTCTTTACAGAACCCTTTGCAGGTCTTAAGTTAGATAATTCAATACTCATTGCTGACACCTCCTTATCTTTCTTCTATTCTTCTACTTCTTCAACTTTGATTAAATGTCTGATCTGCTGAATCTGACCTCTGGTAGCTGCATTATCCGGCAGC
>CAZTKJ010000099.1:0-5658 GCA_964614185.1 uncultured Lachnospiraceae bacterium
TTTATAGCGTATATTCTTAGCCATGAAACATGTCGCGGAGCATCTCGAAGACGTGAAAAAACCGATGTTGCGGATACGCCCTTCTGCTTTCTGTCCTGCGATCCAGTCCTCAATACCCAGCGTTTTCAGATGCTCCCACTCCACATAATCTGTAAACATATGCATCAGGTAGTAATCAATATAATCTGTGCGAAGACGGGACAACTCCTCATTAAATGTTTTATCAATTGCCCCAGAAGAACGCATGATATACTGCGGAAGCTTGGTAGCAATATAGACCCTGTCACGACACTTGTTTTCATAAAGGATCCGGCCAAGGCATTCCTCGCTGCCTGAATAAACGTAAGCGGTATCAAAATAATTGACGCCCTTTTCAATGGCAAGCATAACTTCCCTCTCAGCCTTTTCGTAGTCGATGGCATTTCCCTTTCTGCTGAATCTCATGCAACCGTAGCCCAGTTGGGAAATCTGATTGCCGTATCTGTCAAGTCTGTATTTCATATCCGCCTCCTCCTGAATTTTCATACATAATTTACTCCGGAAAAATTCTCCTATTCTTAATGATATTTCTACTATAAGAGCAGATACGATGCAATATATTCTGTATTGGCATCTGCCACAATTCCCGGATCACTCACGCTAAAACAAATATTTATGGCACTTTCTTCTGCTGCAAGAGCAAAATGGCACAGGGCAATCCCCAAATCTATCTTCTGCATATCACCTACCGCTTCACTGACAAAGCCCTTTGTTCTCTTTAAATAAAAATGGACACCATTTTTATCTAATACAACCCTCCATGGCTGCTTATTGACTGCCGATGGAGCTAAGCGGACCATTTCCAAGGGTTCCGCCAGCCTGCCTGCTGCTTCCTTTGTCAAAGGTACATCAAAAGTGCTGTCAAAAAAAATCGTTTCAAAAGGATTTCTGCTGTTCGCCCTGATGGCTTTCCGCATCATACTCTCACGGATAGACATTTTTCCTGCCGGATATCCCAATGGGCTTACACAGGGCATCATTTCATTCTGCTCCAAAACAAACGCACGCTCAAAAGCAGAACGATCCATAGTGCCGCCGATCCAAACCGTGCCAATCCCTATAGACCAGGCATATAGCACAAACATCTCAAAGGAATATCCAAAAGCCTCCTCCATATGTGGCATACGAGGGACTTTTGCTCCCACATAGAGATCTGTGCCACTGACAACAGGGCATGACAGAGCCTGCTTTTTCCCATCCAAAAATTTAAATTCAATGGGTATCCCATACGGATTCTCTATCTTTTCCATAAACAAAGATAGTTTGTTTATATCATCCACATTTACTTCATTGCCATCAAACGTTCGGATACTCCGCCGTCCACAGATAATTTTTGTAATATTTTCCATTTTCTTCCCTCAATCATAAAGAATTTTTCCGTTAATAGCTATGGTCATAGTCTTCCATGGAATGTTTTTCTCACTCCCCTGCAAGGCTTTCTTTGCCGCCATCTCAAGTCCTCCGCAGCAGGGAACCTCCATTCGCAGGACAGTAATGCTTTTGATATCGTTATACCTTATGATTTCCGCCAGTTTTTCGCTGTAATCAACAGAATCAAGTTTTGGACAGCCTATCAGCGTGACTTTTCCCTTCATAAAATCCTCGTGGATATTGGCATAAGCATATGCCGTACAGTCAGCCGCAACTAACAGTTCTGCTCCGTTAAAATATGGAGCGTTTATAGGGGAAAGCTTAATCTGACAAGGCCACTGACCGAGTTGTGAAACTCTTGCCAACGTATGGGAATAAGCGTTTTCTGTTGCCGGATGCACCTTTTGTTTGGCTGCAAGAACAGCAGCTTCATCATATGCAGGTGCTTCCCGTTCTTCAAAACTAATTGCATCAGCCGGACACTCCGGCAGGCAGTCGCCTAAACCGTCGCAGTAATTTTCACGGGTAAGCACTGCTTTACCGTTAATAATGTCAATCGCCCCCTCGTGGCAGGCTGCGGCACACGCACCACAGCCATTGCATCTGCCTTCATCAATTTTTATAATCTTCCGAACCATTACACGCTCCTTCTGATTTGATATCACACTCTATATTTTCCACCTCATCCAAAAGTCCAAGAAAGACTGCCTCATCCATATCATAGCTTAGATATGAAAGGGCTTTATAAAAAAAATTGCTATCCATGCATAAAGTTTCATCAGTCGTCTGGCAGTGACAGATATCTGCTGCCAATTTCTGAATCCTTTCCAGTACACACAGCTTTGCATCACGAATTGCATCGTCAGCCTCATAAATCCGGCGCATATCATAATCTGATGTATTCCCGCATGGAGTCGTACACATGGCGCAGCCGGGAGCCACGGATTTTTTCTCCGAATAAATATCATCTATCATTTGCTGAAGCGCCTTCTCGTCATACTCCGGATATAGCAACGGGAACGCCAGAGCTTTTATCACCAGACTGTCTGTGTTCGCTGTTTTTGGATTGTTATTACAGGCGCCGACCAACCCGATTAATGTACTTATGATTCTGTCTTCTCTCAAATCAAATCCTCCTTAACCTTATATTGCTAATTTTTCAAAAGGCACGTCCAATCAAGCCAAGCCCCATGCAGATCATCCAGACATACGCCATTGTTTTGGGCATCATCAGCATACCGACCATTGGTTTTTTCTTTGCCCACAATACCACAGGAAAATAGCATGCAAAGCTGATGATGATTGCGACAGACATCATCCACAACCCGTAGCCATCGGTATTGCCGGACAGGAAAAACAGCGTCACAAGGCACAGGCCCGTCACGGCAAAGGGTAAATTTCGGTAGATTCCCCAAGCCGAATTTCCTTCTGGGCGAAACCAGTTGTTTTGCGGGAACAGGCAAAGCACAATGCGCAGCACCGCACTGCCCCAAATCAAAACAGGCAGAAAGTCCGGATAAGACACTTGTGGGAAAATAGCTTCCCAGACATAGAACAGCAGCACATAAAACACGGTCATGGTGATGGATGAGACCATCAGCCCAAGGCCAGCCCACCATTCCACTTTTCTAGAATCACCGCGAAAAGACTTGACGATCCTGGGAACCAGATGAAACGCATCGCCCCCGCCGAGGACGAGTGTTAACACGCCGAACAGGTTCAGTACCTGACTGTCACCTGCGTTTGAAAAGAAAACAACAGCCGCAATCAAGTCAAACACCAAATAAGCGATACAGAATATCGCTTCTCCGATTTGCGGCATACGGGATTTTGCTTTTTCCTGCTTCATAATTACCCTCCATTATTTTTGATATTTACCGTCATTCGCGTACCGTTTCCTTCCATGCTATGGCACTCAATACCCCGTTCAGTAGTTCTAAAATTTGCTTCACAATGGAAAGGCTCAGTCCATTTCCCGCCTTTTTATGCGACTCCTCACACTGGTAAAATGCATCGAAAATATGGATCTGCCCCTCTCACTTTTCGGATAAGAGAATCACGCACATGCGGATCTGCTCATCCACCGCCACTGGTTCATGTCTTGTAGCTTCATCTCTATCTTATATATAGGTTACTTTATTGCCGTAATCTTTTTGATTTGCCACAATGATCAAAACAGGAGCATCATAATGAAATACATAACCACCCTGCTTTGATTTCCGATATCCTCTCTTAACCAATAATCAATGGTAATATGTCTTATACATAGGAGACATTTCTCTCAAAGCTATACTCATGTGGTTCTTTACTTACTGCCTTATACCCGACTGCAATTGCAATTTCAAAATCATAGCCTTCCGGGAATCCAAGTGCCTTAGCAAAATACTCTTTCTTTTCTCCTGACATTGCGTCTTTTATACAGCCGATGATCAAATTCCCGAGGCCCATTCCTTCTGCTGCTATTGCGATATTTTCAACAGCAATGCCTGCGTCCAGCCCTCCCCAGCGGAATCCGCTGTCAGCGCTTAAGACCAGTACGGTCGGCGCACCAAAATAAAAATTATTCTTTGGTCTCTCAATTCCTTTTCCCGCGAGCATCTCATCTTCGATTTCCTTAAGAATCGGATTGTCTCCATCTACCACTGTGATATGTACTTCCTGCTTATTCGCAGCTGTTGGTGCCTGAAGTCCTGCATGGATCAGAATATCAAGCTCTTCTTTTGTAAGCTTCCGCTCAGTGTATCCACGGGTCGAACTTCTTTTTTCGATTGCCTTTACTACTTCATTCATTACATGTCCCTCCATTTAAATTATTATTCATACTTATTCCCTCTCCATATAATCAAGTGCTACTACAGGAATATAAAATCCGAAGCTTAACACAATCGCCAGCCACATAAACCGAAATGCTCTATCATTTGTTTCTTTACAACGGATTTCTTATCTGCCATGCTCCGCAGCCGCATAAAATACCCTGTCCAGAACAGCGCATAAAGCTCCGTTAGGTCCTGCAAAATAAACCGGGGAACCTATAATCACGCCATCAGATTTTACTATTGCGTCAATTAGGTCATTACAGCAATCATCCCCAAATATACACCGAAAAGATTCTTTACATCCATCACAGCCAATGCAGCCGCTGACTTTACTGCTTCCAAGCTGAAACTTCCGTTTACCAATAAAACTTTCATTTCTACATCTCCCATTCCAAATCTTTCATTACTTTTCCAGCAGCCATTCTGCAATATCACATATTTCAATTCCTTCATACGTGTATTTTGGATGCCTTGTTCTGGCAATTACTTTCTTAGGATATGCGTCCCGTATGCTTAAAAGAGGAGCAATCTCCCGCCGGAATGTGTCTTCATCGGTAATATTGTCGCTGACCTGAATATATATTTTTTCACTTCCGCACTGTGCTACAAAATCTATTTCTTTCTGATACAGCTTTCCCACATAGACTTCAAAGCCTCTTCGCAGAAGTTCAATGCAAACAATATTTTCATATATGCGTCCATAGTCCATATTTCTGCTGCCCAGCACTGCATAACGGATGCCCGTATCGCACAGATAAAACTTATCCAAAGATTCCAAATACTTCTTTCCCCGGATATCGTACCGTTTAACGTCATAAAAAACAAAAGCATTGCACAGGTACCTGATATACTTTCCAACTGTTATATGATTGGTTGCAATCAGATTTGTGGACAAAATATTGCTCACCTTATTTGGGGAAGTTAAATTGCTGACATTATCCATAAGAAATTCGCTGAGCCGCTGTAGTACCATAATATCCGAAAGATGATACTTCTGTACAAGATCCCTGGTTACAATTGTTTCATAAACTTCTTTAATATAATTTGTCCGATCTACCTCTGTTCGATATACATAAGAGCCTGCCAGTCCACCATTCACAGAATAATCTTCAAAAAGCTGTTCTCTATCCTTTATGTCATTATAATATTCACAATACTCCTCAAAGCTAAAAGGAAACACAGGAACTGCGATATATCTTCCGGTAAAAAGCGTTGCCAGATCGGCACTTAATAAAAAGGCATTTGATCCCGTAAGATAAATGTCATATTTCCCTTTTGCATACAGGCTGTTAATGGCCAACTCAAATCCGAGACACATTTGCACTTCATCTACAAAAACATAGTTTGCTTTTCCTGCCTGATGCTGCTCCTCTATATAATTATGGAGCGCATGATACTCTTTGATTTCCTCAAATGCCAAATCCATATAGTC
>CAZTKJ010000100.1:0-5030 GCA_964614185.1 uncultured Lachnospiraceae bacterium
AGGCCTCCGACGCCTTTAATGCAGGTTCGATTCCTGTCGGGTGCATTTACATCACTCTGAATAACAAGCAGATTCTTGTATTGTAGGATTGCAAAAGAAAGGAATACTATGAGACAACCCGAACAGAAGAAATTGCATATGGTGAAAGAAAAATCCATAGCTGTCAAAGACTGGATTCTGGATCATACGAAAATTGTCATGCCGATTGTTCTTGTTGTATGTGTGTTTATTACTGTAGTAATCGCTATTAATGCAAACCACAGAGAAGCGTTGGAAAAGGAAGCGGAATTGGCCGCTGCCGTAGCGGAGGAACAGGGAGCGGCAGCTTCCGTAGAAGGAATAGGTACTCCCGTATTTGAATTGGAAGAAAATGCATATCCGGATATCAATAATGTAGTCAGGGATTATTATGATGCACAGGCAATGGGCGATATTGATACAATATCGTCATTGAATCCTTACCTGAAGGATATTGAAAAGATACGTGTGGAAGAGTTAAGTAAATATATTGAGGACTATCCGGTTATCAATGTATATACAAAACCGGGACTTTCAGAAAATACGTATGTGGCATATGTCTATTCAGAAGTGAAATTTGTTGATGTAGAACAGGAACTTCCCGGTATGCAGACATATTATATCGGGCAGGATGCAGATGGAGATTTCTTTATTAATAAAGGTACCTATGATGATACCGTATGGAATTATATTAAGGAAGTAACGCTTCAGGATGATGTGGTAGATTTAAATAATAAAGTAGTGGTTCAATACAACGAACTTTTGGCCAATGATAAGGATTTAAATGAATTTGTTGCTTATCTGGGAGAAAAGATCAACGAAGAGGTAGGGGAGATATTAGCTCAGGCAGAGACCCCCGTTCAGGAACCTGAGGCGCCGGCAGATTCTCAAGAAGAGGAAGAGAGCGCACCGGATGTAAATACGATTCGTACAGTAAAAGCAACTGCTGTTGTCAATATCAGAACATCAGACAGCGAAACAGCTGACAAAATTGATAAGGCACAGATCGGACAGGAATTTACACTGCTTGAACAAAGAGGCAATGGCTGGAGCCAGATTGAATATAACGGTGGTACAGCCTATATCAAGAGTGACTATCTTGAAGTTGTTTCGGAAGTTACGGTAGAAAATAATACAGATGCAGGAAATAGTACGCAGACAGCTTCCTCTTCCAGCGATACGGTAAGCGGAACAGTAACGGTTAAGTCAAATGTAAAAATCCGTAAGAGCGCAAGCACCGACTCAGAAGCTTTAGGGACAGCCTATGTAGGTGAAAAGTTAGACCTTGTTATGAAGCAGGCTGATGGCTGGACCAAGATAAAATACAAAGGTGCAACAGCCTTTGTAAAATCTGATTATGTAGAATAGAAGCAGAACAGAGGGCGGGGTTATGTTTGAAAAATACAATATAGGAATTATGGGCTCAGGTAATATTGCAGGAGTAATGGCTGAGACTATAAAGAAAGTAAAAAAGGCAAAGCTCTATGCAGTGGCTTCCAGAGCCAAGGTAAAGGCGGATGCATTTGCAGGAAGATACGGCTGTAAAAAGGCATATGGTTCTTATGAAGAACTGGTTAAGGATAAAAAGGTAGATTTAATCTATATTGCCACACCTCATTCAGAGCATTATGAAAATGTAAAGCTTTGCATTTTAAATGGGAAACCTGTTTTATGTGAAAAAGCGTTTATGGCCAATGCTCAGCAGGCGGAAGAAATCATTGCACTGGCAAGAGAAAAGGAAGTTTTTCTTACAGAGGCAATGTGGACACGTTATATGCCTATGCTGACTACTATTCAGGAGGTTCTTGGAAGTGGAGTCATAGGCGAATTAAAAACTCTGACAGCTAATCTGGGATATGCCATTGATACCGTGCCCCGTTTGCGGGAGCCTTCTTTAGCTGGGGGAGTGCTTTTAGATGTGGGAGTGTATACATTAAACTTTGCTTCTATGATTTTTGGAAGCAACATTGCCGGAATAGAATCTTCCTGTGTTTATTCAGAAACAGGAGTAGATGAACAAAATAGTATTACTATCAGATATCTCGATGGGAAAATAGCGGTACTTAACAGCTCCATGGTTTCAGTAAGTGACAGAAAAGGCATTGTCTATGGAACAAAAGGATTTGCAGTGATTGACAATATTAATAATTATGAAGCAATCACTGTATATGACAACCACTATAAGCAGATAGCTTTCTATAAACGTCCGAAGCAGATCAGCGGTTATGAATATGAAGTGGAGGCCTGCATGAAAGCGCTGGATGCAGGAGACCTTGAATGTGTGCAAATGCCTCATAGCGAAACTATCCGTATAATGAAGGTAATGGATGAACTGAGAAAACAGTGGGGAATCGTATATCCTTTTGAAAAGCGAGAGGAAGAGGACACGAAAATACAGGTAGCAGCAGAAGTTAAAGAAGCAGCAGAACAACCTGCGCCGGAGGAAATGGCAGAAAAAGCAGAAGATGAAATTGCGGATGCAGAAGTAACAACAGCAGAAGAGCTGCCAAAAGAAGCATCACAAGAAGAAACAGAGCATGATAATGAAACGGAATTGATACCATAAAGTATAAAAATGCAAATATTGGAAATAATGAGAACAGAGTGAAAATACTTCACTCTGTTTTTTGTAGTGGGAAATTATCAGACAGCTTTTTAGATTAGCAAAAATAAGGAGCAGGACTATGAGAAATGATGATATCAAGATTTTGCAGGAAGTACAGAAAAATACAGGCATGGCAATGAAAGCAATTGAAGCTATAAACAGTAAAGTATATGACGATGATCTGGCCAGACAAATTTCAAAGCAGAGTATGGAGTATTCTGATATTTATAATAAGGCAACAAACCAGCTGCTGGAAGGCAAAGCCAAGAATTACCAAGGCAGCGGTTTGGAGGAAATGATGTTAAAAGGCGCTATTATAGGTAATACCATGTTTGATAACAGTACCGGACATATTGCAGAAATGATGATACAGGGCAGCAACAGAGGACTTACCGATATGTGGAAGATCATTAACCATCATGAGAATGCCGGAACAGCCTCTATGGAAATTGCAAAGGAATTAATGGATTTTGAGGAAAAAAACATTGAACAAATGAAAAAATATTTATAGAGAGAAAACTTTTTTAATTTAATTGCTTAAAGTGTATTGTGATTTTTTAAAGTACGTTATATAATACAGAATGAATAGTTGAATGGAAGCACTCTTTGGTAAGTAATGCTTACTGACTTGTATGCGGATGTATTGCAGCATGGATTGTATACAAGAATACAAGGTGCAGTCTATACTAAATTAAAGGAGGGCATATAGATGTCATATGTTGATGAAGTGTTTCAGATGGTAGTTGAGAAGAATCCTGCTCAGCCTGAATTTCACCAGGCAGTTAAGGAGGTTCTTGAATCCCTCAGAGTTGTTATTGAAGCAAATGAGGAAGCTTACAGGAAGGATGCTCTGTTAGAGAGACTGGTTACACCGGAAAGACAGCTGTTATTCAGAGTTCCCTGGGTAGATGATAAGGGACAAGTTCAGGTAAACAATGCATTTCGTGTACAGTTTAACAGTGCAATCGGACCTTACAAGGGCGGCTTAAGATTACATCCCAGTGTAAATCTTGGTATTATCAAATTCCTTGGATTTGAGCAGATTTTCAAGAATTCTCTTACAGGACTTCCTATTGGCGGTGGTAAAGGCGGTTCCGACTTTGACCCTAAGGGAAAATCTGATAGAGAAGTAATGGCATTCTGCCAGAGCTTTATGACAGAATTACATAAGTATATTGGTGCTGATACAGATGTTCCTGCAGGTGATATCGGTACGGGTGCCAGAGAAATCGGCTATATGTATGGGCAGTATAAGAGACTGACCGGATTATATGAAGGCGTACTTACAGGTAAAGGATTATCTTATGGCGGTTCTCTTGCAAGAACAGAAGCAACGGGTTATGGCTTATTATATCTGACCGAAGAGATGTTAAAGAGTAATGGAAAAGATATTGCAGGTAAGACAGTTGCAGTGTCAGGTGCCGGTAACGTAGCTATTTATGCAATTCAGAAAGCACAGCAGCTTGGCGCGAAACCTGTAACCTGCTCTGATTCCACAGGCTGGATTTATGATCCGGAAGGAATCGATGTAGAGCTTCTTAAGGATATTAAGGAAGTGAAACGTGCAAGATTAACAGAATATGCAGCAGCAAGACCAAGTGCAGAGTACCACGAAGGCAAGGGCGTATGGTCAGTTAAGGTTGACATTGCTCTTCCTTGTGCAACACAGAATGAATTGGGACTTGAGGATGCTAAGATGCTTGTAGCAAACGGATGCTTTGCTGTAGCTGAAGGCGCTAATATGCCTACAACTATTGAAGCTACAGAATACTTCCAGAAAAATGGAGTATTATTTGCACCCGGTAAGGCATCTAATGCAGGTGGTGTAGCTACATCCGCTCTTGAAATGAGCCAGAATTCAGAGAGACTTAGCTGGACCTTTGAAGAGGTTGACAGCAAGCTGAAGAATATTATGGTAAATATCTTCCATAATCTTGATGATGCTGCTAAGAAGTATGGCCTTGAAGGCAACTATGTAGCAGGAGCAAATATTGCAGGCTTCTTAAAAGTAGCTGACGCTATGACTGCTCAGGGTATTGTATAAAAGCGGGTTTCTAAGATAATATAAGATATTGAAAAGTCCTGTAAACGTGTTTATGGGACTTTTCTTTATGTAAAGAAAAGACGAAAGAATTGTAATAAAACTCATAAATAGATGATAATTTACGAAAGGATAAAATAATATTTTATATTTAACGCTGTAAAATTCCACGTTGAATTTTACAGCGTTCTTTTGTATAATATATATGCAAGTTGTAAAACTATATCTGGAAAGGAAGTTGATTTTATGCCTAATATATTACCTGTATCAGATTTAAGAAATTATAATGAAGTATTAAAAAACTGCCAGATTGGCGAACCTGTATTTTTGACCAAAAATGGCAGGGGCAAGTTTGTAGTTATGGAT
>CAZTKJ010000101.1:0-4924 GCA_964614185.1 uncultured Lachnospiraceae bacterium
CATAAGTAAAATCAAAATTTCTGGCAAAAATAATATCTCCATTTTCATTTTTTGTTACAAAAGCAGTACATCCACTATCTGTAACATTAAATTTAATGGGAATGCCTTTCAATAATCTTTTAGTAACAAATTCTTCTATGTCTTTATCACTTGCAGCACCTTGTTCTAAAAAGTCATCAAAACCATAATCACCATAATAATTCATTCTATACATTCCATAGTTATCAATTTGTTTTAAAGTGTTTAAAGTTTTTAGTTCATTTATAAATAAAACAAATAATGCAATCGTTATAAAGGCCAATAATGATAATACGATAATCAGACTTATTTTTGATTTCTTTTTCATACTATAAAGTAATCCTTTATTTTCGTGTATACGTTACATATGTGTAAGGAATTTCCCCTTCATATCGTTCATTGATTTCTTTCACAAACTGCTCTTTTTCAAAGGGCGGAAAATATGTATCACCTTCAATATCGCAATCGATTTCCGTAATATACATTTTCTCGACTAATGGTAATGATTCTTCATATAGTTTGGCGCCGCCGGAAATATAGATCTCTTTATTTCCCGATAACTCAATTGCTTCTTGCAGCGTCTTGGCAGTCATGCAATTTTCGGAATCGAAATTTTTAGTGTTGGATATAACAATTGTTGTTCTGTTTGGTAATGGTTTTCCAATTTCCTCATAAGAACGTCTGCCCATAATAACGACATTTCCTGTTGTTAATTCGCGAAAGCGTTTCTGTTCTCCTTTTATTTTCCATGGAATACGACCTTTATTACCAATCACCTGATTTTTAGCAAATGCTACAATTAAAGCAATCATGTTTTCCTCCTATAAATACCGATTGTGACTTGATGTTTTTTTGAATAAAACTTCTTAACAGCTATCATATCAGATTCTGTTCCGGTCACCCCATTCACACATTCCATCCAGAATAGGCATCAGGGATTTGCCCCGCTCAGTAAGACTGTATTCTACTTTGGGCGGAATTTGCGGATACTCCTTCCGATATACCAGTTTGTCGGCTTCCAGTTCCTTCAAAGTGGAACTTAATGTTTTGTAAGAGATGTTGCCAATATATTTTTTCATTTCATTAAAGCGGACAATTTCAAATTCCATTAAAGTATAAAGAATCGTCATTTTGTATTTTCCATTGATCAGGGATAAGGTATAACTGAAACCTGTGTCATTTAAACATTCCCGGGATATACAGCGTTTTTCCATTTTATACTCTCCTAAAAAATCTCAATTTACTGTTCTGAATATTATCATAAGCATCCGGCAAATTCAATATGAGTTGGTAAAAATGCCGGAGGTTTATCCCGGCAATCATTGTAAACAGCAAGTAAATACTTTATAATCTGATATAAAAACGGAAACTACGGAGGAAACGGAGATGAGGAGGGTAAAACTTACGATTACCGAAAGCCGATGTCGAAGTGGTTATTTTAAGCAAGGACAAGAATTTATCGTTGAGGATTTATGTCCTCCATTATGCCACGAATTGTGGAATAGCATCTATCCGCTTGTATATGCTCTACAAAATGGGGCCAGTCTGGATTACGGTGATGTCCGCGCTAAAATGTTCGATGCAAAGTGTCCAGACGAATGTAGGGTGTGTATTCATGGAGAAATCATAGAAGCTTGACATGAAGATTATCAGGTGGAACAAATACTTTTCCGAAAAGGGAGATGTTTTATTGACAAAAGCAAGGCGAAAGGGTATACTCAAAATGAGTTAGCGGTAACTAACAAACGAAGCCGCTTTTATTAAATCTATCGGTTAGTCACTGCTAACCTATAACGTGAGAGACAGAGGAGGATGTTTTATGGTGAGGATTACAGTTGGCATAGAAGGGATGGCCTGTGGGATGTGCGAAGCACACATCAATGATGCGGTGAGGAATGCATTTCAGGTGAAAAAGGTAACAAGCTCACATACAAAGAAACAGACAGTTATCATTGCAGAGAAAGACATACCGGAACAGGAATTGCAAGATGCGATTGCCGAAACCGGTTATGAGGTTGTATCGGTAAGCAGTGAACCTTATAAGAAGAAGGGACTGTTCTCTGCATTCAGAGGGTAAGAAGAATGAAGTTTTATGAATTTGGAGATTTAAATAAACCGGTAATTGTCTTATTACCGGGAACATGCTGCCATTGGACGTCAAATATTGATGTGTGGTAGACACAAATGCGGTTAGCTACAATTAACTATATTTTTAAAGGAGAAGCATATGCTGACGATTATTATTGAAAGCCTGATAGGAATTGTACTGTTTACGGTTATTATTGTTTCTTTGACATTGAAAAATCCATTGACTGCTGTAGGAGATTATCCTCCCGCTATACAGAAAAAGTGTATAGAATTGGGGTTAATAGAGGACAGGGAGAAGCGTTTCACCAAAGCTGACTATGTCAGAAAGGGCGCTGCACTTGTTGTGGTTGCTGCACTTTTGGCGTTTACTGTCCGCAAATTTAATGGGGCAGATACCTTTCTGGAAGGTTTCGTTATATCTTATCTTATCTGGCTCATCATAGACTGGTATGATGCACTGGTATTGGACTGCATCTGGTTCTGTCATTCAAAGAGAGTCAGGATTCCGGGAACAGAGGAAATGACGGAATACAAAGATTATCTGTTCCATATTAAGGAATCCTGCATTGGGATGCTGCTCGGACTGCCGACTTGTCTGCTGGTGGGACTGTTGGTGATGGTGTTTTAGGAACTCGCTTCAGGATATGGATGAAAATATCTGATGTGCCCTCCGTTCATACACAGCTATAACTGTGGCAATCTCATGGGGATTGATAGTTTCCCGATTCTCGGCATATAGGGCGATAAAGAGCCCCAGCAGGTGTGTCTTGGCAATACCATAGAGCAGGTGCCTTGAAAAGCTGTAATCCTCATAGATATCAAGGAAGTCAGTCAATAGATAATATTCGTAATATCGATTCAAAACATTTTTCAAATTCGGCATTTTCTCGTAAAGGCTTTCTTGCAGGAGAGCAAGTTTTTGGTCGGCAGAGTTGGAATTTCTTCTGTTTTGGCTGCCAAATTTCCGAATATATTTTCGGCATAATTGATATAAAAGAGGCGATTTAGTACGGAGTCTTGGGTGATAAAAGCCGTTAAAAAGCCAATTGTCTATTTTTTTACATGTCATTTGGTAATGCTCCCGGGATTCGTAGTCCTGCGGGCTGGGAAGGGGTTTTTGGCTAAGGCAGGCGTTTTGTGCGTCCTGTCCGTAATGTAATATCGCCATGCTGTCAAAAGAGATACCATTTTCCAGCATCATAATCAGTTCATCTCTTGCTTTCAGCAGATAATCCAGAAATTCCCTGTCATCGTTTGTGGTATTTACTTTATAGCTGACATTGCCGTCTGTCACCGTAAATTCAAATGGTCTGTCTTTGGCAGCGGAGGCCAGAAAAAGCCGTGCAGCCTCGGGGCACGCCAGATACAGTGTTTCTTCACAGAAAAAATCAAGATTGTACAGTCGCCTGGGAAACTGGATACATACCACAGGCATGTAAGAGGCGCCATATTTTTTCTGTATGCTGCATAGGTGGTCCCTTCCCCAGAACGGACAGCCACGGAAGGTGTTCCGAAAAGTGGCTATGCCTCGTCTTTTCACGGTAGAACAGCGAAGCAGCAGCCCCAAAGCACCTTTTTCATTGCGGTATTTATTGTACATATCAGAGTCAATGGGAATCTTCCAGATGTTGCTGCAGCAGCTTATCGGACAGTCTTTTGCGATGCATTTGAATTCATTCAAGATGGAAATCCGCTTTATCTCCATGGAGTTTGCTCCTTTGACAAACTGCCCGGAATCTCCAGGCAACGTCTCATTATCGTTCTGATTCCGGATATTTTATCATTTTTAGGGTTTGTTGACAACAAATATATAAGATTTGGGGAACCTCTGAGGCATAAGTTTGATTATCATTGACAAAGGAATAGAGAAGGGAGTATATCTATGGGCAGGAGCGCTGTTCCAGTCAAAGATAGACAGCCATATTACGGAGAACAGGCTGGCAACCACTGGCGTTTATGCACTGGTGAGGAATCCGATTTACTCGGCTTTTATGCTTTTCTGCACGGGTGCGCTTATGATTGTGGGAAACCTGTTTTTCCTGCCACTGTTCTTTTTCTATTGGATATTTATGACTGTGCTGATGAAATGCACGGAAGAGCGGTGGCTTAAAAATCTTTATGGCAGGGAATATGAGGAATATTGCAGGCGGGTGAACCGTTGCATCCCTTGGCTGCCGGGAAACGGGAGGTAATTTGTATATGAAATACATCGGAATGCCCATGGGAATGTGGGTACTATTTAGAAAATCCTTTGAACGGAATCTGATGACAGAGTTTGGACTGGACAGGAACACGGCAAAAACAGTCGCTGCAAAAGCAAAACTGCGATATAAAGAGATCATTGCAGGACTGCCGGAATTTGAAAAGGAAGACCGTTTCAAAATGAATATCGTCAACTGCGCCCTGCTTGCTGCCTTTGTGCTGAATATGCCGGAGCGTCCCGATGTTAAGCGGCTGACAGCATATTATGCCGACTCCATGATGATTCCTGCCATGAAGTGGTTCTGCCGTCAGAGCGGAAAATCCAAGTTTTCTGACAAGGACATCTCTTCCATGAAAGCCACTGAGCGGCTGAAGGCTGCAGACAGGAATCCCTATTCGTGGAACATGGAGTTTTATCCTTATCCGGACGAAAGCGGTTATGAAGCCCGCTTTAGCGCCTGCGGCATCTGCACCTTGATGCGGGAACTTGGGCTGTACGACCTTGTCCCTGCCATGTGCCGGTTAGATTACACCATGAGCGAAGCAGGCGGTGCAGCAGATTTCGTCCGGGAGTATACATTGGCTTCCGGCGGACCGTACTGTGACTGTGGTTATA
>CAZTKJ010000102.1:0-4870 GCA_964614185.1 uncultured Lachnospiraceae bacterium
ATTACTGGCTACCAAACGACTGAAATTATATTTGCGAAAAAATCTTGACACTATCGAGAAAGGAAGGTAAGAGCATGATCAAACTAGACAATGAAATATGTATCATAGGATTTGATGATGGTTATCAGTTAGGAAAGACGGCAAATTACATATTTGACAACGGTGTACACTTTCTTGGAAGTGCAGAGCCGACATTAAAAGAAAACTCCCTGTTCTATGACGGAGAGTATTTTAAGGTGGGAGAAGGAAGATCCGCGATCACGGAAGATAAGGTGTCGGATGAATTGGCAAGACTGCGAACAATGACGGGAATTGCAATGGAACTTAGAAAAGAGGGACTTCATAAGGCAGAAGTCATACTTGCGGTTGGCTTGCCTTTTTCCAATTATGGGAGGGACAAGTTAAAACTGATCGACTACTATAACAGAGAAAATGTACTGGATTTCACTTATGAGGGAGAAGATTATTCTGTGACTATTGTAAAAGTGATCGTCTGTCCGCAGTGTTATTCGGCGATTGCATCGAGACTCGGCAATATGAAGGATGATTACCTGATCGTGGATATCGGAAGTAAGACGACGGATGTTGTCTATGTACGGAACGGGTTCCCGGTAGAGAGTAAATCCATAACAATTGAAAAAGCGATGGTCAAATGGATCAAAGAGATCCAGCGGGAGATGAAAGTGCAGACCGGGAAGGATATACCGGAACATGAAGTGATGAAGGTCTTATTAAGAGAGGAAAGTAATTTTCCAGTTGTTTATGTGGAACTGATCCACGGGATGATGCGAGAGAAGATACATTCTCTAGAGCTGGAACTTGCAGAGCGCGGTTATGATATGAATTATACTGACATCATCTATGTGGGAGGCGGTGCGCTGATGGCTCGTGATCATGCAGGAAAGTACCGGAGCCATACAGCCTATGACTGTGATCTGTGCGCCAACGCAAAAGGATATGAGTTCCTTGCGGGGCAGATGATTGGAAAGAAGGTGGAGTGATGGTGGGAAAGCAGAAGTCGGTATTCGTTCGTTTTAACATGGCAGATGAAGCAGACCGTGACCTGTACATGAAACTTGCGGAAGCAGCCGGGAGTTCTGCGTCATTGGCGGCATGTGTCAAAAGGGCGCTGGAAGAACATTTCAGTGTTAAAATGGAGATATCGAGGAGACAGGAGTTTCATGAGCAGATGATTTCTACTGTTCGGGAGGAAATGCAGGTGCAGGGCATGAAGCTGGTAGGTGCATTGCTGGCAGGGATTGGAACAGTAAATGTTTCCGTAAAGCAGGAAGGAACTGCACCAATGGAAACAGAACTTCCGGAAGTTTGCAGGGAACTTCCGGATGAACTCAGCGGTGTACTTGATCTTATCAGCTAAAGAGACTAAAGGGATATGGGACAAAGCGGTATGGAGAGCATAGGGGAAATAATATAGCCTATGCTCTCATTGCTGTAAAGTGTTGCAAATATGACAGGAAATGCAAGCAATACGTTACAGATTTGAAAGTTTTAGAGAGTATAGAGGAATAAATGTTGCATATTTGCAATCAGATGCAGCATATGTGCAAGTTCGCGGATGGGAGGATTAATAGTGTAGCTGGATTACAGGCAGGAAAATATACAAAAGCAGGGGTATGTAGTTTTGAATGCGATTTCAGTGATATGCGTATAGACAGGAATACACTGGCTTTGGCTGGGGCGTTTTTTCTATAGAAAAAGAATGCGAATGACGATATAATATAATAAAAACATTATGGACAGGAGAAAGAAGAGTTTACTGGAAAGAGGGTAGAAAGAAATTATGGAATACGAAGAAAAGATTGCTGAAAAACCAGAGAAATGGCCTGCTAATGCTCATGAGCAAATATTAGATACACTATGTGATTGCGTAAAAGAGTTTAAGAATAATCCATCATATAAAACACGAGAAGTATTGTTGGCGTTAACTAGTGAACATGACTTAAATCAACATATTGGATACGGATTGATCAGGGTAACAGAATATGAAGTTGGGATAATGAATTATCTCTATTTGGTAGGTAATGCTTATCAGATAACTTCTCTTAAGACATATCTATATAATATTATAACTCAGGTCACCAGATTGCAGAAAATTGCCTCATGGAACAATCAAATAATAAATAATAATGAAGGGGATTCTTTATATATCATACCATATGAACAGGGACTTGAGTTACCAATGAGATTATATCATTTAGCGTATCAGAAGTTTACTGTTGAAAAGGAAAAATCATTTGCAGAGCAGTTAATAGAAATTGTGGAAAGTGTGATTACGGTAAGTCAAAGTGAAGAAGATATTGACTCGATTACATTTGCGTATTCAGCTATGTTATTTGATATTAGCAATATGCATGGTAGTAAAAGAGAAAAATTATGGGAATTTACAAGGGAAGAATTATATAAGCTTTTGGAGCTGGAAGCGAGATTGTTGAAGATGAATAATCAACCAGCGAATATACGTCCAACAAAAGGTGTGTTAATGATGCAAATAAGTAATTTTATATTGAAATCACGACATGGCTATAATGATGATTATATATGCAAATATTTGCCAAGTGATGTCGCAAGAAATAGTATCATTAATCATCAGATTTGGATGAAAAAGACTGAACTGTTGAATGATAAAAGAGAGCAGAAGGTTATTCCAGAACTTTTTGAAGATACATCATGGATAAAATACAATTGGATAAAAGATATTGATTTTACAACTGCACGAACATACTATGTATCGTGTTTTAGTAAAGCTGTTAATAACGATGATATGCAAGAAGGTTATGGAGAGTGTTTATATGGTTATAAGAATGATAGAATTGTAGATTTAGTTGGTCCAATTGGAGTACGCAAATTAACAAAAAGGGCGGGCGCTGATGCTGATTTACCAGATAAAATAGAAAGACCATATATATCACAAGTTATAGCATTTGATGTGCTATATGATGTTGAGGAGGCAAAGGAAGAACTGCAATATTTATTTAGTATTATTGATATGTTTGATTTGTCAGATGAAGATAAAAAACAGTTTTTACAGGAGATTTTACAATATTGGATTCTTTCTGTTAAAGATAGTAAATGGGAAACTGAACGAGAAAGAAGATATGTGCTGTTCTTGTATGATGATTATACATACAAAGAAACAGAATTTGATGATACGTTTCTGAAAGTGAAAACATCGTTGTTCATAACACCGGATTTTATTATAGGGAAAAATCCGAGTAGGTGGGAAATAAAAAGGCAATTAGAGGCTAAAAGAAAGGCTCTTTATAGTAAAGAATATTTGTTTTGTGAGAATTGCCTTATGCAAGACCATGATGCGGCGGTTTTTAAACAGCCGGATAAATGCCCAATATGCGGATCTAAAAATATAAAAATAATATATCGTGAAAATTCTTAGTAGTAAGAATTTCCATTTTACTACTAATTTTACTACTAACAGGTAGTCACAACTTGCAAAAATATGCTATAATTTGCCCAGTTGACGCACAAAAATGAAAAATAGAGAATTGCCAGAATGCCTTACAAAACAGGGCATTTCTGGGCAAAACAAGGAGTTTGAAAACAATGATTAAGATACTTTTCGTTTGCCATGGCAGGGATGTGGTGTGAGAGGCATATCTTGGTATAAGTTCGCAAAGTGGGGGCATAACTTTCCCTTTTCAAAATAGAGACTATGGTAATACTACGAATGTGGAAGGGAAAACGGTGCAAATTTGGATAATTGTTAGAGTGTAGTGTTTGGGAGTAGGTAAACTTATGTGTGGACGCTATTATGTGGATGATGAAACTGCAAGAGAAATAGAAAAGCTAATAAGGCAGGTAGATGAAAAGATGCGTAAAGCTGAAAACATTCATCTGAAGGCGGGAGATATCCACCCGTCAGAGGTCGCTCCGGTGATTGCAGCCGATCATAATAGCTTATGCTGCAGATGGCAGAGGTGGGGATTTCCCGGCTTTAATGGCAAGCAGCTCATCTTTAATGCCAGAAGCGAATCAGCCTTGGAGAAAAAGATGTTCAAGGAAAGTGTGGAGCATCGGAGAGTAGTTGTTCCCGCTACATGGTTCTACGAATGGAACAAGAATAAAGAGAAAAATATCTTTTATAGGGAGAAACAGCCTGTATTATACATGGCAGGGCTCTATAACCATTATCAGAACGAGGACAGGTTCGTGATCCTGACTACGGCAGCTAATGAATCTATGAAACCTGTTCATGACAGAATGCCATTGTTGCTGGAACGGGATGAGATTGAAAAGTGGTTGTTTGAGGATAGTCTGACAGAGAGTTTACTGCATAAAAAACCTGCATTATTAGAGCGGAGAGTGGACTTTGAGCAAATGAGTCTATTTCCTGTGAAAAATCCCAAATAGTAAAGATCGTAAACACTGAAAATATCTTTAAGATTACTACCTGTTCGTCCATAATGAGATATCTTTTTGACATCCGGCAGTATATTCATCCTAATTCTCATTTTTTGTACGCTGTGATACTGTGAGTATAGCGTATATTCTCCATTGCTGCATCATATATTTGTTCTCCTTTTTTTGAAATATCAAATGTCATAAATTCCCTCTTGTAAATCGAACATAAGTTTGCTATAATGGAATTCCAATCAAAGGAAGTGAGCATGTGTGAAAAATATCATATTTCATATAGACGTTAATTCAGCCTTCCTATCTTGGGAGGCTGTTTATCGTATCGCCCATAAAGGTGGCAAGCAGGATTTGAGGGAGATTCCATCTGCTGTAGGCGGAGATATGGCTATGCGTCACGGGATAATCCTGGCAAAGTCTCTCCCCGCGAAGAAATACGGCATCCAGACAGGAGAAACCATATTAGAGGCACAAAGGAAAT
>CAZTKJ010000103.1:0-4748 GCA_964614185.1 uncultured Lachnospiraceae bacterium
TTGACGCATCGCCTGCGGATAGCTTCTCCAGCTGCAAGACCCCTGTCGAAACCTTTACTAACCCGTATTTATCTCTATATACAGTATATCACCTATCTTTAAAATATCAAATAAAATGTAATATCTTCACAGTATTTTCACAAAATACCCTTATTATGTCCGCAGCCTTATCTTCAATTCTTTTTCTGCTTCCCGCTTTTGATCCTTTTTCGCTATATCCTGCCGCTTATCATACAATTTTTTACCTTTTGCCAGCCCGATTTCTATTTTTGCCCTGCCTTCTTTGAAGTAAACCTGCAAAGGAACCAGCGTATATCCTTTTTCCGAACTGCTTCCCATCAGCTTTCTGATCTGCTGCTTATGAAGGAGAAGTTTTTTCGGCCTTAAAGGATCCTTATTAAAAATATTTCCTTTTTCGTAAGGGCTGATGTGCATACCGTAAGCATATACTTCCTGGTTTTCAATACGGATGAATGCTTCTTTGATACTACACTTTCCCATCCGCATGGACTTTACCTCCGTTCCGTGAAGCACCAGTCCTGCCTCATACTTTTCTTCTATAAAATAATCGTGATAAGCCTTTTTATTATTGGCTATAAGCTTCATCGTTTCCTTGGCCATATCCTTCTTCCTTTCCCATATCTGCCAGAACAAAATCAATACTTTTGGTCATGAGATCCACATGATCCACCAGTATTTTAATCCGTTGTCCAAGCTTAAAGCATCTGCCTGTATCACGGCCAACCATCTCATAAGTTTCTTCCCGATAATAATAGTAATCTCCCACAAGGCGGGATACATGGATCATACCTTCTACCGTATTTGGAAGCTCTACATAAATACCAAAGGCCATAATACCGGAAATGATACCCTCATACTCTTCTCCGATCCGCCTTTCCATATATTGAACCTTTTTTAATTTATCTGTTTCGCGTTCCGCCTCCTTGGCTCTTCTTTCTGTCTCTGAAGAATGTTTTGCCACCTCCGGCAGGATCATTCCATAATGATCTGTTCGCGCTTCCCCGAGCCTTCCCCTAAGCTGATCCTTGATAATACGATGAATCTGCAAATCGGGATATCTCCTGATCGGTGATGTGAAATGACAGTAACAGGAACATGCCAGTCCAAAATGCCCCGTATTGTTTACCGTATACTTAGCTTGTTTCATGCTGCGAAGGGCAAGTCTTGAAATCAATGCTTCTTCCCCGGTACCTTCAATTTTACAAAGAAGCTTCTGGATTTCTTTAGGATGGATTTCATTGTCACCGCTCTTTACTTTAATATAATAACCAAAATTATTGATAAAGGTGCCTAACTTTAAAATTTTCTCTGCATCCGGAGTTTCATGAGTTCGATACAGGAACGGCACTTCCATCCAGAAAAAATGCTGTGCTACCGTTTCATTTGCAAGAAGCATAAAATCCTCAATGATCTTAGTAGCAACATTTCTTTCATAGGGTTTGATCTCTATAGGATTTCCCATCTTATCAAGAAGGATTTTACTTTCAGGAAAATCAAAATCAATAGATCCTCTTTTCTTACGTTTCTTCCGTAAGATTCCTGCAAGTTCCTGCATTAAACGAAACATGGGAACCAGTTCCTTATATTCCTCTATGGTTTCCCCATCCTCATCTTCTAAAATCTTTTTGACAGCAGTATATGTCATCCTTCTATTGACTCTGATAACAGATTCTACTATTTCATAATCTGTCACTTCTCCCTTTTGGTCTATGACCATCAGACAGCTCAGTGCCAGCCTCTCTTCCCCCTGATTCAAGGAACAGATTCCGTTGGAAAGAGTATGTGGCAGCATGGGAATCACTCTGTCTGTGAGATAAACGCTGGTTCCTCTTTTCAATGCTTCTCTGTCCAATGCCGAATTTTCCTGCACATAATTGGTAACATCAGCAATATGCACACCAAGGCAGTAATGATCACCTTCTCTGGATACATGAACGGCGTCATCAAGATCTTTGGCATCCTCCCCATCAATGGTAACCATCACTATATCCCGCAGGTCTCTTCTTCCTGCCCTGTCTGCTTCCGAAACCTCTTTTCCCACACGCAGAGCCTGATTTAATACCTTTTCGCTAAACTCTACCGGAAGTTCAAAACCTCTGACTATAGACATAATGTCTACTCCCGGATCATTAACATGCCCGATGATTTCGATTACTTTTCCTTCCGGCTTGTGCCTTGCATCACCGTAATCCGTCAACTCCACTACTACCTTATGTCCGTTTATGGCTCCCTTAGAACGCTCCACAGGCACAAAAATATCCGATGCTATTTTCCCATTGTCGGGAATAACAAATCCAAATCCTTTGGATTTCTCATATGTTCCCACTATCTGTGTGATACTGTGCAAAAGAATCTGAACTACTTTGGCCTCCTGCCGCCTTCCTCCTGAAGTCTCAAGGAGCTCCACTTTTACCAGATCCTTATGGAAAGCACCATTTACGTATTCCGCCGGAATGAACAGATCCTGTTCCCGACCCTCTACCTCTACAAATCCAAATCCTCTGGCATTACTGATAAAAGTTCCCGTAAGCTCATCCACAGCAGATGTATTCATTAAATTTTTCTTCTTATTATGCGTTGATGTTGTTTTCATAAGTCCCACTACGATTACAGCAATTCTCTGTAAGATGTAAAAAGGCATTCCGCAGATGCGGAATGCCTTAAATCCTAAAATACATTAAGGTTTAATAAAATAGCTATAAGCATAAATCCTACTGCCAGATACTTGGTAATCTTCACAAGCTTACCTTCCATAGAACGGCCTTTGTTCTTACCCCAGTATGTTTCAGCAGCTCCGCTGATTACTCCCAGTCCTGCCGACTTGCCTTCCTGCATTAATACTAACGCGGTTAACGCGATACATATGATAATGAATAAAATCTGAATTATAATTCTCAAAACTGCCATATCTGCACCTCCTAATACCAAACAAGCATTAGTGTATCATATGTTTTTCAGGATTTCAAGCACTTTATCTTAATTGACCGGATTTTCTGCCGCAGGTGCCGTCTCTTCCACTACCTGAACAAGAATACCTTCCGCCGTTGCCTGATATTGTACTCCTTCAAGCACAACAGGCTGATTCCTTACAAGAGCTCCTGTTTCATCAAAATAATAAAGCTGATTCTGAATGGTGGCAACACCTGTGACGATATGTCCTGCTTCATCCGCATAATATGTTTTCTCACCTGCCGCAAAGAATCCGTGAAGCATCTGTCCTGTGGCAGGATCGTAATAATAAGTCCCGTCTTCCCTTGCTGTCATGCCGGTTATTCTGATTCCCTCAGGTGAAAATAAGTATTCTGCGTTGTCAATCACCTGGGCGCCTGTCAGCATATGGCCGTCCTGTCTGTCCAAAAAGTAGAAATTACCCTTTTCATCACTGAACCATTCCCGTTTCAGGATTCCATTATTGGCAGGATCATAGTAGAATCTCTTATCTCCCAGCACCACCCAGCCGTTCATCTTCACACCTTCTGCTGTAAAGTAAAACTCTGCTCCGTCTACCACGCACTGGCCTCTGGCAATGCTTCCATCTGCCGGTGTCAGATAATAAGTGCCTCCCTGGTCTGTATACCAGCCATGCACCAGATTGCCGGCTTCATCCAGATAATATCTGGTATTGTTAAAATCCACCCAGCCTCTCTGCATACGCCAGTTACGGTAAAAACGAGTATTGCCATTGTGGGCAATAAAGCCTTCCGGAATAATCAGACTGCTGTAGTCCTTATACTGATAGTTGACATCCACCCGGCTTCCAAAACCATTGACGCTTCCATGGCTGGAATACTGCCAGAAGCAGACATTATTGTTATACTCGCAGGTGTCATTATACTGCGCTACCCATTTATCCCAGCCACAGATGCTAAGCTTATTTACAAACATATTTTTATTGGAATAGACCATCGGATAATAGCCTGCTGCATCAATTGTAGTACAAAAAGCATTGATGATATCAATCAGCTGCTGGTTGCTTAAGTTCTTATGGCATTTGTCTTCCAAATCAAAAACCACCGGATAATTCACTGTATATCCGTCAATCCACTGGAGTACCAGATTAGCCTCATTGGCGGCTGCCTCCGGCGTAGTTGCATAAGAATAAATATAAACCCCTGTCTTTAATCCTGCAGCCTGTGCATTTGTAATATTAGAAGCAAAATAAGGATCTATCCCACTATTGGTGCTTCCGACTTTAATAAACGTAAATTTAATGCCGGAGGCCGCTACCTGCCCCCAGTCAATGGCGCCATTGTGTTTGGAAACATCCACACCCCTTGCGATTGCGCCATTTGCAGTTACAGCAAAAACCGTAACAGACTGTAGTGACCATATTGTCATTACAGCCAGAAAAAGTGCCATGAGTCTTTTACTCATTGTTCTGATACGCTTTTTCATTTGTTCATTCCTCTCATACTTTTGTGCTTTAAAGGATGTTTTTTACCTTCCTTTTCATCTTATCTGTTCCTTACATCAGATTAAAAGGATCTTTATAGCATGCTACTGTCCCAAGCTCCTCCTCAATTCTGAGAAGTTGATTATACTTGGCAACACGATCACTACGGCAGGGCGCTCCTGTCTTGATCTGCCCCGCGTTTACCGCCACCGCAAGATCTGCGATAAAGGTATCCTCTGTTTCTCCCGACCTATGTGAAATAACTGCTTTATATCCATTCTTCTGTGCCATTTCAATAGCTTCCATAGCCTCTGATACCGTTCCGATCTGATTA
>CAZTKJ010000104.1:0-4678 GCA_964614185.1 uncultured Lachnospiraceae bacterium
TCCTTGAGAATAGGAAGGTGATTAAACAGCAAAAATAACAACAGCAACATTGCAGTGCATCCCGGCAATGTCCAGTTACTGTCAAATTGCAGCAATATCCCCATAGCAAAAAACAGGGTGATGACGATTTCATGAAATATTACCATCTTTCTTAACAGAGCAACAGAAAGCAGCAATACCAGTGCAAATGCCCATATGGGCCACTCTCCCGGCATAGTAAGTCCTGTAAATGCAGTAATTACTGCAAGAATACAGTCAAGTACTGTTAATTCTTTTACGGTATAAAGGGAACAAAGTACTTTTGTCAGAATAAAAATAGCCAAAATTCCTATGGTTACTTCCAGGTTGTATTCGCTAAAACCATTAAAAAGAACAACAACGGCTGCTATAAAATAATATTGAATCCACTTATATTTTTCTTTTCCCCATAAAATGAAGAATACTGCTGCCGTTACAATTGCCATGGTCTCCGTCATCAGCCTATTAAATAGTAATAACTTTTCGTTAGCCTCTCCATGGGAAAAGCAGCCCACACCTGCCAAAAATATTGTAGAAAATCCAATGGCAATAGTAAAAATAATTGTTGATCCGATCTTCACATTTTCTTTTTCGCGCAGATAAATGGTATTCAATACCACCAGTGAAGCAATAACAAAGAATGCCGAATATTTTATATCCATGCCGTCTGCTAAGATCATTCCCGTTACAATGCCTGTAAACAAGGTATTGGCTGCCATATGTACTGCATTGATCACTTTCCTGTTCTGGGAATTAGGCAGGAAGATACTTGCCAGATTAATCAACAGAAACATTCCCGTCATAATGAAAAAGCTTAGTTCCGATTCAAAACCTTTTATAGGAAGAAAACTGATATAGCATCCCAAAAAGCTGATCACTCTAATGGATGCAGCATCCTTTTTCCGCCCAAGAAGAATAGACAGCAATGCAATCACAGCCGTAATAAGAATTGCGCCAATGCCGCCAATTGCCTTCAAAACCAAATAATTAGTCACAGTAGCAATATACAAACTACCGATTCCTATTCCCGTAACAATAATAGAAAAACGTCTGCTCAGTCTTTTTATGAGGATTTCTGAAATAAGAATGATCAAAAGAGCGGCAGCATATAAACAAAGCCCCTGCCAAATTCCTTCCAAAAAGTTAAATCCTAAAATAGTAAAAGCAGCAAGCACGAACACAGCTCCTATGATGCTGAAGATTCCTGCTCCTATTTTAAATTCAACTGTTGTAGGCTCCGTTTTTGCTTTTACCGGTGCTTTTGCCTGCTTTGAATGCTCATCTGCCATTCCCATCCTCTGCTGATAGAGCTTATAAGTTCTATCGGCCTCTCTGGCTACCTGCGCCGGTGTTGCCTTTCCCGACTCTAAATCTCTTAACATTTGGTTTAAATACTGATCATAGTAAGGATCTTTAGAAATTTCAATCAGATCCAGCAGGTGCATCTTCAGTTTCTCTTTTGCTTCCAACGTTTCCATTCCTTCATATAACTGATTCATTGTTTTCTCCCATCGTCTCTAACTCAAACCAAAATTCCACACCGTTATCATAATTGATTACGCCATATTTCTGATTCAGTGATTCCATAATTGCTTTTACAATAGAAAGCCCTACTCCGCTTCCGCCATATTGCCTTGTTCTTGCTTTATCCACTTTATAAAATTTTTCCCATATATGAGGAACGCTTTCCTCCGGTATGGGCCACCCTGTATTAAATACGGAAATCCTGACCGCATTTTCTTTCCTTTTTAATTTTACATCAATTATCCTTTCTCCTGCAACATGATTCATAGCGTTACTAAAATAATTGCCAAAAACTTCTTCTACCATATATTCATCAGCCCACACAAAAACAGGCGGATGAGGATTCATTATTACATGAATATCCTTTTGCCTGCAAAGGAGCTCCACAGACTGCAGATAATTCTGAATCAGCAGAAGTATATCAAACCGTTCCATTGTAACGTTGTCATTACCAAATTCCAGCTGATTCAATGTTAAAAGTTTCTTTACCATGTGATTCATTTTTGCAGCTTCATCTACAATAACTTCACAGTAGAAATTCCTGCTTTCTTCATCATCCGTAATTCCTTCTTTTAATCCTTCCGCATACCCCTGTATCAGCGCAATAGGAGTTTTCAGCTCATGGGAAACATTAGAAAGGAATTCCTTGCGCATTTCATCAATTTCATTTTTCTTCTCAATATCCCTGCGCAATTCATTATTAGCGCTTTTCAATTCAGAAATTGTCCGTTCGAGAGTACAGGATAATTCATTAATATTCTGACCCAGCAATGCTATTTCTGTTTTGCTTCTGCCATGATACTTTGCTTCAAAGTCAAGATGACTCATCCGCTCCGATATCTGGGTAATCTCCATAATCGGTTTCGTGATTTTCCCCGATACCCATAAAATAATCACAGCGCTGAAAACTGCGGATATAATGCCTACATATGCAAGGAAACGGTTTGCCAGCTTGACACTTTCTCTGATTCCCTCTAAAGGACTGCGAAACAAAAACAGATTTCCGTTATCAAGTACGCCCCACATTTCCACATATTCAATCTTCGTTTTTTCTTCTGCCGTTATCCGAATCTCATGATTCTTCCCCTGTACCAAAACTTCACTGCTGTCTGCAGTTTCCTTTTCAAAAAGGTTATTTAAAAGCTGTCTTCGCAGGGTTTCATAATCATGAGTGGAAGTCTGCAAAGTCTTTGACTCTACATCTATCAAAATAAAATTAATATTATTCTTCCCGCAGATTTTTTGAAATTCAATATCAAAATCTTCCGTCCCGATGCTTCCTTCATTGGAAGATGTATTCATTAACTGGTAGGCATTCAATAACACATTCTGCTTATTTTTTAAATAATACTTCTCCAGAAACGTGTTATTAATAAACCAGCAAAGCAGTATGGTGCCCATCATTAGAAGACAAAACACACCTGCAAATTGTTTTCTGATTGAATACTTCATATATTCTACTTCACTGTTCCTTCTGCCACAAACTTATATCCCATTCCCCAGATTGTTTTGATCAGCTCACCTTTACTTCCCATCTTACTTCTTAACTTCTTTACGTGGGTATCTATGGTTCTGGCATCTCCAAAATAATCGTAATTCCATACATGGTTCAATATTTTTTCTCTTGACAATGCAATCCCTTCATTTTCAAGAAAATACGTCAGCAGTTCAAATTCTTTGTAGCTTAGCTCTATTACTTCCCCGTCTATAGATACACTATGGGCTATTTTGTCTATTACGATCCCTCCGGCCTGCAGCTTTTCTTCCCCTCCAAGCTGATTAGTGCGCCGCAAAATGGCTTCTACTCTTGCCACCAGGATTTTAGGACTGAAAGGCTTGGAAATGTATTCGTCTACTCCCAGCTGAAAACCTAAGAGTTCATCCTTTTCATCCGATTTGGCAGTCAGCATAATGACCGGAACTTTAGAATACTCTCTTATTTCACGGCAGGTCTGCCATCCGTCCATATTCGGCATCATAACATCCAAAATGATCAAAGCAATATCCTGCTGCTCATAAAAAATATCAAGGGCTGCTTTTCCGTCTCCTGCCTCTATTACTTCATAGCCGCTTTTGGAAAGAAAATCTTTGACCAGCTTTCTCATTCTTGCTTCATCATCTACTACAAGTATCTTAATCCGATCCATGAAATCATTCTCCTCTTTCCTGATCTGCATAGGAATTCATCTGAAGTTCCTGTTCCTTTTCACGAACTTTATTTTCACGTTCAGTCAGCTCCTGATCCCATGAAGCATATTTATTCACAATGGCCTTTTCATAATTCAGCATATTGGGATTATCGCTCTTTAAAGTGATTGCAAACATCACCATAACCAGCAAAACCAGCAAAATATTCACGATAATTGATGCATAGAAGCTCTCCTTACGGATTTTCTTTTCCACCGGTTTTTCCAGTTGCTGCCTGATCATGGCATTTCCCAGTTCCATATTTGCCCGGTAAGAAAAATTAATGTACATAGGAATAGGACGTATCTGATCTTCGGGAATTCCATCTTGTATTAATCTTTCCTGCATGTGTCTTAGATATTCCCATCCCAGAGGAGTTTTGAAAATCCTCTGATCCAAGATCATATCATAAGCTGCCAGAAGAGCGCGGGCCTTTCTGCCCTTTGTCTTTTCTTTAAAATATTCTGCTTTTTTACTTTCTTCTAAAGCTTCCTCCTTATCCTGAAGGGAGCTGAAGCTATAACCGTTTACCTGAAAATTATCTTTCTCTTCCATAAATGATAACCTCCCTATTGGAGTCAAGTACCCCGCAGCAAGCTGCGGGGTCCATGAATTCATATGGATTAGGCGGGAGTCGAACCCGCGTCCAAAGACCCATTCCCTGTCCTTCTACTATCATAGTCAGTTATTCGGGAATCCCCTCATTCCCTCCTGAACCTGGAAACTGACACCCCTGTTCATTTAGTAGCTTCATTCTACGCCCACAGGTGCAAAGCTTAGCCTGTGTCGTTTCCTACATAGTCGATGCCCGCATCTTAATGTGTAGGTGCACTAAGCCGGACAGCTGCCATTAGGCAGCGTATGCTAAATTATCTTCAGCGTTTATATTTATTGTTGCGATTTGACGCATCGCCTGCGGATAGCTTCTCCAGCTGCAAGACCCCTGTCG
>CAZTKJ010000105.1:0-4657 GCA_964614185.1 uncultured Lachnospiraceae bacterium
ATAGGAAAGGAATAGGAATAATGGACAAGTTGTTGAGAGTAGAGAATTTATGTAAAGAACAGATCCTGGATCATATTTCTTTTGAAATAGCGCAAGGCGAGATGGTGGCTGTCATGGGCCCATCCGGTTCGGGAAAGTCTACACTTTTATACAATGTAGCCGGTATGTCTAAACCGTCTGGTGGAAAAGTGTGGCTTAAGAACCAGGAAATTGCCGAACTTTCGGAGGATGAAAAGGCAAAATTACGTCTGCATCGTATGGGCTTTGTTTTTCAGCAGATGAATATGATGGCAAATCTGAATATCCTGGATAATATTTTACTGCCGGTAATGCAGGCAAATAAAAGGAGAAAGGAGCGGAAAAAGAAAAAAAACGAGCTAATAGCGGATGCAAGGAAACTGATGCAAAAGCTATCTATTTCCAATTTGGAGAAACGCAGTATAACACAGGTATCGGGAGGGCAGCTTCAGCGTGCTTGTATCTGCCGGAGTATGATGAATGAACCTGAAATTTTATTTGCGGATGAACCCACCGGCGCCTTAAACAAAAGCGCAGCAGCAGAGGTTATGGCAGAACTTGTCAAATTAAACCGTGAGGGAACTACAATCCTGATGGTAACCCATGACAGCAAGATTGCCAGCAATTGTGATAGAATTCTGTACCTGCTGGATGGGCGTATCTGTGGGGAACTGATGTTGGGTAAACCGGAACCCGGAACGGAAAAAAATCGGGAAGAGAAAGTAAACAGCTGGCTTATGAAGATGGGATGGTAAAACACATCAAAAGGCACCTTGGATTGAAACAATCAAACGCAATAAATTGTGAACTAACATAGTATGGAGGTATAATAAATGAAATCAAAAACCAATTATCTGAAGAGATATATTATCGGCACTTATATTTTAATTTGGGCCCTTATTATTTTTGTAGGAGTTCCCGCAATTCTCATCTTCCAGGCGCCCCCTGTCGTTGCATGGCTTGTCCGTAATTTCTGTGCATGGTCGCCCACATGGCTGCTCCTGATTGGCTGGAAACATTTCCGGCCCGATGAAACAAGAATGGCCTTGATAAAAAGATGTTTTTCGGGCAAAGTGAAACCGCTTTTCCTGTTGTTCTCCTTCGTCCTTACATTTGGAATCAGCGTATTGTCGCTGTTTATACTTTCCATAATCGAGGGAAATCCGATACAGTCCTATATCAACTTTGGAACAACTCCGCTACTGCTTAGTATTTTTCTGTCCTTTACATCCGGTCCCACGGGAGAAGAGCTGGGGTGGCGAGGATTTATGCGAGAGGAGTTTAATAAAAGGTATCCGTTTCTTAAATCCTCTATCTACCAAGGATTGGTGTGGTGCTTTTGGCATGCGCTGTTGTGGATTGTGGATTCGGATTTTACTGACTGGAGGGCAATCCTCTATATCATTGCCAACATTGTTGTCACTACATCGATTACCGTTTTGATGAATGTTTTTTTGGAGCGGCACAACAATCTGCTCTACTCGGTAATGCTGCATTTTGGTTTTAATCTTATATATGTTTTTACGGATGCAGGCATATTGTTTGCAGTCATTTTAACAGTACTATATTTGATTATTACACCAATTGCTGTTTGGATAAGAAATCAATCAGTTAAAACGCAACTGTCCTGATAAATACCTGACTTCTTTATCATGCACAAAAATACACCCCATTCGAACAAAAAATAAAGCACGTTACTGCAGAACGTTTCGGAGTGGAATATCCTGAACCGGAGAAGATTTAGCTGTTCATATTTTGTTAACATTTAATTTAAAAAAACTTAAATTACAAATCATTCTTTAGACATTTCTCCATCCTATACTAGTAGCATAAGATACATGTAATGAAACAGTTTACTACAAGTACTTGATTTTTAAATAACTTTTTCATAATAAATGCCAAGTAAGCAGAGCTTACTTGGCATCCTCCCTTTTTAAGGGTCTTTTAATTTTTTCTTGTGCTTTCTCCCTTTTTAATGTATATTAATATTTGTAGTTAATAAAGACTTTACTAATTTAGTCTATAGTCTCCAATGGGGGAAGCGCCATAGACGGATGTCTTAACATGATCCCCCGGCATAAATATGTTTGGGAGGATTTACTGATTTTAGTAAATTCTTTTTTTATGAATAACAAAGGAGAATTTTGTATGGAAAATGTAATGAACACTATTTCTAACGTAAACTCCGCCATAAACGGAGTGGTCTGGGGGATTCCCATGCTGATATTGATCATCGGAACGGGTATCTATATGACCATAGGCATGAAATTCTTTCAGATTACCAGAATCAAACACTGGATGAACGAAACCTTTCTTGCTATTTTTAAGAAAAAACATGTTACTGCCCACACAGGGAAAAATGAATCTTCCATTTCTCAGTTTCAGGCCCTGTCCACTGCATTAGCGGCAACCATCGGCGTAGGAAATATTGCAGGTGTTGCAGGGGCTATTATCACTGGTGGCGCCGGCGCCGTATTCTGGATGTGGCTTTCAGCGCTGTTTGGAATGATGACCAACTATTCTGAAAATGTTTTAGGTATTTATTATCGTCGCAAAAACTCAAAAGGTGAATGGTCCGGCGGCGCTATGTATTATCTTCAGGACGGTCTGAAAAGCAAAAGATTTATTAGATTTCTGGCTAAACCCCTGGCAATTTTATTTGCAATCTTCTGTGTCCTTGCTTCCTTTGGTATCGGCAATATGACCCAGGTGCATGAAATTGCAAGTTCTCTTCAGGATACTTTCAGTATTCCTCCCCTTGCAACAGGAATTATCATTGCCGTAGTAGCTGCCTTAGTTATCTTAGGCGGCATTAAAGCTATCGGCAATGTTGCTGAAAAGATTGTTCCCTTTATGGCATGTGCTTACATAGTAGGAACCATTATTATCGTAATTTTAAACTTTAGATCTATTCCTGCTGTATTCGGCGCTATTTTTTCCAATGCTTTCGGACTGCGCCCCATTGCCGGCGCTACCATGGGTATGATGATCAAACAGGCCATGACCATGGGATTCAAACGCGGAGTATTCTCTAATGAAGCGGGACTTGGTTCCTCCGTTATGGTACACTCTGCCTCTAATGTAAAAGAACCTATTGTCCAGGGTATGTGGGGTATTTTTGAAGTATTTTTCGATACTATTGTGGTATGTACTCTCACTGCATTTACCGTGCTCTGCTCCGGACTGGTAGATTTAGAAACAGGAGAGATCCTTACTTCTTCTACCGGTGCTTCTCTGGTAAGTGAAGCACTATCTGAGGGTCTTGGTTCTCTTGCCGGCAGCTTCATTGCAATTGCTATCTGCCTGTTTGCTTTTACCACAGTACTGGGTTGGTCCTTCTACGGCACCAAGTCCTGTGAATATTTATTTGGTACAAGAGCAACGATTATTTACAAGGTCATCTTTGTTTCATGTATCATCTTTGGCGCTACCATGAGCTTTGACCTGGCATGGGCAATTGCCGATACTTTAAATGCATTAATGGCCATTCCCAACCTGATTGGCGTGCTCTGCCTGTCCGGCACTGTATTTGCCATCACTAAGAATTATACGGAACGCAAGATCACCAAAGTTCATTCGGATGTAAAACCTATGCTTTCCTTTGACCCTGATATTCAGCAAATGCAGGAAGAATCCTTATCCGATACAGAAGAGTTTTAATATTAGTTTTCTTATGCAAAAAGGGAGTGTCGCAAAATAACTAATTTTTAGTTATGGAGCGGCACTCCCTTTATCTTACTTTAACTCATCATGTAAATTCTTAAATGCAGTTCACTTCAACTCATTAAGCTTTATTAATAGAACCGAATATTTCCATTTTTTCTTTTACGGTTGCTTTGATTGCCTCAAAACCGGGTGCCAAAAGCTTACGGGGATCAAATCCCTTTCCTTCCAAATCTTTTCCTGCTTCAATATATTTACGTGTAGCAGCAGCAAAAGATAACTGGCATTCTGTATTAACATTGATCTTTGCAACACCTAAAGAAATTGCTTTCTGAATCATTTCTGTAGGAATACCTGTACCACCATGAAGAACTAAAGGCATGTCTCCTGTCAACTTCTGGATAGCATCCAGTGTTTCAAAGGAAAGTCCCTGCCAGTTTGCAGGATATTTACCATGGATATTGCCGATACCTGCTGCCAGGAAATCAATTCCCAAATCAGCAATTGCCTTGCATTCCTGAGGATCGGCACATTCGCCCATACCTACAACGCCGTCTTCCTCACCACCGATAGAACCTACTTCTGCTTCGATGGAAATCCCTTTTTCATGAGCAGCTGCAACTAATTCTTTGGTCTTGGCTACATTTTCTTCAATGGGATAATGAGAACCATCAAACATAACAGATGAGAAACCAGCTTCGATACACTTATAGCAGTGTTCATAGCTGCCGTGGTCCAAATGAAGCGCTACCGGAACTGTAATATTCTGGTCCTTGATCAAGCCATTTACCATACCAACTACTACATCATATCCACCCATGTACTTACCTGCGCCTTCAGATACTCCAAGGATAACAGGTGAATTGTTTTCCTGTGCTGTTAACAGGATAGCTTTAGTCCACTCTAAGTTGTTGATGTTGAACTGACCAACTGCATAGTGGCCTGCTTTTGCTTTTTGAAGCATTTCTGTTGCTGA
>CAZTKJ010000106.1:0-4295 GCA_964614185.1 uncultured Lachnospiraceae bacterium
AAAAACAAATGTCTGCTTTGCAGCCGCTTGTTTTTCTTTTGCGACTATTATATCACATGCATTCCGTTTTATAAATATATGGAATGCCACATTTAGTTTCGGAAAGGAAAAGTAGATTAAACAAAACATAATGGAATTGCAAGTGCGCTTGTAGTAAAATAAAGTTGTCAGGCCAATCAATAAATTAACGGCTAAGGAGATTAACCATGATAGACAAACGCACATCAATCAGTGTTACTATACTGACAATAATAATGACCTTTATGGAAATGAGTGCATTACCTGCGGCTTTATTCTTTAATATACAGATCGGGGATATAGAACCAATTTATTTCTCTTTGATGATAAATTTTATGTTAGCTTTTGCTTTATGTTATGTATGCAGGAAAACCATTATAAAAGAGTGGAATTTTGGATTGCAATTTCAAAATATTCTGACTGGTTTGAAAAGATATGGTATTCCTTCCCTTGTTGCTACACTTATAGTGGCAGTTGCTTTTTGCATAGGACTTTCACCGTTTAATAATAAACCAACAATATATAGAGTTATTGTAGAAGGTATTGTGTATTACATAGGTGTTTCAATAATGGAGGAAATTTATCTGAGAGGATTGTTACAGAATATCATTGAAAAGTGGTTTGGCAAACGAAATAATGCTACATTATATGCAGTTATTATTTCATCTACATTATTTGGTTTTGGACATATTTTTGGTGCACTTGGACAACCAATTTTAACAATTATATGCAAAGTTGTTTGGGCTACTGCATTAGGAGTTTACTTTGGGGCGGTTTATGTCAAAACCCGAAATTTGTGGATACCGATCATTTTACATTTTGTCGTGGATTTGTGCGGTATACCATTTTGTTTTTCTAAAAGTAATCAATATCCAACAATAGGATTAATTTGCTGTTTATCAATGTATTTATTATTAGGAATATATGGTATTTATATTATCCGGAAAAATTAAGATAACTTCTGCCCTGTTTACAAGTATTAAAATTATAAAATTATGGCATGACAACCGGGCAACGCTGTCCACTTATTTCAAGTATCCGGAAGTGGACAGGTCACCGTCAGGACCGGGAGCAGATTCATTCCCAGTTAGAAATCTATTTTGAGAAAGAACACAAATCCTAAAAAGAATATTTCTATAAGAGAGGTTCTTTATAAAACTAATGAATCTTATGAATATCTTGGAAAATACTACGAATTTAAGGTAGGTGATACATATATACGAAGGTGAAAGTGATTTTTTGTATGAAATTATTGAAGACTATAAAGAATCAGAAACGCAAGAAGAAAAGGACAAAATTTTTAACTCATTTTGCTCTTCTATCTGGTCTTCGAATAATAAGCGAAGAACATATACAAAATCTATTAAATTTAATGTTAGAAAAGATTTATTAGATACTGATCTAGGACAAGTGTTTGATACATGGTCAGATATAGAATATAGATGTTATAAAGCAATGACCAAAGATGAAAATTGGTGTTCTATCATTAGACAAAAGATAAACAATATTTATACGAGATATTTTGATAAAGAAGTTATCCTGGGAAAAGAATATATGGATTTACTAAAAACCCCTAAGCGATTGTATTATGAATGGCTTTCCGGAATTGATATGAATGCAACTGCTGTTACAGAAGTTATTAATGACGTAATAGATAAATCAATAAGGATAAAGTCAAGACTTCAAATGGAAAAGATGTCTTTATCATGGAATGAATATAAAAATATTATTGAAAGATTTTTGAGAAAGGCTCTTGATAATTGCAAGCTTATTTTTGAGTATGAGGACAAATCAAAAATTGTAAGCAACTTAGATTTCGTAACTGAGGATCATTTCTATGTGAGTTATATTTGTAAAACATTAGAAAGTTATTTTAGAAATTACCAAAAAGAATATTATGGCGTTAGACGTGGACATAAAAATACTTATTCACGATGCAAACAATGTGGCTCAATAATAGAAAAGACTGGCAATAAAAAAATATATTGTGATAAATGCGCCAGAGAAAAACAATTAGAAAGATACAAAAAATATAATCAAAAACGTAACCACAAATAGAAAATATCAATTTCCCTTGTAAAATCAACGTTTATAGACTTTTTTATGGTGTTATATATCAATTGTGGGAAACAATGAAATCCTGTTTGGTAATAACTTCAGTTACTTATTTTAAGATTTGTCGTACCAATTCCAACAGATAACATAACGCCGGCTGTATTTAAAAAGTTGGAAGTGCAGACTCCCATTCCGGATACCCGGACTGCTGTTATTATCCGGTTATGTAGTGCTCCTGTTGAAGTAAACGAAGGCAAGCTTTATAAGAGACTGGAAAACGGTCTGTAGACAGTATGGCGGGACCTTAAAGGAAATCGGCTTTACCAAAGTGCGTGATGAACTTGAGTATGTTCCTAAAAGAGTCCGGATCATCAGATATATGCAGCAGAAATATCAATCTGTTAATATTGGTGTAGTATTCAGGAGAGTTTTAATACTCTCCTGTTTTTATGGATATGTGAACGAAATTGGAATCGCCGCAGACTGTAAATCTGTGGCTTCAGCATTCCTAATTCGATTCCATGGACATCCACTATATGAAATCAAAAAAAAAAGTAAAGACTCATGAGCGTTTGGAGATTGCCTGAAGTAATGTAATGATTTCTTATCCACATCTAAAGAAGTTTTATGAGATATGTCAAGAATCTCGTGGCTTTAACCATGAGATGTTCAATTTTTAATTTTCACTACAGGTAACACAAATAATTAAAATATATTAAATGCTGGGATATATCCCAGGAATAGGAGGTAACTATGAGAATAGAAAACGTAACATTGGTAGATGGGCAACATTATCATCCTGGTGATGAAATATGGGATTTGGGAAGTTTTGTTGCAACAAGCGCAAAAGGCAGGAAAAGAAACTATGAAGGATTATCAAAAGATGTGGAAAAACTTCCGCACTATGTGGATACTGGAAGTTCTGCATTTTGCCTTGATACAGGAGACTTTTATAAATACCTTAGATCAACTGACATATGGTATAAAATAGGAAATAATCAAGCGTCAGGTGAAGGTGGTGGAGTATCCGATTATAATAATTTAAACGGTAAACCACAAATCAATGGTGTGACCTTACAAGGCAATATGACATTAGAAGATTTGGGAATAAATGCTGTAATATATTCTTATGACGAACGTGTTGTTGGTAAGTGGGTTGATGGAAAACCGCTGTATGAAAAGACAATAGATTTTGGCAATTTACCAAATGCGACAATTAGGAGTGTGCCACACGAAATTGAAAATGTGGATACGATATGGCTACATGATGGATTTGTTTATGACCCATTATCAAAGGATATTGATGTCATACCAATATCATACCCGTCTATAAGTTCAAACGCCACATCGCTTTACTTTAAAGTGAATCATTCGTCAATCAAATGCAATAGCGCGATTGATAGGACTGGATTATCGGCAATAGTTAGTGTTCGCTACACCAAAACAACGGATTAGAGGTGGGAAATTAGGATTAATATGGATTCTCTGCATAATATTGTTTCAAAAATGCTGGCTGAATTTTATCTAAATCTGTATAGCAAAATGCACAACAGTGAACTGTATGAGAGTTCCCACCTCTCTCCTGCCTTAAGATATTTATTTTGTACTGATTAGCTTATTCATTTTTGCACATACTACTCTTGAGGTGAAAACATGGATAAGAAAACTCATGAGCAGATTCAAGAACAGAAGAATCATGATAAATTCAACAGTATAACGCAAAAAAATACACCGGAAAATCAGAATCAAACACACAATTCCAGAAAAGAAGGTATACAGCCAATTAATCAACAAAGATAGAGTCACCGCCTGGTGACCCTATCTTTGTTTTGAATTTTCTATTATTTCTACTAATATATAAGAATATACATAATGTTTTAACGTATGGATCGATATCATTTGCTGTATAACATGTTTTCGGAAAAATAATTTTTGTATTTGAGTCGCAACATTCTAAAAAAGAAACTGCCATATATATACCAAGTAATTTATTTGCAAAAAATAAATTCTCTAAATTATATCCTTTTTTAGAAATGGAAAAAAGCAAATATTTAATGATAGCATATGCTAGATTTGATCTTTTGTTTGAATTTAACCTTCAAACCACATTCTGCCATGATCCTTCGGATGATCTTTTCTGAGAGCTGTCGTATCGACGCCAAGGTCTTGATAGTGTCAAGATTTTTTCGCAAATATAATTTCAGTCGTTTGGTAGCCAGTAA
>CAZTKJ010000107.1:0-3300 GCA_964614185.1 uncultured Lachnospiraceae bacterium
CTTCCGCCTTCAGACAATTCGCTCGGCACAAGAATATTTCTTGTATCATAATATTGTACCGTGCGGACTGTTACGTCACAGAGCTTTGCAATTTCTCCTGTTGTGTATTTCTTTGACAAAGCTTTCACCTCCATACGCTACCCATTTTATATCATTACGCAGCGTCACGAGCAATATGTTACGCAGTTTTTTTGAAAAATTTTAGAATATTTTCACTTTCAACTACTCTCATATTGATCTGTGTGATTGTCCAACTTAAGATGAAATGCTATAATAAAGCAAATCAAGACAGGAGAATTCAAATGAAACGCTCAACAATAACAGCACAGGTTTACTATGGAAAATAAAAACATGAGCGGATATTGGAGCGGCATATTTGAAAGCTGTGATGGCGGCGCCAAAATTACTTTTACAGAAGAAGTACAAGTAAAAAATCCCCTTATGAATTTATTTGTAAAGAATTTTTTAAAGAAACAGCAAGCCTGCTATATTTCTGATCTTAAAAAGGCGCTGTTCAAAAAAACGTTATAATCATGCACACATGTGTACAAGAATGGAGTATCATCATGAAATTTGGCCCTTTAGAAGTTAAAGACAAAACAGGACGAACCATCGTTTTACGAAATGCAGAGGTATCTGATGCAGAAGATTTGATCAAATATTTAAAAACTACCACCGGAGAAACACCATTTTTGATCAGAGAACCTGATGAGGTCAATTTAACACTGGAACAGGAAGCACATTTTATTAAGAACTGCATCCATGCAGAGCGAGAATTAATGTTGATTGCAACTACGGATAAGAAGCACATCGGTAATTGCTCTCTTATGAGTATAGGTTCATATAAAAGGTATTCTCATCGCTGCGAGATAGCGATTGCTTTGTATCAGGAATTCTGGGGAGCCGGCATCGGTAATATTATGATGCAGACAATTCTCGAGCTGGCAAGAAAAATTGGATATGAACAGGCTGAATTAGAGGTGATTTCCAGCAATGAAAGCGCGCTTTCTCTTTATAGAAAATTGGGTTTTGAAAAATATGGTACATTTCCAAATAATATGAAATATGCAAATGGCCAATATGCCGATGCATATTGGATGATGAAAAAATTATAATTTAAGGCTCCTTCATTTATTTGATAAGTATAAGAGCTAATTTAATGCCAAGCGGTATATATAGCTTTCATAGTTGATATTCATTTTATACTTTTCAAATTTGCTTTCCCGAATAATTTCAAATCCGAGTTTTCTGAGTAATAAATTTGACGCCAGATTCTCCTTCGCAACTTCTGCTGTTATCTCATTTCCGCCATGCTGGTAAATCCATGCTTTTATTAGGCGCACCGCCTCACTGCCATAACCCTGCCCCCAGTATTCTTTGTGAATGCAGTATCCAATGTCGTATGATTTTTTCTCTGTATCCGGAAACATACAGCAAGAGCCAATGGGGCATTGCTTATCTTTTGCTTCAATCACCAAATAATAACCTTCCGGGTTATTTTCCATTCCATCCAGGGCCTTTTGAAAAATATCATCTACAAAATCCCTTACGGGATCAGACAGATACTTTCCGTTCTCCTTGTCGAACCACATACTCGTAACAAAGGCCAAATCAGTATTGAAGTAATCTCTAATAATAATTCTCGCACTCGACATAGCATTTTTAATCTGCATTTTTCCCTCCGCAAATTAAAGGTTTGTTAAACTCCTAATTTTTCAATATTATTTGGGAAATTGTCAACCTGAAGAAAATCTGCAAAATGTACCATTTCATTTTCTATGGTTTCTATCATATTGCTGTCCGGTTCTGTATCCGGTTCCCACCACCAGTTTTTAATAACAAATTCTTTTGCCTGCCGAACCGGCTCTGCTTCGAACCTTGCCACAAATTTTCCGTTATAAAGTACAGGCAGTACATAGTAACCGAATTTTCTTTTAGCAACAGGGGTATACACTTCCCAACGGTATGTAAAACCAAACAGCATTTCCAGCATCTGCCTGTCCCACATAACATTATCCAGCGGAGCAATGAATCTTGCATATCTGTCCGGTGTCTGATTCTTCATATATTTTTCAAAATCTTGTGAAATATAAAAAGGTTCCTGGATCCCCTCTACCTGTATTTCCTCAATCCTGTTTTTCTCAACAAGCGTCTGAAGTGTAGAACTGCGGAGTTCATTTTCGCTCAAAAAACGTCCCTGCCATGCTCCCCCTGATTTATTCCACAGAATACCAACGCTTTGTATTCTCCTCTCGATATACCACTCCAGAAATTCTTCTACGGTCATATTGGGGTCACATGAAAGATTTTTGCTGTCAATCACACGTTCTGTCAGGTCAAAATATTTCTGTGTTCCCCGTTTGTCAGCTACAGTGAGAACACCAATATTAAATAAATAATCTAATGCAGCGCTTGACAGCTTTTTGGGTCCCCAACGGCTTTCCCGCACTTCTCCAATGGAAATGTCTTTTGTCCCTGTCTTTCCATGCTTTTCCACAAAATTTCTGACATCGTCCAATATATCCAATACTCCCATCTGGTTACGATGCTTCAGAGTAAACACCGCATGCTTATGATATTCATTTCGGACAAATTGAAAGCGGCCAAAATCTTCGGAGTTATAAATGCACATTTCTTTATCAAATCCGTCAATCAGCTTATGTTCCTTGTATAACAGATCATAAAGATCTGATTCCCTGTAATCTTTTATTCTTGCCTGCAATACTAAATCAGCATTCCTTGCTACAACATTCAGCGGATCATATTGGATGCTGTGTATTCGCTGCATGATCTTTTCTACGCCCTTTTTCCCGCACAATGCTTCAGCGCCATCCAGATTATGATAACGGCATAACATATACCTTGCTTCTTCTTTTGAATATAATTTCATGTTTATTCCTCATGTTCCGGTACAGAAAGCAAACAAACTATGACACTATTATGTCATAGTTTGTTTAAGTAAGCAATTATTTCATTTTTCTTATTAAGCTACTTACAGGCAATATAAATATCCATACTCTCCCCATCGGTTTCAAAACAGGGGATAACGTCCTTTTCCGTGTGTTCCAAACCGTTCACCCGCATATACTCCATAAGCGTTTTATATGCATTGGGAATGGTCACAAAAGGGTTTTCAGAGGGACTTTCAACGTGTATTGCCGCATACTTGTGGTCTGCCTGCTCATGTATTTCAATGTCAGGAGGAACGACTCCATCAGGCAGTATCCATGCCGCTTCGTAGCCGTGCATATTGAAAACATTTATCTGCTCCTGTGACACATTTGGAAAATCCCAGCCAAT
>CAZTKJ010000108.1:0-3228 GCA_964614185.1 uncultured Lachnospiraceae bacterium
TACCATTGATTGCATCACTTGCCAGACTTCCAAGGGAAGGAAGGGGAACCGCAACACCCATTCCCAAAAAGCTTAAAAAGCTCTCCGTAAAAATAGAAGAGGGAATCTGCAGCGTAGTGGTAACAATTAAAGTACCGATACAGTTTGTGAGCAGATGCTTCTTGATAATCTTGCCGTTGCCTACACCAAGAGCTCTTGCGGCGGTAACATATTCGCTTTCCTTCAGCATCAGCACCTGGCTTCTGACCATTCTGGCCATACCGACCCAATATAACAGGGCAAATACAATAAAAATACTGATCAGGTTTTCACCTACGATACCGACCCATCTAAAACCGGGAACCATCTTTAAGTTTCCTAACGGTGCCTTTAATGCAAAGGACAAAAGCACGATCAAAAGGATATCCGGAACCGTGTAAATAATATCTACAATACGCATCATGATCAAATCTACCCAGCCGCCGAAAAATGCTGCAACAGAACCATAAGTTGATCCAATGATCAAAATAATTCCTGTTGCAATCAACCCTACTAAAAGAGAAATACGGCTTCCCATCATAACACGGATAGCATAATCCCGTCCCATTTTATCCGTACCGAAAACATGTGGAAATACGTTTTCACCGGCATCAATTCTTGCCTGCTCTTCCGCCGAATACTCCATAGGAGCCAGATTATTTGCCCCCTTCATCTGTTCTTTGTAAGAATAGGGATAAAAAGCCGGAACAATAAATGAAAATATCATAACAAGAATAATCACTATCAGGCTTACCATTGCTACTTTATTTTTGCCAAGACGGCGCATACCGTCCTTCCAGAAGCTTACACTTTCCCTCATGATAACCTGACTCTGCTTTTCTTCCTCCGAAGCAGGCAGAAAATCTTCAGGATTGAGTTTTAATTGAAAACTGACCGGATTCTGTTTCATACTGACTTTACTCCTTACTTTAATTTAATTCTGGGATCTACAAGCTTATAAACAATATCAACTACCACATTCATAACAATGATCAGAGTGGCAAGGAAAATCGTAGTTCCCATAATCAAGGTATAATCACGCCCGCTGATGGCACTGATAAACTCACCCCCAAGTCCGGGAATCGTAAAGATTTTTTCTACAACAAAGCTTCCTGTTACCGTATAGGCAAGCATGGGACCTACATAAGTAATAACCGGAAGGATCGCGTTCCGCAATGCATGTTTAAATAAAATCAGGATACCTGAAACTCCCTTGGCCTTGGCTGTACGCATGTAATCCTGCCCCAGCACATCCAACATGGAAGAGCGCATCAATCTCATGATATATGCTGTTGGATAAAAAGACAGGGTCAATACCGGCATCACATAATGTTTCCATGAAGAAAGTCCCATGGTCGGAAGAAGTTTTAAGTTAACCCCCAGAAAATACATTAATACCGTACAAATAACAAAACTGGGCACTGCAATACCACAGGTGGCAATAACGCTGATTAAGCTGTCCAAAAACTTTCCTCGCTTTAATGCTGCAATACTTCCTAAAGGCACGCCTACCATCAGCGATACCAGCACGGAAATACCTCCCACTCTGGCAGATACCGGAAACTTCATTAAAATAATAGACATAACCGTACGTCCTCTTTGTTTTAAACTGTCACCGAAATCTCCCTGCAGAGCATCTGTAATATACGTAAAATATTGCTGAAGCAACGGCTTATCCAGTCCATATTTAGCCTCCAGAGCTGCTGTTGCCTGGGGACTGATTGCCTTTTCTGAAAGGAAAGGGCCTCCGGGAACCATATTCATCAGGAAAAATGTAATGGTTGCAACTGCCCATATGGTAACAATTGCCAGACCGATTCGCTTCACAATATACTTTAACATAGCTACAACTCCTTATTTCAAAATTAAAAACCAGTATATTTTGATAAAATATACTCCATCTTTTACTTTACAACGTTAACATTTTACAAAATTACTCTAAAAATGTCAATTCACTTTTGCACTTTCCTGATTATTTAACATATATTACCTTTTTCATATAAAAAGCCGATGACAGGAGTTTACCTGCATCGGCTTTGTTTTTACTTAATATAAGGACGCCTCGCAAAGCGTGGCGCCCTTATGTCTTTTAGTTCGTAAAAATTATTACATTCCAGCTTGTGCTGCTACTTCTGCTGCGAAGTCGTCAACTTTCTTTTCAAGACCTTCACCTGTTTCAAAACGAACAAATTTCTTAATTGTAAGATCTGCATTATTAGCCTTAGCAACCTGTGCAACATACTGACCAACAGTCTGCTTGCCATCCTCGGCCTTAACATAAACCTGCTCTAAGAGGCAGACTTCTTTTAATTCCTTATTCAGACGTCCTGAAACGATACCTTCAATAACCTTCTCAGGCTTTCCTGCCATTTTAGGATCATTTGCAACCTGAGCAATGAGAATCTCTTTCTCATGTGCCTTATATTCTTCTGAAACATCTTCTGTGGATACATATTTAGGAGAAAGCGCTGCAACCTGCATAGCAAGATTTGTCAAAGCTTCCTTAACTGCATCGTTAACAACATTTGTTGCTGCTTCTACAATAACACCAATTCTTCCGCCGCCATGAACATAAGATACCACGCAGCCATCGTTGGCAACTACTTTTTCAAATCTTCTGATATTTAAATTCTCACCAATAACGGCAATCTTATCTACTAAAGCTTCTTTAACTGTCTTAGATGAATCCTGATTCCAGCTTTCAGCAAGGAAAGCATCCATATCAGCTGCATCTGAATCTACTGCCTGCTTTGCAACTGCTGCAACAAATTTCTGGAATTCTTCATTCTTAGCGACAAAGTCTGTTTCGGAATTCACTTCTACCACTGCAGCGGTCTTGTCATCCTTTAAGGTTACATAGCAAAGACCTTCTGCTGCAATCCGTCCGGCTTTCTTTTCAGCTTTTGCCTGTCCGTTCTTTCTAAGGAACTCAACAGCTGCATCCATATCACCGTCTGTTTCACCAAGAGCCTTCTTACAATCCATCATTCCGGCACCGGTCATTTCTCTTAACTCTTTTACCATTGCTGCTGTAATATTAGCCATTTTTTAATCCTCCTTATTTCTCACTATTCAGCTTCTGCTACTTCTTCAATATCTGTAGCTTCCACTTCTTCTGCTGCCTGTTCCATTTCATCTGTAACAGCTTCTTCGCCCTGATTTGCTTCAATGACAGCATCTTCCATCTTGGAAACGATCAATTTAACGGCT
>CAZTKJ010000109.1:0-2420 GCA_964614185.1 uncultured Lachnospiraceae bacterium
ACCAATGGGCTTAAATAAATAGGACTAAACCAGTGCAAACCCTTGATTTATGGGCCTCTCTTGATTTAGTCCTATTATACCACCAGCATAACCCAGGATGATGGCATCATATTCTTCCATGTTTTCCACACTACCGGAAATTACCGGACGTGCAGAAGGATCGTTCTGTTCCTGATCTGCCCGACCATTCGTATAATATGCCAGGTCCTCCTCTGTATAAGGGTCTTCCGGAACTATCTCGTAAAGATCAGCATTTAGGATTTCTGCCGCGTATTCTGCCAACAGTCTTGTTGTTCCGGTAGCAGAAAAATACACCACTAAGGTTTTTGTTTCCAAATCTAACTCCTGTTCCGGTTCCGAAACTTCTTCCGGGGATTCCTGTTCTTCCGTCTCAGAACCTGCCTGTTCATAATCTTCGGATTGCTTTGTCTGTCCATCCTTTTGCTGCGGAGTGCTTTCCACTCCATCCCCTGCCCTCTTATTTCCACATCCGGTTATAATGAAGGCAAATAAAAGCAAAGTCAATAAGTAAATTTCTTTTTTCATCTTATTGCCATCCTTTCCGGCACTACTGTTCATTCCTAAAACCTGCATATCTTTACCTCCATTTTGAAAGTCTTAATACCAGTCATGCTTTTCCCCACGGTCAAGAGCATTGATCTTCTCCATTGCAAGATAAGCCTCTACATCACCTGTTCCCGGATGATGGAGCAGCATCATATCTGCTTGTGTCAAGTAAGGAATAAAAAAATTTATTTTTCAGCAAACTACAGACTGCATCTGTTTATAGTTCATCAGTTTTTGCCATCATTCTACACAAATTCAAACATATCATCATGGAATAGATATTACCATAATTATCAATCGTTCTCCTCTACTCTCCAATACCCTTTTCTTCTTCCTCCAACTCTTTCGATAACACCAATCTTTTTTAAATTTGCCACTGCTCTCTGCACAGTTTTATACGACACTCCTAAACGGTCAGCTATTTCGGACAATGAAATGTCCGTTTGGGCTATTATAAGCTCTAAAACCTTTATATTCATATCTTTTTCTTTTCGGACATCATTTGTCCTATTAAAAACTTTGCTGTTCGCAACAGCAGTAAATTTAACTGTAATATCATCTCCAAGAATGCTATATTCCGGAGCTGGAGCACCAATTAAATCACACTCCTCACAAATCTTCTGTATGCCTCGTCCCCATGATTCTATATATCCGGCTCTAAAAAAGGTGTTTGCCAAATCCGGATTATATGGTCTGGAATTATGAGTTTTCATAAGATTGTCTGTTGTCCAGTCACTTGGAAATACACATGCGTTACTGATATACATAGCCTCATCTTCTATTCGAATTTGAATCGGGATACCATCTTCCCATTTGCAATGAATCAATGCATTGTATACTGCCTCTCTCACTGCTTCCCTTGCATATGGATATGTCTCCACACGTACCTCTTTGTCATAGGATATAGACGCCTTTAAGTATTTCAAATAAATCAGTTCAACCACTCTGTCTGCAATTAGGATAAGCGATCCCTCTACTACATCCTGATATTGAAGATCAGAACCTATACCAAATTTCCCAATTTTCACATAACAGCCCGTAAAAAAGCGCTGTGGATTGCGATAAAACAGCAAAACCGCTGCCCGTTTCAATTTCCCCTCAGAAATTAATCCCAGCTTACTAAGTAATTCCTCATTTGTACATTCCAAATCTTTACGTGTCATTCTTTCTGTACGAACAGCCTCACGGCGAAAAATTTCAAAACTCTCTATATCTAAGTCTCCAACAAAAACATTGTCTATTGGAACAGCATCCCAACGATATCCGGTCTTTCTGACAAGGAATTCTGTCAATGCAGAACCGCGAAGTTGTTGTTTTGTACTTCCGCTCCTATAATGATACTCGCCACGGTAACTGACCGGATACGAACTTGGATTTACTATAATCTGAATATATTGTTTTCCATTCTCATCTAAGCAATTTACATCGGCTATAATCCCCATTGTATCTTTAATTTTATTGGGAATATCCTCAAGAAGTTTCTTGCAGTCAGCCACACCAACAATCTTCCCATTATCATCAAGTCCAATATAGATACATCCTCCTTGCGCATTAGCAAAACCGCATACCCATTTCAGATATTCATCTCTCCATGACTCTTTATATTCTATGTTTTGACTCTCCGCCATACTTATTATCCTCCATCTAAAAATACCTTCACATATTGTTGCAATAACGCCATTACCTATGAATACCAGAAATATCAAGATTCTATTACATTATTGTTCACGCATAAAACTTACTTTTAACAACCTCTATTTATCTTTGCCATCTATCTGGAATCCATAAATATATCAACATATTTTTGTGCAGCAAATATCCTATTTCTATGCTGTTCATTATCCTTTTTTATA
>CAZTKJ010000110.1:0-2172 GCA_964614185.1 uncultured Lachnospiraceae bacterium
AACATGCTTTCTGAACAGACACTCTTGCGTAAGATAACTTAGCTGAAGGTCTTGTGTCTTTCTGCGCATTTCTCTCTCTTTTAATCTGGGATCTATGTCCTTTTGCCATTACTAAAACCTCCTATCTTACTTTAGACTTCTTTTCGTCTTTTCCGTGTCCTCTATAAGTTCTGGTTGCCACGAATTCACCTAATTTATGTCCAACCATATCTTCTGTTACATATACAGGAACATGCTTTCTTCCATCGTGTACTGCAAATGTATGTCCCACAAAAGAGGGGAATATTGTAGAACGACGTGACCAGGTTTTAATAACCTGTTTTTGTCCTGCTGCATTCATTGCATCTACTTTTTTCAGTAAACTTGCATCTGCAAAGGGTCCTTTTTTAAGTGATCTAGCCATTTTCTCTCCTCCTTAATTATTTGATGGCCCTGCCGTCTCTTCTTCTTACGATCAACTTGTTAGAAGCTTTTTTCTTCTTACGTGTCTTAAGACCAAGAGCGGGTTTGCCCCAAGGTGTACAAGGACCTGGACGTCCAATACCTGTTTTACCTTCACCACCACCGTGAGGATGGTCGTTCGGGTTCATAACGGAACCGCGAACGGTAGGACGGATGCCCATATGGCGCTTACGACCTGCTTTACCTACATTGATAAGGCTGTGATCTACATTTCCAACTACTCCTACTGTAGCTCTGCAGCTGATCGGTACCATTCTCATTTCGCCTGAAGGAAGACGAAGTGTAGCATACTTGCCTTCTTTAGCCATCAGCTGAGCGCTGTTGCCGGCAGAACGAACCAGCTGTCCGCCCTTTCCGGGATATAATTCAATATTGTGTATCTGTGTACCAACAGGAATTGATGATAAGGGCAGACAGTTTCCAACCCTTACTTCTGCTTCCGGACCATTCATGACTTTCATACCGTCTGTCAAGCCTTCCGGAGCAAGGATATATGCTTTTTCTCCATCTGCATAGCAGATCAAAGCAATATTAGCTGTTCTGTTAGGATCATATTCGATTCCAACTACTGTTGCAGGAATTCCATCTTTCTTATTCCTCTTGAAATCAATGATTCTGTATTTTCTCTTGGAACCGCCTCCGCGATGTCTTACTGTGATTTTACCCTGATTATTACGACCTGCGTTCTTACTAAGAGGAGCACACAGAGATTTCTCAGGTGTTGCCTTCGTGATTTCAGAAAAATCAGAACCGGTCATATTTCTTCTGGAAGGTGTATATGGGTTATATTTCTTAATTCCCATGTCTTTTTCTCCTTTCAAGTTTCATTTAGTATCGCACTTATGTGTGCATAATCATTACATAAATCATCCAAAAGAATGCGCAGCATTCTTTGCAGAACAATTTAGATGTTCTTAGCAGCAGTATTTTTGCTGCTTAGAATTTCTTTTGTTCTTTAGAGACCAGCAAAAATTTCAATTTCCTTGCTGTCTTCTGTCAGCCAGACAATCGCCTTTTTGGTCTTGGCGGTCTTGCCGAATGTCATTCCACGTCTCTTGGTCTTGCCGTCCAGATTCATGGTGTTAACCTTTTTAACCTTTGCCCCATCGAACATTTTTTCAACGGCTTCTTTAATCATTACCTTATTTGCTTCGGGATGAACCAAAAAAGTATATTTCTTTTCGCTCATACCAGCCATACTCTTTTCGGTGATAACCGGTTTGAGGATTACGTCATAATACTGAATTGCTGCCATTATGCATACACCTCCTCAATCTTGGCTACTGCATCCTTGGTAAGGATCACGGTGTCGCCCTTTAAAATATCATAAACATTAATAGTGCTTGTTAATGCTGTCTTTACCGCAGGAATATTTCTTGCAGACATAATAACGTTTTTATCATTGTCAGCCAAAACAACCAGTGCTTTGCTTACATTCAGGTTATTAAGAACTGCCTGGAACTTCTTGGTCTTGATCTCATCAAATTTGAGTTCATCAACAACAATCAGTTTATTGCTCTCTACTCTGCTGGTCAGAACAGACTTCAGGGCTGCTCTCTTTTCCTTTTTATTTAATTTAAAAGAATAATCTCTCGGTACAGGTGCGAATACAACTCCGCCGCCCTTCCACTGGGGAGCTCTTGTTGAACCCTGTCTTGCATGACCGGTTCCTTTCTGTCTCCAAGGTTTTCTACCACCGCCGGAAACTTC
>CAZTKJ010000111.1:0-2111 GCA_964614185.1 uncultured Lachnospiraceae bacterium
GGATAACAGGCACTATAATTACCAGTGACGGGTATCTGTCATACAGCAGTTCCGGCGTACCGCTTTCCGCTATATCTACAGTTACACGCAGTAAGGTGCATACCATCAAACCCGCCAGCCCCGGTGTAAGGATAAACAGAAGCTCCGTCCTGTGTATGACATAATCCTTTTCCCGGTAATCTCTCACTATTTTTTTCACAGTGAAGTATAATAATGCCGACGCCACCACACACCTTAAAACATTCATTCCAATTACAATTATTACAGCTGCTGTGTGATATGCTTTGATTGAAGTCATATATCCGCTTACGGCATACCAGTTCCACAGCCTGAACAGGTTATCTTCCAACCTAAAAACCATATAGGATAAGAAAAAACTAATTTCACTTGCAGCCATAAAGGTGACTGCAAGAAATAAAGTTATCCTCCCAATTGCCCTATAAAATGTCAATGCAATCACGAATATAATGCACATGATCGCTGCCAGTTTTACAAATGTTCCAAGGTTTCCATAACTTTTGGGCAGTAAGATCCCCGCATTCAGCCGCAGCACCCCGTACAGTCCTGCAGCTGCCAGCCCGTTTATCCGCCGGTCTTTCATCCTTCCTTCCAGAAAGCCTCCATAGAAATACTGCAGGCAGTATCCCTGAAACATGGCAGAAAAAATTTCCACCAGCCAACTTACTGCTTCATACACAGGACACCCCTCCATTCTGCAAATACCACATATATGCCTTTACAAACTCATTGTGCTTCTTCTTTGTCAGGTAGACATTGCCACCGCCTGAAAGGAAGATACTGTCATTGTCATATCTTACTATGTGCGCCATGTTTACAAGATATCCCCTGTGGCAGCGGTAAAATCTGTCTCCAAGCTGTCCTTCCAGTTCATCCATAGTGGCATATGCCTCTATGGTCTCTTTCATGTCCGTAATATGAATTTCCACTTTCTTCCCTCTGCTCTCAATATACAGGATGCTGCTTAAGTTAAGCGTATACCCCTGATTTTTTGTCCGAATAAATATCTGCTGTTCCTTCTGTCCCTTACGTTTCCCGGCTTCCTCCGCCGCTCTGCCAAGCACCTCCATGAACTTCTTTTCATCAATCGGCTTTAGCAGGTAATGGAACGCCGACACCTCAAAGGCTTCAAACACATATTCCTTGATTCCCGTGACAAAAATAAGCACCGCATCTGCATTCTGTTGCCGCAGGTTCCTTGCTGCCTCAATGCCGTCCATGCCCTCCATCTGTATGTCAAGGAAGATAATGTCAAATTCTCTCCCTGCCCCAAGCAGCTCCTCTCCTGTGGCAAAATCACTTATGTTTATGTCCGGCTTCTGCTTCTTTATGAAGTCGTGTATCTGCTGTCTAATGATTTCTTCATCATCAACTACTGCTATATTCAAAATTTATCACCTCAGATTTTATTGTGCTCCGTTATATATTTTATCGGCAGATTGTTTGCTATTTTGGGATGCAGGGAACAAAAGGCATACAAAATGGAATGAAAAGCATCTGTTAATATGAAAGAAATTTACAATCAGGTATAAAGACTTTTGCTTTTCGTCCGACCTGCCTGTGGAAATGACAAACCGCCGCATATGGTGTAAATCCATAGCGACGGTTGTCTTTTCTGTTATACCTTTAAGTCCATATTCGTACCTATAACTTCTGCTTCCTTGGCAGTAACCGCAGTTTCTTCCATTTTTTCCCGCATATTTTCCTGTAATTTATCCAACTGCTCCTGCTTTTCCTCTTTCTGCGTCTTTAATTTTTCTTCCTGTTCCGCTTTTTCTTTCTTTTCCTTTAACCGTTCTTCCTGTTCTTCTTTTAACTCTTTCCAACCTTTTGTATCAGAAGTTACCGTTGTTGAAGCTGTCATGGTAACATTGCCTGTATTGTCAATGCTCCAACTTTCAGAATAGCTTACAAGCCTTGCACCTAACCGTTGGGCATTTTGCTTTGCATTGGCATAGCCCCTGTCGCGAATTTCATTGTAAAGGGATAATGTTTCTTCCAATTCCTTTGCCTTTTCTGAATCATTAGCGCACTGCCGCAGATAAGAACCCGATATTGCCACACTCCCATTCCTAACACAGTCATAGTTCTTT
>CAZTKJ010000112.1:0-1930 GCA_964614185.1 uncultured Lachnospiraceae bacterium
CTGCAATGTTGCTGTTGTTATTTTTGCTGTTTAATCACCTTCCTATTCTCAAGGAACAAAAACAGTTGGTATACAATATTGTTAATGTAGGCATTGCGGGACTTTTCTATCTGTGTGTATGGGCCTGCGATGATTATGTTATCAGTTCCGTTACCATGCTGATTGGTTCTGTGGCGATTCTTGTCATGTTCAGAAAAAGATATGGTTTGGGAATACCAAGAAAATATCTTTTGCTGGCAGGATTTTTAACTTATATGATTTTAGTGGCAGGATTTGAAACTCCTGTTGTTGTAAGTATTCTTTTAATGACAGTGGCAGTATGCTGTGTGGGTATCGGATTTAAACTGAAAGATAAAGTATACCGTATCTGTGGATTGGTCATGGCCGTGTTTGTTTGTTTAAAACTGGTTTTATATGATTTCAGAGGAATTCCGTCTCTTTCCAAAGTAATTTTATTCCTGGTAATAGGATTAATTGCTCTAAGCATTTCTTTCCTGTATATTTATTTGGAAAAGAAAGAAGATGATGAAAAGGAAGAAGTGGAGACATCCCTTAGTATGGAAGAAACGCCAGGCGAGACAGAAACAGCAGCAGAAACGGCAGGTGAGAAAGAAGTAACAGAAACGGCAGGAGAGGCAGAGACAGCAGCATCAGAAGAACCGAGGAGGGACGATGCTGAAAATGCCGGAATAGAAGAACGGCAGGAAGAAGCAGTGATATATGAAGAGGCACAGACAGATAGTGAAATGGAAAATAAGAAGGAAGGAACAATGGAAGGATGAAAAGACTGGTTTATTTAGGAGGATTGTTGCTGACAGGATCCATTTTACTTACAGGATGCAATAATGCCATACCAGAAATGGATGAAGAAACACAGGCAATGGTAGTGGAATATGCAGTAGGAATTGTGCAAAAATACGACAAGAATCATGTCAATAAATTAATGGAACTTGATGAGCTGAAGAAAGCGGAAGAAAAGAAGATGGCGAAAGAGGCTTTGGCAGAGTCACTTAAGGATACGAAGCCGGAGGACGCGGCACCGTCATCAGAGAATGTGGCACCGTCACCGGATACGGAAATTATTGATCAGACGCAGGAAGAACAGGACCAGACGGCTCATACATTAGATGAATTTTTACAGATGGATAATGTCACCTTTTCTTATATAGGATATGAAACAACGCCTTTTTATCCTACTGATGACAGCGAAATTGCATTTGTAATGAATGCTACGGAAGGAACAGAACTGCTTATACTGAAATTCATGGTGCAGAATTTAACGCAGCAAGAAATTGCACTAGATATGAATAGCATAGATGCATTATACAAAATATCGGTAAATCAAGATACTTCAAATGCATTATTTACAATGTTGTTAAATGATTTATCGAAATATCAGGGGACATTAGCTGCCGGAGAAAGCAGAGAACTGGTATTGGTACGTGAAATAGCAAAAGAAGAGATAGGTAATATTACATCTCTGTCTATTCAGATAAAGGGAGAAGATGCATCAGCTGTAATTTCACTGGAAGAAACGTCAGTAATTATTGACTGATAGGCAGGTATCCGGCTTGTGAAGATGCACTTTCCCAAGGGGTAAAATATAAATATTTTTGACTGCGAAAAATGTAAAAAATTTCATAAAAAAGTATTGACATAGATAAATGCACATGATATCATTTTAAAGTCGCGTCTGGGAAAGACGCAGAAAGACCGGCAGGAAAGCCGGCGAAGCACCTTGACAAATAAACAGTAATGCAACCCTGAAAATTCAAGAAGAAAATTCAGAGAACAAAAAGAACGACCTAAGAACAGTAAAGAAAGAAACGGTTAAATCAGCCAAAGTTGATCAAAACCGGGACGAACTGGAAAATAATTTATTGAGAGTTTGATCCTGGCTCAGGATGAACGCTGGCGGCGTGCTTAACAC
>CAZTKJ010000113.1:0-1914 GCA_964614185.1 uncultured Lachnospiraceae bacterium
CTTTGCTTCTTCCGTAAAATAGATCAATACATTACGGCACACGATCATATGATATCCGGAAACATAATTATTGTCTAACAGATTATGTTCCTTAAATTCCACTTTTGATTTAATCTCATCAGATATCTGGTAGGAAGGCCCGACCTTTGTAAAATACTTCTTTTTAAGATCAGCAGGTACACTGGCTATGCTCTTCTCACTATACAGACCTACCTTTGCCTTTGCTATTACCTGTTTATCAAGATCAGTTGCCATAATGTGGATCATATTCAACGGTATGTGCCTTGACAATGCCATGACTAAAGAATATGGTTCATCGCCGGTGGAGCAGGCAGCGCTCCATATCTTAAGATTCTTTCCATATTTACTGATCAGCTCCGGAATGATCACCTTGTCCATTAAATCCCACTGCTCAGGATTTCTATAGAATTCCGAAACATTGATTGTCAGATATGTAACAAATTCCTCAAATCTTTCCTGGTCTTTTCTCAGTGCTTCTATATAATCCTCGTAGCCTTTATAGCCGTTTTTAGAAATAAGAGAATCAATTCTTCTTTTCATTTGGCGCTCTTTATAGGCATTCAAATCAATCTTAGTAAGCTGAAGAACCTGCTTCTTAAAACTTTCATAATCCATCATCATGAAAAAATACCATCCATTCCTTATTATTCTTATTTATAACAACAGGAAGTACGTATACGCACTTCCTGCTATTTATCACCTTCTGCAATGTTAATTAGTCAAATTATTGTTCTTCACTTGCAATAACTGCATCAATATCTACAGAGACAACATCTGCATCTTCCTGCTCTTTAGCTTCTTCCTCTGTTTCCTGAGGTTCCGGAGCAAACAGTGCTTTAATGCTTAAGCTGATCTTCTTGTCCACTTCATTGAAGTCCACAACCTTAGCAGTAACTTCCTCGCCTATCTTCAATACATCAGCCGGCTTTTCAATATGCTCCTTGGAAATCTGCGATACATGAAGCAATGCATCCACACCGGCTTCCAGTTCGATAAATGCACCAAAATCTGTCATTCTGGCAACTTTACCTGTTACTTCATTGCCTACTGCATATTTAACGGCAGCGTCTTTCCATGGATTTTCATCTTCAAATTTAAGGCTCAATGCAATCTTAGTGCCGCTGATATCCTTAATGAAGACTTTAACCTGATCTCCGATTTTAAATACTTTCTTGGGATTCTCAACACGTCCCCATGACATTTCGGAAATATGAAGCAGACCGTCTGCACCGCCGATATCTACAAAAGCACCAAAATCTGTTACATTCTTAACAGTTCCTTCCACAACATCGCCTACTGCAATGCTTTCAAGAAGCTTCTGCTGCTTCTCTGCCTTCTCAGCCATTAAAAGCTGTCTGCGGTCACCGATATATCTTCTCCTCTTAGGATTATATTCACTGATAACAAACTGAATTTCCTGTCCTGCATATTGGGCAAGATCTTTTTCATAAACATCAGAAACAAGACTTGCAGGAACAAAAATCCTTACTTCATCCACTACTACACTTAATCCGCCCTCAAGCACCTGTGATACCTTGGCTGTTAATACTTCTTTATTATTGAAAGCTTCCTCAATACGCTTATTGCCTCTGTCTGCTGCCAGTCTCTTATAAGTTAACAGAACCTGTCCTTCACCGTCATTGACTTTAAGCACCTTTACTTCCATAGTATCACCCGGCTTGGCAACTGTTGTTAAATCCACGCCCGGCTCGTTGGTATACTCATTTTTGGTTAAAATACCATCTGATTTATAGCCGATATTAAGAATGATCTCTTCAGGCTTTACATCAATAACTGTACCCTCTACTACCTCTCCTGTATGTATTGTTTTTAATGATTCTTCCAACATTTGTTCAAAAGTTAATTCTGACATAATTTTGAACCTCCTCGATT
>CAZTKJ010000114.1:0-1895 GCA_964614185.1 uncultured Lachnospiraceae bacterium
TATGATTCTGATTTGAAAGCAATGGTCGGAAACGACGAGAACATACTATGGAGAGGAAGACCTGATAAAAAGTGTTTCATCCTTGAGAGCATTTTTAATCCGATGCTGCCCTTTGCGCTCATATGGGGTATTTTTGATTTGGCTGTAATTGGTTTTGATTTTGGCACCGGAGCCGGTATTGAGTTATATATTTTAGCCTTTATGGCTCTGCATATGCTGCCTGTTTGGATTTATATCGGCGGCGTAATTTTGTCTTTCAGAAAATACAGAAATACGGCATACATTGTAACAGACAAAGGAGTATACATTTCATCAGGTTGTTTCAGCAAACAATTTGAAATGAAACCTTTTACTGATTTATCACATATCAATATTCACAGGGGTATCTTTGATCAGTTTTTAGGCGTAGGTGATGTTGTAATGACATGCAGCCATAACATTTTTACTTCCGAAAATTCTCACTCTCATTCACATCGTGGGATGACGATTTGCGACATCAGAGATTATCAGGAAGTATTTAAGCTGGTAAAGCAGTTGCAGACGGATATATATTCAGATACAATGTACCCGAATGAACTCAGGCCGGAAAATAATCCGGGATACAAAACAAAATATAAAGGTTTATAATAATAAATCTTGGGAGCATCGCTCCATAACTAATTATTAGTTATGGAGCGGTGTTTTTTTAATATCCGTCTATAGTTTTCCCGTCACGAGGATTTCACACCTAAAATTCCGTATTTGGCACCTGCCTCACCAATAGAAAAAATAAAAAGCCGATATAATAATGATAAGGCTTTTGCCTGTATATTCCATGAAAGAGAGGAAGTTGAAAGACTGATGAAAATAGCGGTTTGTGATGACGATAAGGCAGCAAGGGAACATATTGTTTCACTGATAAAAGAGCAGATACAGGATGCAGAAATTATGACTTTTGCAACAGGGGAGGAAATGCTGAAAGTACGGAGTAGCTTTGACATTTCCTTTCTTGATGTGGAAATGAGGGAAGTGTCGGGAATGGACGTTGCAAATCATATCCGGCAGGAAGAACAGGGAAGAACAAAGAGCATTATTATCTTTGTAACAGGATATGAAAAATATATGAATAACGCATTTGATGTGTCTGCGTTCCATTATCTGTTAAAACCCATTAACGAAGAAAAGTTCCGTAATGTTTTCGGACGTGCGCTGAAAGAGCTGTCCGTAGCAAAAGAACAGACAAAACGGTATATTTTGGTAAGAAACTTCGGCGCACAACAGAAAATTTATATAAAAGATATTTATTACATCGAGAGTGCAAATAAAAAAGTGATTATCCATACAAAGACGGGCATACTGGATAGTTATGGAAAAATGGACGAATTGGAGCAGATGACAGGCAGCGGTTTTTACCGTTGTCATAGGTGCTATCTTGTGAATATGGAGAAAATCGTTTCTTATAATGCCGATACGATCAAGGTTGCGAATGGGGATAAACTGATACTTGCACAAAAGAAATATAACGATTTTATCAGGCAGTATATGAAATATGCAAAGCACGGAGGGATTGTCAATGTATGAAGTAGGGCTGTCTATTTCCCTGTATCTTGTAAACAGCATAGCGGGCAGTATTTATATGCAGAAATTTCTTAGGGGAAAGTATCAGAAAAAGATTGTCCTGTTTGCATGGACAGGCCTGCATTACATGATCCAAAGTCTGGTACTGGATAGGATTCACCGCACCGATCCGCTTAATGACCTTATGGCAGTGCTTATTGATATAGCATTTGTTTTACTTTTACTAATGCTGTTGTATAACAAAGATTTCTTGAAGCAATTATTTGTGGCTGTTAGTTTTGTTGCAGGAAAAGAGATAATCAAATATATCATAGTGGTTATAAATCAAGGTGAATATT
>CAZTKJ010000115.1:0-1875 GCA_964614185.1 uncultured Lachnospiraceae bacterium
TTTCCCTCACAGTATTTGAGCAGTGTGAAATCCGGATTGGAATGTTTAGCTGTGAGCGGGAACCGGGAGTTGAAAAGGCCGGAGAAGTCCTGGGTGATGAGGTGTCCAATGGGCTTGTAAAAGGTGATAAAGGAATGATGCTGACCTTTTTCCCTTTATCTTATTATAAAACGGCAAAATTTGTAGAGCGCATGGATCGATTAAATAAAGGCTTGAATATGATAGGCGGCGTTGCTTATGTGGCAGAAGGCGCCAAAGGCGCTCATAGCGAAGCAGGAGAAAAAGCTTATGTTTTAGGGCAGACAGAGACTTCTATCAATAAAATGGTGGCGGTTATGCTGGTATCGCCAAAGCTTTTTATCTATGAAAATGTTATCTGTGGTGCAGAAGGCGTAGGGCGAAGCTATGAGGTAACAAAGGTCCATGAGCATTTTGTAGATGAAATAGAGGGTGATGATGCAGCCAAATGGTATCAGGGGATCCTTGGCAGAGAAGAACTGGAAAAAGATCCTACCCTGGCGAGCTTGTTTCCCCTTATACTGGATGAGACTCAGACTGCTTACAATGTGGTTTATGAATTGGCAGATACATTGCCGGAGCCTTGGAAATCGGAGAAAAGAGACAGAATAAATGTTTTCAGTGAAATATCCGAGGGCATGAAGTTCGGTCTGGGATATTTTGCGCCCCAGAGGATCGTAGACCAGTTAAGCAGCGCCTACGAAGAATTGGGAGAGGCGCCGGTGGAAACACTGTTTGCCTACGAGTGCCTTTCCAGAATGTGGATGCTTCATGACTGTGCCACATGGGAAATAGGACAATTCTACACCACTAATATCAGCGGTGCCATTTTGGCGGGAGAAATCGGTAATTTAAGGGGTAAAAATATATATGGTAACGCCACTCTGATGATAGCGGGATTGTCGGAACATGAGAATGCCCGCCTGATTTTGAAGGAAAAAGGATTAAAGGATGTTTCCGAACTACAGCATGAAAATATGCAGATTATTAATTATCTGCTGATGACGGGAAACAGACAGTTGAGTAAACAGCTGAGCCTGCAGAGGGATAAAATGAAGCAGGCGATGTTTTATCAGGAAGTGCTGGGACTGGATAATCAGGCCAAATATATTTACGACAGGGACAGCCACCATTTAGACAAGCTGGCGGTATTTTCCCTGAAAAATGAGCGGATGATCCGTCTCTTTTTGGGGCAGGAGGTTTTCTGGTCGGAATTAAAGACGGTTTATGAAAATTTAAAAGAATATATGGCAGAGAAAAAGAGCTCTTTTGTAGATGCTCTGCATTTTTACAGCTATGGGGATAACGGACTTTTGATTGCGGCTGAAGAAACCATGACAGATGACGGGGACTTTGTGGAATGTATCAAAACAGCCCATGAATTTGTGAACAGAGCCGTATGTAAGGACTTTAAGCTCTCCTATGAATGCGCAGTAGTAATGCATGAGGAAGATGCCCTTCAAAAAGCAGATACAGCCCTTCAATACGGTGCAAAGAGCAAAAATCCTTTTGTCATATATAATCAGCTTCAGGAAGAAGTTGCGGATATAAAGGAAGATATACGTATTCTTCAGGTGGTAAGGGAGGCTCTTGCCCAAGACGGGATTATACCTTATTTTCAGGGAATTTATGATAACAGCAAAGGTCGGATAGAAATGTACGAGGCCTTGATCCGTATAAGGGATGCTCAGGGAAATCTGTATTATCCGGGTCAGTTCCTCTCCGTCGCGAAGGAATATGATCTTTATGGGGCGCTTTCGATTATTATGGTAAAAAAAGTAATGAGTATGTTTCTCCATAAAGATGTTAAGATAACCATTAACCTTAATGTGCAGGATATCTATGATGAGGATATGA
>CAZTKJ010000116.1:0-1675 GCA_964614185.1 uncultured Lachnospiraceae bacterium
TACTTTTAGGTATGATCCGGGACACAGGGTATGGAATCTCGGATTACAATTCACATAATAAGCTCATAGCAGGAACAAAAGCATATGCATGGGATTGTTATAAATGATGAGACAATAAAATCAAACAGTCAGTAGTTCCTATTATTAAAGTAGGAAATAAGGACGGAAAAGAGGGTAACATGAACGAAGAAAATGTTAAAATGAAGCAGATTCAAAAAAGCAGTAAAGCGGCATTGGTAGTATCTAATATTTCAAAAATTTTTATGATTGCGGGTTTTGTCATATGTTTGGCCGGCGGATTCATTGTTTTCAGATTCCGGCAGGAAGTCAATGAAATGTTAGCAAATGCAGTGGAACAGGGAGCTGATGAAGGCTTAAGGGAAGTGGAGCAAATTGTAGGAAGAGCTGTAGTGGAAAAAAACCAGGGGGCAGAGGCATTGGCGAGCTATCTTTTGGTAACAGCAGTTGCACTGATCTGTATGGCGGTAGTTTTTCATTTTGTAGCTAAGACATTTAAAAATATCAGAGAAAGTTATTCACCCTTTCAGCCACAGATCGTGAAAAATTTAAAGATTTCTTTTGTACTTATAACAGTGCTTGCATTAAAGAGCAGTTTACTGATTGGCCTGTTGATAGGACTTGCGGGATGGTGTGTTATCAATATTTTTGAATACGGTTGTGAACTTCAGAAGCAGTCAGATGAAACTTTGTAGTAAATACTTAAGGGGCATCGGAGAAACAAAATTTCCGGGCTTCGAAAGAGGACATGTCAGAAAGGAGCATGATTATAAATATGGCAATTATATTGAGGCTGGACAGAGTAATGGCTGATAGAAAAATTTCGCTGAATGAACTGGCAGAAAAAGTAGGGATTGCAAATGTAAACCTTTCCAATATAAAGACAGGAAAAGTCAGTGCGATCCGTTTCTCAACACTGAATGCAATCTGTGATGTGCTGGATTGCCAGCCCGGAGATATACTGGAATTTGAAAGAGATAGTACATAAGGAAAAACGCCCGCTAAAAAGCGGGCGTTTAATATTGCATGATACATTAAACAGATTCGTGGAATGTTCTGCTGATAACATCAGCTTGCTGTTCAGGTGTTAATTTGATGAAATTAACGGCGTATCCGGAAACACGGATTGTAAGCTGAGGATAATTCTCAGGATTTTTCTGAGCGTCTAATAACATATCTCTGTTTAATACGTTAACATTAAGATGATGTCCGCCTTTAGTTGCGTAGCCATCTAATAATGATACCAGGTTATCTACCTGTGTTGTACTTGCTGCCATAATAAATTACCTCCTAAATTATTAATGAAAATCATCTAAACCATCTTCCAGGGTAGGAACGCTGCAGGCTAAAGGAGTTCTGGAGCAATCCGTACATCCCATAGTCTGAACGTTTTTGGATTGTTTCCCTGCTTCATCCGTATCGACATTCACATGTCCTACACCCATAGCCATGCCGGAATCCAGCATTTTTACAAGGTCATCAATCATACTTTTTTCGTCCATTGCGCACCTCCCTAATTTCAATGAGCTTTAAAATCTTATTTGCTTAAGTCAACTTCGATATCGCCGGCAAATACCTGATCTTCTTTACCAAGAGCTCCGGGAATGATGGTGAAGGTATTGGAGATACCATCCTGTGCATCATTGAAAGGAAGCTT
>CAZTKJ010000117.1:0-1614 GCA_964614185.1 uncultured Lachnospiraceae bacterium
TCAGACTGTAGACAAAGTCCGAGGCATTCGCCTCGGATTTTTCACGTCAAAAGAAGCTAAAAGTCAGAGATTTTCAGGACTTTAAGCCTCTTTTCTGGTATAATGGAAGTATCTAATAAAGGTGGTACACTTCTATGATGACTCAGAATGCCGATAAAAAAAGAGAACAGATTCAGATGTTCTGCATGGACGACATGGTTCCACAGGATCATCTGCTCAGGATTATTGATAAAGCCATTGACTGGACCTTTATTTATGATCTTGTAGCAGATAAATACAGTTCCGATAACGGACGTCCAAGTATGGATCCGGTCATGCTGATAAAGATCCCTTTTATCAAGTATCTATACGGGATCAGAAGTATGCGCCAGACAGTGAAAGAGATTGAAGTTAATGTCGCTTACAGGTGGTTTCTCGGTCTTGAAATGATGGATAAGGTTCCCCATTTCTCCACTTTTGGAAAGAACTATACCCGCAGATTCCGGGATACTGACCTCTTTGAACAGATATTTTCCCATATACTGCAGGAATGTTATAAATTCAATCTGATAGATCCTGCAGAGGTCTTTGTGGATGCGACACATGTGAAAGCCCGTGCAAACAGCAGGAAGATGCAGAAACGTATTGCCCATGAAGAAGCCCTGTTTTTTGAAGAGATCCTGAGGAAGGAAATCAATGAAGACCGTGAAGCCCATGGAAAACGTCCCCTGAAGGAAAAAGATGATGACGACCATCCAGCCTCCGGTGCAGGTGGTAAGGAAGAGAAAACCATCAAGGAAAGCACTTCTGACCCTGAAAGCGGATGGTTCCGAAAGGGTGAGCATAAAAATGTATTTGCCTATGCAGTACAGACTGCCTGCGATAAGAATGGCTGGATTCTGGGTTATAGTGTACATCCCGGGAATCAGCACGACAGCAGAACCTTCAAGGCATTGTATGACAAGATAAAAGATATCGGAATAGAAACGCTGATAGCGGATGCAGGCTATAAAACACCGGCGATTGCAAAACTGCTGATAGATGATGGGATCGATCCTCTTCTGCCTTATAAAAGACCAATGACCAAAGAAGGATTTTTCCGAAAATATGAGTATGTTTATGATGAGTATTATGACTGTTACATCTGCCCGAATGATCAGGTACTGACATACAGTACAACGAACAGGAACGGATACCGGGAATACAAAAGCAATGGGGCTGTCTGTGCAGGATGTCCATATCTTTCACAATGTACGGAAAGCAAAGACCATGTCAAACTGATAACGCGGCATATCTGGGAGCCTTATCTGGAAATGTGTGAAGATATTCGCCAGACCCTTGGCATGAAAGAATTATACTCTCTCAGAAAAGAAACGATAGAACGAATCTTTGGAACAGCGAAGGAAAACCACGGATTCCGATATACACAGATGTTTGGGAAAGCCCGGATGGAAATGAAAGTTGGGCTTACATTTGCCTGCATGAATTTAAAAAAGCTGGCAAAGATGAAGGTCAAGAAAGGGTTGATAGGACTTGATTCTGCTGCAAACAGATTTAAATACACAGTTTTTACACCCAAAATGAGAAAAGCGCTTCTGGTCTAGGACTTACCAGAGGCGCTTTGTCTACAGTCTG